>NZ_RWIM01000158.1 GCF_009764645.1 Pseudomonas sp. PB106
GAGGGATTGATCCGGGCGTGGGAGCGCAGCGACCGTTTGGCGCAGCCAAACACAGCGAGAGGAGGTGCAGCGAAGCAAACCGTAGGCGCTGCGCCCGGATCGATCCCGCAGCGAAGGAACCCCGAGCCCCAGCGAGCGGGCCGCACGTAGGAGCAAGCGTTTTTTGCTTACTTTTTTTGGCGCTTGTAAAAAAGTGAGTCGCCGTAAGGGCGAAACCCTAAGCAGCCGTTACCGCAGAAACGGATATGTACTCAGTCAAAAAGACCCCCACCGCCTGACAAAAAGCCATCGCTGGCAAGCCAGCTCCCACAAGGATTTGGGTACATCCGCAATGACAACTGAGTCTGAGAGATAGCCATCGCCAGCAGGCTGGCTCCTACAGGGGGGATCCAGTGGCTTCAGCAAGAGATGGGTCGGCTGTCAGGCCGCCATCGCTGGCAAGCCAGCTCTTACAAAAACAGAATCAAAAGATCGCAGCCTGCGGCAGCTCCTACATGGAATCGCGGCGCAGCCGCCCCACTCAACAGGATGAGCGTTAGCTCGGCTGCTGCTCTTGATTTTGATTTTGATCCACAGGCGACTTCGGAAGGCTGAGTGGAGGGATTGATCCGGGCGTGGGAGCGCAGCGACCGTTTGGCGCAGCCAAACACATCGAGAGGAGGTGCAGCGCAGCAAACCGGAGGCGATGCGCCCGGATGGATCCCGGAGCGAAGGAACCCCGAGCCCCAGCGAGCGGGCCGAACGTAGGAGCAAGCGTTTTTTGCTTACTTTTTTAGGCGCTTGTAAAAAAGTGAGTCGCCGTAAGGGCGAAACCGTAGGTGGCCGTTACCGCAGCAATGGATATGTACTCAAGAAATACGTCGCAGCTGATATCCATCCCCCTCACCCCAGCCCTCCCGAAACGTCGGACCGCCCCCAAGGGGGCGAAGGGGAAAGGGAGACGATCTTTATGCGGTTCGGGATCTCGATTAACCCTTGAGAAACTCGGCCAACTTCTGCGCGGCACTGGCCAAATGCTGTTCATGGGTAAAACCTGAAGCCTTGAGCGGTTTCAAATCATGATCCCCGGCCACCAGCCAAAACACCTTGATACTCGGCGATAACGCATACGCCTCCACGGCTTCACGATTGCCAAGCGCATCCCGCTCCCCCTGCACAATCAACGTCCGCGTCTGCAACCCAGCCAAATGCTCAACCCGAGGCTTCTCCGGCTTCCCCACCGCATAAAACGGATACCCCAGACACACCAGGGCATCGGCACCCAATTCGTCAGCCAAAAGACTGGCCATCCGCCCCCCCATCGACTTCCCGCCAATGGCCAAAACCCCAGCGACATGACGCCGCACCTCGGCATATACCTCACGCCAACGCTCCTGCAATTTCGCCGCTGGATTCGGTGGCCGCTTCACCCCGTCCACCCGCCGCTGCGCCATATACGCAAACTCAAACCGCAACACGTTCACACCCAGAGCAGCAAGGCGCCCAGCCATATCGTTCATCCAGTCACTGTCCATCGGCGCACCGGCACCGTGGGCAAGGATCAACGTCGCCGAAGATTCACCATTGGCGGCATCCCAAAGCCATCCATGATCCCGCAGGCACTGCGCCCATTGATCCCCGTCAATACTGGCCTTGTGCTGTTTGTCCATGCTTGCCTCGCTTTTAGTCTGCCTATAACTCCAGACGAAGGATTCGCCGCGTCTTTTGCGCGCGCTCACTTCGGCTGAACCGTGGATGGGGAACCATGAACACTTCTATCAGTACCGCCTACAACTACAAGGTGGTCCGCCAATTCGCCATTATGACGGTGGTGTGGGGCATCGTCGGCATGGGGCTCGGGGTTTTTCTCGCGGCCCAATTGGTCTGGCCCGAACTCAACTTCAATTTGCCCTGGACCAGTTTCGGCCGTCTGCGCCCGCTGCACACTAACGCGGTGATCTTCGCGTTCGGTGGCTGTGCGCTGTTCGCCAGTTCGTTCTACTCGGTGCAACGCACCTGCCAGACTCAACTGTTTGCACCACAAATCGCCGCGTTCTGCTTCTGGGGCTGGCAACTGGTGATCCTGCTGGCGGCGATCAGCCTGCCACTGGGTTACACCAGTTCCAAGGAATACGCCGAGCTGGAATGGCCGATCGACATCCTGATCACCATCGTCTGGGTCGCCTACGCCATCGTGTTCTTCGGCACGATCATACAGCGCAAGACCAAGCACATTTATGTGGGCAACTGGTTCTTCGGCGCGTTCATCATCACCGTGGCGATTCTGCACATCGTTAACAACCTTGAGTTGCCGGTGAGTTTCACCAAGTCCTACTCGGTGTACGCCGGTGCAACCGACGCGATGGTGCAATGGTGGTACGGCCATAACGCCGTAGGCTTTTTCCTCACCGCCGGTTTCCTCGGGATGATGTACTACTTCGTGCCGAAACAGGCCGAGCGTCCGGTGTATTCGTATCGTCTGTCGATCGTGCACTTCTGGGCGCTGATCACCCTGTACATCTGGGCCGGCCCGCACCACTTGCACTACACCGCGCTGCCGGATTGGGCGCAGTCGCTGGGCATGGTGATGTCGCTGATTCTGCTGGCACCGAGCTGGGGCGGCATGATCAACGGCATGATGACCCTCTCGGGCGCCTGGCATAAGTTGCGCAGCGACCCGATCCTGCGCTTCCTCGTGGTCTCGCTGGCGTTCTACGGCATGTCGACCTTCGAAGGTCCGATGATGGCGATCAAAACGGTCAACGCCCTCTCCCACTACACCGACTGGACCATCGGCCACGTCCACGCCGGCGCCCTCGGTTGGGTGGCGATGATCTCGATCGGCGCGCTGTACCACATGATCCCGAAAATCTTCGGCAAAGCGCAGATGCACAGCATCGGCCTGATCAACGCGCACTTCTGGCTCGCGACCATCGGCACCGTGCTCTACATCGCCTCGATGTGGGTCAACGGCATCGCCCAGGGCCTGATGTGGCGCGCGATCAACGAGGACGGCACGCTGACTTACTCCTTCGTCGAAACACTGGTGGCCAGCCACCCTGGCTTCATCGTGCGGCTGATTGGCGGGGCGATCTTCCTCAGCGGCATGTTCCTGATGGCTTACAACACCTGGCGCACCGTGCGGGCCTCGCAGCCTGCTGACGTCGTCGCTGCCGCGCAGATGGCCTGAGGAGTCCGCCATGAAACACGAAACGATTGAAAAGAACGTCGGCCTGCTGATGTTGCTCATGGTGCTCGCCGTGAGCATCGGCGGCCTGACCCAGATCGTCCCGCTGTTCTTCCAGGACGTCACCAATAAACCGGTCGAAGGCATGAAGCCTTATACCGCGCTGCAACTGGAAGGCCGCGACATCTATATCCGTGAAGGTTGCGTCGGCTGCCACTCGCAGATGATCCGCCCGTTCCGCGCCGAAACCGAACGTTACGGGCACTACTCGGTGGCCGGTGAGAGCGTCTGGGATCACCCGTTTCTCTGGGGCTCGAAACGTACCGGGCCGGATCTGGCACGGGTCGGCGCGCGCTACTCGGATGACTGGCACCGCGCGCATTTGTACAACCCGCGCAACGTCGTACCGGAATCGAAGATGCCGGCCTATCCATGGCTGGTCACGCAAGCGGTCGACAGCAGCCACACCGAAACCAAGCTCAAGACCATGCGCACTCTCGGCGTCCCTTACACCGACGACGATATCGCCGGCGCGGTGGCCAGCCTCAAGGGCAAGACCGAAATGGACGCCCTCGTCGCCTACCTGCAAGTGCTTGGCACTGCGATCAAGAGCAAGAGGTGAGCACGATGGTCTTTGAAATGAGCGCAGGGCTGATCCGTGGTTTAGGCACTGTTGTCGTGTTTGTAGCGTTCGTCGGTTTGACCTTGTGGGTGTTTAACCGCAAGCGCACCCCGGAGTTCGCCGAAGCACGTCTGCTGCCGTTCGCCGACGAGCCACAGCCCGAAACTACGCCAGCATTTGAAACAACCCACGCACCTGAACCAAGGAGTACCCGGCCATGACCACCTTCTGGAGTACGTGGATCTGCGTACTGACCATCGGCAGCCTGATCGGCCTGACGTGGTTGCTGATCGGCACCCGCCGGGGCGAGACCAAGGGCAGCGTCGACCAGACCATGGGCCACAGCTTCGACGGCATCGAGGAGTACGACAACCCGCTGCCGCAGTGGTGGTTCATGCTCTTCGCCGGCACGCTGGTGTTTGCCGTGGGCTACCTGATTCTGTATCCGGGCCTGGGCAACTGGAAAGGCATCCTGCCGGGTTACGAGGACGGCTGGACCGGCGTCCACGAATGGGAAAAGGAGATGGACAAGGCCGACGCCAAATTCGGGCCGATTTTCGCCAAGTTCGCCGCCATGCCGGTGGAAGAAGTGGCGAAGGATCCGCAGGCGCTAAAAATGGGTGGCCGCCTCTTCGCTTCCAACTGCTCGGTGTGCCACGGCTCGGACGCCAAAGGCGCGTTCGGCTTCCCTAACCTCGCCGACAGCGACTGGCGCTGGGGCGGTGATGCCGACACCATCAAGACCACCATCATGGGTGGCCGGATGGCGGCGATGCCAGCCTGGGGCGAAGTACTCGGTGAAGCCGGGGTGAAGAATGTTGCTGCCTACGTCCGTCACGAACTGGCCGGCCTGCCACTGCCTGCGGACAACAAGGCTGACCTGCAAGCCGGACAGCAAGCGTTCAACACCACTTGCGTAGCCTGTCATGGGGCAACCGGCCACGGCACTGAAGCCATGGGGGCGCCGAATCTGACGCACCCGGCCGGATTTATCTATGGCACCAGCCTGACTCAACTCGAGCAGACCATTCGCCATGGTCGTCAAGGCCACATGCCAGCACAGAACGAACTGCTGGGGAACGATAAAGTGCAATTGCTCGCGGCTTATGTGTACAGCCTTAGCCACGGATTGAATACAGAAAAGCTTGTTACTGAAGACAACACCAAATAGTCATTGCACACACCTCTGCCGCACGATTTACCGTGCGGCAGTTTCCCGCCCCTTTGCGACGCATTGTCGCACCCCTTGGCAGCCTCTCCTTTCGGTTCCCCGGATTCGGGTCTACGCTTGCTCGATGCGGACTGGCTTGTGCCGGTTTCAGGTCGACCCCAAGCGATGTGTTCGATGAATTGGCTGACAGATTCGCCGCAAAGGCCGGTAGATACCGGCTGTCGCGCCGATTGCCATTCATCACCCGAACTGGCCGTTCGAACATCCCTCGTCACGCGTGACCTGAACCCCTCGCTTATTTCATTCGCTGCGACATTTTGTCAGAGGCCAATTTTGTCCTTACGTGGCGCATGGAAAGGCCGCAGAATCAGCGTTGGAAAGCATTGACTCAGGTCATGGCGCGTTGCATTGACCCCTTGCTCTCTGCATACTTGCGACCGATTTTAATCCTAATAAAACACCAAAACCGTGGAACCTTAGAATGAGCACAGCAATCAGTCCGACTGCTTATAACTATAAGGTAGTCCGCCAGTTCGCCATCATGACGGTGGTCTGGGGGATCCTTGGCATGGGGCTCGGTGTCTTCATCGCCTCGCAACTGGTCTGGCCGGAGTTGAACTTCGGTCTGCCGTGGACGAGCTTTGGACGCCTGCGCCCGTTGCACACAAACCTGGTGATTTTCGCCTTCGGTGGTTGTGCACTGTTTGCCACTTCCTACTATGTCGTGCAGCGAACCTGCCAGACGCGACTGATCTCCGACAGCCTCGCCGCCTTCACCTTCTGGGGCTGGCAAGCGGTCATCGTCGGCGCGATCATTACCTTGCCGCTGGGTTACACCACCACCAAGGAATACGCGGAACTGGAATGGCCGATCGCCATTTTGCTGGCCATTGTCTGGGTCACCTACGGTCTGGTGTTCTTCGGCACCATCACCAAGCGCAAAACCAAGCACATCTATGTCGGTAACTGGTTCTACGGCGCGTTCATCGTCGTGACCGCGATGCTGCACATCGTCAACCACATGTCGCTGCCGGTGAACCTGTTCAAGTCCTACTCCGCCTACTCGGGCGCGACGGATGCGATGATCCAGTGGTGGTACGGCCACAATGCGGTGGGCTTCTTCCTGACCACCGGTTTCCTCGGGATGATGTATTACTTCGTGCCGAAACAGGCCGAACGTCCGATCTACTCGTATCGCCTGTCGATCGTGCACTTTTGGGCGCTGATCACTCTGTACATCTGGGCCGGCCCGCACCACCTGCACTACACCGCCCTGCCGGATTGGGCACAATCGCTGGGCATGGCGATGTCGATCATTCTCCTGGCGCCAAGCTGGGGCGGCATGATCAACGGCATGATGACCCTCTCGGGCGCCTGGCATAAGCTGCGCACCGATCCCATCCTGCGTTTCCTCGTGGTCTCCCTGGCGTTCTACGGCATGTCGACCTTTGAAGGGCCGATGATGGCGATCAAGACCGTCAACTCGCTCTCGCACTACACCGACTGGACCATCGGCCACGTTCACGCCGGTGCTTTGGGCTGGGTTGCGATGATCTCGATCGGCGCGATCTACCACATGATCCCGCGCCTGTTCGGTCGTGCGCAGATGCACAGCGTCGGCCTGATCAACGCGCACTTCTGGCTCGCGACGATCGGCACCGTGCTCTACATCGCTTCGATGTGGGTCAACGGCATCACTCAGGGCCTGATGTGGCGTGCAATCAACGACGACGGCACCCTCACCTACTCGTTCGTTGAAGCGCTGCAAGCCAGCCACCCGGGCTACATCGTCCGCGCCTTGGGCGGTGCATTCTTCGCCAGCGGCATGTTCCTGATGGCTTACAACGTCTGGCGCACTGTGCGCGCCTCGAACCCGGTTGAAGCTGAAGCCGCTGCCCAGATCGCTGTCGTTGGAGCTCACTGATGAAGCATGAAGCTGTCGAGAAGAATATTGGCCTGCTGGCTTTCTTCATGGTCATCGCCGTCAGCGTTGGCGGCCTGACCCAAATCGTTCCGCTGTTTTTCCAGGACGTCACCAACAAGCCGGTCGAAGGCATGAAGCCGCGCCCGGCCCTGGAACTGGAAGGCCGCGACGTTTACATCGCCAACGGTTGTGTCGGCTGCCACTCGCAGATGATCCGTCCGTTCCGCGCCGAAACCGAACGCTATGGCCACTACTCGGTTGCCGGTGAAAGCGTCTGGGATCACCCGTTCCTGTGGGGTTCCAAGCGTACCGGTCCGGACCTGGCTCGCGTCGGCGGTCGTTACTCCGATGACTGGCACCGTGCGCACTTGTACAACCCGCGCAACGTGGTGCCTGAGTCGAAAATGCCGGCTTACCCGTTCCTCGTGGAAAACAAGCTCGACGGCAAAGAGACGGCCAAAAAAATGGAAGTCTTGCGCACGCTCGGCGTCCCTTACACCGACGAAGACATTGCCGGTGCACAGGCTGCCGTGAAGGGCAAAACCGAAATGGACGCGCTGGTGGCCTATCTGCAAGGCCTGGGCACCATCATCAAAAGCAAACGGTGAATTAGATGGATATCGGGATGATTCGTGGCCTGGGCACCGTTGTCGTGATGGTGGCCTTCATCGGTCTGGCGCTGTGGGTGTTCAGCCCCAAGCGCAAGTCGGAGTTTGAAGACGCGACCTTGTTGCCTTTTGCGGATGATCCCGAAGCCATCAAGCACGTCGAGCAAGCTTCTAGGAGTAACAAAGAATGACTACATTCTGGAGTCTGTACGTCACAGTCCTCAGTCTCGGTACGATCTTCGCCCTGACCTGGCTGTTGCTGTCGACCCGCAAGGGCCAGCGCAGCGAGCAGACGGACGAGACGGTCGGGCACTCCTTCGACGGGATCGAGGAGTACGACAACCCACTGCCGAAATGGTGGTTCATGCTGTTCGTCGGCACCATCATTTTTGCCTTGGGTTACCTGGTGCTTTATCCGGGCCTGGGCAACTGGAAAGGCCTGCTGCCGGGCTACAACTACCTCGATAACGACAAGCAGACCGCGTTCGCCAACGGCCAGACCGGCTGGACCGGCGTTCACGAATGGGAAAAGGAAATGGCCCGTTCGGACGCCAAGTTCGGTCCGATCTTCGCCAAGTTCGCCGCGATGCCCATCGAAGAAGTCGCCAAGGATCCGCAAGCACTGAAGATGGGTGGCCGTCTGTTCGCCTCCAACTGCTCGGTGTGCCACGGTTCCGATGCCAAGGGCGCTTACGGTTTCCCGAACCTGACCGACGCCGACTGGCGCTGGGGCGGCGAGCCGGAAACCATCAAGACCACCATCATGGGCGGTCGTCACGCCGTGATGCCGGCCTGGGCTGAAGTGATTGGCGAGCAAGGCGTTGCCGACGTAGCTGCGTTCGTCGTGACCAAACTGGATGGCCGCAAACTGCCGGAAGAGGCCAAGGCTGACCCGGAAAACGGCGGCAAACTGTTCGCTGCCAACTGCGTGGCCTGCCACGGTCCGGCCGGTAAAGGCACCCCTGCCATGGGCGCGCCTGACCTGACCCACCCGGGCGCGTTCATCTACGGCTCGAGCTTCGCGCAACTGCAGCAGACCATCCGTTACGGCCGTCAGGGCCAGATGCCTGCGCAGGAACAACTGCAGGGTAACGACAAGGTGCACCTGCTGGCGGCATACGTTTACAGCCTGTCCCACGGTGAAAAAGCACCGGAAAGCAATGCTGAGTAAAACCGACGCCTGAAACAAAAAACGGCCCCGCCCATGAGAATTGGCGGGGCCGTTTTTTATCCAGGCCACTTGCGACAGACGGTGTTGAAGTGAAGTGTTTTATGTTTGCTGACTGCCTCGAAGAGTAGCAACGTTGCTACATATCTTTTTTGAGGGAAACCGTCCTATTGGCCATCACCACCATTTCCAACCGCGAATTCAACCAGGACACAAGTAGTGCCAAAAAAGCCACTCGCCAGGGCCCGGTAATTATCACCGACCGTGGCAAGCCTGCCCACGTACTGCTAAGCATTGAGGAATACCAAAAATTGACCGGCACCCACGCCAGCATTGTCGACCTCTTGCTAATGCCTGAATCGGCTGACATCGAGTTCGAAACCGATCGTGCCGTGATTACCCACCGCCCTGTGGATCTGTCCTGAATGTATTTACTCGATACCCATGTGATTTCCGAACTGCGCAAACCCCAGGCTGACAAGAACGTTGTGGCCTGGGCCAGAACAGTCATTGCACCGCGTATGTTTATCTCTGCCATCACCTTGAAGGAGCTCGAAACCGGTGTATTGCGGATGGAGCGGCGCGACCCGGTACAAGGCAAAGTCTTGCGTAGCTGGCTCAAGCGCCACGTCATGCCGGCCTTCGATGCAAGGATTCTGCCGGTCGATGCCGCTGTCGCTCTGCGGTGTGCGGGCCTGCATGTTCCGGACCGCGCCAACGAGAGTGACTCGCTGATCGCTGCGACGGCACTGGTTCACGGCCTTACCGTTGTCACGCGTAACATCGCTGACTTTCAGGCGAGCGGCGTCGCATTGCTCAATCCGTGGGAAGAATGAATTAGCCGCTAACGCAAAACCGTCCATACTCAACAAGTCAATTGACCTGCATCAGGCTTTGTTGAATCCGCTACACCATTCAGGTTTTTTCCCCAACGCGACCAAAGGTCGCACCCTTGAGCCAGAGCGACCGGCGTATCATTGCGCCACTGCAACGCCCCTTTTTGACCTTGGTTGGCACGTATCGACCTAGGCATTTTTCCACTGCCGTGGGATGCAATGATGAGCAATCAGATTCCGGTACACGACGTCACACCGCCGAGCAAAAACGCGAACAACAGCGTCGATCTTTACGCCTCTCGAGAAAAAATCTACACCCGCGCTTTCACCGGCCTGTTCCGCAATCTGCGGATGATGGGCGGCGCGGCATTGTTCCTGCTGTATTTCGGCACGGTCTGGCTGAACTGGGGCGGCCATCAAGCGGTGTGGTGGAACCTGCCGGAGCGCAAGTTCTTCATCTTCGGCGCCACCTTCTGGCCGCAAGACTTCATTCTGCTTTCCGGCCTGCTGATCATTGCCGCGTTCGGGCTGTTCTTCATTACTGTGTATGCCGGCCGTGTCTGGTGCGGCTACACCTGCCCGCAAAGCGTGTGGACATGGATTTTCATGTGGTGTGAAAAGGTCACCGAAGGCGACCGCAACCAGCGCATCAAGCTCGACAAAGCACCGATGAGCGCCAACAAATTCCTGCGCAAAGCCGCCAAGCACTTGATGTGGCTGCTGATCGGCTTCGTCACCGGCATGACTTTCGTCGGTTACTTCTCGCCGATCCGCGAACTGGTTTTCGAATTCTTCACCGGTCAGGCCGATGGCTGGTCGTATTTCTGGGTCGGCTTCTTCACGCTCGCCACCTACGGCAACGCCGGCTGGTTACGCGAGCAGGTGTGCATCTACATGTGTCCGTATGCGCGTTTCCAGAGCGTGATGTTCGACAAGGACACATTGATTGTTTCCTATGATCCCCGTCGCGGCGAAAGCCGTGGCCCGCGCAAGAAAGGCATCGATTACAAGGCTCAAGGCCTCGGTGACTGCATCGACTGCACGATGTGCGTGCAGGTCTGCCCGACCGGCATCGACATCCGCGACGGCCTGCAGATCGAGTGCATTGGCTGCGCCGCGTGCATCGACGCCTGCGACAGCATAATGGACAAGATGGATTACCCGCGCGGATTGATCAGCTACACCACCGAACACAACCTGTCCGGGCAGAAAACCCATAAACTGCGGCCACGTCTGATCGGCTATGCCGTGGTGTTGCTGGCGATGATCAGCCTGTTGGTCACCGCGTTTTTCATGCGCTCACTGGTCGGTTTCGACGTCAGCAAGGACCGCGTGCTCTACCGCGAAAACGCCGAAGGCCGGATCGAAAACGTCTACAGCCTGAAGATCATGAACAAGGACCAGCGCGACCACACCTACCTGCTGGAAGCCAGCGGTCTGCCGGACCTGCGCCTGCAAGGCAAACGCGAAATCAAGGTCGCGGCCGGTGACATATTCAGCATGCCGGTCGAGTTGTCGAGCGCACCGGAACAACTGCCATCGAGCACCAACGAGGTGAAATTCATCCTCAGGGATGCCGATGACGACAGCGTCCACGTTGAAGCCAAGAGCCGATTCATCGGCCCACAAATCCGTTGAGAGAACTGAACATGCCCGCAGCAAACGCCGCAAGTCCTTGGTACAAGCATCTTTGGCCATGGATCATCATCGGGATTCTGGCCTGTTCGGTGACCCTGACCCTGTCGATGGTGACCATCGCGGTGAACAACCCGGACAACCTGGTCAACGACAACTATTACGAGGCCGGCAAAGGCATCAACCGTTCGCTGGATCGTGAGTTGCTCGCGCAAAACCTGAAGATGCGCGCCAATGTGCATCTGGATGATCTCACCGGCGAAGTCGATTTGCGCCTGAGCGGTGACAGCCAGCCGCAAACCCTGGAACTGAACCTGATCTCGCCGACGCAACCGGAAAAGGATCGCAAGATCGTCCTGACCCGCAGCGAAAGCGAAACCGGCCGCTATATCGGTCAGTTGGGTGACAAGGTTGAAGGCCGGCGTTTTGTCGAACTGCTCGGCAGTCAGGATGACCATGTGTGGCGCATGTTCGAAGAAGAACTGGTGAGCCATGACAAGGATCTGCTGCTTGGTGATGAACCGCTGCAAGGCGCCGAAGACCTCAAGAAGTAACCCGATACCCCTATGTAGGAGCTGCCGCAGGCTGCGATCTTTTGATCTTGTTTTAAAGTCAAAAGATCGCAGCCT
>NZ_RWIM01000159.1 GCF_009764645.1 Pseudomonas sp. PB106
GAGGGATTGATCCGGGCGTGGGAGCGCAGCGACCGTTTGGCGCAGCCAAACACAGCGAGAGGAGGTGCAGCGAAGCAAACCGTAGGCGCTGCGCCCGGATCGATCCCGCAGCGAAGGAACCCCGAGCTTTAGCGAGTGGGCCGCACGTAGGAGCAAGCGTTTTTTTGCTTACTTTTTTTAGGCGTTTGTAAAAAAAGTGAGTCGCCGTCAGGGCGAAACCCTAAGCAGCCGTTACCGCAGGAATGGATATGTACTCAGCCACCAGAAAATCATCGCCAGCAGGCTGGGTCCCACAATTGGAACTGGGTACATCTGCCAGAGATTGGTCGGCTGTAAGGCCGCCATCGCTGGCAAGCCAGCTCCCACAAGGTTTGAGTGCATTCGCGATATCGTCGATGCCCAATAGATAGCTATCGCGAGCAGGCTCACTCCTACAGGTTTGAACCGGTCTCGGCCAAAAGAACTTGGTCGGCCCGAAGGCCGCCACGTTCACTCCGCCTCAGGATCAATCTTGTTCTGCGTCAAATACCGATTCAACACATCATCCTGCCCAGGCGTAGAAGCGTCCCCCGCCACCTGCCACAAATGCCGCTCAATCCCCTGCGCCACCATATGCCCCACCGCCGCCTCAATCGCCGACAACACACAAAGCTGCGCCGGCTCATTCGTCGTATAACCCACCTCAGCCTCAAGCAACTTCTTGAACTCGATAAACTTGAAAATCCCGGCACTGCGCGCCACCGAATAAATCGTCTTGCTGGTCATCACATTCGCCAACACCTGCCCACTGCGCACATCCACCGCACGCAAATTCACAGTCACCTGATCCACCCGATATTCCCGCTGCAAATCAATCCCCAAATACCGCGCCCCTTCCCCACCGCTACGCACATTGGTGTCATAGGCGATAATCCCGCCTTCGAGCATCATGTTCGCCGCCTGCAACGGCGGCAGCTCACCCTGGATATTCACCGGCGTGTTCGGCTTCTTCTGCGAGGCGCGAATGATCTTGCGCTCGGTCAACAGGTTCTGCAGGCCTTCCCGCTCCAGCACCACAAACCAGCCACTGGCCTGCATCGCGTCCATCAACATCGACGCCGCGCCCTGTGTCACGCTGGTGGAAAACGAACTCGCCGGCGTCGGTTTGTACTGCCCGGTCTGGTCACGGAAGCCATACACCACCGCCATCAACCGGCCCTTGGGTCGAGGCATCTTCAGCAAGTCGTAATAAGTCGAAGCCCTTGGAGTCAGGGTCGGGGTTTCGGTGTCCTGCTCGGCCGACATCGGCTCACGCAGACTGCACCCTTGTAATGTCGCCAACAGCAGCCCTAACGCGATGATCTTTTTCATGTCCGTTCTCCCCGGAACCGTCAGCCCGTCATGGGTTGAGGCCGTTCACCTGAATTTCCGAAACCTCACCGCTCGCTCGATCGGTCACTTCAATGCTCAGTGCCCCGGAGTCGTCGATGACGTTGACGATAAAAGAGTCGGTGGACAGGCTCCCCGTGTTGCCGGTGGAGATGTTGTCCAGCAACTGCCCTAGCAGCCGCGATTGCAATTGACTGGTGAAGCGCTCCAGTGCCGACGTCCCGGCCACCGCCGAGCGGCTCTGGATGTCCGGGTCGTCGTGATCGTTTTGTGCCTGAGCGTTGTTGAGCAGCCAGGTGCCATTCAACGGGTTGCCGCCGAACGACGGGTTGACCGGCGTGTAGACCAGTTCAGTGGCCTGGACAGCGGCAGCGCTGGCGAGCCCGATCAACAACCCCGAGATCCACAATCCGCTGCGCCGTGAGAACGTTGTGCTGTTCATAGTTCGTCCTTCTCAAGGTCGGTGGTGTCCTGCAACAGAGCCTCCAGCTTGCGCTGGACAACCTGGCGTCGAACCCAGTCGGCGGCCGCGTAGGCCTCGTCCTTCAGTTCCACGGTGTTCGGCGGCAGGAAGCGCCGATAAACCAGGCGTTGCTGATATTCCACGGTCACCAGGCTGCCCCAGCGCGCGTCGGGCCGCTCGCGCACCACCAGGTTGAAATCCATCGGGCTGGTGTCGCGCAGGCGTTCACTGAACGAGTAGTAAAAGTCGTGGCCGATGTGCGAGATCGTGTCGTCGACGATGAAGCCCATCATTTCGTCTTCTTCACCGCCATGGGCGCAGCACGCCGCCACGGTGAGCACCAGCGCGCACCACCATGGGCGAGTCATGGCTGCAATGCCTGCGGCAAATTCGACTGGTTTTTCGCTGGACCATTGGTGCCGTCGAGGAAGGCTTTTTCGGCAACGAACTGCCAGTCCGAATAACGCTGCATGCCGTCGAAATCCGACCACTGCGTCGGGAAGTCCGCCTGCTTCAACGGCACCTCGGTCGAGGGGCTGTTGAGGCCAGTGATGCGCCCGTCGAAACCGCGTTGCAGTGCCCATTCGCCCTGACCGATCGGGTCCGGATAGAGCTGACGCAGATGGTGTTTCGCCTCGGGAAAGCGCTGATCTTCAAGCAGGTCTGCCAACTCTTTCGGGTACTGCGCCAGCCCCGGCGAGCTGCGGTAATAGCTGCGCAGCGCTTGGGCATACTGGGTGCCGACCCAGAGCAATTGGCGCTCACGGTCGCGGCGCGAAGCGGTCGACCACAACTCGCCGGCACTGGCCAGGCCCATGCCCATCACCGCAATCAGGAACAGTACGCCCAGGTAAGTGAAGCCACCCTGCTGCGCGCGGTTACCACTCGGAATACTGGCTGCCATCACGCGCCCTCCCGGTGGCACCGCTTTTGATATCGGCCACGCCGCCCGCGACACCGTCCGGTGGCGCGATCAGCACCCACTGGTCTTTGCGTTCGGTGATCGGATCGAGTGGCGCGTTGCGCAGGTAACGTTGTTCGATCAGTTGCTCGATGGAATCCGGATAGCGCCCGGTGTCACCGTAGAAGTGATCCAGCGCCTCGCGCATGGCCGACAGGCTCTGGCGCAAGGTGGTTTCCTTCGACGCGTCGAGGCTGTTGAAGTAGCGCGGTAGCGCGATGGTCATCAGCGTGGCGATGATCGCCATCACCACCATCAGCTCCAGCAAGGTAAAACCTTTTTCCCGGCGCATGAGGTTCACCACTCGCGGTAGGCGATGCCGTTGAGGCCCTTGCCCCGGGCGTGGGAGTAGACATCAAAGATGTCTTCGCCATCGCGCGGGTTTTGAGCCGAACTGTTGTAAGCGCGCACGCCCCAACCCCCTTCGTCATCACGTTTGGCCGGCACCAGCGGATCGCGCGGGATGCGGCGTAAAAAATAGAACTTGGCGCCCTTGGCACTGCGCACGTCGCGCACGCCTTCGACCAGCACTTTGAGGTTCGGCGGGTAGCCGCTGCTGTTCAGCGACTTCTCGATGTAACCGGCATCGAACGCGCGTTTGTAGGCGTCGATGGCGTCGCGAATCTGATACAGCGCGCTGCGCAATTCCTGCTCCTTGCCACGCCGCACCAGGGTCTCGGTCAGCGGCGCAGCCATGCTCGCCAACAGGCCGATCAGGGCCAGCGTCACCACGACTTCGATCAGGGTGAAACCGCGTTGGGAGGCGTTCATGATCAAGGCTTCTCGACACTGACGCGGGTGGTGGCCACGGCCGATTCACCGACACCACGAGGCTGTGCGGACGGCGACGGCATGGTGTAGGTCTGCATCGAGCGATCTGGCGCCTGAATGTGCATGCTGGTTTCGGTGCCGGTGGAGAACTCCATGTCCGACGGGCTCTGGTACGGCAGGTTGCGCACGATCCGTGGGGTGATCGACAGCACCAGTTCGGATTTGCCCACGGTGTCTTTGTTGCTGCCGAACAGCCGGCCAATCCCAGGAATATCGCCAAGGCCCGGAATCTTGTTGCCGGTGGCGCCGTGGTCGTTGCGCATCAGGCCGGCGAGGATCTGCGTTTCGCCGTCGTGCAGGCGCAACGAGGTTTGCGCGTTGCGGGTGTCGACCTGCACCGGGATGGTGCCCTGACGGGTCGGTTCCAGCGGCGTGGCGTTACTCACTTCCAGGGCGATCTTGATCGCCACTTCGTTGTTCAGGTGCACGGTCGGCTGCACTTCAAGTTTCAGACCGACGTCGAGGTACGTGACGCTTTCAGTGATCACCGGGCCTTGAGTCGACGGCACCGACGTGGCGCTGATAATCGGCACGCGCTGACCGATGTGAATGCGCGCCTGTTCGCGGTTGCTCACACGAATCACCGGGCTGGCGAGGGTGTTGATGTCATTGTCCTGCGCATTGATCTTGGCTTGCGGCGATGGCGAGATCGAGATCCGCCCGGAGTTGATTCCTTTCAACTGATCGAGAATGGTCACCGCCGAACCGTCGCTGTTGACCACGCCGAAGGTGTTCGGCCATTGCAGCCCGAGGTCGAGAATGCGCTGGGTGGCGACTTCCATCACTTCCACTTCAAGCACCACTTCCGGGTTGGACTGGTCTTGCGACTGCAGCAGTTTCTCGGCCATGCGCACGGCGTCTTCGGTGTCGCGCATGGTCAGGGTGTTGAGGCGTTCGTCGACAAACACGTCGCGGGTCTTGAGCATGGTTTTCACCATGTTCAGCGCGGTGTTGGCGTCGATGCTGGTCAGGTAGAACGTGCGCATCACCAGCTCCTGGTAATCCTTCACTTTCTGCGGCGAATCCGGGTAGATCAGCAAGGTGTTTTCGTTCACCACTTTCTGGTGCAACTGGTTCTGTTGCAGCAGCAGGGTCACCGCATCTTCGATGCGCACGTCACGCACGAAGATCGTGGCTTTCATGTCCGGGCGCAGGTCTTTGTCGAAGATGAAATTCAGCCCGGCGACCTGCGACAGCACTTCGAAAATGGTTTTCAGATTGGCGTCGCGAAATTCCAGAGTCACCGGGCGATCAAGCTTGGTGCGCAGTTGCGGATAAGGAATGACGTTGCGGCTCTGCACCAGACGAATGTTGCCTTGCAACTCCAGCGCGCCCTCGTTGTTCGGGTCGAGTTCGAGGATCTGTTTGACTTGCCGATCAGCGCCGTAGATGTCACCCCGGCGCAAGTCGCCACGGGCCAGCTCGAGTTTCTCGTCCATGCTGCGCAGGTAGTCGAGTTGGCGCAGGGCATCCTGAGCGCGGCGGTTGTTCGGCTCGATGGTCAGCGCGCGGTTGTAGGCCACCCGTGCGGAAGCGAAGTCGCGGCGCGAACGGTCCGTATCGCCGGTCGTCAGCAGCGCGGTGATGGCCTTGGCCCGACCACTGTTGAGCAGCAGGTGCAGTTCCGTATCCCGTGGGTTTTCACGCAGACCTTCTTCGACACGCGCAAGACCTGCCTCGTACTGCCCCTGTTCAATCAGGTCAGCGGCTTCCTTGTTGGCCACTTGTGCGGAACTGCACGCGGCCAGCCCGGCACACAGGCCCAGGCTCATCAGCAAACGGCAACGGTTCATTGCGTACTCCCCACAGACAGGGTCTGCGACAAATGCAAAGGCAGGTAGACCAGGCTCAATTCCACATCGGAAATGCCGGTGATCTTCCAGGTGTCGTCGATCACATCCCCGTTGCGCACGACGTAGATCTTTTCGCCGTTCTGCAAAAACACTTGCAGGTCGCTGCGGTCATGCAGCCTGCCGACGAACTGAAACGGCACCGGTGGCAGGCTCGGGGCTTGCACCACTGTGGCCGGGTTGATCGCTTGTTCGGTGACCGTGGCCAGGGTCGGCGCGGCCTTCCAGCTCTTGGCGGCGAACAGGTCGCCGGCCGGGCTCAAGTCTTTGATCGAGGCGTCTTTGGCCTTGGCGGTGCTGGCCGGCAGCGCGCCACGGGTTTTCCCCGGTGTGGCGACGGCGACCTCGTTCGAATCGGCGTCTTCGCTCGGCGAGAAATACCCCGGCAACCACGCCAGCGCGGCCGCCACGCCGAAGAACGCCAACCACCCTGTCACGCGCTTGGTATTCATCACGACCTCGACAGGAAAAGGGTCATACGGATCCGGCCATTGAGGTCGGTGTCGCCAATCTTCTTGCGTTGCAATTCGAGGTCTTCCACCACGACCGCCGGCAACTGACCGAGCAAGGCGTGGACGAAACGGCGCAGTTGCGGATAGCTGCCGCGCACGGGCAACAGGATCTGATAGCGCGCCAGATGGGTTTTCGGGTCGACACCGAGGGCGTATTCGCCGCGTGCCAGGGTGATGTGCTCCTGCGCTGCGAGGGCGTAGATGCGGTCGATGGCGACGGTGGCTTGCGGCTGCGCCGGCAGCTTGTTGCGGAAGTCGTCGAGCTGACGCTGCGGCACCACCGGTGGTGCGATGCTGCCGTCTTCAACCTTGGCCAGGTACTCGGTAGCTTCCTGAGTTTGCTGGCTGATGTGCTGCAACGATTGCCAGCCCGGCAGCAAACCGCCGAGTGCCCAAGCCACGGCGACCAGCAGCAGCGCCAGCCCGGCCAGGCCCGGAACGCCGAGGCCTTGCAGGTATTCGTGGACGATCAGTCTAGGGATTCGCATCGCCCATCTCCCAAGTCGCCGACAGGTTGAATTGCACCGGTTGTTCCGGCGATTTGACGACAATTTCGTGGCTGAGCAGCGAGACGTCGGACAGCTCGTCGCTGGCTTCCAGACGTTTGTGGAAATCGAGCATCGCTTGCAGATCCCGCGCTTCGGCGCTGATCCGCACCTGGCCTTTGCGCGCATCCGGGGTCAGGGTCAGCAGTGCGACGTCATCCCGCGGCATCGCTTCGAGCATGGCGAACAGGCGTTCCCACGGCCGGCGCAGTTGCTGCGAGACCTTGCGCATCTCGGCGAGGTTTGCCGCTTGCTCGCGGGTTTCTGCCGGGCTCAGGGTGGACTTGGCACCGCTGTCACCGGTGAGCTGGCGCTGGGTGGTTTGCAGGTGGCCTTGTTGCTGTTCGGTGTGCGCGTCGAGGTGCTGTTGCACACCGAAACACAGCAGCGCCAGCAGCACGCCGGCGCCGAGCAGGCTCCAACCCAATGGGCCGGAACGAGGGCGTGGCTGAAAGTCGAGATTGAGCGCGCGCATATCAGGCCACCGCCCGGGACATGACGTACAAGCCGTCACGCACGGTCATCGAGGCGTCTTCAAGGGTGCGCAGTTGCACCCCCGCCACGTCCGGATGCGCATCGAGGCGCGCCGGCGCATGCAGATAAACGTTGAAGGCGCGTTCACTGGTCGAGGCTTGCAACTGCCGTTCACGACCGATCAACGCACTGAGCGCCACATCGCTGTCGCTGCCGCCCACCGAGCGCACACCGGCCCAACGCCCTTCCCTCGCCAGCAACAACACGCTGCGTTGCGGCTCGGCGACAACGAACAGAAAGTCGCCGGCATCCAGACTTTTGTCGAAGCGGTTGAACGCCGCCATCAGGTACGGCTGCACCGAGCGCAGACGCAAACCGCGACCGCTGACCAGCACCCGCAAGCGTTCAAGCAAGTCTTGCGGCAAGGCGCTGGCGATGCGGTCGTAACCGGCCGGTTCAGCGGACAGCACCAGGCTCCAGGCCTGAGTCGGCGCGCCGAACAGGTCTTCAAAACACAGTTGGGCAAAGCCGCGCAGTTCTTCCGGGCTGCTGATCTGCGCGCTCCACGGCACCAGGCAGAAGCGGCTGAAGTGCCCGGAGATGACCACGCTCAATTCGGCCCCGGCGCGGGCGTGTTCACCGAGCAGGCGATCAAGGGTGTCCAGCGCCACCGCGTAGCTCTGGAAGCCTTCGTCGATGTAACCGACGCTGCCCAGCCACAGGGTTTCGCTGCCGCGTCTTTGACCCAAGCCAACACCGCTGGCGCCGAGCACGGCGACAAAACGCTCACGAGATAAATGTGACACGGTTGATCTCCTCCAGCGTGGTGCGACCTTGTTCCACCAGCTCCAGCGCCGATTCGCGCAGCAGGCGCAAACCACGGGCACAGGCCAGGGCTTTGATTTGGGTGATCGGTTGGCGCTCGACGATCATCTGGCGCAGTTCGTCATCGAGGTGCAGCAATTCGGCAATCGCCGTACGCCCGCGATAACCGCTGCCCCGGCAATGGCCGCAGCCCTTGCCGTGGACGAAGTGGTAGTGGTCGACTTTCTGCGGATCGAGGCCCGAGGCGCGCAGCTCTTCATCGCTCGGATTGACCGGCGCGCTGCAACTGGCGCACACCAGCCGAATCAGGCGCTGAGCGAGAATCGCGTTGAGCGCCGAGACCAGGCTGTAGGGGTCGATTTCCATCTGGGTGAAGCGGCCAATCACGTCGAAAACGTTGTTGGCGTGGATGGTGGTGAACACCAGGTGACCGGTGAGCGCCGATTGCACGGCGATCTGTGCGGTGTCCGGGTCGCGGATCTCGCCGACCATGATCTTGTCGGGATCGTGGCGCAGGATCGAGCGCAGGCCTCGGGCGAAGGTCAGGCCTTTTTTCTCGTTGACCGGGATTTGCAGCACCCCAGGCAGTTGATATTCGACCGGGTCTTCGATGGTGATGATCTTGTCCACGCCGTGGTTGATCTCGGTGATCATCGCGTACAGCGTGGTGGTCTTGCCGCTGCCGGTCGGGCCGGTCACAAGGACCATACCGTAGGGTTCGGCGGCGAGGCGACGCAACTGGCGCAGGGTTTCGTCTTCAAAGCCCAACGCCTGCAATTGCACACCGCAGACCTTGTCGGCCAGATCCTGTTTGTCGAGCACCCGCAGCACCGCGTCTTCGCCAAAGATGCTCGGCATGATCGATACGCGGAAGTCGATCTGGCGGCCGCTGATGCCGATCTTGAAACGACCGTCCTGGGGCACGCGCTTCTCGCCGATGTCCAGTTCAGCCATGACCTTGACCCGCGAGATCACCTGCTCGGAGAACTCGGCACCCTGGACTTTGCTGATGTTGTTGAGCACGCCGTCGATGCGGTACTTGATCACCAGACCGCTGCCGGTGGTGCCAAGGTGGATGTCGCTGGCGTGCATTTTCAACGCGTCGTAAAGGGTCGAGTTGACCAGTTTCACCACGCTGCTGGCGTCTTCGCTGATGCTGGTCAGCGACAGGCTTTGCAAGGTGTCGATTTCGCTATGGGTGTCGCCCTGGGCGTTCAGCGATTCAACGGCATGGAAGCTTTCTTCGTGGCGGGCCAGATAGGCCTTGAGGTCATCGGCGTGGACCAGATGCAGCGGCGCGCCGTGCAGGCAATCGTCGATCCAGGCCAGCCGCGCCGGGTCGAAGGGGTCGGCAAACACGCCGATGACTTCGTCGTTGTGGCGCAGCAGAATGAATTCACGTTTCAGGCATTGTGCGAGGGTGACGCGGTCGAACACCGGCGTCGCTTGAAACAGGCTGTCGGTGTCGAGCACCGGGTAATGCAGGGTGGCGCCGAGGGTCTGAATAAACGGCATCGGCGCCAGTTCACACAGTACGCCGAGGGCGTCAAGCACGCGTTCGCCGGAGGTGGCGGCCCGCGCACGGGCCTGGGCAAGCTGCTCACTGGAAAAGCGCTCGGGGGCGCTTTCGGCCGGCAGCGGTTCGACGACAACGGACAGACGTTCCATGGCTTGCTCTCCAACCGGGGCTTAGAGCCCTGTCGGCGCGGCAAACCTTGGCGGCAAAAGCCGGAACGTCTGATCGCGCCATTACTCCCCGGTGAGCATTTGATCGTCGTCCGGCGCCATGGATTGCGACTGCCGTCGCCGATCCGCCAACACCCAACTGCCATCGTACAACTGCAACGGGAAGCTCTCGGTCCTGCTCTGGCGTCGTTCGACAAAGCCTTCTGAAGGGCTCGCACCGGGTTTCGCTTCGCGCTTGATGCCAAGAAGGTCGCAGACAGCTCGGGCCAGTTCCGCCAATGGAAACGGTTTGAACAGGATGTGGCTGACTTCCAGTTGCCGCGCCCGCTCACAGACTTCAGCGGTCGGGTGACCCGTTATCAGCACAAAATGGCACGTCCTGTTCTGGCGGACCGCGTCGAGCACCTCAAAGCCTTCCATATCGGGCAAGCGGTAATCGAACACCAGCACGTCGGGGGCAAACGTTTCGGCCAAACCGATACCCGTCGCTCCGTCATGTGCAATCCGGACGTCCAGCCCTTGCGCCGACAGATAATCCTGAAGGTTTTGTGCAAGCAGCTGCTCGTCTTCGACAACCAGTACTTTGTTAACCAAGGTCGACTCCTTGAAACAGCAGGTCCGATGACCCCGCCCTTAGAGTGCGCCTTACCAGGGGTAACGCACACTTCATGCCAGGCTGAGTGCCGGTAATTTTAAGTCTTCATGTCCTTGAAATTCATGACAATGCCCGCTCGTCCCGGTACCCCGTTCCCCAGAAACGGGGAAGCACCTGAATGGGCATCGAAGCCATTCCCCACTATTGGGGGGGAACCTTCAGTCGTCGTCAATTCGTTCGATCCTGTTCTGCACCCGTAATTGCGCGAGCACTTGGCGACGAGCCTGGGTCTGTTGCTGTCGGGCGAGCTCTGCCCTGACTGTGTCCAGCCCCTGCAAATCTGGGACATCGGCTGCCTCCAAGTGGTTCTGCAAATAAATCACATGCCAGCCGAACGGTGAACGCACGGGTTGGCTGGCAAATGTCGCCCCGCTGATGATCGAGGCGCGCATCTGCATCAAGCGTAGACGCGCCGCCGCATTTTTGGCCGCGTCAGCCTGCAACGGCACGCGGATCAGCAGGTGCCGGGGTTGCAGGGTATTGGCCCGAATCAACGCGGCGAACGTCTGCTGCGCCGCCAGTTCGCGGCGGGTGTATTCGGCGAAGGACGCCTCGTCGAAACCGGCGTCCTGCAAACGACGAAGGAACTTGTCCGTGCCGCCGATGGCGCTGCGGGTCTGCTCGACTTGCGCAAGCACTGCTTGCTCGTCGATCTGCACCCCGCGCTTTTGCGACTCCTGCCACAGCAGCTCCTTGTCGATCAGCGTTTGCAGCGCCGCTTGGCGCAGCTGTTTGTAGGCCTTGGGATTGCGAATGCTCGCCACCGCGCGGCCCTGATCTTCAAGGTATTCGACGAAGAAGCGCTCAAAGCGAAATCCGGAGATCTCCTCGCCATTGACCCGCGCCACGGCCGGTTCGTTGTTGGCCCACGCCAGCGGAAGCCAGCCGATTAGCAGCCATAGCAGCGTTGTGAGTTTCATGATCGGGCCCTCCGTTCAGGGGCTGGCAACAATCGGTTTATAGGGGGCGACCAGATAGAAGCGCTGATCGGGCAAATCCACGGTGACCACGTGCGCGCCGCTCAAGCCCAAGCGTCGGCCGGGGCCGAAACTCAGGCGCGGGGTCAGGCCGGTGTCGAAATCGTGCAGGCCTTCCAGCGCCGCCACCAGTTTCTCGCGGCTGGCATCGCGACCGGCCTGTTTCATGCCCTCGCTGAGCAACAGCATCGAGGCATAGGCGCCGACTTGCAGCACCGCGTGCTGGGCGCCGAGGCCTTGATGTTCGCGCAGCAGCGTCAGGGCCATGCGCCCGGCCTGCGTCCAGTCGCTGGGCACGAACGGATAAGCGAGGAAGACCCGCCGGGAAAACCCTTCCGGCACTTGCAGCAACTCACCGGCGACCTGACTTGAGGCGGCGAACAGATACGGCACCTGCCCGGCGCCTTGCAGGCGTGTGGCCAAGCGACCAAAACCACCGCCATTGCCCAGATAAAACACCGAGCGCGAACCCAGTGGCAAAGCCTCCGCTGTGGGGTCATAGGCTTGCAGATGGACGTTCTGCCAGCCGTGATCCTGCAGATATTGGCTGAGGGTGGTAGCCGCTTGCGCTTGCAACGGGTCATCGGGGTAGGCAATCAGCGTCGGCCCTTGCAGCACGCGCAGGCTGGCCGTGGCGTAATCGGCCAGCGCGATCAGTTGCTCGCGCAAGCCCGGCAACGGCTCGAAAATCTGCGGACTGGCCTGCATTGATCCGAGCGACGACAAGGCGCCAATCAGCGGCACGCCGGACTGTTCCAAGCGGTTCGCCAGTTCGCTGTCGAGGGCCGGTGCCAGCGGTGCTACCAAGGCAAAAACCTGTTCCTGTTCGATCAACTGCTGCAAGGCTTGTTCGGCACTGCTGCGATCCGGGCCTGGGTCAACCACCGTCAAGCGCAGTTGCCGGCCATGAATGCCGCCAGCCTGATTGATCCGCGCCACGCTGCCGTTGAGCACCGCCGCAATGGTCAGGCCCTCCTCCGCCAACGGGCCCTGACTGGGCAGCAGCGTGCCGAGGTGCAAGGTCTCGGCATCGAGGCCGGGGTCGCGTTCATCGGCCAGGCGTTTGAGGTACGCGGTGAGGTTGCGCTGATCTTTCATCGACAGCACAAAGCGCGGCATGCTCGGGTCGAGGCGATTGTGGCCGGGGTCGCGACCCTGCTCGATAACGGTCGCCAGACTGCTCTCGGTATACGCCGGATAACTACGGCCGTTGACCTGTTGCTGGCCGTAGGTGCTGGTCAGCCGCGCCCAGTTCAATGGCGGCGGACGCACGCCGCCTTCGGGGCGCCCGAGGCCATCGGCGCCATGGCAGTTGGCGCACGGCAGGCTGGTCGCCGGCAGCAACACATCCGCCGC
>NZ_RWIM01000160.1 GCF_009764645.1 Pseudomonas sp. PB106
AGCCTCCGGCAGCTCCTACAGGGGATCAGAGTAGGAGCTGCCGGAGGCTGCGATCTTTTGATCTGGCTTCCAGCCTTGCCCCAACCCTGTCCAGATGCTAAACCTTGTACACGTTCGTCAATGACAAGGAAGCCAGTCAATGTCAGTCGTTGCAGAAGTCTCACCGGATGGGAAAAAGCTCAGGATCTCGGTCAAGGGCCGTTTCGATTTCGGCAAACATCAGGAATTTCGCAATTCCTATGAACGCGTCGATCCCGAGCCGAACTCCTACGAGCTGGATCTGAAAGAAACCACTTATCTGGACAGCTCCGCACTCGGGATGCTGCTCCTGCTGCGTGATCACGCGGGCGGTGATGATTCGGACATTCGGGTGGTCAACCCCAACTCCGACGTGCGCAAGATCCTCGCCATCTCCAACTTCGACAAACTCTTCGACATCAGTTGACCACCATGCAGGCGCAAGAGCCGCTGACCATTCTGATCGCCGAAGACAGCGCCGCCGACCGCCTGCTGCTCTCGACCATCGTCCGCCGTCAGGGGCATGAAGTCCTGACGGCGGCCAATGGTGCTGAGGCGGTTGAGCTGTTTCGCCAGCAGCGACCCGATCTCGTCCTGATGGACGCGATGATGCCGGTGATGGACGGCTTCGAGGCCGCCCGTCACATCAAGGCCCTGGCGGGTGAGACGCTGGTACCGATCATCTTCCTCACCTCGCTCACCGAAAGCGAAGCGCTGGTGCGTTGTCTGGATGCTGGCGGCGACGACTTTCTGGCGAAGCCCTACAACCAAGTGATCCTCGCCGCCAAAATCAAGGCGATGGACCGCTTGCGTCGGTTGCAGGCAACGGTGCTGCAACAGCGCGATCTGATCGCCAAACACCACGATTACCTGCTCAACGAACAGCGCGTGGCCAAAGCGGTGTTCGACAAGGTCGCGCATTCCGGCTGCCTCAGTGCGCCGAACATTCGTTATCTGCAATCACCCTACGCATTGTTCAACGGCGACTTGTTGCTGGCGGCCTATACACCGGCCGGCGACATGCATGTGCTGCTCGGCGATTTCACCGGTCATGGTCTGCCGGCGGCAGTCGGCGCGATGCCGTTGGCCGAGGTGTTCTACGGCATGACCGCCAAGGGCTACGGCCTGGCAGAAACCCTGCGCGAGATGAACGCCAAGCTCAAACGCATCCTGCCAGTGGATATGTTCTGCTGCGCGACGCTGCTGTGCCTGAGTTCACAGCGGCGTTCGGTCGAAGTGTGGAATGGCGGCATGCCCGACGGCTATCTGCACCAGATGGCCACGGGCGAGCGTGTGCCGTTGGCCGCGCGCCATCTGCCGCTGGGAGTACTCAGTCCGCAGGCGTTCGACGATTGCACTGAAGTTCATCCCATGGCGGTCGGTGATCGGGTTTTCCTGCTGTCCGACGGGGTGATCGACACCAGTGATGCCAATGATCAACTGTTCGGTGTCGAGCGCTTGCAGCGCGTGTTTGCCGCCAATCGTGAGCCGGATCACTTGTTCGAGGATATCGAGCAGGCGCTAAGGGATTTTCGCGGCGAGGCTCGCGACGATGTGAGCATGGTCGAGGTCAGCCTGCTTGAGCCGGCCCAGGTCCGTCCTTCGGCGACGGTATATTCCGATAGCGGTCAGTCGTGCCCGCTGGACTGGTCGGTGAGTTTCGAATTTCGCGGTGCCACACTCAAGCGCTTCAACCCGTTGCCCTATCTGTTGCAGTTGCTGCTCGAAGTTCATGGGTTGCGCGCGCAAAGTGGCGCGTTGTACAGCGTGCTTGCCGAGTTGTACTCCAATGCGCTTGAACACGGCGTGCTTGGCCTGGATTCCAGTCTCAAGCGCGATGCCGCCGGATTTGCCCTCTATTACCAGCAGCGCAACGACCGGCTCGAAGCGCTTCAGGACGGTTTTGTGCGCGTGCATTTGCAGGTCCAGCCGCAAGGCGAGGGCGGTCTCCTGGTGATTCGGGTGGATGACAGTGGCAAGGGCTTCGATGTGGCGCGGGTGATGGAGCGACCGCTGGAGAGTGTCCGTCTGTCAGGTCGTGGAGTCAGTCTGGTCCGGCAATTGGGGCGCAATGCCAGTTGGTCGGACGAAGGTCGTAGTGCCCGCGTGGAGTTTTTCTGGGAGGTTCAGGCATAATCTGCGCAATTCTTGATCAAGGAGTGAACAAGTGACTGACAAACATGTAGATCGCGAAGTGCTCGACACCTTGCGCGACGTGATGGAAGACAACTATCCGGATTTGCTCGACACCTTTCTGAGTGATTCGGAAAGTCGCTTGCACGAGTTGCAGAAGACTGCGGATGCCAAAGCGTTGTCCGAGGTTGCGCACAGCCTTAAAGGCAGCGCGAGCAATATGGGCGCCGTTCGACTGGCGGAGCTGTGCCAGGAGCTCGAGTCGGAAGCCAACGACAAGAGCCCTGCAGAAATCGTCAAACTGGTCGCTGAGATCAGCGGCGAATTTGCCGATGTGCGCACTGTGTATGAAGACGAGCGACAGCACGCTCACACCCACTGATCCCGCCGTCCGGCGCTTTTCGCAAGCGCCGGACAAAGCTGGCCCGGCACTTGCAGTCATCTGCGCAACTGTACCTACGATCCCAGTGCAGCGGAGACCGTTTCATGCCTGCGACCCCCAACATCCTTCTTCAGAATGCCGCTCAGGCCAAGGCGCAAGCCGCCTCTGCCAAAACATCGGCGATGGCCTTAGACACCGGGGATAAAGCCTCAAGCTTCGCTAAAGTGTTCGCCGATCAGGGATCGATCAAGCCTGCCGCAACCGCTGACAACGCGCTCAAGCCGAGCCGCGACAAGGTCGCTGACAACGGCGGCAAAAAGGACGTTGGCAAGGATCCGTCTGCCGCTGCGCAACCGGCGGTTGCCGATAGCGGCAACGACTTGCCTGCCGATAAAACCGCGACGACTGATGACGCCACTGCCAGCAGCGACGACAACACCGACACAGCCCAGACCCCGGTGGTCGATGCTGCGCCGGTTGATCCGACGCTCGATCCGGCATTGGCCGTTGCTGTGCAACCGGTGGCCGCACCGCCCGTGGTGCCGACCCCGGCTGCTACCGCCCAGCCTGAAACCGAAACCCCTGCGCTCGCCGCATTGCCGAGCGTGGTCAAAGACCCGGCGCCTGCCACTGACAGCGATTTCGATCCTACGGCTGACCCACTCGACTCGTTGCCCGTGGTGCGCATGGCGATGGAGCAGGGCGGGCATATTTCCGCTGCCAGCCAGGCGCAACCGAAAGCCTCACCGGCTCAGGCTCAGGCCGACGGTGAACTGACGGCGGCGCAGAATTTTGCCGCCGGCATGGCCAGCATGCTCGACGTGCAGGCCGACAAGGACAGCACCAGTCAGGGCGGTGACAAAGCCTTCAGTGGCTTGATCGATGACGGCCTCAAAGACCTCAAGACTGCCACCAGCGACACCCGTGTCGATGACTTCGCCAACCGTCTGGCGGCGCTGACCCAAGCCGCTACACCGAAGACGGCCAACGCCGTGCCGGTCAACCAGCCGATCGCGATGCATCAGAGCGGCTGGACTGAAGAAGTGGTCAACCGCGTCATGTATTTGTCGAGCGCCAATCTCAAGGCGGCGGACATTCAGTTGCAGCCGGCCGAGTTGGGCCGCCTGGACATCCGCGTGAACATGGTTCCGGATCAGCAGACTCAGGTTACGTTCATGAGTGCGCATCCAAGCGTGCGAGAAGCGCTGGACGGCCAGATGCATCGCCTACGCGACATGTTCAACCAGCAGGGCATGGGCCAGGTCGACGTCAATGTCTCCGACCAGAGCCGAGGCTGGCAGGGCCAGCAAGGTCAGGAGCAGGCGCAGCAGGGCCAGAGTGGTCGCACCAGCGCCGCCGGTGGTCGCCTCGACTCGGCGGATGAGGAAGTGGCACCTGCCGCCATTGCTGAAGTGGCTGCGCAAACGACCAGCGTGATTGGCAGCAGCGCCGTCGACTATTACGCCTGACGTTTGCGGGGACATCAAAAGATCGCAGCCTTCGGCAGCTCCTACAGGGTGGACACGCACCTATGTAGGAGCTGCCGAAGGCTGCGATCTTTTGCTTTGTGCTTCCAGCAGTTCCTCCAATTGTTGGCTTGGACACTTCTGGCATAACACTTGCTCTTGCCTTGCCGTGCGACTGTGAAAACCCGATTAGTGACGGATTATTGGCATGGCGAAGAGCGAAACAGCAGCTGTAAAAGACCCCGCAACCAAAGGCAAACTCAAGCTGATCATTGTGATCGTGCTGGCGTTGCTACTGGCCATTGGCGCGTCCGTGGGGGCGACCTGGTTCTTCATGCACAGCGCTCAGAGCAAGCCTGCCGAAGCTGCTGATGCAGCGCCTGTCGGCAAACAACCGGCGATTTTCGAGCCGATGGCGCCGGCCTTCGTTGCCAACTACAACCAGAACGGCCGTCAGCGCTACATGCAGGTGAGCATCACCATGCTGGCGCGCAATCAGGCTGATCTGGAAGCGCTCAAAGTGCACATGCCGGTGATCCGCAACAACCTGGTGATGCTCTTCTCCGGTCAGGATTTCGCCACACTGGCGACCCCGGTCGGCCAGGAGATGTTGCGCCAGAAGGCCACAGCCAGCGTCCAGGAAGTGGCGCAGAAAGAGCTGGGCAAAGTGGTGATCGAACAGTTGCTTTTCACTAATTTCGTACTGCAGTAGGAACACGACATGGCCGTGCAGGATCTGCTGTCCCAGGATGAAATCGACGCGCTGTTGCATGGCGTCGACGATGGTCTGGTACAGACCGATAACGCTGCCGAACCCGGCAGTGTCAAAAGCTACGACCTGACCAGCCAGGATCGCATCGTCCGTGGACGCATGCCGACTCTGGAAATGATCAACGAGCGCTTTGCCCGTTACACCCGCATCAGCATGTTCAACATGCTGCGCCGCTCGGCGGACGTTGCCGTCGGTGGCGTACAGGTGATGAAGTTCGGCGAATACGTGCACTCGCTGTACGTGCCGACCAGTCTCAACCTGGTCAAGATCAAACCGTTGCGCGGCACCGCGCTGTTCATCCTCGACGCCAAACTGGTGTTCAAGCTGGTGGACAACTTCTTCGGCGGCGACGGCCGTCACGCGAAGATCGAAGGGCGTGAATTCACCCCGACCGAACTGCGCGTCGTGCGCATGGTGCTGGAGCAGGCCTTCGTCGATTTGAAAGAAGCCTGGCAGGCGATCATGGAAGTCAATTTCGAGTACATCAACTCGGAAGTGAACCCGGCCATGGCCAACATCGTCGGCCCGAGCGAAGCGATCGTGGTCTCCACCTTCCACATCGAGCTCGATGGCGGTGGCGGTGATCTGCACGTGACCATGCCGTACTCGATGATCGAGCCGGTGCGCGAAATGCTCGACGCCGGTTTCCAGTCCGACCTCGACGACCAGGACGAGCGCTGGGTCAACGCCCTGCGTCAGGACGTCCTCGATGTCGACGTGCCGATCGGCGCCACCGTCGCTCGTCGTCAGTTGAAGCTGCGCGACATCCTGCACATGCAGCCGGGGGATGTGATCCCGGTCGAGATGCCGGACGAAATGATCATGCGCGCCAACGGCGTGCCGGCCTTCAAGGTCAAGATGGGCTCACACAAAGGCAACCTCGCGTTGCAAGTGATCGAGCCGATCGAGCGTCGCTGAAGCGGCGCTTTCACCCCCACACATTTAGCTGAATTGTTGCCCGCCGAGGACACATGATGAACGACGATATGAACGCCCAGGACGATCAGGCACTGGCCGATGAATGGGCTGCTGCCCTGGAAGAGACCGGTGATGGTCAAGCTGACATCGACGCATTGCTGGCAGCCGACGCATCCTCCGGCTCGCGTCTGCCGATGGAAGAGTTCGGCAGCGTGCCGAAGAACAACGATCCGGTGACGCTGGACGGTCCGAACCTGGACGTGATCCTCGACATCCCTGTGTCGATTTCGATGGAAGTGGGCAGCACCGACATCAACATCCGTAACCTGCTGCAACTCAACCAGGGTTCGGTGATCGAGCTGGATCGTCTGGCCGGTGAGCCGCTCGACGTGCTGGTCAACGGCACACTGATCGCGCACGGCGAAGTGGTTGTGGTCAACGAGAAGTTTGGCATCCGCCTGACCGACGTGATCAGCCCAAGCGAACGCATCAAGAAGCTGCGCTGAGTGAAAAGGTTTCTCTGGGCTCTGCTGGCATTGCCGCTGAGCGTGCTCGCCGCCGAACCGTCGACCGCCACTACGGTGCCTGCCGCGACCGCGCCGATGGTGACCAGCGGCGTGGCCGGGCAATTGACGCAATTGGTGTTTGGCCTGTTGCTGGTGCTGGGGGTGATCTTCTTCCTCGCCTGGCTGTTGCGCCGCGTGCAGCAGGCGGGGCCTGCGGGCAAGGGGCAAGTGATCGAACTGATCGGTTCGCGCGCGCTGAGTCCGCGCGACCGCTTGCTGTTGGTCCAGGTCGGCAACGAGCAGATCCTGCTCGGGCTGAGCCCAGGCACCATCACCGCGCTGCATGTGCTCAAGGAACCGGTCGAAGTGCCTGCGACCGGTGAAAAAGCGACCCCGGAATTTGCTCAGCATCTGCTGAAGATTCTCGGCAAGGATCAGAAGGATACGAAGTAATGGGTGCGCTACGCATCGTCTTGACGCTGGCCCTGTTGCTGGCCGCGCCACTGGCGTTCGCCGCCGATCCGTTGTCGATCCCGGCGATCACGCTGGGCACCAACGCCGATGGCGCGCAGGAATATTCGGTCAGTCTGCAGATCCTGCTGATCATGACCGCGCTGAGCTTTATCCCGGCGGCGGTCATCCTGATGACCAGTTTCACCCGGATCATCATCGTCTTCTCGATCCTGCGTCAGGCCCTGGGCCTGCAACAGACGCCGTCGAACCAGATCCTGACGGGCATGGCGCTGTTCCTGACGCTGTTCATCATGGCCCCGGTGTTCGACCGGGTGAACAACGATGCGCTGCAACCGTATCTGGCGGAGAAACTCACCGCTCAGCAAGCGGTGGAAAAAGCCCAGGTGCCGATCAAGGACTTCATGCTCGCGCAGACCCGCACCAGCGACCTTGAGCTGTTCATGCGCCTGTCCAAGCGTACCGACATCGCCACGCCGGATCAGGCGCCGCTGACCATTCTGGTGCCGGCCTTCGTCACGTCCGAGCTGAAAACCGCGTTCCAGATCGGTTTCATGATCTTCATTCCGTTCCTGATCATCGACCTCGTTGTGGCCAGTGTGCTGATGGCGATGGGTATGATGATGCTCTCGCCGCTGATCATTTCGTTGCCGTTCAAGATCATGCTGTTTGTGCTGGTGGATGGCTGGGCGCTGATCATTGGCACCCTCGCCAGCAGTTTCGGAGGTGTCTCGCCATGACGCCAGAAGTCGCAGTCGATATCTTTCGTGAAGCGCTGTGGCTGACCACCTTGATGGTCGCGATTCTGGTAGTGCCGAGCCTGTTGGTCGGCTTGTTGGTGGCGATGTTCCAGGCCGCCACGCAGATCAACGAACAGACGTTGAGCTTTCTGCCGCGTCTGCTGGTGATGCTGGTAACGCTGATCGTGGGCGGACCGTGGATGGTGCAGACTTTCATGGAATACATCATCCAGTTGTACAAAAACATTCCGATGGTCATCGGCTAAGCCATGCAATCGCTGCTTCAGCTGACCGACACCCAGATCAGTACCTGGGTGGCCTCGTTCATGTTGCCGCTGTTTCGCGTCGCCTCGATGCTGATGGTCATGCCGGTGTTCGGCACCACCCTGGTGTCGCGGCGCATACGCCTGTATTTCGCCGTGGCGATCACCGTGTGCATTGCCCCGGGTCTGCCGCCGATGCCGGCGGTCAGCCCGCTCGATCTCAGTGGCTTGTTGCTGATTGCCGAGCAGATTCTGGTCGGCGCCGTGCTGGGATTTTCCCTGCAACTGTTCTTCCAGGCGTTTGCCGTGGCCGGGCAGATTGTCGCGATCCAGATGGGCATGGGCTTCGCCTCGATGGTCGACCCGGCCAACGGCGTTTCGGTGGCGGTGATCGGGCAGTTCTTCACCATGCTCGTGACCCTGTTGTTCCTGTCGATGAACGGCCATCTGGTGGTCTTCGAAGTCCTCACCGAAAGCTTCACCACGCTGCCGGTCGGCGGCGGGCTGATGACAGCGCAGTACTGGGAACTGGCCGGCAAGCTCGGTTGGGTGCTGGGCGCGGCGTTGTTGCTGGTGCTGCCGGCCGTCACCGCATTGCTGGTGGTCAACATCGCGTTTGGCGTGATGACCCGGGCAGCGCCGCAACTGAACATCTTCTCCATCGGTTTCCCGCTGACCCTGGTGCTCGGGCTGTTCATCGTCTGGGTCGGTCTGGCGGACATTCTCAATCAGTATCAGCCGCTGGCCACCGAGGCCTTGCAGTTGTTACGCGAACTGGCACGGGCGCGCTGAGTCATGGCTGAGAGCGAAAGCGGTCAGGACAAAACAGAAGACCCCACGGAGAAACGTAAAAAGGACTCCCGTGAGAAGGGTGAGATCGCCCGTTCCAAAGAGCTCAACACCCTCGCCGTGATGATGGCTGGTGCCGGCGCGCTGCTGGTGTTCGGTGGCATGCTGGCCGAAGACCTGATGGAGTTGATGCGCCTGAACTTCACGCTGTCGCGTGAGGTGATCATGGACCAGGGTTCCATGGGCGCATTTCTGTTGAAGTCAGGTCAGATGGCGCTGGTGGCCATCCAGCCGTTCATGATCACGTTGTTGCTGGCGGCGCTGATCGGGCCGATTTCCCTCGGTGGCTGGCTGTTTGCGGCCGGCTCCATGGCACCCAAATTCAGCCGGATGAACCCGGCGGCGGGCCTGAAACGGATGTTCTCGTTCAAGTCTGTGGTTGAACTGCTCAAGGCGCTGGCCAAGTTTTCGGTCACTTTGGGGGTCGCGTTGGTGGTGCTGTTATCAGACGTCGATGACTTGATGCGGATCGCCCATGAGCCGCTGGAGTCAGCGATCATTCACAGCGTCACGCTGGTTGGTTGGAGCACCTTGTGGCTAGCCTGCGGCCTGATCATCATCGCGGCTGTCGATGTGCCGGTGCAGCTCTGGGAAGCCCACAAGAAACTGCTGATGACCAAGCAGGAAGTGCGCGACGAGCACAAGGATCAGGAGGGGCGCCCGGAGGTCAAACAGCGCATTCGCCAGACCCAGCGCGAAATGTCTCAGCGCCGCATGATGGCGGCGATCCCCGACGCTGACGTGGTCATCACCAACCCGACGCACTACGCCGTCGCGCTCAAATACGATTCCGAGAAGGGCGGCGCGCCGATGCTGATTGCCAAGGGCAGCGACTTCCTCGCCCTGAAAATCCGCGAAATCGCCGTGGCCAACAACGTCATGCTCCTCGAATCGCCGGGGCTGGCGCGTTCGATCTACTACTCCACCGAACTTGACCAGGAAATCCCCGGCGGCCTGTACCTGGCCGTCGCGCAGGTTCTGGCCTATGTCTACCAGATCCGCCAGTTCCGCGCCGGTAAGGGCAAACGCCCGGATCCGCTCAAGGACGACCTGCCGATTCCGCCGGATTTGCGCCGCGACTCCTGACGGTCAATCGACGCCGTCTGTCTGAAAACCGCCTGTACCTGTTAGTTCTTACAGTAGACACAGGTCATACGCTGACGCTCTGATTGCGATGGGAATAACGGCTGATTTTAATACTCATCGCCGTCTGTCTGATGGTCGCCAGCACCTGTCAACTCTGACAGGTGCGTCGGTCCAAGTTTAGCGGTTTGATAGTGCGCTGAGGCCACACGTTTGGATGATGGCCAAATCCAGCAAACTCAAGGAGTAGCATCATGAAAGGTACATTCAGTCGTTATGATCCAAAAACTGGTAAAGGCACCATCACTCCAAATCCAGAGCCAGCAGCGCAGAGCGTTTCTTTTGGAGCGGCTGCGGGAGGCGTTCTGTCCGCTAAGGATTACACGTTCAGCATCCCACTGGCTGAGGCCAAGCATGTGAAGATCAACGTGGGCGGGATGGTCGAATTCGACAAGCTGACAACGGCCGGTGGTGAAGCCACCAACCTGAGATACTAATTTCCCGCGAAACCATAAGATCGCAGCTTTGCCGAAGGCTGCGATTTTTTTTTGATCGTTCCCACGCTCTGCGTGGGAATGCAGCCCGGGGCGCTCCGCGCCCCTTTCCCAGAGCCGAACGCGGAGCGTCCGTTGAGGCATTCCCACGCCGAGCGTGGGAACGATTTGTGACCGATCTAATTCGGCAACTCCAGATTATCCAGCGCCCGATTAACGGCCAACTCTCCGAGCATGATCAATTGCGCGATCCCCAGCAGCGTTCGGCGCTGCGATGCGGGTATGAGGTTGGCGAAGTCATGGGCGATGGTTCGTGCTGAGGCGAGGGTTTCGCAAGCGTTGGCCAGCAGCTCTTCGCTTTTGATGTCGGCGACGACGGCGTACATCGTGCTGGGTTTGCGCGCAGGCCGGGTGTTGCCGGGGCAGAGGTAATGATCGAGCGCGCGTTCGGCGGCGTCGTGGAGTTTTTTTGAGTCGATGGATTCGTAAGGTGAGGCGGGGTCGGTTTCGGGTGGGTTTGGTGTTGGTTTGATCATCGGTAGAGCCTCTAGAGTGGTGAAGCTGCCAACGTTCGCTGCTAACGAAGAGGGTGGCGGCTGTACGCGGGTTAGCAGACCAGGACTCTAGAACCCGGCGCACCGAAGTGCCCCACGCAAAGCCGCCATAACGGCAACGGACTTGTGCGTCTAGAGAAAAACCCGGGCTGCTAAACCCGATCACTGAACAATCAGCGACCGATCCACAATAGAACCCGACCCCAAGGCACACAAGCCGGCGGATTCTGGCTTGGCTGTAGGCAAAGGCGCAAGGATTTGTAGCCTGAAAGGCGTGTCTGCAGGTGTCTTTTAAACGCCTGAGTTTAAAAGGCGATTGGCGGTGACTTCTCTGGCCCTTTCGCGAGCAAGCTCGCTCCCACATTTGGATTGCATTCCACTCTGACATCTTGGAATGCAATCTCCTGTAGGAGTGAGCCTGCTCGCGATGGGGTTTTTCAGTCGATGAATTCGAACCAGACAAACCGCTATCGCGAGCAGGCTCACTCCTACACTGGCCGTGTTTTTCAATCAACCGCAAAAGTTGGAAAGCTTCTTGCAGTAGCCGCCGTGAGCCCGCTCTGGGCGTCAAAAGTTTGCTTTAAAGGAACGGGGAAAACCGGTGGATCGCTCTCAGTTATTCAACACTGCTCGCACAAACGTTGCCGACCTCAGTCGAGGCAATCTGGGCGTGCCGTTGTTGCTGCTGGTGATGCTGGCGATGATGATGTTGCCGGTGCCGCCGTTCCTGCTCGACGTGTTTTTCACCTTCAACATTGCCCTGTCGATCGTCGTCCTGTTGGTCTGCGTGTATGCGCTGCGGCCGCTGGATTTCGCCGTGTTCCCGACGATTCTGCTGGTCGCGACGCTGCTACGGCTGGCGCTGAACGTGGCGTCGACGCGGGTGGTGATGCTCCACGGTCAGGACGGCCACGCCGCTGCCGGTAAGGTGATTCAGGCCTTCGGTGAAGTGGTGATCGGCGGTAACTACGTGGTCGGTATCGTGGTCTTCGCGATTCTGATGATCATCAACTTCGTCGTGGTAACCAAAGGTGCCGGGCGGATTTCCGAGGTGAGCGCACGTTTCACCCTCGACGCGATGCCCGGCAAACAAATGGCGATCGACGCCGACCTCAACGCCGGCCTGATCGACCAGAACCAGGCCAAGTCACGCCGCCAGGAAGTCGCCCAAGAGGCTGAGTTCTACGGTTCGATGGACGGTGCCAGCAAGTTCGTCCGGGGGGACGCCATCGCCGGCCTGTTGATTCTGTTCATCAACCTCATCGGCGGTATGGCCGTCGGTATCTTCCAGCACAACATGAGCTTCGGCGATGCCGGCAAGGTTTACGCCTTGCTGACCATCGGTGACGGTTTAGTGGCGCAATTGCCATCACTGTTGTTATCTACAGCAGCAGCGATCATGGTGACCCGTGCTTCCGGCTCGGAAGACATGGGCAAGCAGATCAACCGCCAGATGTTCGCCTCGCCGAAAGCGCTGGCCGTGGCCGCCGGTTTGATGGCGGTGATGGGCCTGGTGCCGGGCATGCCGCACTTCTCGTTCCTGAGCATGGCCGCGCTGGCCGCCGGTGGCGCGTACCTGTTCTGGAAGAAGCAGAACGTGGCCAAAGTCGTGGCGCTGGAAGAGGTCAAGCGTCAGCAGGAACTGCTGCCGTCGCCGGCCCGCGCCATGGAAACCAAGGAGCTGGGCTGGGATGACGTGACGCCAATCGACATGATCGGTCTGGAGGTCGGCTATCGCCTGATCCCGCTGGTGGACCGCAATCAGGGCGGGCAATTGCTGGCGCGGATCAAGGGTGTGCGCAAGAAGCTCTCGCAGGATCTGGGCTTCCTGATGCCGACCGTGCACATTCGCGACAACCTCGATCTGGCGCCAAGTGCCTATCGTCTGACGCTAATGGGCGTGATCCTCGCCGAAGCCGAGATCTACCCGGATCGCGAACTGGCGATCAACCCGGGCCAGGTCTACGGTACGCTCAACGGCATCAACGCCAAAGATCCGGCTTTCGGTCTGGAAGCGGTGTGGATCGAAATCAGCCAGCGTGCGCAGGCACAATCCCTCGGTTACACCGTGGTCGATGCCAGTACCGTGGTGGCGACGCACTTGAACCAGATTCTGTACAAGCACTCCAGTGAGCTGATCGGTCACGAGGAAGTGCAGCAACTCATGCAATTGCTGGCCAAAAGCTCGCCGAAACTGGCAGAAGAGCTGGTGCCGGGTGTGGTCACGTTGTCGCAGTTGCTCAAAGTGCTGCAAGCGCTGCTCGCCGAACACGTGCCGGTGCGCGACATCCGCAGCATCGCCGAAGCCATCGCCAACAACGCCGCGAAGAGTCAAGATACCGCCGCGCTGGTGGCGGCAGTGCGCGTCGGCGTATCCCGCGCCATCGTCCAAAGCATTGTAGGCACTGAGTCCGAGCTGCCTGTGATCACCTTGGAGCCAAGGTTGGAACAAATATTGCTCAATAGTCTGCAGAAGGCAGGACAAGGCTCGGAAGAGGGCGTTCTGCTGGAGCCAAGCATGGCCGAGAAACTGCAGCGTTCGCTCATCGAAGCGGCGCAGCGTCAGGAAATGCAAGGTCAGCCGGTGATCCTCTTGGTCGCCGGCCCGATCCGCGCGATGCTCTCGCGCTTTGGTCGCCTCGCAGTCCCTGGATTGCATGTGCTGGCCTACCAGGAAATACCGGACAACAAGCAAGTGACCATCGTTGCGACAGTAGGGCCCAACGGCTGAGGTAGTGGTTTATGCAAGTTAAGCGTTTCTTTGCCGCCGATATGCGTCAGGCCATGAAGCTGGTTCGTGATGAGCTGGGCGCTGATGCCGCCATCATTGGCAACCGCCGCATTGCCGGCGGTGTCGAGCTGACGGCGGCACTGGATTACAAATTGTCGGCGCTGGCGCCACGGGTTCCGAACATGGAACTCGAAGACGAGCTGCGCAAGACCCAGTCGCGCATCGTCACCGCCCAGGCCGAACTGAGCCTGCGTGGCGAAGCCGATGGCAATAGCAATCGCCAGATCTTTGCCGGTCTGCCGCTCACCGCTGGCCTGCCGCTGACCGCCGCTGAACCGCTGACCGAGCCGACTTACGCCGCTCCGACGCGTCCGGCCCCGGCGCCTGCACAACCATCGGCCGGTGTTGATCCGCGTGCGCTGGATTCGATGCGTTTCGAATTGAACAGCCTGCGTGAGCTGATGGAAGTTCAGCTCGGCACTCTGGCGTGGAATCAGCTGCAAGGCAGCCGCCCGGCCCAGGCCAACCTGTATCGCCGTCTGCAACGCATCGGTCTGTCCGGTCCGTTGTCGCGCGATCTGCTGGCGATGATCACCGATATCGAAGAGCCGCGTCAGGCCTGGCGCATGTTGCTTGCGCACTTGGCGCGGATGATTGCCGTACCGGAAGTCGAGCCGCTGGAAGAGGGCGGTGTGATCGCCATGGTCGGCCCTGCCGGCATGGGCAAGACCACCACGCTGGCCAAGCTGGCCGCGCGTTATGTGCTCAAGTACGGCGCGCAGAATGTCGCGCTGGTGAGCATGGACAGTTTCCGTATCGGCGCTCAGGAACAACTGAAGACGCTGGGCCGCATTCTCAATGTGCCGGTGACCCACGTCGATCCTGGCCAATCGCTGGTGCAGGCACTGGATCCACTGCTGCGCAAACGCGTGGTATTGATCGATACTGCCGGCCTGCAGGCCAGCGATCCGGCCCTGCGCATGCAGCTAGAAAGCCTGGCTGGGCGTGGCATCCGTTCAAAAAATTATCTGGTCTTGGCAACCACCAGCCAGAAACAGGTTCTAACCGCCGCTTATCACAGTTACAAGCGTTGTGGGCTAGCTGGCTGCATCCTGACTAAACTGGATGAAACGGCAAGCCTGGGCGAAGTGTTAAGCCTGGCGATCAGTCATGAATTGCCGGTCGCGTACCTGACCGATGGCCCACGGATTCCGGATGATTTACATCTGCCGCGCCGTCATCAACTGGTCAGCCGCGCCGTCAGCGTGCAAATGCAGGAAGAACCCAGCGAAGAAGCCATGGCTGACATGTTCGCTGATATCTATCACAGCCCGACCAAGCAGGTAGGCTGAGGTATTCATGAACAGTTTTTGTACCTACATCGATGGTCTGCCATGCATTGTTCCGGTTGTGAACGCGCAGCCAGTAATGTGGCCTCCGTCTATGCAAGACAAGGTAAAGAAATAACATGGGCAGCATGCATCCCGTACAGGTGATCGCGGTGACCGGCGGCAAAGGTGGCGTCGGCAAGACTAACGTGTCAGTGAACTTGTCCCTGGCGCTGGCAGAGCTTGGCCGTCGGGTCATGCTGCTGGACGCCGATCTGGGGCTGGCGAACGTCGACGTTTTGTTGGGTCTGACCCCTAAACGCACACTGGCTGACGTCATCGAAGGCCGTTGCGAATTGCGCGACGTGCTGTTGCAGGGGCCGGGCGGTATCCGCATCGTGCCGGCTGCTTCCGGCACCCAGAGCATGGTCCACCTGAGCCCGGCGCAACACGCCGGTCTGATTCAGGCGTTCAGCGACATCGGCGACAATCTCGACGTACTGGTGATCGACACCGCTGCGGGTATTGGTGACTCGGTAGTCAGTTTCGTACGCGCAGCGCAGGAAGTGTTGCTGGTGGTCTGCGATGAGCCGACCTCGATCACTGACGCCTACGCGCTGATCAAACTGCTCAACCGCGATTACGGCATGAACCGCTTCCGCGTCCTCGCCAACATGGCGCAGAGCCCGCAGGAAGGGCGCAACCTGTTCGCCAAGTTGACCAAGGTCACGGATCGCTTCCTCGACGTCGCCCTACAATACGTTGGCGCCGTGCCTTACGACGAAAGCGTGCGTAAAGCGGTGCAGAAGCAGCGTGCCGTCTACGAAGCCTTCCCGCGCTCCAAGTGCGCGCTGGCGTTCAAAGCCATTGCACAGAAGGTCGACACCTGGCCGCTGCCCGCCAACCCGCGCGGCCACCTCGAGTTTTTCGTCGAGCGTCTCGTGCAGCAAACGGCAGGGCCCGTGCTATGACCGCTAGCGGTATGAATTACTACAAAAAGTCGGCACGCGACGCTCAATACGAGCTGATCGAGCGTTACGCGCCGCTGGTCAAACGCATTGCCTACCACTTGCTGGCGCGGTTGCCGGCGAGTGTGCAGGTCGAAGATCTGATTCAGGCCGGGATGATCGGCCTGCTCGAAGTCTCGACCAAATATGACGCCAGCAAAGGCGCCAGTTTCGAAACGTACGCGGGCATTCGAATCCGCGGCGCGATGCTCGACGAAGTGCGCAAAGGGGATTGGGCGCCACGCTCGGTTCACCGCAATACCCGTATGGTCAGTGACGCAATTCGCTCAATTGAAGCTAAAACCGGCCGTGACGCTAAAGATCACGAGGTTGCAGCCGAACTCCAATTGAGTCTCGACGATTACTACGGGATTTTGAATGACACCTTGGGCAGCCGCCTCTTCAGTTTCGACGACCTGTTGCAGGACGGCGAACACGAAGGGCTGCACGAGGATGGCGCGAGTGCTCATCTTGAGCCGTCACGCGATCTGGAAGATGAACGCTTCCAGGCGGCGCTGGCGGACGCGATTGCCAATTTGCCGGAGCGTGAGCGACTGGTGTTGGCGCTGTACTACGACGAAGAGCTGAACCTCAAGGAAATCGGTGAAGTCCTTGGCGTCAGTGAATCGCGGGTCAGCCAGTTACACAGCCAGTGCGCGGCCCGTTTGCGGGGGCGTTTGGGGGAGTGGCGAGCGCGCTGAAGGCAGTGTGGGGACACTGCGAACGAGGCTGGTGCGGTGATGAACGGCACCGGTCTTGCTCTGTTGTGCTCCAGACAGTCTTCGAGTGCTGCGCCGATTGATTGAAGTGGCGTGTCCAGGTGCTGGGCGCGTTTAAGACTGCTTGGAGGTCGAATTGAACAAAGACATGAAAATCCTCATCGTTGATGACTTCTCAACGATGCGGCGGATCATCAAGAACCTGCTGCGTGATCTTGGGTTCACCAACACCGTCGAGGCTGACGATGGCACCACTGCCATTCCAGTGCTCAACAGCGGAAGCATCGACTTTCTGGTAACGGACTGGAACATGCCGGGCATGACCGGTATCGACCTGCTGCGTCACGTGCGTGCCGATGAAAAACTCAAGCACCTGCCGGTCCTGATGGTGACTGCAGAAGCCAAGCGCGAGCAGATCATCGAAGCCGCTCAGGCCGGTGTGAACGGCTACGTAGTCAAACCTTTCACGGCTCAGGCGCTGAAAGACAAAATCGAGAAGATTTTCGAACGCATCGGCTGATGAACGCGCGGGGGAGCTATGGAGCATAAAGAATCTTCACAGGGCGATTTCGAGTCGACCCTGAAAAAACACGCGGTCGAACTGGTCGAGAGCCTTGAAAAAGGCAGGTTCGGCGACGCTGTGCAACTGATCCATGAGCTCAATCAGACCCGTGACCGCGGCCTGTATCAGGAAGTGGGCAAGCTCACACGCGAACTGCACAGTGCGATCGTCAATTTCCAGATCGATCCGCACATGCCGCAGGCCGAGGAAGTGTCGCAAATCACCGACGCTACCGAACGTCTGGGCTATGTGGTCAAGCTGACGGAAGCCGCGGCCAACCGCACCATGGATCTGGTGGAAAGCGCCACGCCGGTGGTCAATGGTCTGGCTGAAGAAGCCCAGGCCTTGAGTACCGATTGGGGTCGTTTCATGCGTCGTGAAGTCGGGGCTGAAGAGTTCCGCGAACTGGCGCGCCGGGTCGACGGTTTTCTGTCACGCAGCAGCACGGGTAACCGTGAAGTGTCGAGCCATCTCAACGACATCCTGCTGGCTCAGGATTACCAGGACCTCACCGGTCAGGTGATCAAGCGTGTGACCCAACTGGTCACCGAAGTCGAAAGCAATTTGCTCAAACTCGTGCTCATGGCCAGTCAGGTTGACCGCTTTGCGGGCATCGAACATGACCGCGCCGCGATGCTTGCAGAAAAAGATCCACAAAAACATCTCTCGCAGGGTGAAGGTCCGCAGATTCATGCCGATAAACGAGAAGACGTTGTGTCCGGTCAGGACGATGTGGACGATTTGTTATCCAGCCTTGGATTTTGAGTTTAGGTTTTTAGACCTGTAGGAGCACCCCATTAATGAGCTTCGGCGCCGATGAAGAGATCCTTCAGGATTTCCTGGTTGAGGCCGGCGAGATTCTTGAGCAACTGTCCGAACAACTGGTCGAGCTGGAAAGCCGTCCGGATGACGCAGATTTGCTCAACGCAATTTTTCGCGGTTTCCACACTGTAAAAGGGGGCGCCGGCTTCCTTCAGCTCAATGAGCTGGTGGAGTGCTGTCACATCGCCGAAAACGTGTTCGACATCCTCCGTAAGGGTGAGCGTCGCGTTGATGCAGAACTGATGGACGTGGTGCTCGAAGCACTGGACGCAGTGAACAGCATGTTCAGCGAAGTCCGTGAACGCGCACCGATCACTGCCGCTACTCCGGAACTGCTGGCCGCTCTGGCGCGTCTGGCCGAACCGCAATCGGCGGACGAAGCCCCGGCTTCGCCAGTGGCCGAGATGATCGAAGAACTGGTCGTCGAAGGCGACGCGTCGGGCGACATCACCGATAACGAATTTGAACAGCTGCTGGACTCGCTGAACGCCGTCAAGGCTGAAGCCGAAGCCCCGGTGGCTGCTGCCCCAGCGCAAACGGCTGCGGAAGCTGCGAGCGATGAAATCACCGATGCCGAGTTCGAGTCGCTGCTCGATCAGTTGCACGGCAAAGGCCAGTTCGCCGTTGATGCGGTAGCCCCGACGGCGGCCGCTCCGGCAGCGCCAGCGGCAGGTGACAGCTCGGACATCACCGACGACGAATTCGAAGCCCTGCTCGATCAGTTGCACGGCAAAGGCAACTTCGCCGTTGAAGCGCTGGAGTCGGCGATTGCCTCGGCACCTGCGCCAGCGGCACCGGTTGCTGCGGCTGCCGGCAGCGATCTGATCAGCGATCACGAATTCGAATCGCTGCTCGACGAATTGCACGGCAAAGGCAAGTTCAGCGAAGTCGGCACCGCCACGGCGGGCAGTGCTTCGACGGTTGCCACGCCAGCTGCCAATGCACCTGCTCCCGTAGCAGCGCCAAAGCCTGCCGCTAAGCCTGAGCCGAAAGCCGAAGCGCCGAAACCGGCCGCCGCTGCTGCACCGGCTCCGGCCCGTGCGCCGGCGACACCGCCACCGGAAAAACCGGCGAGCGAAGCCGAGACCACCGTGCGCGTCGATACCGCACGTCTCGACGAAATCATGAACATGGTCGGCGAGTTGGTGCTGGTGCGTAACCGTCTGGTGCGCCTGGGCCTCAACAGCGGCGACGAAGCCATGTCCAAAGCCGTGTCGAACCTCGACGTGGTCACGGCTGACTTGCAGACCGCGGTGATGAAGACGCGGATGCAGCCGATCAAGAAGGTCTTCGGGCGCTTCCCGCGTCTGGTTCGCGACCTGGCACGTCAGCTGAAGAAAGAGATCAACCTGGAACTGGTGGGTGAAGAAACCGATCTCGACAAAAACCTTGTCGAGGCGCTGGCCGACCCGCTGGTCCACTTGGTGCGCAACGCGGTCGACCACGGCATCGAGTCGCCGGAAGAACGCGAAGCCTCGGGCAAGGCCCGTGGCGGTCGTGTCGTGCTGGCCGCCGAGCAAGAGGGCGACCACATCCTGCTGTCGATCTCCGATGACGGCAAAGGCATGGACCCGAACGTCCTGCGTTCGATCGCGGTAAAACGCGGGGTGATGGACAAGGACGCGGCTGATCGCCTCAGCGATACCGAGTGCTACAACCTGATTTTCGCCCCGGGTTTCTCGACCAAGACCGAGATTTCCGACGTCTCTGGCCGCGGTGTCGGCATGGACGTGGTGAAGACCAAGATTTCCCAGCTCAACGGTTCGATCAACATTTATTCGACCAAGGGCCAAGGCTCGAAGATCGTCATCAAGGTGCCGCTGACCCTCGCGATCATGCCAACCCTGATGGTCATGCTCGGCAACCAGGCGTTTGCGTTCCCGCTGGTCAACGTCAACGAAATCTTCCACCTCGACCTGTCGACCACCAACGTCGTCGACGGTCAGGAAGTGGTGATCGTGCGGGACAAGGCGCTGCCATTGTTCTACCTCAAGCGCTGGCTGGTCCGCTCTGCCGCTCACGAAGAGCAGCGTGAAGGCCATGTGGTGATCCTTTCGGTGGGGACTCAGCGGATCGGCTTCGTCGTCGATCAACTGGTCGGCCAGGAAGAAGTGGTCATCAAGCCATTGGGCAAAATGCTTCAGGGCACTCCGGGCATGTCCGGCGCCACCATCACGGGTGACGGCCGCATCGCGCTGATTCTCGATGTTCCAAGCATGCTCAAGCGTTACGCCGCACGGCGTATTTGAATCCGGGGCAGCGGGGCGACAACGTTCCGCTGCACCTAATGGAGTGTTTATGGCAGTCAAAGTCCTGGTGGTGGACGATTCGGGTTTTTTCCGCCGCCGCGTCTCGGAAATTCTTTCAGCGGATCCGAGCATCCAGGTGGTCGGCACCGCAACCAACGGTAAAGAGGCGATCGATCAGGCCCTGGCGCTCAAGCCGGACGTGATCACCATGGACTACGAGATGCCGATGATGGACGGCATCACGGCGGTGCGGCACATCATGCAGCGCTGCCCGACCCCGGTGTTGATGTTCTCCTCGCTGACCCACGAAGGCGCCCGAGTGACCCTCGATGCGCTGGATGCCGGCGCGGTGGATTTCCTGCCGAAAAATTTCGAAGACATCTCGCGCAATCCCGAGAAGGTCAAGCAACTGCTGTGCGAAAAGGTCCATAGCATCTCGCGCAGTAATCGCCGTTTCAGTGCTTACAGTGCGCCGGCTCCAGTGGCTGCGCCTGCACCTGCGCCAACTCCGGCGGCATCAAGCTTCAGCAGTCACAGCACTCATGCACCGGCTCGTCCGGCGCCAGCTCCGGTGCATGCACCTGCGCCAAGTCGCGCGTCGACGGCCGGTTCGTCATCGCCAGCACCGAAACGCAAAGCCTACAAACTGCTTGCCATCGGCACCTCGACGGGCGGCCCGGTTGCCTTGCAACGTGTGCTGACTCAGCTGCCGGCAAATTTCCCGGCGCCGATCGTGCTGATCCAGCACATGCCGGCGGCGTTCACCAAGGCTTTCGCCGAGCGTCTCGACAAGCTCTGCCGCATCAGCGTCAAGGAAGCCGAGGATGGCGACATCCTGCGTCCGGGCCTGGCGTTGCTGGCCCCGGGTGGCAAGCAAATGATGATCGACGGCCGTGGCGCGGTGAAGATTCTGCCGGGTGACGAGCGTTTGAATTACAAACCATGCGTGGACATCACCTTCGGTTCGGCGGCGAAATCCTACGGCGACAAAGTTCTGGCGGTCGTGTTGACCGGCATGGGCGCCGATGGCCGTGAAGGCGCGCGTCTGCTCAAGCAGGGTGGCAGCTCGATCTGGGCACAGGACGAGGCAAGCTGCGTGATCTACGGCATGCCGATGGCTATCGTCAAAGCTGACCTCGCCGATGCGGTGTACAGCCTGGACGATATCGGCAAGCACATCGTCGAGGCGTGTATCTGATGGATGTTCTAAGCCTTATCGGGATCATCATGGCGTTCGTCGCCATCATCGGCGGCAACTACCTGGAAGGTGGTCACCTCGGTGCGCTGGCCAACGGCCCGGCGGCATTGATCGTACTGGGCGGCACCGTCGGTGCCGCGCTGCTGCAATCGCCGATGAGCGCGTTCAAGCGCGCCATGCAGATTCTCGCCTGGATCTTCTTTCCGCCCCGAGTCGACCTGGCTGGCGGCATCGACCGCGTGGTCAATTGGAGCCTCACTGCGCGCAAGGAAGGCCTGCTGGGTCTGGAAGGCGTGGCGGATGCCGAACCTGACAATTACTCGCGCAAAGGCTTGCAACTGCTGGTCGACGGCGCCGAGCCGGAAGCGATCCGCAGCATCCTCGAAGTGGATTTCTACACCCAGGAAGCGCGCGACATCGAAGCCGCGAAAGTCTTCGAAAGCATGGGCGGTTACGCGCCGACCATCGGCATCATCGGTGCGGTGATGGGCCTGATTCACGTGATGGGCAACCTCGCTGATCCGACGCAGTTGGGCAGCGGCATTGCCGTCGCATTCGTCGCGACCATCTACGGTGTGGCCAGTGCCAACCTGATCCTGCTGCCGGTGGCGGCCAAACTGAAGTCTATTGCGCTACGGCAGTCGCGTTATCGCGAAATGTTGTTGGAAGGCATTTTGTCGATCGCCGAAGGTGAAAACCCTCGCTCCATCGAGTTGAAGCTTCAGGGCTTCATGGATTAAGGGAATAAGCTCATGGCACGTCGTCGCCACCAGGAAGAGCATGTAAACCACGAACGCTGGCTGGTTTCCTACGCTGACTTCATCACATTGCTGTTCGCGTTCTTCGTGGTCATGTACTCGATTTCGTCGATCAACGAAGGCAAGTACAAGGAAATTTCCGAAGCGCTGGTCGGGGTCTTCAAAGACTCCGACCGCGCGCTGAAACCGATTCCGATTGGCGACGAACGACCGAAGACCGTGACCCCGGCCAAGCCGCTGGTCAAGGACGCCGAGCAGATCGACGCGGGTATCGCCGGGGCCAGTGATCCGCTGAAAAGCATCGCTGATGACATCAGCGCCGCCTTCGGTGACTTGATCAGCTCCAACCAGATGACTGTGCGCGGCAACGAGCTGTGGGTCGAGATCGAACTCAATTCCAGCCTGTTGTTTGGTAGCGGTGATGCCATGCCGAGCGACATTGCATTCAATATCATCGACAAGGTCGCGGCGATTCTGAAGCCGTTCGACAACCCGATTCACGTCGAAGGTTTCACCGATGACCAACCGATCCGCACCGCGCAGTACCCGACCAACTGGGAGCTGTCCTCGGCGCGCTCGGCGAGCATCGTGCGCATGCTGGCGATGCAGGGCGTGAACCCTGGCCGGTTGGCTTCGGTGGGTTATGGTGAGTTTCAACCGGTCGCCAATAACGCCACCGTTGAAGGCCGCGCGAAGAACCGTCGTGTGGTGTTGGTGGTGTCGCGCAATCTCGATGTACGCCGCAGCCTCACGGGCACCGGGACCGCCAATGCGCAACCGGACGCTGCGTTGAAGCGTGCTGGCACACAAACTGCACCGACCCCGGTCAAGACGCCGGGACGCGAGAGTGCCGTCAATTCTCCGTCACCCGCATTAACACGCTGAGCTATGTCTCGGTCGAGCATATCGGCCGGGAGGAACGAACTGAATGAGAGTCTGGGCAGTCGCCAATCAAAAGGGTGGTGTCGGTAAAACCACATCTTCCATCGCTTTAGCCGGATTGCTGGCCGAGGCGGGCAAGCGTGTGGTTGTCGTCGATCTCGACCCGCACGGCTCGATGACCAGCTATTTCGGTTACGACCCCGACAGCCTGGAGCACAGCAACTACGACCTGTTTCTGCACAAGGGCAACGTGCCGCAAGGCCTGCCGGGGCAGTTGCTGTTGTCGACCAGCGACGAACGCATTTCCCTGTTGCCGTCGAGCACTGCGCTGGCGACCCTTGAGCGTCAGTCGCCGGGGCAGAGTGGCCTCGGTCTGGTGATCGCCAAGAGTCTGGCGCAGCTGTGGCAGGACTTCGATTATGCCGTCATCGACAGCCCGCCATTGCTCGGCGTGCTGATGGTCAATGCGCTCGCCGCGAGTCAGCAACTGGTGATCCCGGTGCAGACCGAACACCTGGCCGTCAAAGGCCTGGAGCGCATGGTCAACACCCTGGCAATGATCAACCGTTCACGCAAACAAGCGCTGCCGTTCAGCATCGTGCCGACCTTGTTCGATCGCCGTACGCAGGCATCGATGCATACCTTGCGCGTGCTGCGTGACAAATTTCCCGACGAGATCTGGCAGGGTTACATCCCGGTCGATACCCGTCTGCGCGACGCCAGCCGTGCCGGTGTCACGCCTTCGCAATTCGACGGCAAGAGCCGTGGCGTGCTGGCCTACCGCGCGCTGCTCAAGCATCTGTTGGCGCAACAACTTGTTCCGCAGGTGGCGTGAGCATGAATCGCCCGGTCAAACTCACCTCGCGCCCGCAATTGGCCTTGCAGTCCTATCTGGAAGACTTGCTGCTTGACGTTCCGGAAGCGCTGCCAGCATTCATCGCGGCGCAGCCTGACGTTGTGGAAAGCGCCGAGGCACTGGACGAGTTTCAGGCAGCGGTGCTGGAAGAGCAGGCCCGAGATGCGCAGAAAGCCGCCAAACCGGTTGCCGCGCCAGTCGCTGCGCCGACGGTAAAAGCGCCAGTGGCACTGATCGAAGAAACGCGCGCGCCAGTGTCGACACTCGCGCCGCTGCTGCAAACCCAACTGCTGAAGACCACGCCGGAACCGGCCGTGGTCGAACCCGCTCCTGCTCCGGCTGCACCCGCGCCCGTCGAGCAGACGCTGGTGCCGCCGCTGGTCGAAGTCCATCTGCCACCGAACAACACGCCGCCACCGGTGGAAACCGATGGCCGCCCGGCCTGGGCCTCCGAAGCGTTCGAATGCCTGCTGTTCGACGTCGCCGGGCTGACCCTGGCCGTGCCGCTGGTGTGCCTCGGTTCGATCTACTCGCTGGCCGGCCACGAGCTGACGCCGCTGTTCGGCCAGCCGGAGTGGTTCCTCGGGATTCTGCCGAGCCAGGCTGGCAACCTGAAAGTCTTGGACACCGCGCGCTGGGTCATGCCGGATCGCTACCGCGATGACTTCCGTCAGGGCCTGCAGTACGTAATTTCGGTACAAGGTTACGAGTGGGGCCTGGCGGTGCATCAGGTCAGCCGTTCGTTACGCCTGGACCCGAATGAAATCAAATGGAGAAGTCATCGAGGTCAGCGGCCATGGCTCGCCGGCACGGTGATTGAACACATGTGCGCCTTGCTCGATGTCGCAGCTCTTGCCGAGTTGATCGACAGCGGCGGCGCAAAGCACATGTCCGGCAGTAAGCCGAACCACAAACCGACATAACAGACAGTACCGGCATCGATATGCCGGAAAACGAAACATACACCGCTAGGGCGGTACTTCGAGGGGCTAGGGTATGAACGACAAGGCGACGGCGGCAAAGGGTTCTGAAGATCCGATCCTGCAATGGGTAACCTTCAAACTGGACAACGAAACCTACGGCATCAACGTGATGCGCGTTCAGGAAGTGCTGCGCTACACCGAGATCGCTCCGGTGCCGGGCGCGCCAAGCTACGTGCTGGGCATCATCAACCTGCGCGGTAACGTGGTCACCGTAATCGACACCCGTCAGCGCTTCGGCCTGAACAGCGGCGAGATCAGCGACAACACCCGTATCGTCATCATCGAAGCCGACAAGCAAGTCGTTGGCATCATGGTCGACAGCGTGGCCGAAGTGGTTTACCTGCGTCAGTCGGAAATCGAGACCGCGCCAAACGTCGGTAACGAAGAGTCGGCCAAGTTCATCCAGGGCGTGTGCAACAAGAACAACGAGTTGCTGATCCTGGTCGAGCTGGACAAGATGATGAGCGAAGAAGAATGGTCGGACCTGGAGAATATCTGATTGATTCTCGAGGTCGCGGTCATTGTCCTGTTCCTATTCTGGGCAGGCACGCTGGCAATGTTTGTGTCGTACATCAAGGCGCAAAAAGTGATTGCCGCGCAACAGGCTCAGGGCGATGCGCTGCGTGATCAGCGCATCAAAGACCTGGCCAAACGCGTCGACGATTACCAGAACGGTAACGTGCGTATGGGCGAAGCGCTGCACGAGTTACGTGCCGTGGTGAGCCCATTGCCTGACAAGATTGTTGCGCTTGAACAGCGCGATCCATCGAGCCTGTCATTCGCCCAAGCGGCGAAACTGGTGGGTATGGGCGCGAGCGTCGATGAACTGACTCAGTCGTGCGGGTTGACCCAGGCTGAGGCGGAGTTGATGCGTAAGCTTCATAAAGGCAGCTAAGAGCTTCGAGCTTTTAGCGGCAAGCAAGATCAAAAGATCGCAGCCTTCGGCAGCTCCTACAGAGATCCCATGTAGGAGCTGCC
>NZ_RWIM01000161.1 GCF_009764645.1 Pseudomonas sp. PB106
ATCTTTAAGGTCAAAAGATCGCAGCCTGCGGCAGCTCCTACACGGGAATCGTGGGCTACATCAGGTGTTTCTGCGGCTCGGGAATGCTCGCCGAGCCGAGAACGGCCGGCAACAGTCCAGAACGCAAATCCCCACCACTCGGCTGCTGATACAGGCTCAGGCCAAACTCCGGCAGCACCGCCAGCAAGTAATCGAAAATATCGCCCTGAATCCGCTCGTAGTCGGCCCACGCGGTGGTGCGGGTGAAGCAGTAGATTTCCAGCGGAATACCCTGCGCTGTGGTTTGCATCTGGCGGACCATGCAGGTCATGTTCGGCTGAATCTCCGGATGGCTCTTCAGGTACGCCAGCGCGTAGGCGCGGAAGGTGCCGATGTTGGTCATCCGCCGGCGGTTGGCCGACATCGCCGCGACATTGCCCTGTGCCTCGTTCCACGCCTTGAGCTCGGCTTTCTTGCGGCTCATGTAGTCGGTGAGCAAATGCACCTGAGAGAGTTTTTCTTCTTCGTCGTCACGGATGAAACGCACACCGCTGGCGTCGATGAAAAGGCTGCGCTTGATGCGCCGCCCGCCGGATTGCTGCATGCCACGCCAGTTCTTGAACGACTCGGACATCAGCCGCCAGGTCGGGATCGAGACGATGGTCTTGTCGAAGTTCTGCACCTTGACCGTGTGCAGGGTGATGTCGACCACGTCACCGTCGGCGCCGACTTGCGGCATTTCGATCCAGTCGCCGACCCGCAACATGTCGTTGCTGGTCAACTGCACACTGGCGACGAACGACAGCAGGGTGTCCTTGTAGACCAATAGAATCACCGCCGACATGGCACCGAGACCAGACAGCAGCAACAGCGGCGAGCGGTCGATCAGTGTGGCGACGATGATGATTGCGCCAAACACGTACAAGACCATTTTCGCCAGTTGCACGTAGCCTTTGATCGAACGCGTGCGGGCGTGTTCGGTGCGCGCATAGATGTCGAGCAGCGCGTTGAGCAGGGAGCTGACTGCCAGCAGCAGGAACAGGATGGTGAATGACAGCGCCACATTACTGAGGAAGGTCATGGCGGTTTTGCTCAGTTCAGGCACCAGGTGCAGGCCGAACTGAATGACCAGCGACGGCGTCATCTGCGCCAGGCGCTGAAATACCTTGTTGTGGCGAAAGTCATTGATCCAGTGCAGCGCCGGCTGGCGGCCGAGCATGCGGCTGGCGTGCAGGATCAGATAGCGCGCCACTCGTCCGAGCAACAGCGCGATCACCAATAACACGGTCAGCGCGAGCCCCGCCTGCAAGAGCGGATGCTGTTCGAGGGTGCCCCAGAGGTCCTGGGCGTTGAGCCAGAGCTGTTTGATATCCATAAGTACAACGATTCTTCTGTAAGACACGACGGACGATTAGAGCATTTAAGACGCTGCGTATTACCGTTGGAGACAAATCAGGCAACAAAAAAACCACTGATTGCTGCCGTTTGCATAAAGAAACTCGGCCTGAGCGCTCGAAACCGGTAACCTATGCAGCTGTTTTTTTGCATATCTTCGAGGTAGCACCCGTGTTTTCCCAATTCGCCCTGCACGAACGCCTGCTTAAAGCTGTGGCCGAGCTGAAATTTGTCGAGCCAACGCCTGTGCAAGCCGCGGCCATCCCGCTGGCGCTCCAAGGGCGTGATTTGCGGGTGACTGCGCAAACCGGTAGTGGCAAAACTGCCGCTTTCGTTCTGCCGATCCTCAATCGCCTGATCGGCCCGGCCAAGGTCCGCGTCAGCATCAAGACCCTGATCCTGCTGCCGACCCGTGAACTGGCCCAGCAGACTTTGAAAGAAGTTGAACGCTTTTCGCAGTTCACTTTCATCAAGTCCGGCCTGATCACCGGCGGCGAAGACTTCAAGGTTCAGGCGGCGATGCTGCGCAAAGTGCCGGACATCCTCATCGGCACCCCGGGCCGGATGATCGAGCAACTCAACGCTGGCAACCTCGACTTGAAAGAAGTCGAAGTGCTGGTGCTCGACGAAGCCGACCGCATGCTCGACATGGGTTTCTCCGAAGACGTTCAGCGGCTGGTCGATGAATGCCCGAACCGTCAGCAGACCATGCTGTTCTCCGCCACCACCGGCGGTTCCGGCCTGCGCGACATGATCGCCAAGGTGCTGAACAACCCTGAGCACTTGCAGCTCAACGCGGTCAGCCAACTGAACTCGACCACCCGTCAGCAAATCATCACCGCCGACCACAATCAGCACAAAGAGCAGATTGTGAACTGGCTGCTGGCCAACGAGACCTATCAGAAGGCCATCGTCTTCACCAACACCCGCGCCATGGCCGACCGCATCTACGGCCGCCTCGTGGCTCAGGAATACAAAGCGTTTGTGCTGCACGGCGAGAAAGACCAGAAGGATCGCAAACTGGCGATCGACCGCCTGAAGCAGGGCGGCGTGAAGATCCTCGTAGCCACCGACGTCGCGGCCCGTGGTCTGGACGTGGATGGCCTGGATCTGGTGATCAACTTCGACATGCCACGTAGCGGCGACGAGTATGTGCACCGCATCGGTCGTACTGGCCGTGCCGGTAACGACGGTTTGGCGATCTCGTTGATCTGCCACGGCGACTGGAACCTGATGTCGAGCATCGAGCGCTACCTGAAGCAGAGCTTCGAGCGCCGTACCATCAAGGAAGTCAAAGGCACCTACGGCGGACCGAAAAAGGTCAAGGCCTCAGGCAAAGCCGTTGGCGTGAAAAAGAAAAAGACCGACGCCAAGGGCGACAAGAAGAAAACCGCCGCCAAGACGCCGACCAAGCGCAAGAGCGCCAACCGTCCGAAGCCGGATTCGTTGGTGAGCAGCGACGGCATGGCACCACTGAAGCGCCGCAAGCCGGCAGAGCCAGCGGCTGAGTAAGCTTTTTCAGGCGCACAGCAAAAACCCGGACAGTGTCCGGGTTTTTTTTCGTCCATTGGCAGGAGTTGCCGAAGGCTGCGATCTCAGTGCTTAGCTTTCGGCTTTCTTCTCGGCGCTATTCAGTTCTTTCAACCGCTGGTCAATCAACTGGCACTTGTCGGGCAAGTCCTTGCTGGCCGTGCCCAGGTCCATTTTCTGCAGCTCGGCATTGATCTCTTTGGCCTTGGCCGGATTCTGCTCGGTCAGCTTCGAGACTTCCTTGGCCAGTTGTTCGCGCTTGGCGGTGGCCTCCTCCGGCGTGCAGGCCCAGACAGGCAGGGCGCAGGCGAGGGTGGCGGCGAGGGTGAGCTTGATCAGGGTTTTCATCGGGTCAGGCCTCAGTTCCGGTTAAGGCAGTTAATGGGTTGAGGCCATCTGACAGGAAAAAGTTCAGAAACTGTGGGAGCGAGCTTGCTCGCGAAAGCGTCGTGTCAGGCAACATCAATAGTGAATGAGCTGCCGCTTTCGCGAGCAAGCTCGCTCCCACGAAAAGCACTCAGTTGCCGTGGCAGCAACTGGATTTTGTTGCTGCCTCATACCGATCATGATGCCGAACCCACTCCATGATCTCGTCCTCATTGCGGCCCTTGGGCGTGAGGTCGAGGTAGTTGTAAGCGCCGACCAGCATGTCTAGACCACGGGCGTACGTTGAATAGGTGTGGAAGATCTCGCCGTTTGCATCCCGATAAAACACGCTTAGCCCGGGCATTTCTTCTTCTGCGCTGTCAGTTTTTTCGTAGTTGTAGGTAGCCTTTCCGGCAGCGACATCTTCGGCGCGGGCGCAGACGCCGAAGTCATAGTTGAAGTCGCAGCCTTCTGACGACACCCAGTCAAACTTCCAGCCCATCCGCCGTTTAAATTCTTGAAACTCGTTGAATGGCGCATGAGAGACAGCAACTACCGCAATATCGTGATGAGCCAGATGCTGGTTGGCGCCATCGATATGGTCGCTGAGAAACGAGCAACCCTGACAGCCTTCTTCCCAGTCCTTGGCAAACATGAAGTGATAAACGATCAACTGGCTGTGTTTACCGAACAGGTCGGCCAGTCTCAGCTCGCCGTTCGGGCCCTGGAAGTGGTAATCCTTGTCGACTTTCACCCATGGCAAGGCGCGACGTTGGGCGCTGAGGCGGTCGCGTGCCTTGGTGAAAGCTTTTTCGTCGGCGAGGTGTTGTTTGCGGGCGGCGAGCCACTTTTCGCGCGACACCACCGGATGATTCTCAACGTTCATGATGATTTCTCCTGCGGGGGGTTGAAACCGTCTGTTTCAGACTAGTCGTTTAACCCTGTGGGAAATCGACAGACCGCCGGTCGGTCGCCTCGCGCAAATGCAGCTGAACGGCTGCGCACAGCTCCGGTCACAACCTATGAACGCGCCATTCATTACGCGCACCGGAGGTTGTATCAGGATGACGACTTATAACTGGGATTTGATTGAACGCTTGTTGCACGAAGTGCAGAACAGCGCCGGCCATAGCTTCGCGCCTCGGGCCTACGCTGAAGATTACGCAGCGGCGAAAGCCAGCACTGGCGAGCCGATCGAGAACCTCGATCACCTGAAAACGCTGGCCTGCGATTATGAGCGTTTGCTGCTCTTGCGTGGTTACATTGCACCGCGTCCGGATGAAGAGGGCAGCACCGGCAACAATTTTGTCCTGACGCCACGCGGTTCCAGCTTGCTCAGCCTGATCGACAGCAGCATTCCTGGTAATGATCATCCGCGTCAGGTGCTGGATGAGCAGGACGATGCGTTGGCCGAAGCAACGTTTGATGAAGTGGCTTCGAAAGCCCAGATCGCCTAAGGCCCTGAAAGCAAAAGATCGCAGCCTTCGGCGGCTCCTACACGATCCCTGTAGGAGCTGCCGAAGGCTGCGATCATTGTTTTTCTAGTTCTGCTTCGCGGCTTTGAGGCATTTGAGGTCGTTGAAATCTTTACGCACGCCCTCGATTTTCTTCAACAACCGCTGGCGCTGTTGCGGCGTGCTCTCAGCCATCAGATCCACCGCCAGAGAGCGTCCCTGCGCTTCAGTCTCCGCGAAGGCCTTGCGGTAATCCGCTGTCCATAAACTCTCGCGATTGACCAGAAGCGTCTCGATTCTCTGTGGGAATTCGGGACTTTTGCGTTGCGCCACCGCTGCACTGAACTGCTTCTGCCAATGGGCGCGATTGGCGATCCATTGGCTGTATTGATCGCCGAGGGCGGTCGACCACGTCATGACTCGCTGCTCCTGCGCAGCGCTCAGCGGCCCGAGCCAGTCATTCAAGCGCTTGACCATGCGCGCGCCACGCTCGGCAAATTGCTGATCAAGAGGTGGCTTCAAGTATTCCTGCTGGCGTTTGCGCAAATCCTTGGCGAACGCCTCATTCATCTCGGCGACTTGCTTGTCATCCAGACCTTGCAATAACTCGATGGCCGACGGCGTGATTTCCTTGGCCGTTTCAGCAATCGCCTGTTTGGCTTCGACGGTGCGCGCCTGCAACGCCGCATCGGTGACCTGATTGGTTTCGACCATGGTCTGCAAGCGATCCAGCCAGTCCAGATAGCCTGGCAATTGTGTGGTGCAATGCCAGCTCAGGTGATCCTTGAGCCGTTCGTTGAACCAGTCTTTTTGCTCGCCGTTCATGTCCAGGTAATCGCCGAGCGTCCACGGAATGATCACGTCGAGATTGCGATAAGCCAAGCCAACGCGGCTGCAAGCGCCGAGGGCGAGGGTGAAGATCAAGAGCGCAGCAATGTGTTTGAACCAGCGAGACATGGGCGAATCCTTGCGATGGCCTGGCTTCGGGAGTCTGATTCTTATGTGATGCAGGATGCGCGCGGCAGTTCAGCCGATCAATAGAATGCGCGTTCGGCCTTCAGGGTGACGAGGCCGTCGCACTGGCTGTTGTGCCCGGAGTAGGCCGAGCAATCGCTGCCGCTGAGACTGGAATTGCTGTAGATCAGGTCAAGATCGACGCCCATGAAGGGCCGGGACAACTTCACCGACCAGTCAGTGAAACTGCTGACGTAGCCGCCATCCACTGCCACCGGCGTGGTCAGCTGGTGCGTGGTGTATTTCATGCTGATCCCGATGCCGAACGGCTGATTGCCGCCTAGGTCGGCAAACAGCGTGTTGTTCTGTTTATCCGGGTCATTGCTCAGGGCCACGCCAAAACGGCTGCCGAGCAGGGTCAGACCGCCGAACAGCTCTTGGCTGTCGAGAGTTTCTACTTCGGGGTAGCTGTAATGGATCATCCCGACTTCGTAACCGAGCGTCTGATCGAAGGGTTGTTTGAAGCCGACGTAGGAGTCGATCTCGAGATTCTTGCCCGGCGTGATGCCCATGCTCGGCGCGTATTGGCCGACATACAGGCCGCTGTCGTGGCTGAGGTCGAGCCCGCCATGGAAGGAGCCAGCCGCCGACGGTTTGACCAGGCCCTGGGCCATGCTGCGGCTGGGAGTTGTGCCGAGTTTGAGATCGAAATCGCCCAGCTCACGCTGGAAAACCTGCGCGTGCGCGGTCGCGCTGGCCAGCAGGCCTATGAGCAATAAACAGGAAGTTGTGCGCATGCGTCACTCCATGAACAGCGAGCGCAGGGCGGCGGGCCTGCTGAAACGCTTGATCTAGACGCGTGCAAGGATACCGGCGAATGATCGGCGTTGATGGCCGTTCGTCGATTTACAGTTTTTTTTGTTTAAAACGGGGAGGGGAGTGCGGTGCCAGTCCAGACGCTTCGAAGCTCAAAGCGCCTCTGGACGGGGGTAAAACCGGGTGTTACTTCTTGCCCAGGCTGATCTGCTTGGACGGGCCGAACGTCTGGCCACTGACGCCTTTGGCAATTTGCTGGATCTCGCCGCCGGACTTGAGGAACGCTGCGATCTGATCGTTGATCGATTCGCTGGTTTCAACGGCTGGAGCTGGCTTTGCTTTGCTGGTGGATGCTTTTACACGCATGGCGGCCATTAACCTGTAGAAAAGTAACTCGGCCAGGCATCGTACAGGAATAACTTGACAATTGCTTGGTAAATATCCCCGGGAATAACCAACCGCTGCACTGCATTATTCTCGATTCAATATCCGAAATACTCGGCTAACCTGCTGTTTTAACTAAGAAGATTAATGAGTTTTTGCGGAGTGGCGATATGCCGCGGGGTGCACAGGCGACTGACGAGCGGCACCCGGCGCAGCGCAGATCAAGGAAAATCAAGGCGTTGCGCAGAATTCCCGGCATCCGCCGATCTACCGCCCGACGTCGCAGGCAAAAACGGGTAGAATGCCGCCCACGCAATGAGGGTTCTGGAAATGGCTTTAGTCGGGCGTTACAACAGTTTGCAAGTGGTTAAACACACTAACTTCGGTTTATATCTGGACGGCGGTGCCGACGGCGAAATTCTTTTGCCCAACCGTTATATCCCTAAAGATATTCCCAGCGAAGATGAAGACTGGCTCAACGTATTTGTTTATCTGGACAGCGAAGACAAACTTCTCGCTACCACTGAAAAACCAAAAGTTCAGGTCGGCGAATTTGCCAGCCTGAAAGTTGTTGAAGTCAACAGCATCGGCGTGTTCCTCGATTGGGGTTTGCCGAAGGATCTGTTGCTGCCGTACTCCGAAGAAAAACGGCAGATGACTGCCGGCGAGTACTGCGTGGTGCACGTTTATCTCGATAAACACACCCGCCGCATCACCGCCACTGCGCGTCTGGATCGCTACCTCGACAAGACCCCGGCGAATTACAGTCAGGGGCAGGAAGTTGATCTGTTGGTTGCCGAAGCCACTGACATGGGCTTCAAGGCGATCATCAACAACAAGCACTGGGGTCTGATTCACAAGAATGAAATCTTCAAGTTCATGCGCGCCGGCATGATCGAGAAGGGCTACATCAAGGAAGTGCGCGCTGACGGCAAAATTGCCCTGAGCCTGCAGCCGGTTGGCCAGGAAGCGGCCAGCAGCCTGAACTCGAAGATCCTCGCCAAGTTGCGCGACAACAGTGGCACGTTGCCGGTCAGCGACAAGAGCGATCCGGCGCTGATCAGCAGCCTGTTCGGTGTCAGCAAAGGCAACTTCAAGAAGGCCATCGGGGCGCTGTACAAGGAAGGCAAGATCGTCATTCACGCTGATCGCATTGAACTAACCTGAGACACTGCTGGCCCCATGTAGGAGCTGCCGCAGGCTGCGATCTGTTGATCTTGTCTTTTAGAAACAACGTCAAAAGATCGCAGCCT
>NZ_RWIM01000162.1 GCF_009764645.1 Pseudomonas sp. PB106
GATAGCGGAGTGTCAGATACAGTTGTTTCAACTGACACTCCGCTATCGCGAGCAGGCTCACTCCTACAAGGGTTTTGCGGTGTTGCTTAGGGTTTTACCAGGCGCGCATCCAGGCTGTTTTGCGCCAGGCGCTTGGCCTGCTCCTGGGTCATGCCCAAATGCTCGTACAGCGCATGGAAGTTCTCGGTCACGTAACCACCGAAGTACGCCGGGTCATCGGAGTTCACCGTGACCTTCACGCCGCGCTCGAGCATGTCGAGAATGTTGTGCTGCGACATATGATCGAACACGCAAAGCTTGGTGTTCGACAGCGGGCACACCGTCAGCGGGATCTGCTCGTCGATGATCCGCTGCATCAGGCGCTCGTCTTCGATGGCGCGCACGCCATGGTCGATGCGCTGGATTTTCAGCAGGTCGATGGCTTCCCAAATGTACTCCGGCGGGCCTTCTTCGCCGGCGTGGGCAACGGTCAGGAAGCCTTCGTGGCGGGCACGATCAAACACACGCTGGAATTTGCTCGGCGGGTGGCCCATCTCGGAACTGTCCAGACCGACGGCGACAAACGCGTCACGGAACGGCAGCGCTTGATCGAGGGTTTTCTCGGCTTCTTCCTCGCTCAGGTGACGCAGGAAACTGAGGATCAAACCGCTGGTGATGCCCAGTTGCTGCTCGCCATCCTTCAGCGCGGCGGCGATGCCATTGAGCACCACTTCGAACGGGATGCCCCGGTCGGTGTGGGTCTGCGGGTCGAAGAACGGTTCGGTGTGAATCACGTTCTGCGCCTTGCAGCGCAATAGGTAAGCCCAGGTCAGGTCGTAGAAGTCCTGCGAAGTGCGCAATACATCAGCGCCCTGGTAATACAGGTCGAGGAATTCCTGCAGGTTGTTGAAGGCGTAAGCCTTGCGCAGGGTTTCCACGTCGTTCCACGGCAGGGCGATCTTGTTGCGTTCAGCCAGGGCGAACAGCAGCTCGGGCTCCAGCGAGCCTTCCAGGTGCAGGTGCAGTTCAGCCTTGGGCAAGGCGTTGAGCCAGTCGTACATATTCTTTTCTCATCAGGTGCAATGACGGCATTCTACAGATGCTCGCCGAAACAATTGGCAAAACCTGACCAAGCGATCCATCAAACGGCTTCCTGCTCACGGCGATAGGCGTAGGTATCGGCGAAGCGCGACAGCAGGAATTCGGCGCAGGTGGTCGTCGGATATTTCGCCGGGTGCTGTGCGTCCTGGCAACCGGGCAGGCATTCGATGTGGGTGTCCGGGTGCGGTTCGGCAAAGAACGGCATCGAATAGCGATCCACCCCGAGCGGGCTGATGACGCGGTGCGGGGTCGAGCGATAACGGTCGTTGCTCCAGCGCGCCATCATGTCGCCGAGATTGACCACGAAGGTGCCGTCGATCGGTGGCGCGTCGATCCATTCACCTTTGACGTTCTTCACTTGCAAGCCGCCGGCGCTGTCCTGATAGAGCAAGGTGATGCAGCCGTAATCGGTGTGCGCGCCGGCGCCTTGTTGCTCGGCGCATCTGGCGGTGTGGCGCGGTGGGTAATGGATCATGCGCAGCACGCTGACCGGATCCACGAAGCGGCTGTCGAAGAAATCACGTTCGATGTTCAGCGCGATGGTCATCGCGCGCAGCAAGGTCTGCGCGAGGGCCTGCATGTCGAGGTAGTGCTGTTCCATCAAGTCCGCCCAACCCGTTTGTGACGGATGCCGGTTGGGACCGCGCAACGGCTTCTCCGCAAGCACGTCGGGGTGATTGGCCGGCAGGTGCAGGCCCATGTCGAAGGTTTCTTTGAGGTCGCTGGGTTTACTCGGGTCGAGTTGCTCGGTGGCGATGGCGCCGTAGCCGCGATGATGGCGGGTCTGGGTGATGTCGATCTGGAGTTTTTCCTCTGCTGGCAGAGCAAAAAAACGGCGCGTGTGATCGAGTACGGCGTCGATGCGCTGCGGCGAAATCGGGTGACCCTTGATGTAGAAGAAGCCCCACTCGCGGCAGGCGTGGTCGATCTGCCCGGCCACGGCGGGCCAGGCGTTTTCGTCGTCGGAATAGAGCGGGCTGATGTCGATGATCGGAAGCTGATCCATACACAATCCTTGAAAAGTACGGGAGATCGTTCCCACGCTCCGCGTGGGAATGCCTCAATGGACGCTCTGCGTCCGCTTTCAGCAGGGACGCGGAGCGTCCCGGGCGGCATTCCCACGCAGAGCGTGGGAACGATCGGGGGGCAGGTAGATTACTTCGGCATTTCAGCCTTCATGCCTTCAACGTAATAGTTCATCGACGCCAGTTCTGCATTGGTCGCGCTCACACCCGCCGGGATTTTCTCCACGCCGGCCTGATCCTTGATCGGCCCGGTGAACGGCTGGAACGCACCGCTCTTGATGTCGGCAATGATCTGCTCGGCCTCGGCTTTCACCGGTGCCGGCACCAGGTCACTGATCGGCAGTTCAACCGTGCCTTCCTTCAGCCCGCCCCAGTAATCCTGGGATTTCCACGTGTGGTCGATCACGCTCTGCGTCGCCTGAATGTAGTGCGGCGCCCAGTCGTTGACGATCGAGGTCAGTACTGCTTTCGGGCCGAAGTGCGCCATGTCCGAGGCGTAACCCACCGCGTACACACCGCGACGTTCAGCGGCCTGAATCGGCGCCGGACTGTCGGTGTGCTGGAACACCACGTCGACGCCCTGATCGATCAGCGCGTTGGCCGCGTCGGCCTCTTTGCCCGGGTCGAACCACGAGTTGACCCACACCACTTTGATCTCGGTGCCCGGGTTGTATTTGTTCAGGGCCAGTTGAATCGAGTTGATGTCGCGGATCACCTCGGGGATCGGGAACGAGGCGACGTAACCGATCTTCTTGGTCTTGGTCATCTTCGCCGCGAGGAACCCGCCGACGTAGCGCCCCTCGTAAGTGCGCGCCAGATAGGTGCCGAGGTTCTTGTCCTGTTTGTAGCCGGTGGCGTGTTCGAACGTCACTTTGGGAAATTGCTTGGCGACTTTCAGCGTCGGGTTCATGTAGCCGAAAGAGGTGGTGAAGATCAGGTCGTACTTGTCCTTGGCCATGTTGCGGATCACCCGCTCGGCGTCGGCGCCCTCGGCGACGTTCTCGACGTAGTTGGTGGCGATCTGATTGCCGAATTTCTCGGCGAGCGCCTTGCGCCCCTGCTCATGCTGATACGTCCAGCCGTGGTCACCGATCGGGCCGATGTAGACGAAACCGACCTTCAGCGGATCGGCAGCGCTGGCGCTCAGGCTGATCCCCAGACCGAGGGCGGCGCACAGCAGTTTGTGCAGCGGACGTATTTGCATGAATTGGAGCTCCATTTTGTTGTGTGTGGTCAGGGCTAATGCAAATTGCTGACCAACAGGACAACAAACCCTGCCGAAACCGAGGCGCGGCCTTCGCGAGCAAGCTCGCTCCCACATTGAAATGCGGTCACCTGTGGGAGCGAGCTTGCTCGCG
>NZ_RWIM01000163.1 GCF_009764645.1 Pseudomonas sp. PB106
CAGCTCCTACATTGGAATGCGTTTCCTGTAGGAGCTGCCGAAGGCTGCGATCTTTTACGATTTAATCCAGACCGAGTTTTTTCAACCTGTAGCGCATCGAGCGAAACGACAGACTCAACCGCTGCGCCGCCGCCGTGCGATTCCAGCGGGTTTCCTCCAGCGCCTGCAAGATCAGTTTGCGCTCGACGTTCTCCAGATAATCTTCCAGATTGTCGATCTGCGTCAGATCAGCAATCCCGCCGTCCGCCGCGCAATTTCCCTCGCTCAAGCGCAGATCCCCAGCCTCGATCGTGCGGTTCTCACACAAGGTGTGCGCGCGCTCAAGCACGTTCTCCAACTCCCGCACATTCCCCGGAAAGCGATAATTCTTCAGCGCTTCCAACGCCTGTTGATGAAGGCGCGCAACGGGCTGAGCCGTGTCCTTGGCCAAACGCTTGAGCATGTGCGCCGCCAGCACTTCAATGTCATCCCGGCGCTCACGCAGGGACGGTACGCGCAGTTCGATCACGTTCAAGCGGTAATAGAGATCCTGGCGGAAACGCTCGGCAGCCACTTCAGCGTCGAGATCCTTGTGCGTGGCGCAAAGAATCCGTACATCAACCACGCTTTCCTGCTGGCCGCCGACGCTGCGCACGGCTTTCTCCTGAATCGCCCGTAACAGTTTTACCTGCATCGACAGCGGTAAGTCCGCCACTTCATCAAGAAACAACGTGCCGCCATTCGCTGCCTGAAACAGCCCCGGTTTGTCCTCGACCGCACCGGTAAAACTGCCTTTGCGATGGCCGAAAAACTCGCTTTCCATCAGCTCTGACGGAATCGCCCCGCAGTTGACCGGCACAAACGGCTGGCCTGCACGCGGGCCTTGTTCGTGAATCAATCGCGCGACCAGTTCTTTACCGCTGCCGGACTCACCGCTGATGTAAACCGGCGCCTGACTGCGGGCGAGTTTGTCGATCTGTTTGCGCAGATTGCGCATCGGCGCCGAGTCTCCGAGCAGGCGCCGGTCAATCGACGTGCACACGCCGTCGGCCGCCGGCATGCGCAGGGCTGTGCCGACGAGCTCGCGCAGGCGCGTGAGGTCCACCGGTTTGGTGAGGAAATCGAAGGCCCCGGCTTTCAGCGCGTTGATCGCGGTTTCCAGGCTGCCGTACGCGGTGATCATCGCCACCGGCAGCTGTGGATAACGCTGCTGAATGTGCTGCACCAGCGCCAGCCCCGTACCGTCGGGCAGGCGCATGTCGGTCAGGCACAGGTCGAATGGCTCGCGGTTGAGCAGCGCCTGGGCTTCAGCCAGATTGCGTGCGCTGTAGGTGTCGAGTTTCATCCGTCCCAGGGTGATTTCCAGGAGTTCGCGGATATCCGGTTCGTCGTCGACGATGAGGATTTTTTGCCGTGGGCTCGTGTTCAACTTTGTTTCCGTCCGTGAGCAAAGGTGATGCGAAAGCAGCCGCCGCCTTGGCGTGATTGAAAGTCTAGGCGCGCTTGGTTGCTTTCGCACAGCTCACGGGACAGATAAAGCCCAAGGCCGGTGCCTTGGCTGCTGGTGGTGAAGAATGGTTCGAACAAATGCGCCTGTTCGTCGGCGGGTACACCGGGGCCGTTGTCCTGTACTTCGAGCACCGAAAGCTGGCTGTCGGTGTCGACGAACAGGGCCAGCCAGACTTCGGCCTGATCGTGCAGCAAGGCGCTGTGACGCCAGCCGTTGCGCAGCAGATTGTCGAGAATCTGCGTGAGCTGGTTGGGGTCCATCAACGTGGTGAAGTCCCCGGAATTGATCCGCATATGAATAATCTGTCGCTCGCTGGCGTGTTCACGACTCTCGGCGACGAAGTTTTCCAGCCACGGCTTGAGATCCAGCCGTTGCGGGGCGCTTTGCTGGCGGCGGGACAGTTGCAGGACGTTTTCGATGACTCGGTTCATGCGCTGAGAGTGGTCTTGAATGATCTGCGTCAGACGCCGGTCGGCGCCGTCGAGTTCCTCGGACTCACCCAATAGCTGCGCGGCGTGACTGATGGCGCCAAGTGGATTGCGGATTTCATGGGAGATGCCGGCAGTCAGGCGCCCCAGAGCGGCGAGTTTCAGTTGCTGAGCCTGCTGGGCGATTTGCGCGAGGTCTTCGAGAAACACCAGGGTTTGCTGGTTCGGGCTTTGTTCCAGAGCGATGAAGCTAGGTTGCAGTTCCAGGCCGTTGCCGGGGATTTTCAGGCTCTGGGGACGCAAGGTCGGGTTGTTCATCCACAGTTGCAGGCGATCGACCAGGGCTGGCGAATAATCGTCGATCAGATGACCCTGCAAGTGTGACTGCGCGAGCAAGCTCTGGGCGCTGTGATTGGCCAGTTGCACCCGGCGCTCTTCATCAAGCACCAGAATGCCGGTGCGCATGCGTTGCAGGATCAGCGCATTGAGCGCCTCGAGGCCGACGACTTCGCTGGCGCGTTGTTCGGCCAGTGTTTCGCTGACTTCCAGGCGACGGATCAACCCTTGCACCAGCAACGAGGCGGCGAAGCACAGCGCGCCGAGGGTGCCGGCCTGCAGGTATTCGTTGGCGCTCAGGGGATGGCTGAAACTCAGTAAAAAGCTTGAACCGACAATGCCGAGGGCGCCAATCGCGGCGATTAACAAGCCGATGCGTCGACGCAGGAGGGTGTTGCTGATCGCAACTGAAACGATCAGCAGATTGCCAATCGCGCTGGCCACGCCACCGGCGGCGTAAAACAGTCCGCACAGCAGCAAGACGTCGACCAGTGCCAGGCTGAACAGCTGTGCGGGACGCCGGGTGTTCTCGAGGAATACCACCAGCAAGATGTTCAACACCAGATACAACCAACTGCCGCTGCGCAGCAAATCGTCGTCAATCGACGTCAGCAGGCGGTTGTCCATATTGCTGGAGATCAGCAGCACCAGAGTGATGCCGACACTTAAACGGTAGAGATGATAAAGGCGCAGCAGGCGCTGTGCCTGTTTGCTGTCGGCGTCGTCGGCCTTAGCGATCACGAGTACCTGGGCCTTGCTCGAGGTGAGCCTGGCTGCAATACCACTGTTGTTGCACGCTCAACGCACGGTCGCGCGGCAGGTGCACGCCGCAATGAGCACAGCGCACCATCGGCGCGGCGTCCTGCTCGCTTGAAGAGCGATTGGATTGAGAGGACGCGGCAGGTGCCTTGAATTTCCGCCAGAGCCAAATGGCGGCGAAAATCACGACGATCCAGAACAATAAACGAAGCATGATGAGCGGCTTTTTGACTGATGATCCGGCAGTTTAGCCAAGGTCCTGACAAGCGCACAGCGGATTAAATCGCGGAAACGAAAAAGGGAGATCCGCAGATCTCCCTTTTCTGTGCAACCGGTGTGATCAGTCGAACACGCCGAAAGTCATGTAGCTGAACCACGAACGGTCAGTGTCGCTCGACTCAGGCTCAGGCTCTTCGATCACGTCGCCGTTTTCGTCTTTAGGCTTGAGCTCGTTCGGGATCGCGTCTTTCGCGTCCTGGAACTGCTTCTGCACGTCCTGGTTGGCGCGGGTTTCGCCCGGCGGCAGCGGTGGACGCGACTCGATCAGACCGAGGGTTGCCTTGCTCAGGAACGAACGGTTGTCGGCTTCGGCAACCCGTGGCACGAACTGGCCGTCTTGCAGGCTCGGGTGATTCGGGTAGTTGAGCTTCAGGGTTTCGAGGCTGGTGGCCGCCAGTTCGTCCAGGTGCAGACGCTGATAGGCTTCAGTCATCACCGCCAGGCCGTCGCCGACCGATGGGGTTTCCTGGAAGTTTTCCACCACGTAACGGCCACGGTTGGCAGCGGCTACATAGGCCTGACGGGTCAGGTAGTAGTCGGCCACGTGAATCTCGTAGGCCGCCAGCAGGTTGCGCAGGTAAATCATGCGCTGCTTGGCGTCCGGCGCGTAGCGGCTGTTCGGGTAGCGGCTGGTCAGCTGGGCGAACTCGTTGTACGAGTCGCGCGCGGCGCCCGGGTCACGCTTGGTCATGTCCAGCGGCAGGAAGCGCGCCAGCAGGCCGACGTCCTGGTCGAACGAGGTCAGACCTTTCAAGTAGTACGCGTAATCCACGTTCGGGTGCTGCGGATGCAAACGAATGAAACGCTCGGCGGCGGACTTGGCAGCTTCCGGCTCGGCGTTCTTATAGTTGGCGTAGATCAGCTCCAGCTGTGCCTGATCGGCGTAGCGACCGAACGGATAGCGCGACTCCAGAGCCTTCAGCTTGGCTGTGGCGCTGGTGTAGCTGTTGTTGTCCAGGTCAGTCTGAGCCTGCTGATACAGCTCGGCTTCGCTGAGGTTTTCGTCTACGACTTCCTTCGATGAGCAAGCAGCGGTCAATGCGAGGATGGCGATCAGCAGCAGGTGTTTCACTTGCATGGCGGCTTGCGTCCCTATGACGGCCGCTGTCTTGGGCGGGGCCGTCCTGTTATGATGAGCGCCCCGTTGAAAAGCCTCGGGGCAAAAGACGCCGTATTTAACCACAAGCGCGCAGCCGAAACCAAAAGCTGTGCCGACGCACAGTCAGAGCATGTCCGATAAAATTGAACTTCGCGCAGAGGTGCCGTCCGAATTGGGCGGCCAACGCCTCGATCAAGTCGCTGCCCAACTCTTCGCTGAGCACTCTCGCTCGCGCCTTTCCGCCTGGATCAAAGAAGGTCGCCTGACTGTGGACGGGGCGGTCATCCGCCCTCGCGACATCGTGCACGGCGGTGCCATCCTTGAGCTGACTGCCGAGCAGGAAGCCCAGGGCGAGTGGATCGCCCAGGACATCGAGCTCGACATCGTCTATGAAGACGACGACATTCTGGTGATCAACAAGCCTGCGGGCCTGGTGGTGCACCCGGCTGCCGGTCACGCCGATGGCACGCTGCTCAACGCCTTGCTGCACCACGTGCCGGACATCATCAATGTCCCGCGCGCCGGTATCGTGCATCGTCTGGACAAGGACACCACCGGTTTGATGGTGGTGGCCAAGACCATTCAGGCTCAGACAAAGCTCGTTACTCAATTGCAGAGTCGCAGCGTCAGCCGCATCTATGAGTGCATCGTGATTGGTGTGGTCACCGCCGGTGGCAAGATCAACGCCCCGATCGGTCGTCACGGCCAGCAGCGCCAGCGAATGGCGGTGATGGAAGGCGGCAAGCCGGCCGTTAGTCACTACCGCGTGCTGGAGCGTTTCCGTTCCCACACCCACGTACGGGTGAAGCTGGAAACCGGTCGTACGCATCAGATCCGCGTACACATGTCGCACATCAACTTCCCGTTGGTCGGCGACCCGGCGTACGGCGGTCGTTTCCGCATTCCGCCAGCGGCCAACCCAACCATGGTTGAATCCCTCAAGCATTTTCCGCGTCAGGCCCTGCACGCGCGTTTCCTTGAGCTGGATCATCCGACGACCGGTGTGCGCATGAGCTGGGAATCGCCGCTGCCAGAAGATTTCGTCTGGCTGCTGACCCTGCTCAAGCAGGATCGCGAGGCGTTCATCGGATGAACTGGCTGACGCCGGACTGGCCCGCGCCGGCCAGCGTCAAAGCCTGTGTCACCACTCGTGAGGGTGGTGTCAGCGAGGCGCCGTTCGACAGTCTCAATCTGGGCGATCATGTCGATGATCGTCCTGAGGCTGTTGCCGAGAATCGTCGGCGCCTGACCGAACACTTCTCTATACAGCCTGCCTGGTTGCAGCAAGTGCACGGGATTGCCGTGGCTCATGCTGATCCGGGCATTGTTGCGACGGCCGATGCCAGCTGGACAGCAACGCCAGGCATTGCTTGCGCGGCGATGACGGCGGATTGCTTGCCGGCGTTGTTTTGCGATCGTGCTGGCACCCGTGTGGCGGCAGCCCATGCCGGTTGGCGAGGGCTGGCGGCGGGTGTGCTTGAAGCAACGCTCGACAGCCTCGATGTTCCGCCCAAGGACGTTTTGGTCTGGCTCGGCCCGGCGATTGGCCCGCAAGCCTTTGAAGTCGGCCCGGAAGTTCGGGAAGTCTTCATCAATCAATTGCCGGAAGCGGCAAACGCCTTTGTGCCGAGCAACAACGCCGGCAAGTTCATGGCTGACATCTATAAGCTGGCGCGCCTGCGTCTGGCTGAGCGCGGTGTTACCGCTGTTTACGGCGGCGGTTTCTGCACCGTGACCGATCCACGCTTCTTCTCTTATCGCCGTGCCTCACGCACCGGTCGATTCGCCTCCCTTATCTGGCTCACCCGCTAGACTTGCCTGACCTGAATCAACCCTCTGACGCTTGAATCTTGCAGAATCGACCGCATCTATAGCGGTATCTGGCAGGTTTCTTTATTCAGGATGGTTTTTAGGTCCGGCCTGCTCAAAAGGAAGGTGACTTATGCGAATAGACCGTTTAACCAGCAAATTACAGTTGGCCCTGTCCGACGCCCAGTCGTTGGCAGTCGGCCACGATCATCCGGCGATAGAGCCGGCGCACTTGATGCAAGCCATGCTTGAGCAGCAGGGTGGTTCGATCAAACCTCTGCTGATGCAGGTGGGTTTCGACGTCAACAGCTTGCGCAAAGAGCTGACCAAAGAGCTCGACCAACTACCGAAAATCCAGAACCCGACTGGCGATGTGAACATGTCGCAGGATCTGGCGCGTCTGCTCAACCAGGCCGATCGTCTGGCCCAGCAGAAGGGCGACCAGTTCATTTCCAGCGAGCTGGTGCTGCTCGCCGCGATGGACGAGAACAGCAAACTCGGCAAGTTGTTGCTCGGCCAGGGCGTGAGCAAGAAGGCCCTGGAGAACGCGATTACCAACCTGCGTGGCGGCGAAGCGGTGAATGACGCCAACCACGAAGAGTCGCGTCAGGCGCTGGATAAATACACCGTCGACCTGACCAAGCGCGCCGAAGACGGCAAGCTCGATCCGGTGATCGGTCGTGATGACGAAATCCGTCGCACCATTCAGGTTCTGCAGCGCCGCACCAAGAACAACCCGGTGCTGATCGGCGAACCCGGCGTGGGTAAAACCGCAATCGCCGAAGGTCTGGCCCAGCGCATCATCAACGGCGAAGTGCCGGATGGTCTCAAGGGCAAACGTCTGCTCTCGCTGGACATGGGCGCGCTGATTGCCGGTGCCAAGTATCGCGGTGAGTTCGAAGAACGCCTGAAATCGTTGCTCAATGAGCTGTCGAAGCAGGAAGGACAGATCATTCTGTTCATCGACGAACTGCACACCATGGTCGGCGCGGGTAAAGGCGAAGGCTCGATGGACGCCGGCAACATGCTCAAGCCAGCACTGGCTCGCGGCGAGTTGCACTGCGTCGGCGCGACCACGCTCAACGAGTACCGCCAATATATAGAGAAGGACGCGGCGCTCGAACGACGCTTCCAGAAAGTATTGGTGGATGAGCCGAGCGAAGAGGACACCATCGCTATCCTGCGTGGCCTCAAAGAACGTTACGAGGTTCACCACAAGGTGGCGATCACCGACGGCGCGATCATTGCGGCGGCGAAGCTCAGCCATCGCTACATCACCGATCGGCAGCTGCCGGACAAGGCCATCGACTTGATCGACGAGGCCGCCAGCCGCATCCGTATGGAAATCGATTCCAAGCCGGAAGTGCTGGATCGTCTGGAACGTCGCCTGATTCAGTTAAAGGTGGAATCCCAGGCACTGAAGAAAGAAAGCGACGAAGCGGCGATGAAACGTCTGGAGAAACTCCAGGAAGAAATCGTCCGCCTCGAACGCGAGTATTCCGATCTGGAAGAAATCTGGAATTCGGAAAAAGCCGAGGTGCAGGGTTCTGCGCAGATTCAGCAGAAGATCGAGCAGTCGCGTCAGGAACTGGAAGCAGCACGCCGCAAGGGCGACCTGAACCGCATGGCCGAGTTGCAGTACGGGGTGATCCCGGATCTGGAACGCAGCCTGCAAATGGTCGATCAGCACGGCAAGAGCGAAAACCAGTTGCTGCGCAGCAAGGTGACTGAGGAAGAGATCGCTGAGGTTGTGTCGAAGTGGACCGGCATCCCCGTGTCGAAAATGCTCGAAGGCGAGCGCGACAAGCTGATGAAGATGGAAAGCCTGTTGCACAAACGCGTGATCGGCCAGGAAGAAGCCGTGGTCGCTGTGGCCAACGCCGTGCGGCGTTCGCGAGCCGGGTTGTCTGACCCGAATCGCCCAAGCGGCTCGTTCATGTTCCTCGGCCCGACCGGTGTCGGTAAAACCGAGCTGTGCAAGGCGCTGGCCGAATTCCTCTTTGATACTGAAGAGGCGATGGTGCGGATCGACATGTCCGAGTTCATGGAGAAACATTCCGTGGCTCGCTTGATCGGTGCGCCACCGGGATACGTTGGTTACGAGGAGGGCGGTTACCTGACCGAGGCTGTGCGTCGCAAGCCTTATTCGGTGATCCTGCTGGACGAAGTCGAGAAGGCGCACCCGGACGTGTTCAACATCTTGCTGCAAGTGCTTGAGGATGGTCGCCTGACCGACAGCCATGGCCGCACGGTGGACTTCCGCAATACCGTGATCGTCATGACCTCGAACCTCGGCTCTGTGCAGATTCAGGAGCTGGTCGGTGATCGTGAGGCGCAACGCGCTGCCGTCATGGATGCGCTGACGTCGCACTTCCGTCCGGAGTTCATCAACCGGGTCGACGAAGTGGTGATCTTCGAGCCATTGGCGCGGGATCAGATCGCAGGCATTACCGAGATCCAGTTGAGCCGTCTGCGTACGCGTCTGGCGGAGCGTGAGCTGAAGCTGGAACTGAGTCCGGAAGCGATGGACAAGCTGATCGCGGTTGGTTACGACCCGGTGTATGGCGCGCGTCCTTTGAAACGGGCGATCCAGCGCTGGATCGAAAACCCGCTGGCGCAACTGATCCTTTCGGGTCATTTCATGCCAGGCGACACGGCGACCGGGACTGTCGAGAACGACGAAATCGTTTTCAACTAAGCCCAAACGCCAATGAAAATTGGAAGGCCCCACTTTGTGGGGCCTTTTTTTTCGTTAGGCTGTTGAACTCAAAGGAAAAGGCTTGTAAAGTGCGCCCCGCAGTCAGTCGCCAAGACGGTCTCAGCTCACTGAGTTGAAATCTGAAATAAGTTGCAAATCATTAACTTGAAAGCAATTTAGGGGGTTGACAGAGGTGTTCTAGGTTGTAGAATAGCGCGCCTCAGACACACGAACGCAGCGATGCGAACGAGTGACTGGAAGCAGTAAGTTTCACCGTTGTAAATTGAAATATGTAGTTCCGTGATAGCTCAGTCGGTAGAGCAAATGACTGTTAATCATTGGGTCCCAGGTTCGAGTCCTGGTCACGGAGCCAATTTCAAGCCGGGGTATAGCGCAGTCCGGTAGCGCGCCTGCTTTGGGAGCAGGATGTCAGGAGTTCGAATCCCCTTACCCCGACCATTTTTGGGTCGTTAGCTCAGTTGGTAGAGCAGTTGGCTTTTAACCAATTGGTCGTAGGTTCGAATCCCACACGACCCACCATTTTTGAAACCAGTTAACGCTGGAATCGAATCTTAAGATCAGAGGCCAAAAGCGCTGATCGAAGAAGGCGATCTTTGAAAGGTCGCCTTTTTTTTACCGGGGTATAGCGCAGTCCGGTAGCGCGCCTGCTTTGGGAGCAGGATGTCAGGAGTTCGAATCCCCTTACCCCGACCATATTAAAAATCCTCGTATCGAAAGATACGGGGATTTTTTTTGTCCGACAAAAACTCATTTCTCCTTCAAGTCGTCATACAACCTGCCGATAGCCCGCTAACACGAGGGGACTGCCATGGCTTCGCCCCTTGAATCCGGCCATACAAGAATAAGGGCGTGCGTCATGTTGCTTCGTCAGTTGAATATTGCTCCCCGGGCTGCCCTGGGTTTCGCCCTGATCGCGGTATTGGTGGCATTGCTCGGCGTGTTTGCGCTCGGGCAGATGTCGAGCATCCGTGACAGTGAGGTCGCGGTCGAAAATCAGTGGTTGCCGAGTATTCGTGGCGGCGACGAGATCCGCGAGATCATGCTACGTATCCGCACCATCTCGCTGCGCATGGCGCTGGATCAGGATCCGAACAATATCGCTACCTATCGCAGCCAGATGGACACCCGCGACAAAGAGCTGAGCGACAAAATCGCCGCCTACGACAAACTGGTCACCACTGCGGAAGGCCAGCAGCTGTATGACCAGTTCAAAAAAACTTTCGCGGCCTATCGCAGCGGTATCGCTCAATCCTTCACCCTCGCCGAGCAGGGCAAGCGCGACGAGCTGACCAAGCTGTTGCTGGTCGACATGAAAACTGTGGTCGACGGCTCCGGCAAGCAACTCAATGACCTGGCGGATCTGTTCGCCAAACAAGTCGCCGCTGAAAGCCAGAAATCCGCCGATCATTACCAGACGTCGCGCACCATCGTCAGCCTGTTCATTGCATTGGCGGCATTGGCCACGGTGGCGTTGGCGATGTTGCTGACACGCAGTATCGTTCGTCCGCTGAGCAGCGCAGTGAGCGCTGCTGAAAGCGTGGCGCAGGGCGATCTGACCCGTCCAATCGAAACCCATGGCAACGATGAAGTCAGCCGCTTGCTCAAGGCCCTGGCGACCATGCAGCAGAATTTGCGCGAAACGCTGCAAGGCATCAGCGCCTCGGCCACGCAGCTGACCACCGCAGCCGACGAACTCAGCGCGGTGACGCTCGACAGCACGCAGGGCCTGCAACAGCAGAACAACGAAATCGAACAAGCGGCGACCGCCGTCAACGAGATGACCACGGCGGTGGAAGAAGTTGCGCGCAATGCGGTATCGACCTCGGACGCCACGCGGCAGTCCAGCGAGTCGGCGCATGTGGGTCAGGAACGCGTCAGCGAAACCGCCAGTGCCATCAGCGCGCTGAGCAATGATGTGCAGCACACCGGCGAACTGGTGCAGTCACTGGCGAACCAGTCGCAGGACATTGGCAAAGTGCTCGATGTGATCCGCGCGATTGCCGAGCAGACCAACCTGCTGGCGCTCAACGCGGCGATTGAAGCGGCACGGGCGGGGGAGAGCGGCAGAGGCTTCGCCGTGGTGGCCGATGAGGTGCGAGCGTTGGCTTATCGCACTCAGCAATCGACCCAGGAGATCGAGCAGATGGTGCAAGGCATGCGCAGCGGTTCGAGCCTGGCGCTGGATTCGATGCAGGCCAGTGCTTCGCGTGCCGCCAGCACCTTGGTGTTGGCCGAGCGTGCCGGTGAGGCGCTGCTGACCATCACGGCGTCGGTACACGAAATTCACGAGCGCAATCTGGTGATTGCCAGCGCGGCGGAAGAACAGGCGCAAGTCGCGCGGGAAGTGGATCGCAATCTGGTGAATATTCGCGATCTGTCGGTGCGTTCGGCGGCGGGCGCCGACCAGACCAGCGCATCGAGCCATGAGCTGTCGCAACTGGCCAACGCACTGCAAGGCATGGTGCGGCGCTTCCAGCTCTGATAAGTAGAGATCCATTGTAGGAGTGAGCCTGCTCGCGATAGCGGTGGTTTGGTCACTGAAGATGTGACTGACAGACCGCTATCGCGAGCAGGCTCACTCCTACATTTATTGCGCTTGTCTGCTGATTATGGGGGCAGCACAAAAAACTGTGGGAGCAAGCAGCTCCCACAGTTTTTTTGTTTTAGTGCAATTTCAGGCGTGGCTCGGTGCCGCGACCAATCTTGCTACCGAGCATCAGCATCGCCGTGCGGAACGGTCCGTACAGCGCCATCTGGTGCATGCGGTACAGCGACACGTAAAACATCCGCGCCAGCCAGCCTTCGAGCATCACGCTGCCGGTGAGGTTGCCCATCAAGTTGCCCACAGCCGAAAAACGCGACAGCGAGATCAGCGAGCCGTAGTCGGTGTACTTGTACTCCGGCAGGGTCTTGCCTTCGATGCGCAGTTTCAGCGACTTGGCCAGCAACGACGCCTGTTGATGCGCCGCTTGTGCACGCGGCGGCACGTTGCGATCGGTGCCCGGTTGCGGGCAGGCGGCGCAGTCACCGAAGGCAAAGATGTTTTCATCGCGGGTGGTCTGCAGCGTCGGCAGCACTTGCAGTTGATTGATTCGGTTGGTTTCCAAGCCATCGATGTCCTTGAGGAAACCCGGTGCACGAATACCGGCAGCCCAGACTTTCAGGCTGGCCTTGATCTCGTTGCCGTCGGCGGTGATCAGGCTGTCGGCGGTCACTTCGCTGACCGACGCGTTGGTCATCACATTGACCCCGAGTTTTTCCAGAGTCTTGTGCACCGGCCCGCTGATGCGTTCAGGCAGGGCAGGCAACACTCGAGGCCCGGCTTCGATCAGGGTGATGTGCATGTTTTCCGGTTTGATCCGGTCCAGACCATACGCCGCCAATTCGTGCGCGGCGTTGTGCAGCTCTGCAGCAAGCTCAACGCCTGTCGCGCCCGCGCCGACGATGGCCACGCTGATCTGCTCGACCACATCGGTTTGCCCGGCGTGTGCACGCAGATAGTGATTCAGCAGTTGCTGGTGGAAGCGTTCGGCCTGTTTGCGGGTGTCGAGGAACAGGCAGTGCTGCGCCGCGCCCTGAGTGCCGAAGTCGTTGGTGGTGCTGCCGACGCTGATCACCAGCGAGTCGTACTGCACTTCGCGCGCCGGCACCAGTTCTACGCCGTTTTCGTCGTAGGTCGCGGCCAGCTGAATTTTCTTTTGTGCGCGATCGAGCCCGCTCATGCGCCCCAGCTGGAACTCGAAGTGGTTCCATTTGGCCTGGGCAACATAGTTGAGTTCGTCTTCGGAGGAGTTCAGCGATCCGGCGGCGACTTCGTGCAGCAAAGGCTTCCAGATGTGCGTCAGGTTGGCGTCGACCAGCATCACGCTGGCGGTGCCACGCTTGCCCAGAGTCTTACCCAGACGGGTAGCCAACTCCAGACCGCCGGCGCCGCCGCCGACAATAACAATACGATGGGACATAGGGATAACTCGCAAGGTTTTTAAAGGAAATCGGTGCGGTTACCCGAGCGAGCGCGAAGCTGCTCATAGCGTCAGGTAACTGATAAATCGGCTCAACAGGCCCAGACCAATGGTCACTGCCAGCACCAGCACCAGGAGCATCCACGGCCGGAATGGCCGGCGCTCGACACGGTGTTGGGACAGTTGCAGGTACTCTTCGACATGTTTCTGGTCTTCGGGGTTCAGGCGGCTGGTCATATTTGCCTCGTCAGGTAGACGTTGCTGAATGGGCAGAAGCTACAGCGGTTTTTATCCGGGGTTGAACGCAGCATAGCCGCTGTCCGGAACCGGCTCGACGCTCACGCCATCATCGAGGCGAATGATCCCGCTTTGTAACACCCGCGCGGTGATTCCGCCATGCCCGCGCACCGCTTGAAAGGTGCCGGGGCCAAGGTTGTTTTGCAGGCGTGCGCAAGGCTGACACCAGCCCGTGGTTTCGAATATTGCCTGACCGATGCGAAAACGCCGACCCTTCAGGCTAAACAAATTGATACCGCTGATAACGAGATTGCGCCGCAGATCTTCAGGCCTGACCGGCTGATCGTCGGGACGACCCATCAAAGCGCTGATCACCGCCAGATGTTCCCACTGGATCAGCGTCACCTGCCGCGCATTACGCACACCGGGACGCGCATGATCACCGGTCAGCCCTGCCTCGAGTCGCGCCTCCACGGCCTCCAGCTCGATCATCGGCCCACGGGATTCCGGGCGCACGCCGATCCAGCGCACACGCCCGGTTTGCGGCACATCGGCGATCAACTGCTGAAGCGGCGTCACAGGCTGATCCCCACGTCGAAAACGATACTGCGGCCGAGGTTGCTGCGCAGAAAGTCCGGCGCATCCGGGTGGGCAAACAGCACGCGGGCGAAGGTCGGGCCGACCAGGGACAGCGAACGCCAGCCCTGACGCAAATATTCGGTGGGCGGCGGGAAGTGACTGTTCAGATCCAGCACTTCGCGCTTGAGGCTGGCGAAGGCAATGATGTCCAGCTCGCCGAGATCCATACCGCGTTCTTTGTAGTTGTGGGCTTTTTTGCGCAAGGTCGGTGCCAGGCGCATCAGGAATTCATTGGCCGGGATGCGCTTGGGCTTGGCTTCGCGGCGCACCAGTTGGCTGAGCGAGAACGCACTGCGCCGGCGTTGCAGTTCGTCGCGCCATTCGTCATTCAGCCTGCGGCCTTCATCGAGGACGAAAAACACTTCGAAATTGGCATCGCGAAACAAGACGTCCGGCGGTTCACCGGCAGGGGCGAATTCATCGGCGCGGTAGGGAATGTTCAGGCCTTGCAGCAGGCGCTGGCAGACCCAACGCTCACGCTCCCATTTGCGGGCATTGGACAGGAACGCGTTGGCTTGCTCGGCCGCGATGGTCAGCAGGCGTAAATAATCTGAGTCATCCATAGGCCCAAGCTTAGCGTTCAAATGCGACAAGCAGAAAGCTTTGCTTGAACCGCCCGTTCACTTGCCCTTGTAGGAGCTGCTGAAGGCTGCGATCTTTTGACTGTAAAAAGAACAAGATCAAAAGATCGCAGCCTGCGGCAGCTCCTACGAGGGATGTGCGCAGAAGGTGAGGGACATGATTGGAGCTGAACTGCTGTCGACAACAAGCCTGACGCTCGGCTGGCTGATTTACCTGCCGGTGCTGCTGTGGGCAACCGTGCGTTCGCCGTGGGTCGAGTTGTTCAGCGACAGCCGCCGTCAGCATTTGCTGTTCGGCACGGTGTTCGCGTTGTTTCTGCTGTGGCTGGTGCGCAGGGATTTTGACACCGGGGTGTCTTATCACTTTATTGGCATGACGGCGGTGACCTTGCTGCTGGACTGGCCACTAGCGATTATTGGCGGCCTAGTGGCGCAAATTGGCCTGGTGATGCTCGGGCGCCAGGATCTTGCGGCGCTTGGGGTCAACGGTGCGCTGTTCATTCTGCTGCCGGTGTTGATCACCGAGTGCGTAGCAATCCTTGTCGAACGAGCGCAGCCACGGAATCCATTTGTCTACATCTTCTGTTCCGGGTTTCTGGCTGCCGCGTTGTCGGCATTGCTTTGCCTGCTACTGAGCCTGACGCTGCTGTGGTGCGACGGCCTCTTCGCCATGCCCGAGTGGCTGGAAGATTTCATCGGCTACCTGTGGCTGATCATTTTTCCCGAGGCGTTCATCAACGGCATGATCATCAGTGCGCTGGTGGTGTTCAGTCCGGAATGGCTAGAGACCTTTAACCGCACCCGTTACCTTTCAGCACCATGGAAGGACGACGATCCGAACTCTTGACCCACATCAAACCCGCCATGCGCGGGACATTTCATGCTCGCGCAAATCCTTTCAGGAGCAGCGGCATGAGCGTGTACGAATGGGCGAGGCAGGAAACCCGGCAGAGTCTGGAGATGGCGCAGGAGGTGGGGTTTGATCCCGGTTTGAGTTTGCGCGCCTTGCTCAGTGCCGTGGTGCAGCAGAGCAAGGCGGTGCGCAACGCCGAAGACCTGGCCGATGAGTTGCGCTTTCTGGCGGAAAACCTCGACGACGATCAGGATTACGGCTTTATGCGGCCCTGAGCGGGATCAGTGGCGCGGATCGAAGTCGCCGGAGAACAATTCGTCCTCAGCGTCTGGTGCGACCGGAATCTTGTGTTCTTCCGAGGCCCAGGCGCCGAGGTCGATCAGTTTGCAGCGATCGGAACAGAACGGACGAAACTTGTTTTCAGGGGTGAATTCAACGGGTGCGCCGCAGGTTGGGCATTCAACGGTTGGGGTCTGGCTCATGCTTGGCCTCCGGATAAAGTCAGGTAAAAGTGATGCAGACGCTCGACCTCGCTGTGCAGCCAGGCGAGGTCGCGGTCATTGACCACCACGTCGTTAGCGCGGCTCACGCGATCTTCACGGCTCGACTGTGCCTTGAGGATCGCCTGAACCTGCTGTTCGCTGGTCTGGTCACGCTGCAGGGTGCGTTCGATCTGCAATTGTTGCGGGGCGTCGATCACCAGGATGCGCTGGGTCATCGCGTATTGCCCGGACTCGATCAACAGCGGCGAAACCAGAATCGCGTACGGCGATTTTGCCAGCGCCAGGTGATGAGCGATTTCCTCGGCGATCAACGGATGCAGGAGGGCTTCGAGCCAACGCCGTTGTACCGGCACCTCGAAGATCAGCTTGCGCAGCGCCGCACGGTCCAGCGTGCCGTCAGCTTGTAACACGGCGGGGCCGAAATGTTCGGCAATCTTTGCCAGCGCCGGTCGGCCCGGTTCGACCACCCAGCGCGCAGCGTGATCGGCATCGACGACATGAACGCCGAGATCGATGAAGTGCTGGGCCGCCGCGCTTTTGCCGCTGCCGATGCCGCCGGTCAGGCCGAGAATCCAGGGTTTTTCCACAGGGGTATTCATTTCAAACCGACAAACTGCCAATAGAAGTCGGTTATTTGACCACCCCAGAGCAAGGCAATCCAGCCGGCAATTGCCAGATAAGGGCCGAAGGGGATCGGCGTCGAGGTTTCCTGCTTGCGCAATCGCAACAGAATCACCCCGATAATCGCGCCGACCAGCGACGACAACAGGATCGTCAGCGGCAAGATCTGCCAGCCACCCCATGCACCGAGCAGCGCCAACAACTTGAAGTCACCGTGTCCGATGCCGTCCTTGCCGGTCAGTAGCTTGAACAGCCAGAACACCGACCACAGCGCCAGGTAACCGGCCACCGCGCCCCACAGTGCATCGTGCAACGGCACGAAGAGCCCGAAGCTGTTGACGATCAACCCCAGCCACAACAGCGGCATGACCAGTACATCGGGCAGCAACTGATGCTCGGTGTCGATCAGGCTCATCGCCAGCAAGCCCCAGGTCAGAAAGATCAACAGACCGGCCGGCCAGCCAAAACCGACATGCCAGGCGATGAAGGCCGACAGCAGACCGCACGCCAGTTCGGTCAGCGGATAACGCTTGCTGATCGGTGCGGCGCAGGCCGAGCAGCGCCCGCGCAGCCACAGGTAACTGAGCAGCGGAATGTTTTCCCACGCACGGATCCGGTGCGCGCAGTGCGGGCATTCGGAGTGCGGCAGCATCAGGTTGTAAGTGGGCAGCGGCGTCTCGCCGGGCAGACCGAGCACGTCATGGGCCTGCTGGCGCCAATCGCGCTCGAGCATTTTCGGCAGGCGCCAGATCAGCACGTTGAGGAAGCTGCCGACCACCAGCCCCAGCAGCAGCGCGGTGCCGACAAAGGCCAGCGGATACAGGGCAAACAGTTCGTCGATAGGCATGTCAGATCGCTGAGCCGAGTTGGAAGATCGGCAGGTACATGGCCACCACCAGCCCGCCGACAATCACCCCCAGCACGACCATGATGAACGGCTCCATGAGGCTGGTGAGGTTGTCGACCATGTTATCCACTTCTTCCTCGTAGAACCCTGCGACCTTGTCGAGCATCTCGTCCAGCGCGCCCGACTCCTCGCCAATCGCGGTCATCTGCACGGCCATATTGGGAAACACGCCGGTGCTGCGCATGGAAAAATTCAACTGCATGCCGGTGGAGACATCCTGGCGAATGCGCAGCACCGCGCGCTTGAACACCACATTGCCAGTGGCGCCGGCCACCGAGTCGAGTGCTTCCACCAGCGGTACACCGGCGGCAAACGTCGTGGACAGGGTTCGCGCGAAACGGGCGACGGCGGATTTGTACATCAGCGTGCCGACCAACGGCAGTTTCAGCAGCCAGGTGTCGCGACGGTCACGCAATTCCTGAGATTTTTTCAGCGCGTGGCGGGTGCCGAAAATGGCTACCACCAACACGCCGAGGATCGCCCACCACCATTGCTGCATGAATTCGGAAAGGCTGATCACCATCAGGGTGAAGGCCGGTAGTTCGGCGCCAAAACCGGAGAAAACCGATTGGAATTGCGGCACCACTTTCACCAGCAGAATCCCGGTGACGACCGCCGCGACCAGTACCACGGCAGTCGGGTAGGTCATGGCTTTCTTGATCTTGGCCTTGAGCCGTTCGCTTTTTTCCTTATAGGTCGCGACCCGTTCCAGCAGGGTATCGAGGGCACCGGACTGCTCGCCGGCATCGACCAGGTTGCAATACAACTCGTCGAAATACTGCGGCTTCTTGCGTAGCGCCGTGGCGAAGCTGTTACCCGCGGCGACTTCCTGTTTCACCTCGTCCACCAGTTTGCGCATTGCCGGGTTTTCGAAACCTTCGCCAATGATGTCGAACGACTGCAGCAGCGGCACGCCAGCCTTCATCATGGTTGCCATCTGCCGGGTGAACAGGGCGATGTCCTGCGCCTTGATGCGTTTGCCGAAACTCAGCAGCGACGCAGATTTTTTGCGCACCTTGCCGGGATTGATTCCCTGTTTGCGTAACTGTGCCTTGACCAGTGCGGGGTTCACTCCGCTCAGTTCCCCGGTGATTTTGCTGCCCTTTCTGTCCGTGCCTTCCCAGGCGTAGACGTTCATTTTCGCTGCCTTGACCGCCATGTTCAGTCCTTGGTGACCCGGTTGATTTCTTCAAGGCTGGTGGTGCCTTGCATGGCCTTGTGCAGCCCGGAGGTGCGCAAGTCGTCGAAGCCGTCGCGACGCATCTGGATATCGATTTCCAGTGAATTGCCTTCGGCCATGATCAGCCGTTGCAGTTCTGCGGTGTTTTTCACCACTTCATAAATTCCCACGCGACCCTTGTACCCGCCGTTGCAGTGATCGCAACCGACCGGCTCGTAGATCGTGAAATGGCCGATGCGTTCCTCTGGGAAACCTTCCTTGATCAGGGTTTCGCGGGGGATCTCGATCGGCCGTTTGCAATGGCTGCAGAGTTTGCGCGCCAGACGCTGAGCAATGATCAGGCTGACCGAAGTGGCGATGTTGAAACCGGGAATCCCCATATTGTGCAGGCGCGTAAGGGTTTCCGCCGCGCTGTTGGTGTGCAGGGTCGAGAGCACGAGGTGACCGGTCTGCGCGGCTTTGATGGCGATCTCGGCGGTTTCCAGGTCACGGATCTCGCCGACCATGATCACGTCCGGGTCCTGTCGCAGAAACGAGCGCAGTGCCTGAGCGAAGTCGAGGCCTTGCTTTGGATTGACGTTGACCTGATTGATGCCTTCCATGTTGATCTCGACCGGGTCTTCGGCGGTGGAAATATTGATGTCGACGGTATTGAGAATATTCAGGCCGGTGTACAGCGACACGGTTTTACCCGAACCGGTGGGGCCGGTGACCAGAATCATGCCTTGTGGCTGCTTGAGCGCGGCCATGTACAGCTCTTTCTGCGCCGGCTCATAGCCCAGCGCATCGATGCCGATCTGCGCGCTGGACGGGTCGAGGATCCGGATCACCACTTTTTCGCCCCACAGCGTCGGGAGCGTGTTGACCCGGAAATCGATCGACTTGCTTTTCGACAGTCGCATCTTGATCCGCCCGTCCTGGGGTTTGCGCCGTTCCGAGATGTCGAGGCTGGCCATGACTTTCAGGCGCGCGGCGATGCGGCCCGCCAACTGGATCGGTGGTTTGGCCACCTCGCGCAACATGCCGTCAGTACGCACCCGTACGCGGTAGTTTTTTTCGTAAGGCTCGAAGTGCAGGTCGGAAGAGCCGCTTTTGATCGCATCCAGCAGCATCTTGTGGACGAAGCGCACCACCGGTGCATCGTCGGCATCCAGACCCCCGATGGTGTCCTGTCTGCTGTCGTCGACGGATTCAACGTCGAGGCCGTCAAGATCGACGTCGGCCATTTCTTCCAGGCCGGTTGCATGGGTGTCGAAGAACTTCTCGATGGCCTCGGTGAGCTTGTCGTCCTCGACCAGAATCGCTTCGGTGCTCAGGCCGGTGCTGAACTGGATGTCGTTGATCGCTTGATGATTGCTCGGGTCGGAGATGCCCACGAACAGTTTGTTGCCACGTCGCCACAGGGGCAGGGCGTGGTGCTGACGCACCAGTTTCTCGCTGACCAGTCCCTTGGGCTGGGTTTCCTTATCCAGACAGTTGAGGTCGAGAAACGCCATGCCGAAGTGTTCCGAGGCGACCTCGGCCACCTGCCAGCCTTTCACCAGTTTGCTTTGCACCAGATAGCTGACCAGCGATTGGCGATTGCGTTGGGCCTGTTGCCAGGCTTGCTGGGCGCTTTTTTCCGTGAGCAGTTCGGCCTGCACCAATTGCTTGGCCAGACCGCTCAGAGCGATGTCATTCATGGGGATTCCGCACGCTTGCAGTTCATGACTTATAGCCTAGTCAAGTGACAGCGCCAAACACGGCCGGTGCAGGTGACAAAAAGTGTCAGATAGTGCGGTTGCGGGTTGTAGGAAATGGCGCTGCTCGCACGCTACACCCCATGCACGGGGCCTTTGAAGCTTTGGCATGGCCTATGCTGCGTCACTTTCAGATCATGAGATTTCGACTCATGCATGGAGCGTGTCTATGAAAAAACAACAAGGTTTTACTCTGATCGAGCTGCTGATCGTTGTAGCGATCATCGGGATTCTGGCGACTATCGCCCTGCCGCAGTATTCGAAATATCAGGCGCGCTCAAAGGTAACGGCGGGCCTGGCTGAAATCAGCGCGATGAAGGTGCCGTTCGAAGACACCATCAATCAAGGCACTAATCCCACGCTTGCCCTCGTGAAGGGGGATGCAGCTACCACTACATCCAACTGTGCACTGACGGCGTCGGGTACTGCTGCCGATGGCGCGGGAACGATTGTATGCACGATCGCCAATGCGCCGGCCCCTGTGTTGGGCAAAACCATCACATTGACTCGCACAGCAGCTAACGGCTGGTCGTGTGGCACCACCGTATCACCGGACTACTCACCTAAAGGCTGTACTGCCAGCGGTACATAATCATCGAACGCAATAGAGTAAATGCCCCGCACTTGCGGGGCATTTTTCATTGCGCGCTACTTCACAAAAGCTTCAATAATTTCAGGGTCTTAGGAACTTTCCAAAAAACCGCAACTTGCATGCGAATATTTTCCGAGTCATGCATTTTGCATGAATCCGAAATTTCTGATAATTCATAACTTATTGATTTATAAGTGTTTTATGTCTTTGAAAAAGTTGGCACAACGTTCGCAACTACCTTGGTAACCCTGCTGACAAGTAATCCAGCAGACTTTCCAGAAAAACAGGAGTTACTCGTATGAAGAAGTTCGCTATCACTGCCGCTGCTGCTACCGCGCTGACCCTGACCATGGCTTCCGGCGCATTCGCCCAGACCACTCAGGCTGCTCCTATGACTTTGGCTGCTGGTGAAGTTACCCAGGCTAAAGAAGCTACTTCCGATACCTGGATCACTACCAAAGTCAAAAGCGACCTGGTTACCGAAAAAGGCATCCCAGGCACCGACATCAAAGTAGAAACCAACAAAGGCGTTGTGTCGCTGTCGTCGACTGTAGCTGTTACCGAAGCTCAGAAAACTACCGCAGTGAACATCACCAAGAAAATCAAAGGCGTTAAAGCGGTCTCCGCTGACGGTCTGAAAGCCGAGTAAGGCATGACTTCTCGCCTGGACCGGGAGAAGGCGCGACAGACGGGCCGAGCTATACGTCTGCCGCAACTTTAGAGTTCATGCGAACGGTCACACGGATGTGACCATTACAGGCCCCGCCACTTGTGTCGGGGCCTGTTCTATTTCAGAAGCAAAAGATCGCAGCCTGCGGCAGCTCCTACATGGGAATGCGTTCCCTGTAGGAGCTGCC
>NZ_RWIM01000164.1 GCF_009764645.1 Pseudomonas sp. PB106
TGCCGAAGGCTGCGATCTTTTTTTGGCACAAAAAAGCCGGGAAAATCACCCGACGTGATTTCCCGGCAAATGTCCCAGACTCAATTTCAACCCCTGTGGCGAGGGGATGAATCCCCTCGCCACATAAGCCCTTTCACCACATATTTTTGGACAGTTATTGCGGTTTGCGATAGCTGTTGATGATCGCCGAGAAATCTTTCCCGCCGTCTCCACGCTGACTCATCGCCTGATACAACTGCTGCGCCACCGCGCCGAGCACCACCGGTTGATGCGCCTGACGCGCCGCTTCCGTCGCCAGGCCCAGGTCCTTGAGCATTAACTCGGCACCGAAACCACCGGTATAGCCACGCGAGGCCGGCGCGGTTTCGACGATGCCCGGCCACGGGTTGTACATTTCCGAACTCCAGCAACGACCGGTCGAACTGTTGATGATCCCGGCCAGCACGGACGTGTCGATGCCCAGTGCATCGCCCAGCGCCATGGCTTCACTGACGCCGACCATCGAAATTGCCAGCAGCAGGTTGTTGCAGATCTTGGCGATCTGCCCGGTGCCGACTTCACCGCAATGCACGATGTTGCGACCCATCTGCGCCAGCACCGGTTGCAGGGTGGCGAACAGTTCCGGAGTGGCGCCGACCATGAAGGTCAGGGTGCCAGCGGTCGCACCGCCGGTGCCGCCGGAGACCGGTGCGTCAGCCATCGCCACGCCTTGTTTCGCGGCAGCGGCAGCCACGTCACGGGCAGTCTGCGGATCAATCGTGCTGCAATCCACCGCCGGCACGCCTTTGCCAATCCCGGCCAAAACACCGTCCTCACCCAACCAGACGCTACGCACATGCGCAGCCGCCGGGAGCATGGTGATCACCAGTTCGGCATCCTCGGCCGCCTCACGCGCCGAAGCGCGAATGCTGCCGCCCAGTTGCTCGAGTTCCGCCAGCACGGTTTTGTTCAGATCAACCAGGTTCAGCGAATGACCAGCCTTGATCAGGTTGCGCGCCATCGGCGCGCCCATGTTGCCCAGACCGATAAATGCGATTTTCATGGCCGTTCCTCAGCGCAGGTTGATGGTGGTGTTCACGCCGTCGTTAACGCTGTCGTCATCGAACCAGCGCGCCGTGACCGTTTTGGTCTGCGTGTAGAACTGCACCACTTGCTTGCCGTACGGACCGAGGTCGCCGAGTTTCGAACCTCGCGAACCGGTGAAGCTGAAGAACGGCACCGGCACCGGGATCGGAATGTTGATGCCGACCTGACCCACGTCGATTTCCGTCTGGAATTTACGCGCCGCTGCGCCGCTCTGGGTGAACAGGCCGGTGCCGTTGCCAAACGGGTTGGCGTTGACCAGCGCGATGGCCTGATCGAGGGTGTCGACTTCCAGCACCACCAGCACCGGCCCGAAGATTTCCTGAGTGTAGATCTGCATGTCGGTGGTCACGCCCGAGAACAAGGTCGGGCCGACAAAGTTGCCCTGCTCGTAGCCCGGCACCTTGATGTCGCGGCCATCGAGTTCGAGCTTGGCGCCTTCCTTGATGCCGCTTTCGATCAGATCGAGAATCCGCGCCTTGGCTTTCTTCGAGATCACCGGACCCACATCGGTGCCCGGCTCATTGCCGGCGTTGACCGTGAGTTTCTGCGCCAGCGCTTTCAGATCCGGCAGCCATTGTTTCGCCGCGCCGACCAGCACCACCACCGAGGTGGCCATGCAACGTTGCCCGGCCGCCCCGAAACCGGCGCCGACCAAGGCATTCAGCGCTTGCTCGCGATTGGCGTCGGCCAAGACCACAGCGTGGTTCTTCGCGCCCATCATCGATTGCACGCGTTTGCCGTGCTTGCCGGCCAGGTCGTAAACGTGGGTGCCAACCGCCGTCGAACCGACGAAGGACACGGCTTTGATGTCCTTGTGCGTGCACAGGCCATCGACCACATCTTTACCGCCGTGAACCACATTCAACACGCCCGCCGGAACGCCGGCCTCGATTGCCAGTTCCACCAGCAACATGGTCGACAGCGGATCCTGTTCGGACGGTTTCAGAACGAAAGTGTTGCCGCAGGCGATGGCCATCGGGAACATCCACAGCGGAATCATCGCCGGGAAGTTGAACGGCGTAATGCCGGCGCACACGCCGATCGGCTGGCGCAGGGTGTAGGTATCAACGCCACCCGCAACGTTTTCGGCGAACTCGCCCATTTGCAGGGTGCCGATGGAACAGGCGTGCTCGACCACTTCCAGGCCACGGAAAATATCGCCCTCGGCGTCGGCAATGGTTTTGCCCTGTTCGGCGCTCAGGACAATGGCGATGCGTTTGGAGTGTTCGCGGATCAGCGCTTGCAGCTTGAGCATGATGCGCATGCGCGCGCCAATCGGGGTCAGTTTCCAGGTCTGGAAGGCACGCTGTGCGGCGCTGACGGCGGCATCGACCTCGGCGGCGGTGGCGAACGGGACTTTTGCCAGCACTTGCTGGGTCGCCGGGTTGACGATGTCGTGCCACTCGGTGGTCTGCGACTCGACCCATTCACCGTCGATCAGCAGCTTGACCGTCTGCAGCGTGGTTTCGTTGGGCGTAAGCGATGCGTTCATGCTGGTCTCCGAAACTTGTTTTTATCGTAGGAGCCAAGGCGAAGGGTTCGCCTTGAGATGAGGCGTGTGTCACGAATTGGTTGTCGGACTGTTTTTGGAGTATAGATGTGCAAACTTCTAATAAGAACGCACATATAAGCCCGTCCATCATGCAAAAAAACATCACCTCTCTAGGCTCCCTGAACTGGGACGACCTCAAGTTTTTCCTCGAAGTCGCCCGCACCCGCAAGGCCAGCACCGCCGCCAAACGGCTGGCTGTCGACTACACAACCGTGTCGCGGCGGATCAGCTCGCTGGAAGCGGCGCTCGGCACCTTGCTGTTCGAAAAGTCGCGCACCAGCGGCTTCGTCCTGACCACCGAAGGCCAGCGTTTGCTCGGTTATGCCGAGTCGATTGAAAGCACGCTGCACATGGCCTGCGAGCAGGTGTCAGGCTCTGGCGTGGCGCTGTCCGGGCATGTGCGCATGGGCTGCACCGAAGGTTTCGGCAGTTTTTTTATCACCCCGCAGTTGAGCCATTTCGTCGACGCCTACCCGGCGATCTCGGTGGACATCTTGCCGCTGCCGCACTTCATCAGCCTATCCAAGCGCGAGGCCGATATCGTCATTGCGCTGGAACGCCCGGAGCATGGGCCGTACGTCTGCTGCAAACTCTGCGACTACCGTTTGCAGCTCTACGCGACCCAGGACTATCTCGACAAACACCCACCGATCCGCCGCCCGGCAGACTTGGGCAAGCATCAATTCATCAGTTATGTGGATGACCTGGCGTTCAGCTCGGAGCTGCTCTATCTGGCGAACGTGCTGCCCGGCGCCAGCGCCAACTTGCGCAGCACCAGCGTGATCGCGCAATTCGTCGCCGCGCAGCAAGGTCGTTCCCTGGCGATTCTGCCGTGCTTCCTCGCCGCGCAGGATCCGCGTTTGCTGGCGGTACTGCCGCAGGACATCGACATCACCCGGCAATTCTGGATGTACTGCCGGGAGGACCTGCGCAAGTTGAAGCGGATCACCCTGTTGTGGGATTACATCCGCGAAGTGACGGAGCGCAATCAGGCGCTGTTGATGGGTGAAACCGGCGAAATGCAGTTCGCCGATTAGTCGTTGCTGACCACGATCGCCACCCGGCGGTTTTCGGTGCGCCCCGCTGCCGTGCTGTTGGAGGCTACCGGCTCTTTGCTGCCGAGGCCTTGCAGCTGGATGTTTTCCTGTTTCATGCCGCCCGTGCCGAGTACGTTGGCAACGCTCTTGGCGCGGCGCAGTGACAATTGCTGGTTGTAGGTTTCCTTGCCCGACGCGTCGGTGTGGCCATCGACCCGCACGCGCTCGATGCCAACGCCCAACAAGGCCTTGCCGATACGTTCGACGATCTCGGTACTTTCTTCATTGAGGCTTTCGACGTCGCTGCCGAACAGCACTTTGCCGGACAGGCCAAACTCCCAGCCTTCATCGGTCAGTTCAAAACCTTGTTGTTTGAGCACGGCGACTTGCGCCGGGGTCAGGCCTTTTTGCGGGGCCGTCTGGCAACCGGTCAATGTCAGTGCGGCCATCAACAGGAGCGCGGAGAACAGTCGGATTGGAAGTGTGAACACGGGATTAGCTCCTGGTTTGTACGGGATCGACCGGGCGCTCCGACCCGGCCGTGAATTGCGCGCCGCGGGACAGGCGTTTGGCCTGATACATCGCCGCATCAGCAGCATTGAGCAGGCCGCCGGGGGTGGCGCCATGATCCGGGAAAACCGCGATGCCGATACTGAGCGAGGTCACGACACGGGTGTCGCCCGGTAGCGCGATGGGCATGTCCATGCTGGCGAGGATCTTGTCGGCAATGCGTTCGGCGTCTTCGACCTTGTGCAACGGCGTGAGCAAGACGGCGAATTCATCACCGCCCAGACGGGCCACCAGATCTTCTTCACGCAACTGCGCGCGCACCCGATTGGCGATGGCCACCAGCACCGCGTCACCGGCGGCATGCCCATAATTGTCGTTGATGCCCTTGAAGCGGTCGCTGTCGAGAAACAGCACCGCCACACGCTCATTGAGCTTGTTGGCATTGCGCAAGGCACGAATCAGGCGCCCCTCGAAAAACGCACGGTTCGGCAACCCGGTAAGGCTGTCGTGGCTGGCCTGGTGCGCGAGGGTTTCGTTTTCACTTTGCAGATGGCTCTGCCAGGACTCGAGTTCATCGAGCAAGGCATTGAAGTCGTTGCCGAGGTTATCGAGTTCGGCGATCTGTGCCGGCGGCACGCGGCGATCCAGCGCGCGCTCGCTGCGCGCGGCGTGGGCCACGGTCGCAAGGCTGCGCAACGGGCCGATGATTTCGCGCAACTGGCGCCGCGCCAGGTAGATCGCCACCCAGGCACTGATGGCCGTGCAAAGGAGAATTCCGGCCAGACCGCTGAGCAGAAAACGCATCAGGCTGCCGCCGTGACCGGTGAGCAGAATATGGCCGATCTCACGATCCTGATGGACGATCGGCAGGCTGATCGGTTTCTCCAGAAGGGCTCGAGTGACCTGCATCTCCAGTTCAGAGAACAAGCCGTTTTCCGGACGCTGCCAGCGCGCGAGCAATCGACCTTGGGCATCCAGCACCTGCGCATCCGCCACTTCTTCGGTGGAGGCAATCAGCGCCAGCGCCTCGGTGGCAGCAGTCTTGTCGTTGAACACCACCGCCGCTTCCACGGTGTAGCTGATCGAACGGGCAATCAGGTGCAGGTTGTGATCGGCATACACGCGCAATGCCAGAACACCGAGCAGGGTCAGTGAGACACTCGCCATCGCAACCGCCATCAGCGCGACGGTCAAATGTCCACGGCCAAGCACAGAGCCCAATGTTGGGCGGGTATTCGATCGAGAGAGTCTCATGGTGCCGCCGGTTTGCGACGGGACAATTGCAGCACGCTCGGATGAATGCGTACGCCGCTGCGGGCTACGGAGTCGAGGTTGACCTCGAAGGACACCTGTTCATCACCCACGCGCAGGCAGAACAGACTGCCCACCGTGCACTGATCGCCGCCCTCGCTGATGCTCAGCACGGGATGGCCAATCAAGGATGCGAAGAGACGGCTGCGCTCATCCGCCGTGAGTTTGCCGATGTACACCGCATCGCATTCATTGACGATTGCCGGGTTATCGGCCAGCAGTCGACGGACAATGACCGGTCGGCCAGTAGCCTGAGTGGTGCCTTTGACCAGATCGTCGGTGTATTCGGTCGGGCCGACGATGCACAGGCGCAGTTGCGCAGGCTCCACTGGCCAACGTGCATAACTGAGAATGCCGAGAACCACTTGAGTAACCGCCTGCGCGCGCTGCTCTGCCATGCCCGGCGGCGTTTGCGCTTGGGTGACGGATACGCCCGTCAACAGCCAGAGCAGACCGACAAGCCACGCGAGTTTGCAGCCAACTACGCGCTCTGTCGCCCAGACAGACACCTTCATGCAGGGATTCTCTTGGATCGTAGCGAAATGATGCCGCAACGATAGCACAGCGCTAGAACGCCAGCGAGGCAGCGCCCTCTGACTGACTGGTCAGTAAAGGCTGCCCATCATCCAGATTTTCACCGTCGAGGCTCGCTGCCCTCCTCCAGTTCCAGCATCAGTCCGCTGAGACGCTTGACCTTACGCTGTACGGCTTCCTCAAACACCCCGGCACGTGGCTCGATGAGGGTGAACCAATGCTTGGCGCGGGTAATGCCGGTGTAGATCAGTTCTTTGGTCAGCACCGGGTTCAACGCATCCGGCAGGATCAGCGCGGTGTGGGCGAACTCCGAACCCTGCGACTTGTGCACCGTCATCGCGTAGACGGTTTCCACGTCGTTAAGCCGGCTCGGCAAAACGAAGCGCACTCCACCTTGGCCATCGTTGCGCGGGAAAGCCACGCGCAACACCGGTTTACCGGTATCAGGCCCTTCGCGCTCGGGCAGCTTGAGGGCGATGCCGATGTCACCGTTCATCAAGCCCAGTCCGTAGTCGTTGCGGGTCATCAGCACGGGGCGACCTTCGTACCATTGCTGGTCGTTCTCGATCAGACGAGCCTTGAGCAATGCGCTGGTGATGCGCTGGTTCAGACCCTCAACGCCCCAAGGCCCTTTGCGCACCGCACACAGCAACTGAAAGGTATCGAATGCCTGCAAGACGTCACGAGCCCAGTCGGTCCAGTCCGGATGTTCAAGGGGCCTTGTGGCGGGCGGACGCTGATTGCGCAGCACGCTCAGATAATGCCTGTAGCCTTTCGGCCCGTCGCCGTGACCTTCGAGCAGTAGACGCTCCAGTTTTTGATCGTGCTCACCCTTGAGTGGGAGCGAAAACACATCATCGTAATGCCCGGCAGCCAATAATTGACGCGCCTCGTCCGGCAGTTGCTGATTGACCCGGCGCGCGAGCTGACCAATACCGCTGCCTTCACCGAAGCGCCGCGAATGACGCAGCATCACCACTTGCTGCGCCAGTGGATGGGAGCCGTCGACGTCTTCACGCAAACCACTTTGCTGCAACGATTCCCCGCTGACAGCTTCCAGCCACTGGCGGGTTTGCGGACTGTACCAACCTTGCTCGGCATCACGGCACAGGTCACCGAGTACCGCGCCGGCCTCCACAGAGGCCAGTTGGTCCTTGTCGCCGAGCAGCACCAGACGTGCATGAGCGGGCAGCGCGTCGAGCAGGTTGGCCATCATTTCCAGGTCGATCATCGACGCTTCGTCGACCACCAGCACATCGAGCGGTAAACGGTTACCGGCGTGGTGGCGGAAGTGTCGGGTGCCCGGACGACTGCCGAGTAGACGATGCACGGTGGTCACGTCGCAGGGGATTTTTGCCCGCACGTCTTCGGCGACTTCCAACGATTGCACTTGCTGACTGATGGACTCGGTCAAGCGTGCCGCCGCTTTACCTGTCGGCGCGGCGAGACGAATCCGCAGTGGGTGACCTGCCTCCACTGCCGGCGCTTGCAGCAGCCCGAGCAAGCGCACCACCGTCGTCGTTTTACCGGTGCCCGGGCCGCCAGTGACAATGCTGAACGCGCTGCGAGTGGCGAGCGCGCAGGCGAGTTTCTGCCAGTCGATTACATCAGCGGAACTGGCCGATCCAAACAATTCGTTCAGTCGCTGCGACAGGTCTTCTGGCGTTGTCTCGATTTGTTCGAGACGCTGACGCAACGCCGTATCGATGCGTCTTTCGTAAGCCCAGTAACGGCGCAGGTAAAGGCGTTTCCCGGACAACACCAGCGGGCGCTGCTGCGCCACCTCACGGTCATCGGCCGCCAGCCCGACCAGATCGCTGCCGGCCAACGCCTTGCACCAATGCCCGCCATCGAGCGCTCCAAGCAATTGCGAAGGCAACAGCAGGACGCCCCCTTGCACGTCGCCCTCGGGCGGCAACGACAGGGCAAAATCCGGGGCCTTGAGGGTTTCGAACAGGTCCAGACAAACGTGGCCGTGGCCCAATTGATGGCTGGTCAGTGCGGCGGCGAGCAGCACCAACGGATCGGTGTCAGGCTCAAGTTCGTAAAGAAACGCGACGAAGGCTTTGTCGAGCGCGCGCAACCAGCCGCGCTCGACCCAGCGGGTGAGTAACAGCAGCAGATCCTCTGCACGGGTCAGCGGCGAAAGTCTCGACAGGCTGTCAGCGGCCAACGGGGTCGGCAGCAAATCAGCGAAAGTGCGGCTCATAGCAAGACTCCCTGTTCCCATGCGGGTTCGGCTTTGGGTTCAGGCTTGCCCTGGAACATCCGGTCCAGGCGTTCGATCAACTCGCGCGGCGGACGGGCAAAATAAACGCCGCGACTGTCAGCGCGCGTGCCACGCAGAAACAGATACAGCGCGCCACCGACATGCCGGTCGTAATCGTAGTCGGGTAGCCGCGCCTTGAGCTGGCGATGCAACGCCAGCAGGTACAACACATATTGCAGGTCGTAACGGTTGTCGAGGATCGACTGTTCCATGGCTTGCTCGGTGTAGGCCAGATCATCCACACCGAGCCAGTTGGATTTGTAATCGGCCACGTAATAACGACCATTGTGTTCAAACGTCAGGTCGATGAAGCCTTTGAACATGCCGTTGAGTTGCACCGGTTCCGCCGCAACACGGGCGACGCCATTATGTGTGTACTGACGCACCAGTTCGTCGAGCTTGAGCACGTCGACTTTATGGCTGGCGAACCAGAACTCCATCTCGACACGGTACTGCTTGAGTTGCTCGAGAATCACCGGCGGCTGCTCGCCCGCAATCGGTAACGGCGATTTGAGCAGATGCTGCAGCCAGTCACTGAGGGTGACAATCCAGCCTTCCCAGCCGCGCAGATTGCAGCGGCGGCCAATCGCATCCTCTAGCGTCTCGCGAGATACGGCGAAGCCATCGTCCCCCGCCCACTCCAGCAAACCGTGGAGAAACGTCCCCGGATTCGGGCCCCGGGGGAAGCGATGGATATCCGGACCGCCGGCAATGATTTCGCGCGAGGCATCCGGGTCGAGGCGTTCGTCATCGAACAGCTTTTGCGCTTGCGGACTGTCCGGCGCTTCATCACTGCCGACACTCAACACATCGCTGATGCGCAATGCGCTGTAGGACGCAATCCACCAGTTTTCGCTGGCCTTGCGTTTGGGCAATAGTGTGGCACTGAGAATGGCTTCATTGCGCGGCGGCTGGTAATGCTCATCGGTGGGTTGCGGCATGTCTGCAATGCTGATTGCCGGGCAATCCTGCTGCAAGTCTCGCAGCCAAAGGTTGAGCCCATTGGATTCTCCCAAGGACGCACCGCCGCCCAGCAAGTAACCCAATGCAGAAAGGTGCAGCACCGAGCTGTTGTTATTGCCGCGCTTGAGGTCCGTCACGCCCAACCAGCAAGCGTGTTGCGCACGGGTCAGGGCAACGTAGAGCAAGCGCAGATCCTCGGCGAGGCGCTCTTCATCCGCTTGCGCAATCAATTCAGCGGTTGGCTTGAGACTCACCTGCGCCTTTCCCGTCGCGTCGTGGTAATGCAGCGGCAATCGACTGCCATCTACCGGTTTTGCCGAGCAGATGAAGGGCAGGAACACCAGCGGATATTCGAGGCCTTTGGACTTGTGGATGGTGACCACCTTGACCAGTTGTTCATCGCTTTCCAAACGCAGGATCTGCTCTTCGCCGGCTTGGCCGGACAATGCCAGAAGCTCGGCCAGATGGCGGATCAGCGCCTGCTCACCATCAAGCTCTGCGGCGGCTTGCTGCATCAGTTCCGACAGGTGCAGAAGATTGGTCAGCACTCGCTCGCCATCGCTGCGAGTCATCAAGGTTTGCGGTAAATGGAAGTCGTGCAACAGGCGGCGCAACATCGGCAATACGCCTTGCTTGCGCCAGAGCTCGCGATAGCCACGGAACTGCATGACGCGCGCTTCCCAGATCAACTCGTCCTGGTTCAGCCGTTCCAGCTCAACCAGTGGCAGGTTCAGGGTGATGCACGCCAGCGCGGCTTTCAGCGAGCGCTCGACGTCCGGTTCGGCGCAGGCCTTGAGCCAGGACAACAGGTCATGGGCCTCTTGGGCGGCGAATACGGAATCCTTGTCGGACAGATAGACGCTGCGCACCCCACGCGCGGCGAGTTCACCGCGCACGGCCTGGGCCTCTTTGCCGTCACGAACGAGGATCGCGATGTCTGAGGGGCGCAGACCTCTGAACTCTTTAGAGTCCTGGGTGAATCCCGCGCTGCCGCTTTGTCCGCCGTTGAGCAGCGCGGTAATTTCACTGGCACAAGCCGCCGCTAACTGCTGCCGATAGACCGCGCCTGACAATGGCTGATCGCTGGGCAACAGCCAAACATTCAGCGCAGCAACGTCCTGCCCGCCAATCTGCAGTTTTTCCTTGCGGCCCTGAGACTCGACGGACTGGAAGGGCACCGGGTTGTCGCCGTTTTTCTCGCGAAACAAAAACGCGCCGCGTCCCTGTTCTCGGGACTCGGCGCGTTCGAATACATGGTTGACCGCGTTGACCATGCCATGGCTGGAGCGGAAGTTGGTACCCAGCGTGTGCAGGCGGCCGACAGTGGCCTGACGTGCACGCAAATAGGTGTAGATGTCCGCACCGCGAAAAGCATAGATCGCCTGCTTGGGGTCGCCGATCAGAAACAAGCCAGTCTCAGGACTGTTTTCTTCGATGCGATAGATACTTTCGAAGATCCGGTACTGCACCGGGTCGGTGTCCTGGAATTCGTCGATCAACGCGACCGGGAACTGCTCGCGGATCAACGTCGCAAGACGCTCGCCCCCCTCCGATTGCAGCGCTGCGTCGAGGCGCAGGAGCATGTCGTCGAAACCCATTTCGGCACGGCGGCGTTTTTCTTCTTCGAAGCGCGCACCGACCCACTTGGCGGCATGTTGCAGGACAGCGGCGTCGGGGGTCGGCAATGCATCGAGACTGGATTTGAGCCCGGGCATGGCATCCAGACCTGGGTGGCTCGGGGCTTGGCCTTTCCAGGCTTCAGCCATGCCGTCCGGGGTCAAGCGGGTAAAACCGGTGCCGATGTCGAGTTGTTCCATGGCTTCGTCTTCGGCCCATGACTTGAGCTTTTCGAACCACGGCTCAAAGTAGCGCGCTTGCATCTTGCGACCATCGACGGTCTTGTTGGCAACGCCTTGATGACAGATGACAAGCAACTCGTCCGCCCACTGACGCCAAGGCATTTTCAGTTCAATCAATGCGGCGCGGCGTTCTTGCAGGCACGCTTCGATGAGTTCGGCGGGTGCCTTGCCTTCATCACTGTCGCGTTCACTGGCGAACAAGCCGCGGACCCGTGGCAACAATGCCGCAGGGCCGCCCCAGTTGCTGCGAACCCAATTGAGCGCATCACCCTGCATCGGATAACAGAACAGCCGCCAGTAATCGCGCAACACCTCGCCCAGCAGATCGCTGTGATCGGTCTCCAGCGACTGGGTGAACAGACTGCCGCTGTCGAACGCATGCTCGCGCAACATGCGCTGACACCAACTGTGGATAGTCGAGACGGCGGCTTCGTCCATCCATTGCGCAGCGATATCGAGACGATTGGCGCAACCGGGCCATTGCGAAGGATCGAATTGATCGCGCAGTTCGGCGATCAATCCGTCCGGTGCCGGCGTCTCGTCGCGGAAGAATCGTGCTGCCTCGGCCAGTCGTGTGCGAATCCGCTCACGCAGCTCTTTGGTCGCGGCATCGGTGAACGTCACCACGAGGATTTGTGGTGGCAACAGTTCGCGACCGAAGCTGCTGGCCTCACCGCCGTGCCCCAGAATCAGGCGCAGATAAAGTGCAGAAATAGTAAAGGTCTTGCCGGTACCGGCACTCGCCTCGATCAACTGGCTGCCACGCAGGGGAAATGCCAGGGCAAGTGGAGTCTTCGTACTCATGCGCGTGCCCCTTCACTGGACAATGAACGCCAAGGGGCTTCAAGCAATGGACGGTACAAGGCGTCGCACCAGCCGGAGAATGTTTCGTCTGCCAGCAACGCATCGAAGTCGACGAATTGTCGCGACAACGCCGGGCTCTCGCGACGCTCGCCCTCGCTGGTCTGACCGTCACCTTCGTAGGCTTTGCGCGCAGCCGCTTCGGCCTTGAGCGGATCGGTCTGGGACAACCAGGCGAATGCGGTTTTGACGGCGATCGGTAATGGCTGGCGCATGCCGGCCTGCCAGGCGAGCAGCAGATCGCCAAGGAAACGCAGCGCTCGTTCTTGCTCCATCGGCTCAAGCAGCAATGTGTCGTCACTGGCGACCAACGCCGTGGTCAACGAAAGCCCACTGGCGCCCGCGACCAGATGATTGACCCACGGTTTGGTCAAACGATGCCACTTGCGACTTTTGATCGAGCCGATGCTGTTGGGAATGGTCGTAACTGACAACACACCACCATCGGCGCGCTGATGCAGACCGGAGAGCCAGCCCTCAAGACGTAGCCCCTGCAAATCAAAGCTGATCGGGAGTGCACTGGTCAGGGGTGTCGGCCACAAGGTCAGCAGTTGTTGATAACGCTGCAGCAGGTCTGGCAGCGGCTCGATCAGCTCTCGCTGCAAACATTCGCCGAAGCCGGCCATTGGCAACAGTCCGCTGTTTTGAAGACGCCGGGCTTGGACCTCAAGCGCTTGATCAACATTGTCCGGCTGCCTCAGCGCAGCTTCGAGCAGGCTGTCGCTGAGCGAATAACGCTGCAACGCGTCGAGTACGAAAGGTTCCTCACCGGCCAGCGGCGCTTCGGCGGCTTCGAAATACACCTTGAGACGTTGAGTAAAGAAATGCCGCACAGGGTTACGCAGAAAATCCTGCAGCAGCGCGAGGCTCAGCGGCTCCTCCTGAACAAAGGGGGTGAGTAACTCTGCGTTGGTTTGTGACGCTGACTGTTGATGCAACACCTGCCATTCACTGGCGTAGCTGAACAGTTGATCGCCTTCGTGGAAATAGCGCGCACTGAACGGCTGCAGCGGATGCTCCTCTGTCATGGCGCTCAACAGATTCTGACTTTCGTCGAGCAATCGCCAGCCGCTGGCCAGGTGATCGCGCAACTGGCCGATCAGTACCGACGCCGGTCGTTCGCTGTTGTCGCGAATGCTGCGACCAACCCAGCTGATATAGAGCTGATTGCGCGCCGACAGCAGCGCCTCAAGTAACAGATAGCGGTCATCCTCACGTCGGGAACGGTCACCCGGGCGATAGTCGCTACCCATCAGGTCGAAATCCAATGGCGGTTGCGCGCGGGGGTAGTCGCCGTCATTCATGCCCAGCAAACACACCAGTTTGAAGGGGATGGCGCGCATCGGCATCAACGTACAGAAGTTCACCGCGCCGGCCAGAAAACGTTGCGACAAACGGCCCTGATCCAGCCCGGCGAGCCAGGCTTCACGCACGACAGTCAGCGGCAGCTCATCGACCAGACTCACTGCATCACAAGTCTCTAGCCAGGTTTCGCGAAGTTCTTCCAGTTGGGTCAGCACGTAATCGTCGTGTTCATTACTGGCTTTGAAGAACAGTTGCATGAGCGCTTGCAGTCGCTGGCCCCATTCTTTGGGTTGGGCCGGCTGCGTAAGCTCTTGGTGGGCGATTTCGAGTGCATCAAGCAAGGCTACCAGCGGCCCGATCAGCGCGGCGTCCAGTCCACCGATTTCATCATAGGGTTCGATACCTGCGCAGGCTCCCGCACTGCCGACGGCGTAGCCAAGCAACATCCGGCGCAGGCCGAAGTGCCAGCTGTTCTGCTCTAGCTCGTCCGGCAAGCCCAGTCCGGCTCGTTGCTCAGCGTTCATGCCCCAACGGACACCGGCGCCTTCGATCCAGCGATGCAGCGTCGGCAAGTCGCGTTCTTCGACGCCGAAACGGGCACGCAGGGCGGGAACGTCGAGCAGGTCGAGGATCTCGCTGACGGGAAAACGGCTGTCCGGCAGTTTGAGCAGATGCTCCACCGCGATCAGTAGCGGATCGCGACCTCGCTGGCCTTGGTCCGCCAATGTGAAGGGAATAAAGCGTGGATCATGCCGATCGAGCTGACCGAACACCGCGCGGATATGCGGTGCATAGCTGTCGATGTCCGGCACCATCACGATGACATCCCGAGGCCGCAATTCGGGGTTGGTGCTGAAACGAGCCAAGAGCTGGTCGTGGAGGATTTCAACTTCACGCTGAGCGCTGTGGGCAATGTGAAAGCGGATCGAGTCGTCTTTTGTCAGATCAACAGCAGGCCAGTGCTCGCGAGTTTCGTTGAGCGGGCGCAGTTCCAGAATATCGTCCTGAAGTTGGTTGAGTAGATTGTGTGGCTGAGTTTCGCTGAACAGATCGATGCGACCATCGCGAAACGCTGCGCGATAGCTGTTGGGATCATCGTAACTGTCGAGCAGGCTGATGTAATCGCGACCTTGTTTTCCCCATGCAGCCAAGAGCGGGTGGGCATGTTGGTGCAACGTATCAGGATCCAGCACAACAGGCATTCCGCTCTTGCGGGACTGTCGTTTGTATTGGTGCCGCAGCAAGTCCTTGTCGGCGACGATATCGGCCCAGTGATGACGACAAGGATTGTGTACGCAAAGCAGAACCTGGCTGAAACGGGCGAGCCCGGCCAGCGCTTCAAGGACCTGTGCTGGCAATGAAGAAATCCCGAAAACGATCACTCGTGAGGGGAGCCCTGCCGGAGCTTCTGTGAGGTTGTTGATGCGCTCGATGAATCGTTGATGAACACCGGCGCGACTTTGTGCCATGCCTTGTTCACCCACGTCCTCCAGCAACGCTCGCCACAGCTCGGCTTGCCAACAACTGCTGGCTGGCAATGCCTTAACCTCGCCTCTGACATTCCTTAGTTGATGCCGCCCTTCAGCCCAATCTTCAAGCCAGTCAGCCCGATAGACCTGATATTGGTCGAAGAGATCCGCCAAGCGCTCGGAGAGCTGGTAGCGCTTACGCAGGTCAGTGTCGTGGGTGAGGAATCGTTGCAGCGGCTCGAAATGCGCGCGATCAATGACCTGAGGTAACAGGCGCATGAGGCGCCAGGTCAGCGGGGCTTTATCGAGCAGGGATTTGGCCGGAATTTCTTCTCGGCCCAGAACCATTCGGTAGAGCTGCCACATAAAGCTGCCGGGCAGTTGCACATCTATCGCCGCGGCAATACCGCAGCCGCCGAGATCGTCCTCCTCCGGGTCTTCCGCTAACGCCAATTTGAGCCATTGAGCGATGCCGTTGCTTTGCACCAAAGCAATTTCGTTTTCCAGGGGCGCCAGTGGATAGCGCCGCATGATGCTGATCACAAGGCTGCGCAGTTCGTCCAGGCTGTTGCTCTGAACCACCATGAATGCAGCGTTGAGGGACTGGGCGTCCGGCATAAAGGCTTCCTTGGAAAAGTACAAAAGCTAGGGCAGAACCTTAGCATTGTCGGCGGGTTGTGGCAGCCGGACGACGTCCGCGAATGCTGTAAGAACTTTCCTGCGGGCAAAACAAAACCCCAACTGCTTTCGCAATTGGGGTTTCGGAATTTAATCTTGACGATGACCTACTCTCACATGGGGAAACCCCACACTACCATCGGCGATGCATCGTTTCACTGCT
>NZ_RWIM01000165.1 GCF_009764645.1 Pseudomonas sp. PB106
TCCCTGCCTGAACATGATCGTTCCCACGCTCCGCGTGGGAATGCAGCCCGGGACGCTCCGCGTCCCCTCCAGAGCCGAACGCGGAGCGTCCGTTGATGCATTCCCACGCAGAGCGTGGGGACGATCAAGCGTTGGCGTCAGCTCAGCCAACAGCGGCGGCGTCTGACACTTTGCTATCGCTGGCAAGCCAGCTCCCACAGGGGGCTGTGGTGTTCTATGAGTTTTCGTACGCCGGCGAACTAAGCACACGTATCCAATTTCCCCCCAGCTATCCTCGGCATGATTCCCCCCAATAACTATTCAAGGGTGGGCCCATGCACGTTTCTCAACGGGATGAACAGGCGCGCGATCTCGGTTTGCTGTTTCTGCGGGTGGCCGGTGGGTTGTTTCTGCTGTGGGTCCACGGTTTGCCCAAGCTGCTGGATTTCACCGCGCAGTTGCAACTGATCGAAGACCCGTTCCACCTCGGTGCCCACCTCACGTTGATCCTGGCGATTTTCGCCGAAGTCGTCTGTCCGCTACTGATCGTCGCCGGGTTACTGGCGCGATTGGCCTGCGTGCCTATTCTCTTTGTGCTGCTGGTGGCGCTGCTCGTCGTGCATCCGCAATGGAGTGTGGCCGAGGGGCAGTTCGGCTGGTTGCTGTTGATCCTGTTTACCACTGTGTTTATCGCTGGGCCGGGTCGGCTGGCGATTTCTGTTCGTTTGCCCGGAGTGTTGCGTTATGCCTGAAGTCCTCAATCCACAAGCACCGGGGGCCGATGAGACGGTCACGTTGATCATCAAACACCGGGTCAAGGCCGGTTTCGAGTCGGCGTACGAGGCGTGGCTGCGCAATATCGTGCGGGTGGCGGGGCAGCGCGAAGGGCATTTGGGCGTGGACGTGGTGCGTGGCAAGCGCGGCCGCCTCGACTTTTACACCTGCGTGCTGCGTTTCCGCTCGACCGAAGCGACGCAAGGCTGGCTCGAATCGCCGCAGCGTCAGGCCCTGGTCGCCGAAGCGGCGCCGATGCTGGCTGATGGCGATCACACCGAAGTCGCGCCGGTCAACGAATTCTGGTTCACACCACTGGCCGATGCCGCTTCACCGCCGCCACGCTGGAAGCAGGCCGTGGTCACGCTGCTGGTGATTCTGCCGCACACCTTGCTGGTGCCGCTGATCTGGGGGCCGCTGTTGAGGCTGCATCCGATCCTTTCCAATTACGTGGTCGCCACGTTCCTGATCACCCTGACCATCGTCCTCTCGGTGGTGTACGTGGTGATGCCGCCGGTCACCCGTTTGTTTACGCCGTGGCTTGAAGCCAGTCAGGCCCATGAACACCTCGATTCCCAAGAAACCTCGCCGCGTTGAGCGCGCGGGGTTTGCTCCTTTTCATTTTGCTTGAGGAACTGCGATGAGCGCCGATCTGATTCTGTTCAATGGCCAATTTCATACCGTCGACCGCACCAAGCCGCTGGCCAGTGCCGTGGCGATTACCGATGGCCGGTTTGTGGTCGTCGGCAACGACAACCAGGCCATGGCCCTGCGCGGGCCGAACACGCAAGTGGTCGATATGCATGGCCGCTGCGTCATTCCGGGTCTCAACGACTCGCACTTGCACCTGATCCGTGGCGGCTTGAACTACAACCTCGAACTGCGCTGGGAAGGCGTGCCGTCGCTGGCCGATGCGTTGCGCATGCTCAAGGATCAGGCTGACCGTACGCCGACGCCGCAATGGGTGCGCGTGGTCGGTGGCTGGAACGAATTCCAGTTCGCCGAAAAACGCATGCCGACTCTGGAAGAAATCAACCAGGCCGCGCCGGACACCCCGGTGTTCATCCTGCACCTGTATGACCGCGCCTTGCTCAACCGCGCCGCATTGCGCGTCGCCGGTTACACCCGTGACACGCCGAACCCGCCGGGTGGCGAGATCGTCCGCGATAGCAACGGCAACCCGACCGGCATGCTGGTCGCGCGACCGAACGCAATGATTCTGTACTCGACGCTGGCCAAAGGGCCGAAGCTGCCGCTGGAATATCAGGTCAACTCGACCCGCCAGTTCATGCGCGAACTCAATCGCCTCGGCCTGACCAGTGCAATCGATGCCGGCGGTGGTTTCCAGAACTACCCGGACGATTATCAGGTGATCGAGCAACTGGCCAAAGACGACCAGTTGACCGTGCGCATCGCCTACAACCTGTTTACCCAGAAGCCCAAAGAAGAGCTGAGCGATTTCCAGAACTGGACCGGCAGCGTCAAGTTGCATCAGGGCGATGACTTCCTGCGCCACAACGGCGCCGGCGAAATGCTGGTGTTCTCCGCAGCGGATTTCGAAGACTTCCTCGAACCGCGCCCGGACCTGCCGCAAACCATGGAAGAAGAGCTGGAGCCGGTGGTGCGCCACTTGGTTGAACAGCGCTGGCCGTTCCGTTTGCACGCGACGTACAACGAATCGATCAGCCGCATGCTTGACGTGTTCGAGAAGGTCAACCGTGACATTCCGTTCAACGGCTTGCCGTGGTTCTTCGACCACGCCGAAACCATCACCCCGCAGAACATCGAGCGGGTGAAGGCATTGGGCGGCGGCATCGCGATTCAGGATCGCATGGCGTTCCAGGGCGAATACTTTGTCGACCGCTACGGCAAGCAAGCCGCCGAAGCGACCCCGCCGATCAAACGCATGCTCGCCGAAGGCGTACCGGTCGGCGCCGGCACCGATGCCACGCGGGTCTCGAGCTACAACCCGTGGACGTCGCTGTACTGGATGGTCAGCGGCCGCACCGTCGGCGGTCTGGCCTTGTACGAAGAAGGTTTGCCGCGCACCACCGCACTGGAACTGTTCACCCACGGCAGCGCCTGGTTCTCGTCCGAGCAGGGCAAGAAAGGCCAGATCAAGGTCGGGCAACTGGCGGATCTGGCGGCGCTGAGCGCGGACTTCTTCCATGTCGAAGAAGAAGCGATCAAGTGGATCGAATCGGTCATGACCGTGGTCGGCGGCAAGATCGTCTACGCCGCTGGCGATTTCGAGGACCTCGGCCCGCGCTCGATTCCAGTGCTGCCGGACTGGTCGCCGGTGGTCAAAGTCCCGGGCCACTGGCGAGCGAATTCGCCGTTGCAGGCGCAGGTTCACCAGTGCAGCGGCCCGTGCGCGGTGCACACCCACAGCCATGAAAAGGCGCGGATGTCGAACGCACCGGTCAGCGACTTTGCCGGCTTCTGGGGCGCGTTCGGCTGCTCCTGCTTCGCCTTCTGATTTCCCCCGAAGCGCCGGCCATCCGGTCGGCGCTCAACGCTTCATCCATCCGTCCATCAGGAGTTTTCCCATGAGCGTTCCTTACACACGTCTGAACAAAGATGACGCAGTTGTACTGCTGGTCGATCACCAGACCGGCCTGATCTCGCTGGTACAGGATTTCACCCCGAACGAATTCAAGAACAACGTGCTGGCGCTGGGCGACATCGCCAAGTTCTTCAAGCTGCCGACCATCCTCACCACCAGTTTCGACGCAGGTCCCAACGGCCCGATCGTGCCTGAGCTGCGCGAGCAGTTCCCGGATGCGCCGTTCATTCAGCGTCCAGGCCAGATCAATGCCTGGGACAACGAAGACTTCGTCAAAGCGATCAAGGCCACCGGTCGCAAGCAACTGATCATCGCCGGTGTGGTGACTGACGTTTGCGTGGCGTTCCCGACCTTGTCGGCGATTGCTGAAGGCTACGAAGTGTTTGTCGTGACCGACTCGTCCGGCACCTTCAACACCACCGTGCAACAAGCGGCGTGGGCGCGGATGTCGGCAGCGGGTGCCCACCTGCTGAACTGGTTCTCGGTGGCGTGCGAGCTGCAGGGCGACTGGCGCAACGACATGGAAGGCCTGGCGCATCTGCTGTCGGAGCGTCTGCCTAACTACCGCAACCTGATCAACAGCTATACCAAGTTCACCGCCAAGTAAGATCAAAAGATCGCAGCCTCCGGCAGCTCCTACAGGGAGATGCAATGCAGGCTGCGATCTTTTGCTTTCAACGCTTTTGCAACCACCCCAGAAACCCACCTTTCCTCACCGCCACCGGTTTGCCCATCAACGCGAGGCGACTGTTCTGCTGACGCACCGCCTGCAATTTATTCAACGCCCGACCCACCTCCGTGCGCTGTTCCATGCACTCACGAGTCAGGCCCTTGTCGAGACGATAAATGATGCTCGACGTCAGCGCCGTGAACGTCGCTTGCGACGGCGTATCCGCCAGAATGCTTTGCTCTCCCATGACCTCGCTCGGCCCCATCCGGCCCGCCTCGATTTTGCTGTCGCCGTCCGGCACGGTCGCGCTGACCACGCCTGTAGCGATCACAAACAAACTGTCCGGCACCTCATCCAGATCCAGCACCACCTGGCCTGCGGTGTACTGCTGCGCAACCATCGATTCGGCGAGGCGATCACGTTCTTCGCTGCTCAGCGAACGGAAGATTTTCACTTCATCCAGCAACGCACGGGCGCGGGTCGAGGGTTCGATTACGCCGTCCGGGTGCCGCGAAATGCCGGCGGCTTCAAGATGCCGGTGGGCGAGGTCAAACAGTTGATTGCGCACTTCGCTTTTTTTGCCCAGTTCAGCGATGAAACCGCTGGCGACGTATTCCGAGGTGGTTTCGCCGGCCTCTTTCAACACGGCTTTTGGCGCCGGGCTGAGCAACAACGAACTGCTGCCCTGCAAGGTGCGGTCGAGCGCATCGAGCACCCGGCGCGGGCGAATGTGGTTCGGTACTTTGATGCTGATCGACACGCCGTGCATGTTGTTCGGGCGACTGAGGTTGACGATTTTCGCCTTGGCCGCCACCGAGTTCGGCACCACGGCCATGGTCCCGGCGCTGGTCAGCAGGTGCGTGGCGCGCCAGTCGATGTCGAAGACCTTGCCTTCGACGCCGTCGATCATCACCAGATCATCCACCTGATAAGGCTTGGTGGTGTTGAGCACGATCCCGGAAAACACATCGGCCAGGGTGCTTTGCAGGGCCAGACCGACGACGATGGCGACCACGCCGGAAGTCGCCAGCAAGCCTTTCACCGGCAGCTCCAGCACGTAACCCGCTGCCGCGACCGTGGCGATGAGAAACACCAAGGCGCCGATCACGTCTTGCAGCAAGCGACCGCTGTGACCGATACGGCGCATCAACGCCAGGCCGATCACTTCGGTCAGCACCCGTGCGGCGTACAACCACCAGAGAATCCCCAGCGCCGTCGCACCCAGTTGTGCGACCCGGTCATCGACGAACACCGGCGCTTGCAACGGACTGACACCGGCGTTGATCACCAGCGCCGTGAACGCCAGAAACAGCACCAGCCGCACAGCGACTTTCGGTGCGCGGTGCCTGAAAGGCGTGAAGTGCCAGAGCACAGCGTCGAGCAGCAGCAGGGCGGCGCTCCAGGACAGCAGGTGAGTGTAGAAAAGGGTCATGACCGGTGCTCCGCGACGCTGGTGAGAAAAAAGATCGCAGCCTGCGGCAGCTCCTACAGGAAAACGTATTCCCATGTAGGAGCTGCCGAAGACTGCGATCTTTTGCTTTTAAGGATTCAGATGGGTTTTCAGCTCAGCCGCCGCTTGGCGCACGGCCGCTTTCACTTCCGGAATCTGGCTCAGCGGATTGAGCAGGCCGAAGTCATGAATCATCCCGTTGTAACGCACCGAGGTCACCGCCACGCCGGCCGCATCGAGGTGCCGCGCATAGCCTTCGCCTTCGTCACGCAACACGTCGAATTCGGCGGTCTGCACCAGTGCAGCAGGCAAGCCTTTGAGCTGATCGGCGCTGGCGTTCAGCGGCGAAGCATGGATCTGCGCACGCTCGGCGGGGTTGGTGGTGTAGTTGTCCCAGAACCACTGCATCATGCCTTTGGTGAGGAAGTGGCCCTCGGCAAATTGCTGGTACGAACCGTCATCGAACTGCGCGTTGGTCACTGGCCACATCAGCAACTGGAAGCGCAGCGCCGGGGTTTTCTGCTCCTTGGCCATCAGCGCTACGACTGCCGCCATGTTGCCGCCGACGCTGTTGCCGGCCACTGCCAGGCGCTTGCCGTCGACACCGATGTCCTTGCCGTGCTCAGCCACCCATTTTGTCGCGGCGTAAGCCTGATTGATCGCGGTCGGGTACTGCGCTTCCGGCGACGGCGTGTAATCGACGTACACCGCCACGGCGCCAGAGCCCACCACCAAGTCACGAATCAAACGTTGATGCGTCGGGTAATCGCCGAGCACCCAGCCGCCACCGTGGAAGAACATGAACACCGGCAACTCGCCTTTGACCTTGGCCGGACGCACCACTTTCAGGTTGATGGTCTGGCCATCGACCTTGATCGCCTTGTCGCTGACTTCAACACCGGACAAGTCCACCTTCACCGAAGCCTGCGCACCGGTCAGCACCGCACGGGCGTCTTTCGGGCTCAGCTGCTCAAGCGGTTTGCCACCGCCGGCGGCGAGGGCGTTGAGGAAGGCTTGGGTGTTGTGTTCGACACCGCTGCTTTCGGCGGCGAAGGCGTTGCCGATGGACAGGGCGAGGAGGGAAGCGGTGAGGGTCTGTTTAATGTTCATGTTCAATTCCATTTTCGAATGTGTGATGTAGGAGCTGCCGTAGGCTGCGATCTTTTGATCCTGTTTTTGCCTTTAACCGCGTTACCGCAGATCAAGATCAAAAGATCGCAGCCTTCGGCAGCTCCTACCTGTTCAGGGTTGTTTTCAAACCGTGAGCACAGATTAATGAGCTGCTCGAAAGTGAAAAAGCGGCTATAAAGCGTTTAACTGTCCACCAGAGAGTGACAATGAACCCGTTCGAAGACATGCGTATTTTTTGCCAGGTGATGGAGTCCGGCAGCTTCACGTCGGCGGCTGATCAATTGGGGTTGTCCAAGCAGTTCGTCAGCCGCCGGTTGATGCAGTTGGAAGAGCGTCTCGGCGTGCGGTTGTTGAACCGCTCGACCCGGCGCCTGGACGTCACGCCCCTGGGCCAGAGCTATTACGAGTCGGCCTTGCGTTTGCTGGGTGAAGTCGAGCAGGTGGAGCAGGGCATCGCCGGGCAGACCGCTGAACCACGGGGCACGATTCGCCTGAGTGCGCCGCTGTCGTTTGCCGTGGCGCATCTGGGGTGTCTGCTGCCGATGTTTTTGCAGCGCTATCGCGAGGTCACGGTGGAAGTGGATCTGAGTGATCGGCCGGTGGATTTGCTCGGTGAAGGCTACGACTTGGCGTTGCGCATCGGCGTGCTGGAAGACTCGACGCTGATTGCCCGGCGCATTGCCTCGATCGAGCGGGTGTACTGCGCCAGCCCGGCGTATCTGGCCGAACGCGGTACGCCGTTGCAACCGGAAGACTTGCACAGCCATGACTGTTTGCCGTACGGGCATAGTCGCTCGGTGCAATGGCGCTTCAATGCGGCGCAGGGCAAGCCGCTGTTGGTCAATGTTGCCGGACGCATGCGCGTGAACAACGGCGAGTTGCTCAGGGATGCGGCGGTGCAGGGGATGGGGATTACCTATCTGCCGACGTTCATTGTCGGCGCGGCGTTGAAGGATGGCCGACTGGTGCCGGTGCTGGATGACTTGCGCCCCGAGCCGCTGACGCTTTCGGCGGTGTACCCGCAGCATCGCCAGGCCTCCCGACCGGTGCAGGCGTTGGTCGAGTTTCTGCGCGAGCGCTTGAACGAGAGCCACGTCGACCTTTGATCCTTACGCCAGTCAAACTGTAGGAGCGAGCCTGCTCGCGATAGCGATTTGTCTGTCGCAGCTTCAGTGTCTGAATGACCGCTATCGCGAGCAGGCTCGCTCCTACATTTGATGGTGGTTGCCTGCGGAATCTGCGAACACCACAAAACCCTGTGGGAGCTGGCTTGCCAGCGATGGCGGTGTGTCAGGCAACACAGCTTCGCCTGCACCAGCGCATTCGCGAGCAAGCTCGCTCCCACATTTGATATGGGGCGTCTGCGGAATTTGTGCACACTGTAGAACCCTGCGGGAGCTGGCTTGCCAGCGATGGGGGTGTGTCAGGCAACACAGCTTTGCCTGATCAGCCCCCATCGCTGGCAAGCCAGCTCCCACAGGTTTTGTGGTGTTTTCTATAACTCAGTTGGCGCGTTTGTCATCGCCGGGTTCGCCGCCAATATGCACGCCGCGGTCATCGCCCGGTTCGCCAGCGGCATGCAGACCGCGATCATCACCGACTTCGCCGGCGCGATGCACGCCATGGTCGTCCCCAGGTTCAGCATGGGTGCCGTTGCGGCCGGAGGAGGCGGTGTTGCCTGAGTGACCGGTGCCGTGGTCGCTGCCGCTGTGGCCACTGTTGCTGCCACCGCCACCGCCACCGCCACCCCCACTACCTCCGCCACCCCCACTGCCTCCACCACCACTCCCGCCATCCTTGGCATAAGCACTGGATACCCCGGACAAACTGTCCGGAATGAGTACCGTAGACGCTGACAGAACTGCGCCGATGGCCATTGCGAGCGCGAGCTTTTTAATGTGCATATCGTTCTCCGTCTTTATGGTTTTGTTGGGAACGTTGATGAACGTTGTTGCTTGGGTCCGACCCGTTCCCGAGGTCAGTGAATACTCGAAGCCAGTTCGAAAATCGGGATGTACATCAGGATCACGATGACCCCGATCAGCAGGCCGATGAAGGTCATCAGCAGCGGCTCGAACAACTTCACGAACCATTCCAGCCAGCGGCTGATTTCCTCGTCGTAGAAGTCGGCGCTGCGTTCCATCATCTGCCCGAGGTTGCCGGACTGTTCGCCCGCACGCAGCAGTCGTAAAGACACCGGCGTCACCAGGTGATTGAGTTCCAGCGCGGTGGACAACGATTGCCCCTCGCGCACCCGTTCACAGGCCTGATCGAGGCGTACCCGCGAGGCAACGGTGAGCAAGCCGCGCACCATGCTCATGGCGGTCACCAGCGGAATCCCGCCTTGCAGCAGAATCCCCAGCGAACGGTAAAACCGCGCCAGCTCATACATGAAAATTCGTTGATGCACGGCGGGCAATTTCTCCACCAGCCGATCCAGCCCCCGGCGAAACGCCGGTTGCTTTTGCAGCACGGCGAGGGCGATGACCAGCGCCGCCAGCGCGCCAAAAAATTCCGCCTGATGCGCGTGCAGAAACATCCCGCTGTTCATCAATACCTGCGACAGCCACGGCAGGTTATCGCCCAAGCCTTCAAACACCAGGCTGAAGCGCGGCACCACATAGCCCATCAGGAACAGCACCACGCCACCGCCAACGATCAGCAACAACATTGGATAGATCGAGGCGCTGATGATCTTCTGCCGCACCTCGTCCATGCGCTGGCGGTAACTGACGTAGCGACCCAGCGCATCACCGACCGCACCGGTCTTCTCGCTGGACTGTACCAGCGCCACGTACAGCGGTGGGAACACCGCCGACAACTGGCCTAAAGCCTGCGAAAACGATTTGCCCTCGTACAGCAGGCGCACCAGCTCACTCAAGGTTTTGCGGGCAGCGGGGGCGGTTTCTTTTTCGGCGAGGCTTTCCAGCGCATCGATCAACGGTAGGCCGGCGTTCAGCAACGTGGTCAGTTCCTGGCTGAACAACACCAGGTTGAAGGTCTCGCGCTGGCGCAGTTTCAGTGAGCGCCAATGCTTGTCGGCGTGCGAGCTGAGCACGCGCAGACCCTGATCCTCGGCGATGCGCCGCGCCTCGCTGTCACCCGGCGCTTCGACGCTCAAGGACACCACGCCAGCCTTGCCGACCGCTTTCAAATGAAATCGCATGGGCCGCGCTCCGCTTACTGCCAGTTAGTCACTTCGGCGTTCTCACCTTCGCCGCCGGGCTGGCCGTCCTTGCCCATCGACAGCAAGTCGTACTCGCTGTTTTCGCCGGGGTAGCGGTAGGCGTAATTACGCCCCCACGGATCCTGCGGCAGCTTTTTCTGCAAGTACGGGCCGGTCCATTTCGCCTCGTCGCTGGGTGCGGTGACCAAGGCCTGCAAGCCCTGTTCGGTAGACGGGTAATGGCCGACTTCCAGTCGATAGATATCCAGCGCTTTGCTCAGCCCTTCGATCTGCGCCTTGGCCACTTTCACCTCGGAGCGACCGAGTTGAGCGAAGTATTTCGGCGCGACGATCCCGGCCAACAGGCCGAGGACCACCAGCACCACGAGCAATTCGAGCAGGGTAAAACCGCGTTGGCCACGCGGACGAAATTGCAGCTTCATGATGACCTCCCGTGAGTGGCAGCCGTGTCGCCTGAACGGCTTATGCAATTGCCATGCTCAGCCCCCACTGAAAACCCCGCTGTTCGCTGCACGCCTTTAAATACGGGCCTTTGAAGAGTCGGCACAGTGCTTGCGTATGGCTCAAACGTGATCGGCCATTGGGGCATTTCCCCCAATTTATCGGGGTCGATCCGGGGAGGCCCGACATGAAATTTCTCGCCAGCGGATTGCTCGGATGTGTGCTGCTCAGCGGCGCCGCGCAGGCCGATGTGTTCATCTCGGTGGACGCCAAGGGCAGCTACGTACTGTCCAACGTGCACCGGCCCGGACGCACCTACGAACGGGTGATCCACGAGGCTCAAATGCCTGTGGCAAGCCTCGATCAACAGCCGCAAATGATCGCCAACCAACCCTATGCAGAATTGGTTTCGGCGGCGGCCAAAGTCAATCAATTACCCGAAGCGCTGCTGCACGCGGTGATCAACGCCGAATCCCATTACAACCCTGGTGCGACGTCCGCCAAAGGCGCGGGCGGGCTCATGCAATTGATGCCCGACACCGCTCGGGAGTTGGGGGTGACCGACGTCTACGACCCCAAGGCCAACATCCAGGGTGGGGCCAAATACCTCAAGCGCCTGATGACCCTGTTCGACAACGACATCGCCCTCGCCGTGGCGGCCTACAACGCCGGGCCCGACGCGGTGCTCAGCCGTGGCCGGGTGATTCCGCCGTTCGCCGAAACCCAGCGCTACGTACCGAATGTGTTGCGCCAATACCGGCGCTTGCAAGGGTTGGCGATGGACGCGCCGTTGTGACCCCAACCCGGTTTCCCCACTTTCGGGGCAAACCGGATAGACCCGAAAAGTGGGGAATAGGGGTGGGGAATATCCCCCGGTTTCTCAAATGGTCGCGCTAACTGATTGAACGGCAATGCAATTTTTTGTGGCACGCGGATTGCTCCGGGGCTTTTATCGAGAACCGTTCCTGCGAGCACCCACTACGAGGTTACTGATCATGGTTGGCATTCATCACGCTCCGTCTCTGTTGAATTGGCTGGTGATTCTGGCCTCGATGCTCAGCGTCGAGCTGGCCAGCGCGGCCGTGCGTTGCGAGCGCCATCTGGTGGCCAACGTCGTCGCTTTCGATCAGCCTCTGATGTTCAATCGCCTCGGTGCGCAGAACATCAACGGCATGATGTTCGCCCTGCGTCGCGACGTGGTCGACGACCGCAACATGTCGCTGGCTCAGGGTGGCTCAGCGGTGCCGGGCAAAGTCTCGTTGCGCCCGGACAAGCGTCCTCGGCCACTGGTGCTGCGCGTGGCGGCGGGGGATTGCCTGACCATCAACCTGCAGAACCTGCTCGCTTATCAGGCCAACCCGAATCATCACTCGCCTGAGGGCGGTGAAGAGGAGGGCGGTGAAGAGGAGGGCGAAGAACAGGAAGGGCTGGAAAACGCCAACGGTGGCGAGGTCTTCAAGGCTGACGAACAAGTCGCTGATCGCCACGTCGGTTTCCAGGTCAACGGCCTGCAAGCGGTCAACAGCATCGACGACATCGCCTCGTTTACCGGGCGCAACGGCAACAGCCTGATCGCCCCCGGCGCCAGTCGCTCCTACACGTTGTTTGCTGAGCGCGAGGGCGCATTCGACGTCAGCAGCCGTGGCGCAACCTTCGGTGGCGAGGGCGCGGCCGGCAACAATGCCAATGGCTTGTTTGCCCAAGTGGTGGTGGTGCCGAAGGCCGGCCGCACTTACCGCAACACCCTCACCGAAGAAGAAATGCGCCTGGCCAGCACCGGCCGCACCCCCGCCGGTCACCCCATCGTCGATTACCAGGCGCGCTATCCACAGCGCGAGCCGTGGGTCCGTGAAGGCAAGGCCGGCACGCCGATCATCAGCATGGTCGACGGCAATGAAATCATTTCCAGCGAAAGCGATGCGATCGTCATGGGCAGCAACGCCGACGGCAGCTTCCCTTCGATCACTTATCCGCTGGAATCGGTAGGCAAACGCAATCCGGCGATTCCGAATCGACTGGAGCCATTCCGCGATTTCGCCGCGCAGTTCCAGGACGAAACCGCCGTCACTCAAGCGTTCCCGGCGTACTTCGCCGACCCGGTGATGGCCCACGTGCTGGAACCGACCCGCGACTCGTTCATGATCAACTACGGCTCCGGCGGCATGGGCGCCGAGGTCATCGCCAACCGCTTGGGCGTCGGGCCGATGCACGATTGCCTGTCCTGCGCCTATGAAGAGTTCTTCCTCAGTTCGCACACCGTCGGCGACGTTGCGATGCTGGTGGACGTGCCGGCCAACACCGGTCTGGAAGGCATCACCCCGGGCCAGACCCCGCGCGCCGATCAGGTCGGCGTGAAGGCGACCATGGCCCTGTACCCGTCGGAGCCGTCGAACGTCAACCACAGCTACATCGGTGACTTCGTCAAATTCCGCAACACCCACAACGGTTACGAACACCACATCTTCCACCTGCACGGCCATCAATGGCTGTTCAATCCCAACGACGACAACTCCGATTACGTCGACGCCCAAGGCATCGGCCCGGGCGCCGGTTACACCTATGAAATCGCCAACGGTGGGTCGGGCAACCGCAACCGCGTGGCCGGCGATGCGATTTTCCACTGCCACTTCTATCCGCACTTTGCCCAGGGCATGTGGGCCATGTGGCGGGTGCACGATGTGTTTGAAGAAGGCACGCCGCTGGAAGTCTCGCAGCAGGGCGCCGACGGTTATCACAGCGAACCTTACGCCTTGCGCAGCGGCAAACCGGCAGCGGGCGCGCGGGCCTTGCCCGATGGCGAAATCGTCGCCGGCACACCGATTCCTGCGATTGTGCCGCTGCCCGGCAAAGCCATGGCGCCGATGCCCGGCAAAGTCGTGGTGGTGCCAAAAATCGGCGACACCCTGGTCGCTGGCAATGACGACGATGACGCAGAAGAGGGCGACGACGACGGCGAACACCACGGCGGCAACGCGGGCGCGCAAGCCATCGGCTCACTCGCCTTGGTCGATCGCAGCGAGGCCAACCGCAACGCCGACGGCAGCCTGAAAAACCCGGGCTATCCGTTCTGGATCGGCGGCATGGAAAGTTCGGTCGGGCAACGTCCGCCAACCCCGCCGCTGGACATGCTCGACGCCGCCACCGCGCAAGCGCTCAAGGCCAGCGGCAAAGCGCTGTGGGCCAACCTCGACCCGGCGCAATCCGGCGGTTGGGATGGCGGTTTGCAGCGCCATGCACTGGACGGCGTTGCGGCCGGTGGCGAGGCTGAAACCGTGACGACTTCGCTGGACTTTTCCAAGCAGGTCACGCGTGCCAAACCGATTTACCTGCCGGAAGAGGGCACCGAAGTCGAACAGGCAGCGATGGCTTTCCACGCGAAAAAGGATCACCCAAGTTATGCCTTGCTGCCCGGCAATCAAGTGGTGGCCAAGGCGTTCCGCACCAACGGCGCCTTGCCAATGGCCGGCGCGCCGTATTACGAACCGTGCATGGACGACCGGCAAAAACGCCTGACCAGCAGCGCCGGCACCGGTGAGTTCGCCAGCGGCGAGCGCCTCGACGGCATGTCCTTTGTTGGCGCCTCGACTTTCACCGCCGACCGTCCGCGCATCTACAAAGCGGCGAACATTCAGTTTGACGCGGTGTACAACAAGGTCGGCTATCACTTCCCGCAGGCGCGCATTCTGGCGCTGTGGGAAGACGCCTGGCCGGTGATCACCAAGCAGCGTCCGCCAGAGCCGCTGGTGATGCGCATGAACACCTTCGACTGCGTGCAATACCAGCAAACCAACCTGGTGCCGGCCACTTACGAGATGGACGACTATCAGGTGCGCACGCCGACCGACGTGATCGGCCAACACATTCACTTGCCGAAGTGGGACCTGACTTCTGCCGATGGTTCCTCCAACGGCTGGAACTACGAGGACGGCGTGCTCTCGCCCGGCGCCGTGCAAGAACGTGTGCATGCGATCCGCGAGTTCAACCAGTGCGAAGGCACCGATCCGCGTGACGGCACTCAGGCCTGCCCGAAAGCCAAGAACCATCCGTACTTCGGTCAATATGGCCGCGCCGATTGGGTCGGTGCGCGCACGGCGATGCAGCGCTGGTTCGTCGACCCGGTGATCAACAGCAAAGGCGTGGATCGAGGCCTCGGCACGATTTTCACCCACGACCACCTCGGCCCATCGACCCACCAGCAGATTGGTCTGTACGCCACGGTGCTGGCTGAACCGGCCGGTTCCACCTGGTTCCACGCTGAAACCGGCGAGCCGCTGTACAGCGGTGCGCGTCAGGACGGCGGGCCGACTTCGTGGCAAGCGGTGATCAACACTGGCGACCTCGATGGCGATGGCCTCAACGACAGCTTCCGCGAATTCTTCCTAGAATACAGCGACTTCCAGCACGCCTATGAAGCCGGTGTGTACGTCGGCGCCGGGCCGAATGGCGTGCCGAATGCGCAAGCGTTCCCGGCGACTGCCGACAGCTTCCGCTACGCGATCAATCCGCCGGTGCGCAACAACGCCGGTAACCTGCTCGATGCGATTGTCGAGGCGCGCGGCGGGATCAAACCGGGTTGCCCGAGCCGGCCATGCCCACAGGCAATCTCTGTGGATGATCCGGGCATGTTCGTCGTCAACTATCGCAACGAGCCATTGGCGCTGCGCGTGTACGACCCGAACAAAGTCGCGCCGGACGGCAAACGTGGCATGCAGGCTGACGGCCTCGGCGGCGATCTGGCTTACGCCATGCACAGCCGCACTGATCGGGCGATCCCGGCGATGAACCTGGCGCCGAACCTGATTACCTCCGCGACCGGCCCAACCGGCGGCACCACGCTGTTTCCGCCGCACATCAACAAGGCCGGCGCTGAACCGGGCGATCCGTTCACGCCGATGCTGCGCACGTACACCGGCGACAACGTGCGGCTGCGGGTGCATGCCGGTGGCCATGAAGAAGAGCACAACGTCACCCTGCACGGCGTGAAATGGCTGCAGAGCGGTTCCGGTTTCGGCAACAGCTCCAACTCCGGCTGGCGCGCTTCGCAAATGGTCGGCATCTCCGAGCAGATGGGCTTCATTGCACCGGTGTCGATGCTCTCCAGTTCGGCGGCGACCACGGGCGACTATCTGTACTCGATGGACGCTTCGATCGAAGGCTACTGGAACGGCATCTGGGGCGTGATGCGCAACTACACCGCGCAACGCAGCGACCTGTTCGCACTGCCGAACAACGCCAAACCCACCGGCATGCGCAACACCGTGGCGTTCGAGGGCAGTTGCCCGCGCTACAGCGCCAACCCCAACGGCATCGGCACCCGCGCCACGGTGCAACGCAACTATGAAGTGGTCGCGGCGCTGGCCAACGACATCCTGCGCAACCCGCTGGGGCTGGCGATTGGCGATCCGGCCGGGCTTGGTCAGCATGTCGGCGGGCCGTTGAATCCGGCGGGCGGCACGCTGGTGTTCAACTCGCGGCCCGTGAGCATTCCGCAGGTCACGGTGACCGATCCTGAGGACGGCGAAACCCTGACCATTGGCGGTCAGAGCGGGCCGATCCATGACCCGACCGCTGTGCTCTACGTGCGCAAAGCCGATCTTGATCCGGCCACCGGCAAGCTCAAGGCGGGCGTTCCGGTCGAGCCGCTGGTACTGCGTGCGGCGGCCGGGGATTGCATCAACATCACCCTGGAAAACCGCCTGCCGAGCGTGATGCCGGACCTGGCGCAGACCGCGATCATGCAAGGCCTGGTCAAGCGTGATCGCAACGGTGGCGACGGTTCGACCACCTTCAACAACAACCTGTTGCGGCCATCCAGCCACGTCGGTTTGCATGCGCAATTGCTGGCCTACGACATCACCAAATCCGACGGCGTTAACGTCGGCGCCAACCCGATTCAGACCGTACCACCGCGTGTTGGCAGCACCGGTGCCTACCCGACCCGGACGTATCAGTACTACGCCGGGCACCTGGAGCGTGAAGGCAAACCGGTGACGCAACTGGGGCGCAGCGTCGACAACATCAACGCCACGGCGGTGGAGTTCGGCGGGCTGAATTTCACCCCGGCGGACGTGATCAAGCAGCCGCAAAAAGGTCTCGGTGGAGCGATGAGCATTCTGCCAATCGGCGCGACCTGGGTTGACGATGCACGCAAGGTTTCCGCCACGGTCACGGCGGCGGGGCAGACGACTTATCGCGACTTTGCGATGGTCTGGCAGAAAGCCCTGAATTTGCGCTGGGCCAATGGTCGGCCGGTGGAAGGCATTGCGTCTGAAGGCATGGGCGTGCCGAACGATCCGAAGGACAACGCCGGCATGGCCATCAACTACAAGGCCGAACCGATGTGGTACCGCTTCGGCCTCGCCCCGGACGCACCGTTTGGCCGCGCTGATGGCCATGGCTACGGCGATGTGCCGAACGCGCACATGGCTTACAGCAACGCGCTGGTCGGTGGCGATCCGCAAACGCCGGTGTTCTACGCCAAACCGGGGCAGCCGTTCCGCACGCACATCCTGATGCCGAGCGGTGGCAGCCGGGGCTCGACCTTCCAGCTCGACGGGCATCTGTGGTCGGTCAACCCGTTCCAGTCGGAGAAGAGCGACCTCGGTGGCTACCCGATGAATACGCCGGGCGTGGGTTCGGTCAAGTACGGCTACAACCCGATGTCGATGTACATCGGTGCCAGGGAAAGCGTACTGCCGGCGGCGCACTTCAGCTTCATGTTGCCCAGCGCCGGCGGCAGCAACGCGATCCCGGGGGACTACCTGTTCCGCGACAACGCCTCGTTCGGCAACACCGCCGGTTTGTGGGGCTTGCTGCGGGTAACCAACGAACCGGAGCCGGCACCACCAAGCCAGTAGGCCCAACAAAAACCCCCCATGGATGCAAATCCCTTGTGGGAGCTGCGGTTCGACGATTCGACTTGCCAGCGATGACGGCGGCACAGGCGCCATTGATGTGACGGAAAGGACGCCATCGCTGGCAAGCCAGCTCCCACAGGGACCGCGTCGTTTGGACTGAATGTGTAGGGGAGTGCTAGATGAACAGGATTATCAACATCATCGGTATTTGCAGCCTGGCCATGGCCGGGGCGGTGTTGACGCTGAGTGAGATTGCGCTGGCGCAAACCGTTGCCGAGCAGTCGCTGAAGCGTGACGGTGTGGCGGTGGATTTCAACCTCAAGCCGCTGGCCGCCGACGGTAAGCTGCGTGAAGGCGAGTTCGCCGATGTGCAGTTCCGTGTCACCGACAGCGCGTCCGGCCAGCCATTGTCCGGCGTGGCACCGGGGGCCTGGGTCGACCCGCAAACCCTCGCCGCCGATCAGGCGCAGGGCCGCGACCAGAGCTGCAAGTCCCGGGTCGGCGTTTTCCTCAAATCCAACATCGGCGCGCGGCCGTTGCTCGACCTCAACAGCTATTTCCTGCTGGTGATGAACCGCGACGCGAGCATCGCCGTGGTCGATCCATCGGTCTCGGTCGGCGGCATCACCAGTACCCTCGCGCGGATCGAACTCAAACAACCGCCGATGGACTGGGTCACGCCCAAAGACAACAAACGCGTGTTCGTCTCGATGCCGACTGCCGGCGAAATCGCGGTGATCGACAGCGAACAATTCAAAGTCATCGACTCGATCCGCGCCGGCAGGCAACCGTTTCGCGTGGCACTGCAACCGGACGAACGCCTGCTCTGGGTCGGCAACAACGCCAGCAAAGCGGAAGACTCTGGCGTGACGGTGATCGACAGCCAAAGCCTCAACCCCCTCAAACATTTGCAGACCGGGCGCGGCCACCACGAGATCAGCTTCAGCAAGGACAGCCGTTTCGCCTTCGTCAGCAACCGCGACGACGGCACGTTAAGCGTGGTCGACATCGCCAGCCTGACCATCGTCGAGCAAATCAAAACCGGCTCCCACCCGTTGTCAGTCGCCTATTCAGCGCTGTCCGGCGCGGTCTACGTGGCCGACGGCAAGGACGGCACCGTGACAGTCATCGACGCCAGCACTCACGCCATCCGCCAGGTGCTCACACTGCAACAAGGCCTCGGCCCGCTGGGCTTCAGCGCCGATGGCCGCTTCGGCGTGGTGCTCAACACCGTGGAAAACCGCGCCACGGTCATCGACGCCGCCACCAACAGCGCCATACATGATCTGGACGTCAGCGCCGAACCCTACCAAGTGGTGTTCACTCAGGCCTACGCCTACATTCGCGGACTCGCCTCGCCGAAAGTCACCATGATCAACCTGTCGTCCCTCGGCGAGGGGCGCCAGCCGATCAGCCAGGGTTTCGAGGCCGGCCCGCAAGCGCCGCGCTTGGCCGGGGATCTGCCGCTGGCCTCAAGCCTCGCGGTATCACGCGATGACAACGCCGTGTTCGTGGTCAACCCGGTCGACAACACCACCTATTTCTACGCCGAAGGCATGAACGCGCCGATGTCCGGTTACCCCAACCGTGGCCAGATCGCCCGCGCCGCCATGGTCATCGACCGCAGCCTGCGCGAGGTCTCGCCGGGGCTATACAGCGCGCGGGTGAAACTGCCGGCAGCGGGGCGCTTCGACGTGGCGTTCCTGCTCAATCAACCGAACATCATTCACTGCTTCACCGCGCAGATCGATCCTGACGGCAAACCGCAAAAACACCTCGGTCAGCCGCAAGTCGAGTTCCTCCTCGACAAGACGGCCGTGGCGCTCAACGACCCTTACGTCGTGCGCTTCCGCATTGTTCAGGGCAAAGACAAAACCCAGCGCAGCGGCGTGAAAGACGTGCAGTTGCGCTACTACCTCGCGCCCACTTCGCACCCCCGCCAAGTGGCGGCGCTGGAAGTCGCCGACGGCGTATACGAAGCACCGATCACCCTCGACCGCAGCGGCGCCTGGTATTTGCACGTGCGCGCCGCCTCGCTGGGTGCCGGTTTCGATGACAAGACCTTTGCCAGTGTTCGGGTGACCCCCGGTCAGGCCCGTTGAAGAGGAGTTTCGACATGAACCGATTTGCATCCAGTGGCCTGCTGACCCTGTGCCTGTTGAGCCTCGGCATTCAACACGCCAACGCTCATTCAGCGGATGAACACGCCGGGCACAAAACCCCGGCCAGCAACACCCAAGAACACACGCAAGTGAAGTTCGCCAACGTGCCGCTGCTCGACCAGACCGGCAAAACCGTGCGCCTCGAACAAGACCTGGTGCAGGGCAAAATCGTCGTCATGAGCTTCATCTACACCAGTTGCACCACGGTGTGCCCGGTGGTCTCGTCGATCATGGGCAAGGTGCAGAAACAGCTCGGCGCCCGCGTCGGCAAGGAAGTGCAATTGGTCTCGATCAGCATCGACCCGCAGCGCGACGACCCGAAACGCCTGCAGGATTATGCGCGTACGTTCCAGCGTGGGCCGGGCTGGAGCTGGCTGACCGGCTCGCCGCAATCGATCACTGAAACCCTCAAGGGCCTCGGCAGTTTCAGCGGCGACTTCAAGAATCATCAACCGCTGATCCTCGTCGGCGACGGCAACAGCCGCCACTGGATGCGCTACTACGGCTTCACCGACCCGGCGTTGCTGGCCAAGGAAGTCGAAAAACTCAGCGGCCTGCGCACCCACGCCAAACACACCGCCATCGCCATGGAGCAACAGCCATGAGACTGCTCGACTGGATCTCCCTGACCGCGTGTTTCTGGATTTTCAGCAGCGTGGCGCTGGGCCACGAAGGCCATGCGCCTGAGGCACCGGCGACGGTTGCCGCCGCACCGGCCACAGGCACCCACGACGCGAGAACCTGGTTCACCGACACGCCGTTGCAGGACCAGAACGGCGAGACCCTGCGCTTCTACAGCGATGCCCTGCAAAACCGCATCGTTCTGCTCAACGTGATCTTCACCAGTTGCAACGATGCCTGCCCGCTGATCACCCAAAAGCTCAAGGAAGTCCGCGAGCTGCTGGGCGACAAGGCACCGGACATCACCTTCATTTCCCTTACCAGTGACCCGCTGCGCGATACGCCGGCGGTGCTCAAGGCTTACACCTTGAAGCAGGGTTCCGATGACCCTCATTGGCTTTTTCTCACCGGCGACAAGGCACAGATGGACCTGGTGCTGAGCCGTATCGGCCAGATCGTGCCGACCCCCGAGCAACACTCCACGCAGTTGATCGTCGGCGATGTCGCCAACAAACGCTGGAGCAAAATCCGTCCCGATGCCCCGGCCGCCGCCATTGCCCAGCGCTTGCAGTTGCTGACAATGCCCGTGGCCGGTCGCTGAGCCCGCGCCATGAAACGCTGCCGCGTCCTCGCCCTGTTCCTGCTCGCTGGCCTCAGCCTGGGCGCGAGCGCTGCGCCGCTGACCCCGGAAGAGGCGGCGGGCAAGCGCCTCTATCGCCAAGGTCTGTCGGCCAGCGGCGAAGCGATCATGGCGCGG
>NZ_RWIM01000166.1 GCF_009764645.1 Pseudomonas sp. PB106
TTTGATCTTGCTGTTTAAAAGGTCAAAATCAAAAGATCGCAGCCTTCGGCAGCTCCTACAGGGAATTTGCGTCACGCGTAAATCCGATCGAACTCACGGCAAACACTCCGGGTCAACCGCCCATACCCGCCATGAGACCTCGGAGACCCGCGATGACCGACTATCCAAAACCGCCCTTCGCCAAACAAGCCCAAACCGTTCCCGGTTCGCAACGCAAGATGGAGCCCTATCCAGACTGCGGCGAACAAAGCTATGTCGGCTCTGGACGCTTGGCCGGCAAAATTGCCCTGATCACCGGCGCCGACAGCGGCATCGGTCGCGCCGTAGCCATTGCCTTTGCCCGTGAAGGCGCAGACGTCGCCGTTGCTTATCTGAATGAACACGAAGACGCCAAGGAAACCGCCCGCTGGGTCGAACAGGCCGGCCGCCAGTGCATTTTGCTGCCCGGCGATATTGCGCAGAAAGCCCATTGTCAGGCGCTGGTCGACAAGACCGTCGAACGTTTCGGCCGCATCGACGTGCTGGTCAACAACGCCGCGTTCCAGATGACCCACGAAAACTTCGAAGAAATCCCCGACGAGGAATGGGTGATGACCTTCGACGTCAATATCACTGCGATTTTCCGTTTGTGTCAGGCAGCGATCAAACATATGCGCCCCGGTGCGTCGATCATCAATACCAGTTCGATCAACTCGGACATGCCGAAACCGAGCCTGCTCGCCTACGCCACCACCAAAGGCGCGATTGCCAACTTCACCGGTGGTCTGGCGCAAATGCTCGGGCCGAAAGAGATTCGCGTGAACTGCGTGGCACCGGGGCCGATCTGGACGCCGCTGATCGTCTCGACCATGCCCGACGAAGAAGTGCAGAACTTCGGTGCCGAAACCCCGCTCGGCCGCCCCGGCCAACCCGTGGAAGTCGCGCCGATCTACGTGTTGCTGGCCTCGGATGAAGCCAGCTACATCACTGGCCAACGCTACGGCGTGACCGGTGGTAAGCCGATGCTCTGATCCGCGGCCACCTCGGTCCCTGTAGGAGCTGTCGCAGGCTCGGGTCAGCTCCTACAATTTCTGTAACCACGGTGCCATTGCCGTCACATCGAACACTTAAGGGCGGCCAATCATGAGTTTTGTCGTATGGGTCGCGGTGCTCGGCGCCGTGCTGTTAACCCTGGCACTGACCTCCTCCTACCTGCGCTGGATGCCGGTGACGACCTCGGCGGTTTGTCTCCTGCTGGGCATCGGCATCGGCCCCAGCGGCCTCGATTTGCTGCAGCTACCACTGGAAGACGCTTCCTTATGGATGGAGCACCTGACAGAAGTCGCGGTGCTGTTTTCGCTGTTTGTGTGCGGATTGAAATTGCGTTTGCCACTGCGCGACAAGCGCTGGCGGATCGCTTTCGGGCTGGCCGGGCCGGTCATGGTGGTGACCATCGCCGGGGTTTGCCTGCTCCTGCATTGGGCATTGCAGTTGCCATGGGGGCCGTCGTTGTTGATTGGTGCGATGTTGGCGCCGACCGATCCGGTGCTCGCAGCGCTGGTGCAAGTCAACGATGCGCGAGATGTCGACAGTGTGCGTTTTGGCCTGTCCGGCGAGGCGGGCCTCAATGACGGGGTGGCATTCCCGTTCGTGATCCTCGGGCTGTTGTTGATTCACGGACAAGGCACGGCAGGCGAATGGCAGGACTGGGTGCTGCGCAGTCTGTTGTGGGCGGTGCCCGCCGGATTGCTCACCGGTTACTGGATGGGCCGTGGCATCGGTCGGGTGACCCTGTCACTGCGTATTCGTAATGACGACAGCACATTGAGCCCGAACGATTATCTGGCGTTGTCGCTGATAGCCCTGGCGTATGTAGTCGCCGAGGCGATTGGTGGCTACGGCTTTCTCTCGGTGTTCGCCGCTGGCCTGGGTTTGCGCCAGGTCGAAGTGAAATCCACCGGTGCCAGCCAACCCCCCGCCGAGCATTTGGTGCAGCCGGTGGTCGGTCACCAGAATGTCGAACCGCAGCACGCCGTGCATGGCGACACCGAGCGGCTGGAAAGCGGTCAGGTGGCGGCCGGCATCATGATGGGCGATATGTTGTCGTTCGGCGGACTGGTCGAACGGGCCATGGAAGTGTTTCTGGTTACCCTGCTCGGCGTTGTGTTGATCGCGCACTGGGATTGGCGTGCGCTGCTGGTCGGCGGTGCCTTGTTCTGCCTGATACGCCCGGCCTGTGTCGCGCTGATGCCCTGGGGAACGCTGCTGGCAACACGTCAGCGCATGCTGATCGGCTGGTTCGGGATTCGCGGCATCGGCAGCCTGTTCTATCTGTTTTACGCTCTGAATCATGGTCTGAACGATGAGCTGGCGAAGACGTGTACAGATCTGACGCTGTCGGTGGTGGCGTTGAGCATTCTGCTGCACGGGATCAGCACGCAACCGATTCTCGCGCGTTACGAACAGCTCAAACAGCAAAAAAACTGATTTTTATCCCGCATTTTAAAGCGCGCATTTATCGAACATTTTTGTGCAAAAAAATGGATCCCTGCGTAACCGTCGGCAGTCACAAGCATAACCCCCCGCTGAGTTCGTCCGGCGGGGCCCGGCAGGTTCGGTTCCCCTGCGGCTCCTGGCCTATGAAAAGGAATCTCTGACAAATAAGGTTACGGTCATGAAAGAATGCTCGACTCCTGCGCAAATCAAGGCTTGCAGAGCACTGGCTCTGGAACGCAATCGCCAACTGTTCGAAAACGCTCACGCCCTCAATCGAGCGGCGAATGCGGCGCTTGAGGTGGAAAACCTGGATTTCGAACAATTCGAGCACTATCGAGCCTTGCGCAAGAAAGCTGATCTGATGTTTGAAGACGCCATCGACCATTTGTGTGTGTTGAACGAAGACTTCCCGCCTATTCCAATGTCGTCGCAGAAGACGGTTGAGTCGCGTCGGCAGCTTGAAGCCACAGTCTGAATTCGCTGCACAAAAAACCCGGCCATCTGAGCCGGGTTTTTATTTGCCTGCCGATCAACCGCCCGGATTGGTCACCTGGATATACACCGCGTAACTGCCCAGCAACACCCAGAACGTGGCGAAGATCCACGGTGTACGCAGGGAAAACAGCAGGGATTTGCGGTAGCCCTTATGGCTGGATTCCATTTCGCTGAACAGCGGCGATTCATCATAGGCCAGGCCCATCAGCGGTTCACTATGCAGCAAATGACTCTGCTTGAAGTGCCAGTGATCGATGATCTGGTACGCCGCACGAATCCCCGGCCAGGCATTCAACGAACTGAGCAGGCCCAGTAGCGCCAGAAACGGCGGCACCACGATGGTGAACAACTTGCCCCACTCCGGATTGAGGTTGGCCATGCACGAGGCGAACGCAATCACCAGAAAAGACTGCGCCGCCAGATAGGCGTCGGTGCGGTTGGCGAGAATGCTGGTTTCGTACTGGATTTCCCGGCGATAAAAATCCAGCCGTTCCTTGGGTGAGCCGAACATCTTGGCGTTATGTTCGGTCAGGGTTTCTTCAGCGGTTGGCTGGGTCAATATGCGAGGCAAGGGACACGCGCTCCGGCTCCGGGGTGGGTAAAACCGTTAGAGGCACCCCGGCGTGTACTGGTTCAGGCGAATGTACCGACGGTTCATTTCATCGATTGCGCAATGATCTCCACCAGATTCAATTGGGTGAACGGCTTGGGCAGGCGCGGCAGTTGCGCTGCAAAACCTTCCAGGCGTTCGGCGTAACCGGTGGCGAGGATGATCGGCAGATCCGGCTTGAGCACGCGCACGGCATGGGCCAGTTGCGCGCCGCTCATCTGCGGCATGGCCATGTCGGTGATCATCAGATCGATCACCTCACCCTGATCGAACAACGCCAGCGCCTGAGCGCCGGAAGTGGCGCTGACCACTCGATGGCCGAGGTCTTCGAGCAGCAGGCTGGTGCTGGTCAGCACCAACGAGTCGTCGTCGACCACCAGCACGCTGAGTCGCGGCACCGAAACCGGTTCGACCGCTGGATACAACGGTTTCACCGTCGCGCCTTCCACCGCTACCGGCAACCACAATTCTGCGGTGGTGCCTGTGCCCTTTTCACTCTTGAGGACAAAACGCCCGCCGAGTTGCTCGATGAAGCCATGCACCATCGACAACCCCAGCCCGGTGCCTTTGCCCAGACCTTTGGTGGTGAAAAACGGATCCCTGGCCGATGCCAGCGTTTGCGCGTCCATGCCTTCGCCGGTGTCGGTCAGGCTCAGGCACACGTAACGCCCGGCGGTCAGCGTTGCCTGGCTTTGCTCGAGCACGACTTCCGGTTGAGCACGAATGACCACGCTACCACCTTCGGGCATGGCATCGCGGGCGTTGGTCGCCAGGTTGAGGATGGCCAGTTCCAGTTGGTTGATGTCGGCAAGCACCGGTTCCAGATCGTCAGGAAACTGCGTGTCGATACGGATGCCCGGCCCCAGCGAACTGCGCAGCAGCCCGGTGATGCCTTGCACAAGCTGCGCGATGTTCACCGATTCGGTCTTGAGCTCCTGACGCCGGGCGAACGCGAGCATGCGCTGGGTCAACGACACGCCGCGTAGCGCGCCCTGGGTGGCGTTTTCCAGCAGACGATTGATTTTCGGATCATCCCCGGTGCGCTTTTGCAGAATCTCCAGATTGCCGAGGATCACCGTCAGCAGATTGTTGAAGTCATGGGCGATGCCGCCGCTGAGCTGCCCAATGGCCTGCATCTTCTGCGCCTGGAACAACGCTTCACGGGTTTTTTCCAAAGCTTGTTGCGCGAGGTGGGCTTCAGTGACGTCGCGGGTGATCTTGGCGAAACCGAGCAGCGTGCCGGTTTCGCCGCGAATCGCGTCGACCACCACGTGAGCCAGAAAACGCGAGCCATCCTTGCGCATGCGCCAGCTCCTGTTTTCGAAGCGGCCCTCACGGGTGGCTGTATCCAGCGCCCGTCGCGGCTCGCCGAGTTCACGGTCTTCGGGGGTGTAGAAAATGGAAAAATGCTGGCCGATGATTTCTTCCGGCAGGTAACCCTTGATCCGCTGCGCGCCCTGGTTCCAGTTACTCACCCGGCCTTCGGGGCTGAGCATGTAGATGGCGTAGTCGGTAACGCCTTGCACCAATAGGCGAAATTGCTGCTCGCTTTGCTTGAGGGTTTCTTCGGCCATCTTGCGATCGGTCAGATCGCGGGTGATCTTGGCGAAACCCAGCAGTTTGCCGCTGGGATCGATGATCGGATCGATCACCACGTGGGACCAGAAATTGGTGCCGTCCTTGCGCACCCGCCAGCCTTCGCCTTCGAAACGCCCTTCGCGGATCGCGGTGTCGAGCGCCCGCTGTGGCAAACCGGCCGCGCGGTCATCGGCGGTATAGAACCGCGAGAAATGCTCGCCGAGGATTTCCGCTTCTTCGTAGCCCTTGAAGCGTTTGGCGCCGGAGTTCCAGCTGGTGATGATGCCGTCAGGGTCGATCATGTAGATCGCATAGTCGACCACCGCATCGATCAACAGTCTGAAACGCATTTCTTCGATCGCGGCGGTCTTGGTGTTTTCGCTCATTACAGTCACTGCACAGGGTCATGCGCTGGAGTATGCGTCAATCCGTGGAATTGAAAAGCCATCAGGGCGGTTTTTGATTGCCCACCAGCGCGGCAACAGTTGCTGGATGCGGCTTTCGGCAAAGCGGTCGTCAATCAACATGACCACGCCGCGATCCTGACGGGTACGAATGACACGCCCGGCGGCTTGCACGACTTTCTGCACGCCGGGATACAGATAGGTGTAGTCGTAACCGGCACCGAAGATCGCTGCCATACGTCGCTTCATCTGCTCGTTGACCGGGTTGAGTTGCGCCAGCCCCAGCGTCGCGATGAACGCGCCGATCAACCGCGCGCCGGGCAAATCAATACCTTCGCCGAACGCCCCGCCCAACACCGCAAACCCCACGCCCTGACTCTCGGCGGTGAACTGATCGAGAAAGGCCTGGCGCTGCCCTTCGGCCATGCCCCGTGATTGCAGCCACTGGGCGATTTGCGGATGGCGTTCGGCGAGCAATGTCGCCACTTGCTGCAAGTAATCGAAGCTGCTGAAAAACGCCAGATAGTTGCCCGGACGCTCGCTGAACTGACGGGCGATCAAGTCGACGATGGGTTCCAGCGAGGCCTGACGATGATTGAAGCGCGTCGATATCTGGCTGACGATGTGCACCTGCAATTGCTCGGCAGCGAACGGTGATTCGACATCGATCCACACCGTGCTGGCCGGCGTGCCCAGCAGATCGGCGTAGTAATTGCGCGGGCTCAGGGTCGCGGAAAACAGCACGCTGCTGCGCGCCGCAGTCAGTCGCGGACCAATGAACGCCGCCGGCACCACATTGCGCAGGCACAGTTGCGACAGTGGTTTCTTACGATCAAGGTCGCGCTTGCTGATGTCGAACAGGTAATGCTCGTCGTAGAGTTCCGCCACCCGCGCGAATTGCAGCAGGTCGAAATAGAAATTCTGCAGAGCGCTGTCGAGCCCTTGCGGGTGGTCGTTGAGGTAATCGCCAATCGCCGCGCAGCACAGGGAAATCGCTTGCAGGAGCTTTTCCGGCGCCTTGTCGTAAGCCTGATACGCCGCCAGTTGCGGGGCATGCAGCGCATTCCATTCGCGGTTGACCCGTTGCAGAGCGTTTTTCAGCGGCTGGGGGGCGGTTTTGCGCACGCTGGCCAGGGTTAACTGGTCAAGACTGGCGCTGTACATCTGCCGCCCCCGCTCGACAAGGTTGTGCGCCTCGTCCGCCAGCACCGCGACTTTCCATTGATTGAGCTGCGCCAGTCCAAACAGCAGCGCGCTGAAATCGAAGTAATAGTTGTAGTCGGCGATGACCACGTCGGCCCAGCGCGCCATTTCCTGGCTCAGGTAATACGGGCACACCGAGTGTTGCGCGGCGACTTCGCGCATGGTGGCTTGATCGAGCAGATTGATGCGACTGGCCGCTTGGCGGGCGGCGGGCAAACGATCATAAAAGCCTTGGGCCAACGGGCAGGATTCGCCGTGACAGGCTTTGTCCGGGTGTTCGCAGGATTTGTCCCGGGCGACCATTTCCAACACACGCAGCGGCAAGGTCGGCGACTGGTCGAACAAGACCTGGCTGGCATCCAGCGCCAGTTTGCGTCCCGGGGTTTTGGCGGTGAGGAAAAACACCTTGTCCAGTTGCTGCGGCGCCAAAGCCTTGAGCATCGGGAACAATGTGCCGAGGGTTTTGCCGATGCCGGTGGGGGCTTGGGCCATCAGGCAACGACCGGTGCTGACGGCTTTGAACACCGATTCAGCCAAGTGCCGCTGGCCGGGGCGGAAATCGGCGTGGGGGAACGTCAGTTGCTGCGCCGCCAGATTGCGCGCCTCGCGATGGGCCATTTCCTGCTCGGCCCACTGCAGGAACAGTGTGCATTGCTGTTCGAAAAACGCCTTCAACGCCTCGGCGCTGAAGTGTTCAACCAGACAGGTTTCCTTCTCGCTGACGATGTCGAAATACACCAGCGCCAGATTGATCTGTTCAAGTTCGAGTTTGCGGCACATCAACCAGCCGTAGATCTTCGCCTGCGCCCAGTGCAACTGGCGGTGATTGGCCGGTTGTTTGCTCAGATCGCCACGGTAGGTTTTGACTTCTTCGAGGCAATTTTGCGCCGGGTCGTAGCCGTCCGCCCGGCCCTTGACCTTCAATTGCAGGAACTCGCCTTCCAAGGCCACTTCGCTCTGGTACTTGTCATTGCGTCGAGACGCCACCGTGCGATGGCCGACGATGCCTTCCAGTGCGGTGGGTGACGGTGTGAAGCGCAAGTCGAGGTCACCGGTTTTAGCGGTGAATTCGCACAACGCGCGCACGGCGATGCTGTAGCTCAAGCGCTCTGCTCCGCCCATTGCACGTAACACACGGCCACCGGCATCTGGTGTTCGTGGCAAAACTCCAGCCAGCGCAACTGGTTGTCCTGCAAGCGGTCACCGGGGCCTTTGACTTCAATCATTCGGTAGGTTTTGTGTTGCGGCCAGAACTGGATCAGGTCGGGCATGCCGGTGCGGTTGGCCTTGATGTCGAGCAATAAACGCTTGAACCAATGCTTGAGGTGCTCGGCCGGCAGGCAGGCCAGCGCCTGTTCCAGCAAATCTTCATTCAGCGCGCCCCAGAACACGAACGGCGACTGGATGCCCCACTTGTCGACAAAACGCTGGCGAATGGTTGCGGCGTAACGGCCATCGTCGAGTTCTTCGAGGCAGGCCTGGAACAGCTCGGCGCGGCGCTGCTGGAAATCTTCATTGAGCAAATCCACCGGCCCGCGCTGGAATGGGTGAAAGAACGCCCCGGGCAACGGCGCGAAAATCGCCGGCCAGCACAACAAACCGAAAAGCGAGTTGATCAGGCTGTTTTCCACGTAATGCACCGGCCCCTCGTCGTCGTGCAGATGGGCCTGCACGTAAAACTCCACCGACAGCGCGGGATCGCTGCGCGGCAACTGCAAATCCAGACGTTCGACCGGTCTGGCACTGGCGCGTTTAAGCGGTGGGCCGCCGAGTTTGCGCCGCAGTCGCGGCAACATCCGTTGCAGACCTTGCTGCTCGGCGGCGCTTTCCGGTGTCTGCTCGGCGAGTGTGCCGAGTTCCAGCGCCAATGCGTATTCCGCGCAGCGTTCCAGCACACGGATCATGCGTAACCGGGCGCCGGGATAGGCGCAGTCGCGGTAGATGCTCAGGGCCAGGGCAAACTCGCCGATGCGTTCGCAATACTGGCCGATCTGGAACAGCACTTTGCCGCGCCGACGTTCTAGCCACGGGTTGTCGAAGTGCAGTGCCGTGACTTGTTCGGCAATGATGTCCAGCGGCTCGCCAGCCTCGAAACGCAATTGGCAGTTGTGCAGGAACAGGCAGGCGTCGACGTCTTCGCGGCTGCGCAGGCCTCGGGAGTCCGCGCAGAACTCGACGTTTTCGTAGGTGAAAATCCCCAGATCGGCCAGCACGAATTCGGACCAGTCCTGATAGAGATTGCCGAAGAACATCAGGCGCAGACGGTCGCACAGGTCCATGATCGTCAGGCTGAACAGCCGCTCATTCAATGACGGCGCCCATTCGCGCAGGGCTCGCGGTTCGCTGAACTGCTCGGCCAGCAGCGGCAGCCATTCATCCTTGCGGCCCTTGGGCTGTTCGATGGTCGCGCCGAATGCCTGGAGGATTTCGGCCTTGAGCAACACGTCGAACAGTTCTGCAATGGCCAGCGGCGCGTGTTCTTCGATCCAGCCATGCTCGAGCAGCGGTTGCGCGGCGTCGGTGATGTCGCCGATTTCAAGGTAACTGAGTTTGCCGGCGCGAAAATGCACGCCCTTGCGCATCACCATGCGCACCAGCAAACCTTGCGAGGCGCGGGGCACGGCGTGGAAGGTGCGGATAAAACCATGTTCGGCCTCACTCATCACATCGGCGTAACGAAGCTCAAGCCAATCAAGCACTTGCCGGAAGTTGTTGAGGTAATAGAACGGGTCGTCGAGAGGGTTGGCAGTCACGGGAATTAAGGGCCATGGCGAGCGAGTACTGGTTATGCGTACAGATACCAGCTCTGCCCCGCCCGGCGCAAACGGAAAAAGATCAATGGCATTTTTTCGTCGGTGTATCGAACTTTTCCTTTGTCGATGGCACCAACCGCGTTACAGGGCGGACAATGCCCGTCATCACATCGCATGAGGAATTAGACGTGGGTATGAAAATCAAGGCGCTGGGCATTCCTTTCGCGGTAGCCGCTCTGCTGGCACTGGGCGGTTGCTCGACCCAGACGGTGGTAACCCTGCAGAACGGCACCCAATACCTGACCAAGGACATGCCGAAAACCGAGACCAAAGATGGTTTCTATGAGTTCGAGGATATTTCCGGGGCCAAGGTAAAGGTCCGCGCCGATGAGGTCGCGACGGTTCGCAAGGAAGACTAGGTTTATCTCGCGCGTTCCCACGCTCTGCGTGGGAACGATCAATCATTCGAAGGCCGGCATGCCCGCAATGCTGCCGTCACAAGGCATGTAAGTGCCGCCGCGCTTGACCACTTCACCCTGTAAACGCTGGCAACGCTCCAGATCCGCTAGCAGGGCTAGCGATGGCGCCTGTTAAGGCGCCACCTCAACATCAGGCGATAACAATCCCGTCGGCACTCAGGCTGTTAAGCGCAACCCCAACCAACGTCACCGAATCATTGCCAAACGTCAGCACCGTGTCATGACCGACCGTGGATGCATGCGCGCGGAAGTCATCGGTGGGCAAAACACCTTGCACACCGAGAAACACCAGTTTGTCGTTGGCATTAAACCCGATCACCCGATCCTGGCCGAACGCGCCGCTGAACAGGAACGCATCCGCCCCGCCACCCGATTCCATCAGGTCATTGCCGGCGCCGCCGACGAAGACATCGTTGCCTGCCCCACCGATCAAATGATCATTGCCATCAAGTCCGAATAACCAGTCGCCGCCGGCATGCGCCTTGAGCGTGTCGGCGCCGCTGCTGCCTTTGACGCTGGACTCGTACGCCGTGACATTGTTGCCCACTTTCAAACCGCTGGCCGTCACACTGTGGGTCACATCGTCCTTGAACAAGCCCCAGAGAAACCCCGGCTCCTTGGTGACGATGCTGCCGATGTCGCGGGTGATGCTGATTCCGCCATTGGCATCACGGACGTACAGATTGCCGGCACCGTCATTGGCAAAGTCGAAGTTCTTCACTGTCTGTTGCAGGTCGAGGGTGTTGCTGCCCTGCCCGCCCAAAATAATGTTGTAACCGCCACTGTCGCGGAAGCTGTCGTTGCCGGCGCGGCCTTCCAGATAGTCGTTGCCGCTGCCACCCTGAATCAGATCGTTGCCCTCGCTGCCGATGATGAAGGTGCTGCCCTTGTGGGGTTCGGCGTTGCGATTGAGATCCTGCACCCACGTGTTGGCCCGCGCCGGGTCGGACAGGTTGGCGACGATGATCGTCGAGTCGCGGCTGGTCAGGTCGTAGAATTTCGAGTCGAGCACGCGGGTCATGCCGTCGCCGTAACCGGTGGGCAGGTGCGATATCCACGTCGGAATATTGAGGATCGAGTACGGCAGCAGATTCCACGCCGTCGAGGCGTAATGGTCGTTGAAGCTGACGATGTTGTCGGTGGTCGATGCGTGCGCTGCGTCGTGCACGCCGACCGATGCCGCGGTGAACGTCGAGCCGTCGAGGGCGCGGAACACCGGGTCATTTTCATAGCCGACGTTGAGCACTTTGTCGGTGCTGCTCTGGGTCGGCGAGGCGTAGGCGATGTAGTTGGAATCGGCGAAGAAACCGCCCCACTTGCCGCCGCTCAAGTCCGCCATGCTATTGACCGCCAGGCCGCCGAGGCTGTGACCGCTGACCAGCACGTCTTTGCCGGTCAGACCGTTGGCCTTGGCAAACGCCATCACGTCATTGAGCAGATTGCCGAAGGCTTCGCCGACGTAGTTTTTTGCGTAGTCCGCCGGGCCGAATGCTGCGAGCAAGTCGTTGATCACGTCGCCGATCGAATCGATGATCAGGTTTTCCCGTGGGCCGCTGGTCCCGCGAAAAGCAATGCCGAGTTCGGTGAGATGGCCCTGGGCGTCGTACTTGCCGAGGATTTCCACTTGGGCGGTGGTGTAACCGGCCTTCTCGCCGAAGAAGGTTCCGCGCGCATCGGTCTTGCCGTCGTAGCCCAACTGAGAGGCGGTGATGGGCGTCCAACCGGCCTTTTTTACCGCGTCGAGGGCGAGTTTTTCCGAGTCGGGGTTCCACGGAACGCCGGGAATAACCCCTTGTGAATCCGTGCCGCCAATCAGCGCAGTCACCAGCGTGGCGGGCAGACCGAGGCCGAAGCCGTTGTGCTGATATCCCGTGGCAAAGCCGTTATCGAGGTTGTGATAGGAATACAGCGTGATCGCCATGGCGTCGCTGAACAATGCCTTGGAATCGGCCGTACCGAAGTTCTTGTAGTCATACACACCCATTGCTATTGCCTCTCTCTTTGTTGGAATTGTTCAGAGATAGCTCACAGCCAGAGCGCCCCTCGCGGAACGCTCCGGAGCATTTCTACTACTTGCACATCCCCCCTGTAGGAGCTGACGAGTGCAACGAGGCTGCGATCTTTTGATTGTGCTTTTCAAGATCAAAAGATCGCAGCCTGCGGCAGCTCCTACAGAGAAAGATCATTGCCTAGGCGAAAACGAACGCCGAATCCGACAGGTTAGCCACTCCCACCCCGATCAGGGTGACGGCATAGTCGCCAATCTTCAGCACGGTGTCGTTGCCGGTCTGGGCCATGTGTTGCTTGTAGTCGTAACCTTGCCCCGCGCCTTCAACACCCATGAACACCAGTTTGTCGCTGCCCTGATAGCCGTTGATGGCGTCGAAACCGAACGCGCCGCTGAACAGGAAGGTGTTGTTGCCGCCCACCGCCGTCATCAGGTCGTTGCCCGCGCCGCCAACGAAGGTCACGTGGCCTTTGTCGCTGATCAGTCTGTCGTCGCCACCGAGACCGAACAGCCAGTCACCGTCAGCCGTGGCATGCAGCGCGTTGCCGTAGCCATCACCGCTGAGCGAATGGTTGTATTGGGTCAGCTCGTTGCCATTGGTTAACCCCTTGGCCGTCACATTCCAGGTGATGTCCTTGCTGCCCCACCACGAGCCCGCTTCCTTGCTCACCAACGCGCCGATGTCGCGGGTCATGCTGATGCCGCCGTAGGCGTCGCGCACATACAGGGTGCCATCGCCGTCGTTGGCGAAGCTGAAGTTCTGCAACGGTTTTTGCAGCTCGAAAACGTTATGGCCCTGGCCGCCTAGCAAGATATTGAATCCACCGTCATCGCGGAAACGGTCATCGCCGCCCAAGCCTTCAAGGAAGTCGTTGCCCGCCCCACCCTTGAGCCAGTCGTTGCTTTGCGTGCCGATGATGAACGTGCTGCCAGTGTGCGGCTCGCCGCTACGGCCAAGATCCTCGACCCAGGTCTTGCCCCGGGAAGCCTCCTCCAGGTTGGAGACGATGATCGTCGAGTCCTTGCTGGTGAGGTTGTAGAACGTCGAATCGATCACCCGATTCAGGCCATCGGCATAACCCAGCGAGCCGTGGGCCGACCAGCTCATCGGGTTGATGATGCTGAACGGCACCAGGTTCTGCGCGGTGGACGCGTAGTTGTCGTTGAAGTTGACGACGTTGTCGGTGGTCGAATCGTGCGGCTTGTCGTGCTTGCCCATCGACGCCGTGCTGAACGTGGTGCCGTCGAGCACGCGGAACACCGGGTCATTCTCGTAACCGATGTTCAGCACATTGCTGCCGGTGCTGCTCTGGGTTGGCGAGGCGAACGCAATGTAGTTGGCATCCTTGTAGAAACCTCCCCAGTTGCCCGCGCTCAGTTCGGCAACGCTGTTGACCCCGAGGCCGCCGAGGCTGTGGCCGCTGATCAGCACGTCCTTGGCGGCGATGCCGTTGGCAATCGCGAACGCGGCGACCGCCTTGAGCAGATTGTCGAAGGCGTTTTTTGCGTAGTTGCTCGCGTAATCCGAAGGCCCGATCGCCGCCAGCAGGTTGTTTTTCAGGTCACCGAAGGTGTCGCTGTAGCCCAGCCCGCCGGTGCCACGAAAGGCAATGCCGATGCCGATCAATTTGCCGGCGGCGTCGTACTTGCCGAGCACTTCGGCTTCGGCGCTGGTAAACCCGTCCTTCTCGCCGAAGAACGTGCCCTGCGGCCCGACCTGGCCCTGATAACCCAGCGCTGTCGCTGCCACGGGTGCCCATGCGGTCTTCGGCAATGGCTGGCCGGTCGGCGTGTAGGCGTACAGCGTCAGGGCGATGGCGTCGTTGTACAACGCTTTGCCATCGGCATTCTTGTAATCGAACAATCCCATGTTGTGCTCTCTCTTCCTTCAAAAAACGGCAGCTCCGTTTAGAGCTGCCGGTGCTTTTTAGAATTGCCAATCCAGGGTCAGACCCACGCCGTGATCCTTCTCGTTCGAGCCGATCAGCCCGTTGTAATCCAGGTTGACCCGCACATCGCGATTCAGCGCCAGACCGGCACGCACGCCGACCACCGCAGCATCACGATCCATCGACACGCTCTGCACCGTGAACGCGCTGTTGCCATTGGCGAAGGCCAGATGGCTGTCAGCATCGACGCTGCTCAGGTTGTGCTGCCAGCCGAGGCTCGCGCCCAGTTGCAGTTGATGCTGCTCCGACAGGGCAAAGGTGCGCTTGGCGCGCACGCCGAGGGTCGACAGCACGACGTCGCGGTTATCTTCGCCACCTTTCAACGCAGCGGCATCGCCCTTCTCGGTGAAGCTGTCGGTGTTGAGGTGGACGTAGGACAGATGGGCGAACGGTTCCAGGTTCATCGGTTGCAAGCCCAGATCGTAAGCCGCTTCGGTGAACAATTGCGCCGTGGTCGCGTCGCGTTTGGTTTTCTGCTTGCCGCTGACGTCGCCGAACTGCAGATCACGCTTCGCGTCGATGCGGTGCCAGCTGTAAGCGCCGCCAACGGTCAGACGCAGGGCATCGATTTCATGCCCCAGATACGCGCCCAAATGGTAGCTGTCGACCGACGCCGACGAATGCGTGCCGCTGCCCATGCTCAACGAGCTGTCGCTATAACCGGTAACGAAACCGAGGCGGGTATCTTCAGCGATCAAGCCGTCAACACCGGCGAGCAGGCCGCCGATCGAACTGGTGGAATCAGCGTACTGGCTGCTGCCATCGCTCGTGCCCCACGAACCGAGCACCTTGACCCAGGCATTGCTGCGATCGTCAGTCGGCGCATCGGCGTTGAACAGATCCCGCTCGCGCAGACGCTCGCCGACGGCTTCGCGCAGGTAACGGCTGTCGTTGATCAGCAGCGTACCGAGGGCCGGGTGAATCTCACCGGACAGTTGCTGGAAGGCTTGTTGCGCCGAGGCGGCGTTGGGCGACAGCAGCAGGGTTTCGAACAACGCATTACCAGCGCCGAGACGTTCGGCTGCCGCGCCGACCGCACGCTGGTTCGGCGTCAGACCCACGCTGGCGAACGAAGCACCGTTGCGCCCGACGTCCAGCTGAACGCCACTGGCCGAGTACGCCAGCGTGCCGCCAAGGAACGCATAATTGGGCAGCACCTGGCCGAATTGCCCTTCAATGCCGCCCGCCGCTTGCAGGATGTTGAACTGCGTGCCGAGCAGGCTTTTCACTTCGGTGGTGGTCAACAGCGTCGGGCTGTTTTCCAGCGACAGGCTGACGGTGGCGCCGTCAATCACAGCCTTGCCACCGGCGATGATTTGGTCGCTGGAGGTCGGCGAGACTTCCACCGCATAAGTCGAACCCGGCTCGAAGGTCACGTCACCCGCGACGTTCAGGGTGCCGATGGAGTTGCCCGGCGCCACCGTACCGCCGTTTTTCACCGACAGTGCGCCGATGCGGCCGTTACCGCCGAGGATGCCGCTGTCATTCACCGTGACCGCCGAGGCCAGCGAACCGTTGATCGCCAATCGGCCCTGATTGACCAGCGTCGGCCCGCTGTAAGTGTTGTTGCCGGTCATCACCAGCGTACCGATGCCCTGCTTGGTCAAACCGCCGTGGCCGGAAATGTCGTTGCGCCAGGTGTCGAGGCCGCAGGTGATGTCGCTGCACAGACGTTCGGTCGGTTTACCTTGATCGATGATCGCGCCGATGCCAGGCAAATCCGCGACAAACTGGCCGGAACCATAGGCGCCCTGAATGCGGAATTCTTCGGGGATGTCCTGTTCGGTGACGAACATCGCCGGGCCATCGATGCCTTTGCGCAGGTTGATCATGCCCCAGCCATACAAGGCGTCGATGCCCGGTGCGCCGAGGTCGGTCGCGGTGGTACGCAAAACCGTGGCGACCTGGTCGCCGGTCATGTAAGGGAAGCGTTCCATCAGCACGGCCATGGAGCCAGCCACGTGCGGCGCGGCCATCGACGTGCCGTTGTAATTTTTGTAGCCGGTGGTCAGGTTGTCGGCGCTAGTGCCTTCGATGATCGCGCTGTAGATTTTCGTGCCCGGTGCCGAGACGCAAAAACTCGCGGTGTAACCGCAGCGCGAAGAGAACGTGCTGATGATGTAAGGATCGGCGCTGGCCAGGTCGGGGTTCTGCTGCAACGCGGCGACGGTGATCCAGTTAGGCGCGATCTCCGGGACGAAGTAGCCGAGGCCGGCGATGGCGTCCGGATTGTTGAGGTTGTAATCGTTGCCGGCGGCGAAGATGGTGACGATGCCGCTGCGTGCGGCGGCAATCGCGCCGTCATAGGCGCCGCCGGGTTTGCTCCCGAGCAAAGTGCGGATTTCATTGAACTGCAACTGCGCGTCGTTGACGGTGAAGTGCGGGTACGCCGGGTCTTTGCCGCCGAGGTCGAAACGGTCGGTGATGCCGATGCCCCAACTGTTGTTGATGATCCGCGCGCCGCTGGCGATCAGAGCATCCCAACCGGCCTTGTACACCGCGCCATCGTTACCGCGCACGATGCCGTCCTCCGGGCCCGGATCACCGTTGTCGGCGCTGATGATCTGCGCACCGAACGCGACACCATGCATCGGCCCACCATCGCGACTGCCGGCGGCGATGCCACCGACGTGAGTACCGTGGGCGCCGAGCTTGCCGTCGGAGCCGACCGAGGGCGAGCCGTCATAACGGAAGGCATCGCCGGCCTTCACCGGGATGTACGGGTCGGTGTATTCGCGAATGCCCGTGGTCACCAGCGTGATGACTTTGTTACTGCCAGAGAACTCCGGGTGCGCGGCGTACACCGGCTGATCGAAGATGCCGAGTTTCACGCCTTTGCCGGTGTAGCCAGCGGCGTAGGCATAATCGGCACCGATGGCGCGCAGGCCCCAATCGGCCTGGAATTCCTGGCTGCGCCAACTGGCGGCATCACCGCTGCGTCCGGTTTCCACATAGGGCGCAGCCTGTACAGTGCCGATGACACAGAGCACAGCGAGTGTCAGGGTTTTCAGAGCAAAGCGGCCACCCGTTTGCGCGGGGGTATTGTTGTTATTCATCCAGCGACCTTCCTTAGTGATGTTGCGAAAAATCCGTCTAAATCACGTACTGATGATCGTTCCCACGCTCCGCGTGGGAATGCAGCCCGTGAAGCTCCGCGTCACTGGACGCAGAGCGTTCCTAGAGGCGTTCCCACGCAGAGCGTGGGAACGATCAAATAAAGGGGATTGGGGCCGAACAGGAAACTGGCGTTCTTGTTGGCGTCGCCGGGTTTGCAGGGTTCGAGGCATTGCGCCTGAACCTGATTTGCTGAAATCACAAGCAGCAGGGTGCCGACCGCAATCGGCTTGATGTGTACGTCCATGTTCACCGCTCCGGTTTTTTATTGCTGTGTAGGCGCTGCCGCAGCCTGCGGCGATTTAGGCTGTTATTGGGTTTTCGGACCCTGCCCGAACGCCTCATCCACCCGCGCAAGATCCTGCTCGCTCAAGGTCCCCGCGTAGTAATGCAATTTGGTCCACGCCATCAAATAGTCGTACCGCGCCTGCGCCAGATCGCGGCGGGTGGTAAACAGTTGCTGTTCGGCGTTCAGCGCGTCGAGGTTGGTCCGCTCGCCGCCGAGAATGCTTTGCTTGGTCGAGACCACCAGCGCCTCGGCCGAAGCCAGGGCTTTCTGATATGCGCGCAGTTTGTTGACGCCCGACAGGCAGGCGCTGAACTGGCGGCGCAGTTCGATCAGCGTTTCACGGGTCTTGCCATCGAGTTCGTACTCGGCCTGTTCCATGGTGCGGCTGGCCTGACGGGTTGAGGCCGACACGCCACCGCCGGCAAACAGCGGCACGTTGATTTCGATGCCGATGGTGTTGGTGTCGTAACGCTGGTTGTAGGTGTTGCCGCTTTCCGACTCGTTTTTGCGTGCCGACGCGTAGGCGCTGACCTTCGGCAAATGCCCGGCGCGGTTACGTTCGACTTCATAGCGCGCGACTTCCACCGCCTGGCGTTGCGAGTCCAGGTTGGGGTTGTTGCTGATTGCCAGTTCATGCCAGGTGTCGAAATTGGTCGGCTGCAAGGTAAATGTCTGGAAATTCTGATCCAGCGGCGCGAGATCGGTAATGTCCACCGCCGGCACACCAATCAGCGCGCCCAGTTCGCGCAGTGCGGCGTCCTGTTCGTTGCGCGCCTCGATCTCTTCGGCGGTCGCCAGTTCATAGCGCGATTCGGCTTCGAGGATGTCGGTGCGGGTGCCCTCGCCCTGCTTGAACATGTGCTCGTTCTGCTGGAACTGCTGCTCGTAAGCCTTTTTCTTCGCCTGGGCAATATCGATCTGATCCTGAGCGAACAGGGCCTTGGTGTAGTTATCGAGCACCCGCACCAACAGTTCCTGACTCTTGCCGCGAAAATTCGCATCGGCAAACAGCGACTGCGCGACGCCTTTGCGATAGGCCGCGTAGGCTTCGTAATCGAGCAGCGGTTGTTGCAGGGTCAGGCTGGAGCCGTAGCTGTTGTAGTTACGGTTTTCGCTGAAGTCACCGCGATCGGTGAGCTGAGTCACCTTCGAGGTGTTGTGCCCCTTGTTGTAGTTGTAACCGATCTTCGGCAACAACCCGGCGCGGCCAATCGCGCGGTTTTCGAGGCCAGCGTCGCGCTCCTTGATGGCGCCGAGGAACACCGGATCATTGCGCAACGCCTGTTCGTAAACATCGAACGGCCCCATCGCCGCCAGTGCACTGTTGCCTGCGAGCAGCGCAAACGCTGCCGTCAGCATGGAAAGCTTATTCATACAGCCGAACATCCTTATTCCTCGGTCAACGCGGAACCGGCCCGGTCGAGCAGCGGTTTGAACAGATAGTTGAGGAGTGAACGTTCACCAGTGCGCACGAACATTTCTGCCGGCATGCCGGGCTTGATCACCAGGCCGTTGAGCTTCTCCATGGCCTGATCACTGACGCTGCTGCGCAACACGTAATACGGCACGCCAGTTTTCTCATCGACCATCTGGTCGGCGGAAATCAGGCTGACTTCGCCGGGTACACGCGGGGTTTTGCTCTGGTTGAACGCGGTAAACAGGATATCGACCGGCAAATGCGTGCCGACCTTGTCGATCAGGTTGATCGGCAGGTGCCCTTCCACTTCCAGCGTGGTGCCTTGCGGGACGATTTCCAGCAGGGTTTCGCCCTGACGCACCACAGCGCCTTCGGTGTGCACGCCGAGATTCACCGCCACGCCATCGGCGGTCGCGAGGATTTCGCTGTGTTGCAGGTCGAATCCGGCGGAAGTCAGTTGCTCGGACAGGGTCACGCTTTTCAACTGCGCGTCGGCCAGTTGCGTGCGGACTTCCTTCTGGTATTCCTCGCCGTGCTGTTGCAGCTTCAGGCGCGATTCGAGGATGCCCTGCTCGACGCGGCCGCTTTCACCGGTGTTTTCCGCCAGTTGTTGCTGTACTTGCGAGAGCTGACGCTGGTATTCCATCAAGCGATTGCGCGGGATGTAACCGTTGTCGGCCAGCGGTTGCAGGTTGCGCAACTGCTGTTGCAGCGAATCGGCCTGGGCATTCAGGTCGGTGCGCGCGCGGCGCATGCCGGCCAGTTGCGCGGTGGCGCCTTCGATACTCGCGCGCAATGCCGCTTGCTCCCGATAAAACGCTTCGCGACGGCTGCTGAACAGTTGGCGCTGCCCTTCCAGGACCAGTGCCAGGCGCGGGTCCGGATCGTTGCTCAATTCAGCCGGAAAGGTCACTTGCTTGAGGTTGTCGCGCTCGGCCTGCCAGCGTGCGAGGCTGGCCCAGGCCATGCGGTATTGCGCTTGCAGCGACTGCACGTCGGCGGCGACCTGGGTCTGATCGAGGCGGAACAGCGGCTGACCCTGCTTCACGATTTCGCCTTCGCGCACCAGAATCCGGCTGACCACGCCGCTGCTCATCGACTGCACCGCTTTGCGCTTGCCGGAGACGACCACCGTGCCTTGCACTGGAATGCCTTGATCCAGCGGCGCCAGCGCCGCCCAGGTAAAGAAGCTGCCAGCGCCAACGATGGCCAGAATCCAGCCCATGCGCGCGAAAAATTTCGCATCGCGTTCCGGGCGCTCGGTGATGTAGGCGTGTTCCATGCTCGCTTCGTTTTCAGTGTTCATGCTTGTGCTGCTCATACACCCGAATTCCTTGTCGTGGGCTGATACTGCCGGCTCATGCTGAGCCCGCCCGGTGCCTGCGCAGGTTTCTCGCGTTGTTGTTCATGATTGCCGGACAGCGCCTTGAGTACGTCCTGACTCGGGCCGAAGGCCTGCAAGCGACCGTCATTGAGCACCAGCAATTTGTCAGCCTGAGCCAGTACCGATGAACGATGGGTGACCAGCACCACGGTGGTGCCCTGCGCCTTCAGTTGCGCGATGGCGCTGGCCAACGCGGCTTCGCCGACGGTGTCGAGATTGGAGTTGGGCTCATCCAGCACCACCAGACTCGGGTGGCCATACAGCGCGCGAGCCAGGGCCACGCGCTGTTTCTGGCCACCGGACAGACCGCTGCCGTCCTCGCCCAATTGGGTGTCGTAGCCTTGTGGCAGACGCAGGATCATTTCGTGGACCCCGGCCTGTTGCGCAGCGATCACGACTTTCTGCGGATCGGCCTCGCTGAAACGCGCAATGTTCTCGGCGATGCTGCCACTGAACAGCTCGATGTCTTGCGGCAGATAGCCGATGTACGGGCCAAGTTGATCACGGTTCCAGCGATGAATATCCGCGCTGTCGAGGCGAACGGTGCCGCCGAGGGTTGGCCACACACCCACCAACACCCGGGCCAGGGTCGACTTGCCGGAGCCTGACGCGCCAAGCACGCCCAACACCTCGCCCGCCGCCAGATTGAAATTGACCATGTGCAGGGTCGCAGCCCGTTGACCCGGCGGGCCGGCGCTGACTTGCTCAAAGGTGATCTGGCCTTTCGGCGTCGGCAGCGCCATGGCCTCGTCGCTCGGCGGGAACGCTTGCAGCAAGGCGTCGAGACGGCGATAAGCCAGTTTCGCCCCGCTCCACTGTTTCCATACCGCAATCAACTGATCGATCGGACTGAGCACGCGCCCCATCAGAATCGAACCGGCAATCATCATCCCGGCCGTCATGTCACCCTTGATCACCAACAGTGCGCCGAGGCCCAGCACCAACGATTGCAGGCACAGGCGCAGGGTTTTGCTGAGTGAGCTGATCACCGCTCCGGTATCGCTGGCCTGATTCTGCAAACCGAGGAAACGCGAATGCACCTGAAACCAGCGCTTGCGAAGCGAACCGAGCATACCCATCGCCTGAATGGTTTCGGCGTTGTGCAAGTGACTGGTGGCCAGTTGGCTGGACTTCTGCGAATAACCGGCGGCTTCGCCAAGCGGTTTTTTGGTCATGTATTCGTTCAGGCAGGCCAGCGCGATCAACAGCAACGCACCCGCCGTGGCGAGCACGCCGAGCCAGACGTTGAACAGATAGATCACGAACAGATACACCGGAAACCACGGCGCATCAAAAAACGCGAATAGCGCAGGCCCGGTGACGAATTGACGGATGTGGGTCAGGTCGCCCAGGGATTGTCCGGCGTTGCCCTCACCCTTGAACAGGTTGCGCTCGAACGCCGCTTGGTACACCCGAAGGTTGAAGCGCCGCTCCAATTGGCTGCCGATGCGGATCACGATAAAGCTGCGAATCACTTCCAGCAGGCCGATAAAGGCAAAGAAACCGACGACCATCAGCGACAGCATCGCCAGGGTGGTTTCGTTCTGCGACGACAGCACCCGGTCATACACCTGGAGCATGTAGATGGAGGGCACCAGCATCAGCACGTTAATCAATGCGGTAAAGCAACCGACGCTGATCAGAATGCTTTTATAGTCAGCCAAAGCCTTTATCAAGGGAGCGGTGGCTGGGGCCTTCGCCATCTTCATTGATTATTCCTGAAAGATATTTCCCGCCATTCTTTGGCGAGCTCTGAATTAATTTCCCGTTCGCACTCGGGTCTTGTTTAGCCGATGCCTCGTTACACTTTTATAACAACTTGCGTCGATAACTACGGTGCAGTTGCGTTTAATCGTGTGACTTATAACCATTGGCCTGCGCTTTATATAAACCTTGTCGCAAACTTGATCATCACGCTGATGGCGCCGTGCGCTCAAGGGTGATCATCAGGCCCGATTTCAAAGTCGCCAGATAAAGCCCATCACGTTGTCGGCTGAAAAACTGGATTCTTGAGCCTTCCTTGCCAGTGATGGACAAACCGTCGGGGTCGGCAAACCAGCCGATCGGTGTTTGTTCAAGCCACGCACTGAGGCAGTCGGCGCCGTTGGCAATTGTCTGGTTCGCGGCCAGTTCAACCAGGCAGACATTCGAAGGCTTGTCTTGCAACGTTTGCGCTTCAGGCGATTCGTCGTGCGTCGACAAGGTCGCGCGCCATTGACCGGCGAATACCGAGGGTTCTTCGAGTCTGAGGCTGCTGGCCATGCTGGTTTCTCCTGAAATCGTGATGAGCGCCGCCGTGAGCCACGCCATTGCCGTGTAGGTAAAAGCTTTATAGATCATGGGAATATTCGCTCCGCCGCGTAACCTTGCCAACAGGGTCAGCCGATGCACGTGAAGAAAGCGGCGCATCAAACGCCGCTTTCCACGCTACATCACGCCACGATGTCGGCGTACGCTGCCTGGCCTACGGTGCTGACCTGGAAATCAGCTACGCCGTGCCCGGAGAAGTCCACCGACAACAGACTGTTGCCACCCGTCGAGGTCAGGATCGCGTCACCGGCGGCACCGGTGAAGCTGCTGACGAAGTGCAGGCCCGAACCGTTGGTGATGCCGGTCAGGTCGATTTTGTCCAGACCGCTGACGAAATCAAGGATCTGATCGATCGCACCCGGCTTGGAATCGGAGCTGGCGGCGAACACGAAGGTGTCCGAGCCTGCGCCCCCCCACAGTTTGTCGGCACCACCGGCGCCGTAAAGGATGTCGTTGCCGGCACCGCCCTTCAGCTCGTTGGCCACGCTGTTGCCGATCAACAGGTCGTTGCCCGAACCGCCGATGGCGTTCTCGATGATCGCGCCCTTGGCAATGGACACGTTGCCCACGAGGCCGCCAACGTCGGAGAACGAGGCATCATTGAGGTTGATCTTCTGGTTCTGGGTGAAGCCCGAGAAGTCCAGCGTATCCTTGCCGCCCGCGTCCCACACCGAGAACACCACTTTGTCGCTCGACGACGAAGCGCTGAGGAAATCGCGGCCCGTGTTGGAGTTGAAGCCGTAGGTGGTGTCACCGGTACGGGTGTTCATGTTAGCGCCATAGAGCTTCTGGATCGCCGCGATGTCATCCATCAGCGGCCCCGACGAATAGGCTTCCACCCCGCCTTTGCTGAAGTTCTGGTTGGTGTTGCTCTCACTCCAGTAACTCATGACGCTGTAGCCGCGGGTGTCTTGGCCGTAGGACGCGTCGTTGTAGGTCGGGTTGCCATTACCGGCGTTGTAGTCGCCAGGGTGAGCAAGGCCCAGGGTGTGGCCGATTTCGTGGGTCAGGGTCTGACGCCCGTAATTGTTCAGATCCGGCGTCTTGTTCTGCGTGTAGCCACTGTTGATCAGGTACCACGAGGTGCCGTCATAACCGGCGCCCGTGCCTGGCAGATAAGCGAACGCTGCAGCGCCATCCTGGCCACCGCTGTAGTTACCGAAGGTCATGTGGCCGTCGCCGCCCGAGGCTTTCTCGGTGAAGGTGACGTTGGCCACGTCGGCCCAGGATTGCATGGCGAGCACGGTCTGCGCTTTTTGTTGAGCACTGAACTGACTGAACCCGGTGATCCCGTGCTTGTACATCGTGCTGGACGATGCCGACGTCAGGAACGTGTAGGTGAGTTCGATCTTGCCGCTGCCATCCTTGTCCTGATAAGCAGCGCCGTCGCGCAGCAACTGGGTTGCCGCCTGATCGACGGAAAAGGACGGTTTGCCATTGACCGTGAGGTTGCCGCCACGATCGTATTGATGGCTGAAGCTATTGATCTGGTTGAACGCCGAGCTGGCAGCCGCCAGGGATTGTGGCGCATCAATAGCAAGAGCATTTTCTTTCGACATAAACACACTTCCTTGTTTAGCAATGGAACAGTTTTTGTCCGATAGCGACAATCTCTGGCGAGATCGTCCTATCACTCGCCCAATGAAGGCGTAAGAAACCTGACACAATTTGAAATCTGACGTAAAGGACTTTTTTGAGATCAAATTGCGCTGTTTCGTAAAACTGCCGTAAACAAAGCGTGCGGGGGTTGAAAGAATGTTTGAAGTTACAGGCAAGCGCCTAATTGTCTGACGATTTTCTATTTAAATATTAAATATCGGTAAGTTGTTTTTTGTTAGACGCGTCTCACTTCTCTGTACTTTGATAGTGCAGGCCAGTGTATTGATATCAACCAAACGGCTCACCCAAACTGTAGGAGCTGACGAGTGAAACGAGGCTGCGATCATTTGACTTTGCCTTTCAAAAGCAAGATCAGAAGATCGCAGCCTGCGGCAGCTCCTACAGGGGAAAAGCGAGTCAACTACCCGTGCGAATCTTGTTCCACACCCGCGTACGAATCCGGTCGATATTCAGCGGCATCGCTTCCAGTGCAAACAGCTTGCCCATCATTTCCGGGCTCGGGTAAACCTTGGTGTCGTTCTTGATGGCCGGGTCAATCAGGCTATCGGCCTGTTCGTTGCCGTTGGCGTAGTGCACGTAGTTGCTGATGCCGGCCATGACGTCCGGGCGCAACAGGTAATTCATGAAGGCGTAACCGGCCTTCTCGTCCGGGGCGTCGACGGGCATCGCGACCATGTCAAACCAGATCGCCGCGCCTTCCTTGGGAATGTTGTAGCCGATGTCGACGCCGTTCTTGGCTTCCTTGGCGCGGTTTTCCGCTTGCAGAATGTCGCCGGAGAAGCCGACGGCTACACAGATATCGCCATTGGCCAGATCGCTGGTGTACTTCGAGGAATGGAAATAGCTGACGTACGGCCGCACTTTCATCAGCAGCGCTTCGGCTTTCTTGTAGTCTTCGGCATTTTTGCTGTGGTGCGGCAGGCCCAGGTAGTTGAGCGCCGCCGGAAGCAATTCCGGGCCGTTATCGAGGATCGCCACGCCGCATTTCTGCAGCTTTTCCATGTTCTCGGGTTTGAAGATCAAGTCCCAGGAATCCACCGGCGCGTTGTCGCCGAGCACGGCTTTGACCTTAGCGATGTTGTAGCCGATGCCGGTGCTGCCCCACAGATACGGGAAGCCGTGTTCGTTGTTCGGGTCGTTGACCTGCAACGCCTTGAGCAACACCGGGTTGAGGTTCTTCCAGTTCGGCAACTGGCTTTTGTCGAGTTTCTTCAGCGCCCCGCCCTGAATCTGCCGCGCCATGAAATGGTTGGACGGGAACACCACGTCGTAGCCGGATTTGCCGGTCATCAACTTGCCGTCGAGGGTTTCGTTGCTGTCGTAGACGTCATAGGTGACACCGACGCCGGTGTCCTTCTCGAAATTCTTGGTGGTGTCCGGTGCGATGTAGTCGGACCAGTTGTAAATCTTGACCGTTTCCGCCGCCTGAGCGAGGGAAACAGCCAGCATCAGCGGTGCCAGAGCGAGGGTCTTGCGGATCATGGGTCGATTCCTGTGTAGGTTTTTTTGTTGGCAGGCAATCAAAGGATCAAACGATCAGAAAATCAGTACGTAGGTCTTGCGCACGGTTTCCTGGATGTCCCAGATACCGAGCGAGTTGGCCGGCAACATCAGTGCGTCGCCACCTTGTATGTGCAGGGTTTCGCCGCCACCGTCCGGGGTGAACGTGCAGCGCCCAGAGATGAAATGGCAGAACTCCTGAGCGGTGATCTGTCGACGCCAGCGGCCCGGGGTGCATTCCCAGACGCCGGTTTCGACGCCGTCGTCGCGCTCGACGCTGGTGGTCGAAGCAATCGCGATCGGCTCACCGAGCGGCACGGCAACCGGGTTGGATTCGTCGAGTTGCAGGGTTGCGGTGTTCTTGAATTGGGTAATGCTCATGGTCTGACCTGTCTTCTGGGCTTTCTCAAAGTAAATCGGCGTTTAGTGCATGAAACCTTCCATGAAACCCGCGACCTGGCTGGCGAGTTTGCGCCGCCACGGTGTCGTCGCCGGGTTGGCCAGGGTCTGGTCTTCGTGGACAAAACTTTTGATGATCGCGTTGTACCCGAGCCAGCGGCATGGCTCCGGTTCCCAGGCGCGGAGTGCGTGAATGCCGCCGTCCGGAAGCACCCACGGTTGGTGCGTCAGTTCGGTATCGCGCTCAAGAATCAGATCGGCCAGCGTGCGCCCGCCAAGGTTGCTGGCACCAACGCCCTCCCCGCCATAACCGCCGGACAGCGCAATGCCGTTGGCACGGTCGCAAAGCATGTGCGGTTTAAAGTGGCGAGACATGCCGAGGTTGCCGCCCCAGGCGTGGGTGATCTGTACGTTCTTCAACTGCGGGAACAGTTCGCCGAACAGATAGCGACGTAGCTCGACTTCATCGCGAGTCAGGTCAAAGTTGTGCCGCAGCTTGCCGGCAAACTGATAACCGCCACGGGCGCCGAAGATCAGCCGATTGTCGGCGCTGCGCTGACCGTAGGTGACCTGACGGCTGAATTCGCTGAACGCCTGCCCGCGATTGAGACCAATTTCGTCCCAAGTCGCGGCAGACAACGGTTCGGTCGCGACGATCAGGCTTTGCACCGGCAATTGATAACGGCCCAGCGGCGGCAACGTGACCGAATAACCTTCGACCGCCGGGACAATCCAGCGACTGCGCACACTGGCCTTGGCGGTGCGCAGACTGCCGGATTGCCATTGGGTGACCGGGCTGTTTTCGTAGATCTTCACGCCCATGTTTTGCACAGTGCGGGCCAGGCCACGCACCAGTTTCGCCGGGTGAATGGTCGCCACGTGCGGCGCGTAAATCCCGCCGTAAGGCTTGGCGATGCGAATCTGCTGCGCCAGTTGCTCGGGGCTCAGCCAACGGTAATCGTCGTCCGTCAGGCCTTGAGCGTGCAGCTTGGCCAGGTATTCACGCAGGGTGGCTTCCTGTTCTGGGTAGCGCGCGGCGCAATACAGCGCACCACCCTTGCGGTAATCGCAGTCGATGCCTTCCTTTTCGAGGACGATTTCCACTTCGTCGGGGATGCTGTGCAACAGATCGAACGAGGCCCGACGTTGCTCGGGAGACAAGCCGGCCAGCAAGCGATCCTCACCGAGAATATTGCCCATCAGCCAGCCACCGTTGCGCCCGGAAGCACCAAAACCGGCGGTCTGTGCTTCGACAATCGCAATGTCGAGCCCCGGCGCGAGCTTCTTCAAGTAGTACGCCGTCCACAACCCGGTGTAACCGGCGCCGATGATGGCCACATCGACATCCAGATCCTGCGTCAGCTCGGGCCGCGCGGTCAGCGGCTCGTCGAGTTGATCCATCCACAAACTGATAGTGCGCCACGCCGGCATGCAAGACTCCGCCACTGAAAACCTTCGATGGCGTCGATCCTAGTGCGTGGGCTCAGGAGAAGTCTTGCGCGCGTGCCCGCAAAGAAATTTGTTTGGCGTAGGCCTTCGGCGACTGGCCGGTGTGCTGGCGAAAACAGCTGTAGAACGCCGACAGCGAATTGAAACCAGCGGCGAACGCCAGCTCATCGATGCGCAGTGGAGGCGTCGCCTCGTCCAGTGAGCGCAACAGATGTTGCAGACGCGCCTGATTGACGTAGCGATAGAAGCTTTGCCCCAGCACTTGGTTCAACAGGTAGGAAATCTGATTGCGGCTGTAGCCGCACTCCTTCGCCACCCGTTGCAGATCCAGTTCGGGGTCGAGGTACGGTTGCTGCTTTTCGAAGTACTGTTGCAGGTCTTCGGCCATGAAGCTCAACTGCCGGGGTGACAAACCGAGGCGACTGACTGCCGGGCGCTGACTCGCCGCCGTCGTTCCGCCGGTTTGCGAGCGCACCAGCGAGGCGTATTCGTTGACCCGCCAGATCAAACCGTCCCTGACCGTGATCGCTTCGCTGGAGCGGAACGACACCAGGCCTGCGCCGCCACGCAAGGTGACTTCGTACTGGATGAACGCGGTATTGCCGTCGATGCGAATACGGTCGCAATGCTCCAGCAGTTCGTCGGATTCTCGTGGCATGCTCACCCGCACATACTCGCGCAGTTCATCGAGGCCGAGCACGCGGTTCTGGAAGAAATCGTTGTATTGAATGTCCGGGTGATACAGCGCCATCACCGCATCCAGATCCCGGTGTTTCCAGCTCAAGTGATAGCGCATGACCGTAGCGGCCGTGGCCTGGGTGTGTTCCGGGCCGTCGTCGTCGGCGTGCATAAAAGGCTCGGCGAAAAAGAATCGAGCTTGCCCAAGTTCTTCGTGAGCTTCAATGAAAAATCCGTAGTGGCATTTTGTCGATGATTGCGTAGGCCGTGACTTACATCAAAAAACGCGAAGCAATCGCAAAACGGACTGAAAAATCTCACAGTATTTTCACATGCGGATGCTACTTTTAATGTCTATGACCGGTTGAGCCAATGAAGGCTCTTCCCACCTACCATGAGCAAATGGAAGCGCTCGATGAAGAAGGCGGGCAACACATGAATAAAGGTTCAAGCAAAGTCACGTTCCCCAACGCTTGCCAGCTGATGCGCTGGCATTTTCATCCCATGGGTTTCGAGGCGACGATGGATGCCCCCGGCAGCATGATCGCCCGCCTGTTCGACCGCGCCACTGGCGAGACGGTGATCGCCATTGCCGGCATCCCGTGCGCCACGGTGATGAATGCGGCTGATGTCGAGCGGATGATCGAAGCGGTCGAGGACGAGCTGGAAGCGTTCATTCCTCCGGAATCCTTGAGGAATTACGCATAGTCTTTTGATTTATAAAGAAAAAGCCCGCATTGCTGCGGGCTTTTTTTGTTTATGCACTTTGCTTATCTGTCCGGTGATCGACGAAGAACGCCTTGCCTTTGGCGACTCGATCAGACGCACGCGGCATGTTGACTGCCTGCGTTTCCTGGGGCTCGACGTACCAATAGCAATGACTGACTGCGCGGGTGATGCCGACATAGGCCAAGCGCAGGATCTCGTCTTTCTGGGCGCTATCGTACGGTTCACTGTCGCCACTTTTGCCCAATCCAGCCATGCGATAGACCTGATTCTTGTAAGGCGAGCTGGTGAGGTGCTGGCAATCGCCAAGCAGGAACACGGCATCAGCCTGCAGGCCCTTGGCACTGTGATAGGTCAGTTGTTTCAGTCGCCGCGATTCGTACGGCAATCTCGAATCCACATTAACAACAGGCTGAATATGCTCTTCAATCAATAACTTATCGCTGCTTTTTCGATAAAGCATGAGGATCGAGTGGCCCTGTTGGTAGTGCTCGGCGAGACGTTGACCAAGGGCTTGATCATCACGCTCCAGCACGTTGACTGGCTGCAGGGTTTTGGGTTCGCCACTGGCCTTGGCCTTTTTGCCAGGAATCGCCGGCGCTGCACGGACGATATGTTCGGCGGCATCGATGATGTGTTGATGGCTGCGATAGTTGTCGCTGAGCATTACTCGCGTGGTGCTCGGGGACGGGAATTCCTTGTTGAACTCCATGAAGTAACTCGGCGAACTGCCGCGCCAGCCGTAGATCGATTGCCAATCATCGCCGACGCACAGCAGCGAAGACTTTTGCGCGCCGCGCCCAACGTGCATGGCCGGCCCGCGACTGCGGATTTCCGTCAGGCTGGCGCGAATCCACGAAACGATCTGCGGCGAAACGTCCTGAAATTCGTCGATCATCAAATGCGACATGGGCCTGAGTAGCTCATCGCCCAACAGCTTGAGGTTCTCTGGCGAATGCTCACTAAACAAGGCAAACATGCGGTTGTAGGTCATCACCGGCGGTTTCTGATCGAGCAAGTGATCTTCGAAGGCACGCCAGAACAGGCTCAAGGCCTCAAAGAAAAACCGGTCTGGATCATCCTTGGCAAAACTCATACGGCCAACGGCATCGGGAACGTCCAGGCCCAGGTTCTCAACGAAGCCTGCGGCGGCGACGAAACAGTCCAGCAATGGTGCAGACGCCAACTCGCCTTTTACCTTGTAATCGAAGCCCGGCCCCGCGCTGGCATCGCCGGCCAGCGTGGCGAGAACACGCTTTGCGGAATCGTAGCTATCCAACCATATCAATGGCTTACGGCAAAAAGCTTGAAACAGGGTGCGCTTTACTGCCCATTCGGCGCGAATGCTGAGCTTGGCATTCGGTCGGCAGATCTGCGCGTTTTCCCGTGAGTCAAAACCGAGTACTACCCAAGCATCGAGACTGGGGATGTAGCCATGGCAGTGGAATTTTGCCCCGTTGATTTCGAACGCCTGGCGATTTGGCTGGATGCCCTTGATTGGCCAGGCACCGGCACGCAGCCACAGATCCTCGATGGCATCACACAGCTCTTCATCCCGCTTGGCGGCCAGTTCAGTCACGGCCATGCGCTTTTGCACGTCAGGATGTTCGCGCTCCAGTTCCTTGAGCTGTAGCCCGGCTCGGGACAACGGCTGAATCAGTTGGCGGAAACGTTCGTCTTCGTTAAACAAACGGTGATAACAGGCGTTGAGCTGCTGGCGCTGGGCGTCGTTGATGCGCAGGTCGAAAGGATTGCTGTCGACGTCTTCGTCGGCACCAGAGGTTCGATGGCTGAGATTCTCGAAAGCTTGCAGACGTTCGAAACCTGGCAGGCTGCGCACCATCGGCAGGATGCGCGAGTGGAAGGTTCGCACCAGCTCCCGCGCTTGTTTCAGGCTCACTGCCCGCCCCCAGAGCGTGAACAGCTCGATCAGCTTGTTGATGAAGTCTTTGCGCGACTCACGAGTGAAGGTCACCACGGTCATCGAATCGAGTTCAAAACCCAGGTAATGAGTCAGCAACAGGATTCGCAACACCAACGTGGTGGACTTGCCGGCACCGGCGCCTGCAACCACCGAGGTGGACGGCGTATCGCTGAAAATCATCTTCCACTGTGCGGCGCTGGGCTGGGCGTGTTGGGGCAGTAAACGAGCGACGTCGGCCTTCATGCGTTTCTTCAACTCGGCGTTGAGCGGCAGGCGCCAGTCGTCGAACAAGTGGTTATCGACACTGGGTGGACGATGCTCGGTATTGCGGCTGTCGCGAATCAACAGCACCTGCCGGCCTTCCTCCAGCCCTTCGAGCTTGCCTTCGTTGAATCCATATTCGACACCAGCCGTGTGACCACTGCGAAAGCCATCGGCCTGGCCATGCAGCCAGGATGCGCGATGCTGGGCGCGCAAGCGGGTCAGACCGTGGCCGAAGAAACGCGCAGCCAAGCGCTTGAACCAAGGCATCTCGGCCAGAGGACGGAGTTCAGGAGGAAGATCGGGAGTGTGTTGCGCCACGCTGAGGGCTCCAGTGTGTGAGGCTGTTGAGGGCTATGGTGTCTGGATTCGCTGCCAACTTCTAGCGAAATGCTTGTGGGTCATTGGTTTAGGCGATGAATTGAAGGTGAGACAAGATGATTTTCGGGCACCATCGCATCGATTTATTCGATCATGATGCTGCAGTTTTTACGCTTTTTATCGATGTTCGTCTGATAGATGATCGCCGCCATAAACCACCGGTTTCGCCGCGTGCGCAGTCATCGCGCCCCAAGACGAGCCTATTGAGGAGACGATCATGCTTGAACTCAGACCTTTCAGCTCGCTGGGCGGCGCCCATCACGGCTGGCTGGATGCCCACCACCACTTTTCGTTCGCCGAGTATTACGACCCGCAGCGTATGAACTGGGGCAATTTGCGCGTGTGGAACGACGACATCATTGCGTCGGGCACCGGTTTCCCTCAACACCCGCACCGCGACATGGAAATCATCACCTATGTGCGTGAAGGCGCGATTACTCACCAGGACAATCTGGGCAACAAGGGTCGTACCGAGGCTGGCGACGTACAAGTGATGAGCGCCGGCACTGGCATTGCTCACAGTGAATACAACCTGGAAGCTACGGAAACACGGATTTTCCAGATCTGGATTCTGCCCACCGAAACCGGCGCGCCACCGTCGTGGGGCGCAAAACCGTTCCCAAAAGGCCAGCGTGAAGGTTTTGTCACCTTGGCCAGCGGCAAGGATGGTGATGATCAGAGCCTGCGAATTCGCGCCGATGCACGGTTGGTGGCGGCCAATATCAAGGCCGGCGAAACCGCCGAATACCGTTTGGATGAAGGTCGTCGTGCTTACCTGGTACCGGCCACGGGCGTGATTGAAGTCAACGGCTTGCGTGCGCAGGCTCGCGATGGCGTGGCCGTTGCCCATGAGCAGGTCCTGACCGTTACGGCGATTGAAGACAGCGAAATCGTCCTGGTCGATCTGGCCTGACATCGCGAATAAAAAAGGGCAGCCTATTGGCTGCCCTTTTTCATACCATCCGATTGCGCATCACTTGCTGGCAATAGCGCCATCCACCAAGGTTTGCGCTTCGGCCACCAGTTGCTTGAGGTGGTCGTCGCTGATGAAACTTTCGGCGTAGATCTTGTAGATGTCTTCAGTGCCCGACGGACGCGCGGCGAACCAGCCGTTCTCGGTCATCACCTTCAAACCACCAATGGCCTGATCATTGCCCGGAGCGTGACTGAGAATGCTCTGGATCTTTTCACCTGCCAGTTCGGTCGAGGTGACCTGTGCCGGCGACAGCTTGCTCAGCAGCGCTTTCTGTTCAGGATTGGCCTTGGCATCCACCCGTACCGAGAATGGCTCACCCAGTTCTGCAGTCAGTGCGTTGTAGGCCTGACTTGGGTCGCGACCGGTGCGTGCGGTCATTTCGGCAGCGAGCAAGGCCGGAATCAGACCGTCTTTGTCGGTGCTCCAGACGCCGCCATCCTTGCGCAGGAACGAGGCACCAGCGCTCTCCTCCCCGCCAAAACCCAGTGAGCCGTCAAACAGGCCGTCGGCAAACCATTTGAAGCCAACCGGCACTTCGTACAAACGCCGGCCCAGGCGCTTGGCCACGCGATCGATCAGGCCGCTGCTGACCACGGTTTTACCCACGGCCGCGTCGGCGCGCCATTGCGGACGGTTCTGGAACAGGTAGTCGATGGACACTGCCAGATAATTGTTCGGCGCCAGCAAACCACCGGACGGGGTCACGATGCCATGGCGATCGTGGTCCGGATCGCAGGCGAAAGCCACGTCGAAACGTTCTTTCAAGCCGATCAGCCCTTGCATCGCGTGGCTGGACGACGGGTCCATGCGGATCTGGCCGTCCCAGTCGACCGTCATGAAACGGAAGGTCGAATCCACCGCTTTATTGACCACGTCCAGGTCCAGACGGTAATGCTCGGCGATGGCAGACCAGTAGCGCACCCCTGCTCCGCCCAATGGATCAACGCCCAGACGCAGTTTTGCATCGCGGATGGCATCGAAATCGATGACATTGATCAGGTCGGCGACGTAGGTATTGAGGTAGTCATGACGATGCGTGGTGCTGGCCTTCAGCGCCTGCTCGTAACTGATGTGTTTGACCCCGGCCAGCTTGTTGGCCAGCAGTTCGTTGGCCTTGGCTTCGATCCACTTGGTGATGTGGGTATCGGCCGGGCCACCGTTGGTTGGGTTGTATTTGTAACCGCCGCTTTGTGGCGGATTGTGCGAAGGCGTAATGACGATGCCGTCGGCCAGGCCCGAGGTGCGACCACGGTTGTAGCATAGGATCGCGTGGGAGATCGCCGGCGTGGGCGTGTATTCGTCACCCTCGGCGATCATCACGGTCACGCCGTTGGCGGCGAGCACTTCCAGCGCGCTCGCCCCGGCCGGAGTCGACAAGGCGTGGGTATCGATGCCGACGAACAATGGGCCGGTGATGCCCTGGGCTTCGCGGTAGAGGCAGATTGCCTGGCTGATTGCCAGAACGTGCCATTCATTGAAACTCAAGTCGAAAGAGCTGCCCCGGTGGCCGGACGTGCCAAACGCCACACGCTGAGTGGAAACCGATGCATCAGGCTGGCCGGTGTAGTAGGCCGTTACCAGTCGCGGGATATCGACCAACAATTCTGCCGGTGCCGGTTTGCCCGCAAAAGGACTGAGTGTCATGCAAAACCTCTGATAGAGAGTGGTTCAGGAAATACAGCGCAGTTTACTGGCAGTTTGACCGCAGTGCGATGGGATGTATCCGGGACATATCAGATGTTTTTTAACGTCAGTGACCCGGCGCGAGGCGCAAGGCGTCACCCAGCATTCCGACCACAGTGGCCAGATCATGCTCACCCTGTCCGAGTGCACTCAGACGCATATGGTGGGCGTGCAGGCCATTGAGGCTGAACAGTTCACCCGGTGCGATCAGCACTTGCTGCTTGAGCAGTCGCTGAAACACCGCGCCCATGTCCACAGGTCGCAGGGAGCGCACCCACACTGTCGCGCCACCGCGTGGTTCGACGATTTGCAGGCTTTCGCCCAGTCGCTCGCGCAATAACTGGATCAAATGACTGCGACGTTCCTTGAGCAGCCGTCGCAATACCAGCAAGTGGTGATCGATGCGCCCACCAGCGTAGAGCCGGGCGATGGCCTTCTGGCGAATCGGCGACATTCGGAATGAACGCAGCAGAAAGTGTCGATGCAGCTCACTGCGCCACTGACGCGATAACACATAACCATAAGGTGCTTCGGCGCCGATGACCTGTTCAAAGCTTGAAAATACCAGCAAACGCTCCGGGTCCAGCAAATTGCGCAAACGTGGGCCGTCAAGCCGCTCATCCAGTTCGCTGTAACAGTCGTTTTCCAGCACCCAGGTGCCCTGCCGTACAAGCAGGTCGGCTATGACGCATCGATTGTCCGCACACACCTGGCTGCCGTGCGGCATGTTCAGTGCCGAGGACAACAGAATCAGGCGAACGGGTTCGGTTTTAAGCAATGCTTCCAGGCGCTGTGTATCCAGCTCCCCCAACGCGTGCAGCGGCAGTTCGATGACGCGCACATCGTTTGCTTCGAGCAGACGCAGGATCGTCCAGTCGCACGGTGATTCAACCACCACCGTGGCGCGTCGCAAGCCGAGCACACTGATCAATATCTCCAGCACACCGCGCAGGTCGGCACCGATGTAGACATCCTCAGCATGCCAGCAACGCGTGGCGGATGTTGTGTAGCGTGCGGCCAACACCGTACGCAACTCCAGCTCACCGCAGGGCTGTGTCGTGATGGGTGACTGACGCGGATACTGCCGCAGCAGTTCGCGCTCGAGCATCAGCAGCGGACTGTCGAGTGGTTGTACAGCGGCCGGATCATCGTGGCTCAACACGCACATATCCGGGCGCCTGGCATGTACGCATAGCGTTTCGAGCAAATCCTCGCCGCTTCCCGGCGCCATCAGCGGTGTCAACGCTCGCGCGTAGTAGCCCGACTTTGCCACCGAATACACCCGCCCCTCCTTTTCCAGCAATGAGTAGGCGTACTGGATTGTCGAGATCGAAACATTCAACCGGTCAGCGAGTTGGCGCAGTGACGGCAAGCGCACCGGCTCGTTGCCGCCAGGTTCGTTGATCAGCTGGTTCAAGTAGCGGTACACCGCCTGATAGGCAAAGTCGTTTTCCCGCAAAGTCTTCATTGGAGGCAATCCCGAATCGATGCGCTGTCTGCCGGATGAAAATCCACGATCAGCCTTCCGCCGAGCGGTCGCTGCCCATTTCGCCCGCATTGGCTTGTACTTCAGGTGCGGCGGCTACCTGCACCTGCATTGGCTCCATCGCGTACAGACGAGTGATGAATCGCACCGGCAATCCGCTGACATCGGTCATCCATTTCAGTACCTGCTCTGGCGCATGCAGCCCTTGCATGGCCCGATGCAGTTCCGGCAGCGCCACCAGCATGCCGGGATGACAGTTGCGCAGGAATTGCTCCAGACCGGCCCCCTCATCGACAAACGGCGCGAACAGCACGCAGATCAATTGGGTTTCACTGACGTTGAAGGCGGCTTGCAGCGCGTTACGTGCCTGCTGCCGCCCATGATCAACGTCCGCCTGATTGCCAAACGTCGCCAGCCATTGTTCACGGACAGGCTCCGGCAGTTGCTTTTGCTGCATCAACTCAAGGTTGCGTTGGAGATAGTCGTGAACCCCTGCCTCGTAGGTGCGCCCCTCGAGGGAGCCCGCTTGCAAGCCCTCCAGATAGGCCATCAGCAGTGGATCGGCGTATTCGTTTTCGCCGGTTTGCTGCATGAGCTCGCCCGGTTGGAAACCGAGGAAGTCACTGAGCAACGGCCAACGCTCTTCGAGATTGCCGACGACCATGTCGTGGATATCGACAAAGCATGTGCGTCGGCAGGCCTCGAACTCGCCCTCCGGACGCCAGGGCGTTAACTCGCCTTCGGTATAAAGCTCGCGGTAGAAATCTCCATCCTGCCCGTCGAGCAGCGCAAATAACTCCTCGAACGTGCCCGAGTTGGCCGGCAGGCCGCCTACGCCGGCCTTCTGCAGGGCCCGATTCAGGCCTTCGAGAAACACCTTCTGGCGGCGCGGCGGTTCACTGCTGACGAGGGCGTCGACACCATTGTTCCAGCGGGCAACTTGCCCGTAGAGCCCGGCAGTGGCGATGAAGACGTCGTCCCATAGTTCGAGCTTCTCGCGATTGCTGCGACGATGCGCGACCATGAGCAGGTTGATGCGATTGGCCTCGCGGCTGCTCTCTCCAACGGGTGCCTGATGGTCGAAAGGCAATACCTGCCGATCATCAACCATCAGCAATTCGACTCGCGGATCGTCATAGAGAAACAGCGCGCTGTAGCTGCGATGGAGGTTTTGCAGCACAGCAGCGTCATTGGCATTCCAGCGCAAGGTGGCCACCCGTAGCTGGAACGTCGCAGGCGCACGTCCGGCCAGACTCAATTGTGCGGCTCTGAGCAAGGCCAGGCTGTAGCAGCTGTCTCGCGACCCTGACTGCACCACCATGACCTTGAAGTCTCCGATGCGCTCCATGCCCCCGGCCGCCACCACGAGTCTATGGATCAATAGCTGCAACGCCGTACGTTCGGCACGAGAAAAGAAACTCATCAAACGTTGCAGCACTTGTTGGTAGACGTAGTTCATTGCCTGATCATGGATTGTGCTCATCGGTACTTCACCCGGTATCGAAATGTTCATATCACGCACCCTATTGCAACGGGTCGCGTAAAAATTCATTAGTAATATGTAGACGGTCAGATGCTAACACTTGTCATTAGGTAGTTATTTGAAACACTTAACTTGCAAAAGGCTCGCCCACAGTCCACTTTGTATTCGCAAGACATTGGTTTTTATAAGGTTTTTTGAAGAGAAAAAACCCTCTAGGAAACTTCCTACAGTGCCCTGCGGCAAGTGAGCACAAGAAAAAAAGACGCAACTTCGGAATAGGACTACAGCCTTTAAACAGAAGTAGTCAGCATCAACATCACTAGTCGATTTATATCGAACGCAACAAATAGAATGCACAGCCATAGCTCATTCCTTGAGATGAAAGTAATCATTCAATTATCAGGGCTTATGGGGCGATTAGAAGATACAGATCGAGAGGAAAAACCGGTTCAGATGCTGAACCACCCCAGACATCGCGCCCAGGGAAATCTCTTTTTCAGGGGGATTAAACGCATAAAGAGCCCGTGGGATCACGGACTCTTGTTAACCGAGTTGGAATCAGGCCGGTTCGACTTGCAGGGCAACCCGTTCACGACACGGACATTCATCCATGTAGCGATGAGCCTCGACAAACTCGTTAAACGGAAACACCCGGGTTTTCAGTGGCAGCAACACGCGATCGGCCGTCAACTGGTTGATGTCGCGCAGGGCACGCTGGAGAGCGACGTGATCCTGGGTGATGCCCAACTCCGGCTTGCCGGTGAAGTTGCCGATACAGTGCACGAAGAACTGAATATTCTTCTGAAACGCTGCACAGGCCGGGAACGGCGTCTGGTTGCCACCTTGCAAGCCATACAACACCAGGCTGCCACGCGGTGCCAGGACATCGCCCAACAACGACATCTGCGGGCCGCCAAGGCCATCGAAGACCACGTCGACGCCGCGATTGTCGGTGATCTTGTTGATTCGCATCAGCAGATCTTCTTCCTCGGTGACAATCACTTTCTCAGCACCAAGGGACAGCAGGTATTCGCGTTCTTCCGCCTCTTTGGTGGCGGCAATCACCCGTACACCCATTGCCTTGCCCAGTTGCACAAACGAGGGGCCGGCGCAGTGACTGGCGTCAGTCACCAAGGCGAATTGCCCCGGTTTGACCCGCGCCAGATCGGCGTAGGCAAAGTAAGCGATCAACAGTGGCGTGTAATGCACACTGGCTTCAATCGGGCTGAGTACGTCTGGATAACGGGTCAGAGCTGTACGTGGCAGCACGACCGACTCACCGTAAACCGGATAATCGTTCGCGCTCTCGGCCGGAAAACTGGCGACCTTGTCACCCACTGCCAGATCATCGACACCGTCACCGACAGCGGTGATCACGCCAGCCATCTCATGACCAAGGCCCGCAGGCAGTCGTGCCTGAGACGAGGCCAGGTTCTGACGCCAAAGCGTGTCATACCAGCTGATGCCGATCGCTTCGACACGTACCTGCACTTCGCCAGGACCTGGCTGAGCGGCCGCATGCTCTTCGCATTTGAGCACCTCGGCCGGACCAAACTTGTGAAAACGGATCGTGCGGGACATCGCAAACCTCGTCAAAGTAACCTCTAATGCCATGAACTCTATCTGGGCTTTCGACCCAAGACTATCAGTGGCTATTAATAGTCGACATGCCTGTCATTGATTCCGCAGCAGGGGCGGCATTGGTAAAATCGATGAAAAAACTGCTGCCACCGTCTCAGTAAAGCTGAATTTTCCGGTGCAGAGTACCAGCCTTTCCCCGTAAGATTCATGCCGGCCATTGTTCTCATATGGCCGCTCTCGTCAAGCTTGATGACTCTGCCAGGACTCCAGATGAATCGTAATGACCTGCGTCGTGTCGACCTGAACCTGTTGATCGTATTCGAAACATTGATGCACGAGCGCAGTGTGACCCGGGCGGCAGAAAAGCTGTTTCTCGGTCAGCCGGCGATCAGTGCGGCGCTCTCGCGCCTGCGTAGCCTGTTCGATGATCCTTTATTTGTCCGCACCGGACGCAGCATGGAGCCTTCCGCCCGTGCGGTGGAAATCTTCGCCCTGCTCTCGCCCGCCCTCGACTCCATCTCCACGGCTGTCAGCCGCGCGGCGGAATTCGATCCGGCCACCAGCACTTCGGTTTTCCGCATCGGTTTGTCCGATGATGTCGAATTCGCCTTGTTGCCAATGCTGCTCAAACGCCTGCGCGCCGAAGCGCCGGGCATCGTGCTAGTGATCCGCCGCGTCAACTACATCTTGATGCCAGGCCTGTTGGCCTCTGGCGAAATCTCCATTGGTGTCAGCTACACCACCGATTTGCCGGCCAACGCCAAACGGAAAGTATTGCGTCGCAGCGCGCCGAAACTGCTGCGCGCCGACACCGTGCCGGGGCCGCTGAGCCTGGATGATTACTGCGCCCGACCACATGCGTTGGTGTCGTTTGCCGGTGATCTCAGTGGCTTCATTGATGAAGAACTGGAGAAGCTCGGGCGCAAGCGCCACGTCGTATTGGCGGTGCCGCAGTTCAATGGCTTGAGCACGTTGCTCGCCGGCACCGACATTGTGGCGACAGTGCCGGATTACACCGCCGAAGCGCTGACAGCGGCTGGAGGGGTTCGGGCGGAAGATCCGCCGTTGCCGACGCGCACATTCGAACTACACATGGCGTGGCGCGGGTCGCAGGATAATGACCCGGGTGAGCGTTGGTTGCGGTCGCGAATCCAGATGTTCTTTGGCGATCCGGACAGTCTTGAGCTGCCTGCGAATTAAGCTGGCAGCCATACCTTTCAAACGCCGGCCTATGGCCGGCTATGGCGATAAATCGACAGGCAGTAAAACGCCAGCGCCGACGCCGCCAGCATCCCGCCGACAATGCCGATATAAGCGAAGCCGAACTGGCTGCCGACCCAACTCCCCATAAGCGCGCCGCCGCCGATGCCGATGTTGTAGATCCCGGAAAACAGCGCCATCGCCACGTCGGTGGCATCGGGCGCCAGCACCAGGACTTTCGATTGCAACGCCAGTCCAAACCCCATGATCGCCATGCCCCAGAACACACTCAGTACGCCGAGGTACGAGACGTTGCCGCTCAAAGGCAATAACGCGGCCAGGCATAGGGCGAGCAGCGACACGCAAACAATCAGAAAGCGCTGAGGGTTATAGCTGTGCAAGTAGCTGAACAGCAGCGAACCGAAAATACCGGCACCACCGAATACCAACAGGATCAGCGTCACGCTGTCGCCACTCATGCTGGCCACGCTCAGAATGAACGGCTCGATGTAGCTGTAGGCGGTGAACTGCGCCGTCACAACCATGGCGGTCAGGACATAGATCGCCACCAGTGCTGGTCGCTTCAACAACATGGGCAAGCTTTTAAGGGAGCCGGAGTTCTGACTGGGCAACAACGGCAGGACCTTAGCCAAACAGAACACCAGCGCGGCCGCAAACACTGCGATCACGATGAAGGTCGTGCGCCAGCCCATCGCCTCGCCCAGCAAACGGCCGAGGGGAATCCCCAGCACCATTGCCAGTGAAGTGCCGGTTGCCAGCAATCCCAGGGCCTGAACCTGCTTGCCCGGTGGCGCCAGGCGCACGGCCAGCGATGCCGTGATCGACCAGAACAGCGCGTGGGCTAACGCCACGCCAATCCGGCTCACCAACAGCACAGCGAAGCTGGTCGCCAGACTCGACAAGATGTGACTGCCGATAAACAGCCCGAACAGCACGATCAACAGCCGTCGCCGCTCGACGTTGCGCGTCAGCAACATGATCGGCAGTGAGGTCAGAGACACCACCCACGCATAGATGGTCAGCATCAGGCCGACCTGCGCCGTCGACATGTCAAAGCTGCTGCCAATCGCACTCAGCAAACCGACAGGCACAAACTCGGTGGTGTTGAACACGAATGCGGCCAAGGCCAGGGCAATCACTGCGTACCAGTTGCCGTCTGTTGTAGTCGTAGAATTACTCATTTAAACGTCGTTTTACTCTTGGCTGATCGCGGGCACACGATCTGTGCCCTCTATGGGTTGTCTTGCATGGCTATTCTGCCGATCCAGCACGCCTGTGTCGTCCAAATAACAGCCATGATGGCAAAGTGATAATGACAAATCTGGTAATACAGTTTACTTTGTCGCCGCCTCGACCGATGGAGAGTCGGGCTTTCGAACTCAGTTAAGGAAAACGATGGCAATGGTCTATTGTCGTGCTTGCGCCAAGGAGCTACACGAATCGGCGCTCACCTGCCCCCAGTGCGGGGCCAGCCAACAGGCCTTCGTGCCGCAAACGCAAGCCGAAGTACCCTGGCTGGCCATCGTCTCGATGATCCTCGGAATCATCTGCGCACTCACGCTGTTTGATGATTCCGAATGGGACGCTGACACGCTCCTCGGTGTTGGCTCTTTCAGCATCGCCGGTCTCGCCTGCGGCATCATTTGCATCAACCAAAAACACTCAGGAAGAAACCTCGCGATCGCCGGCATCATTTTGTCTGGCCTTACCGCGCTGGTTTTGCTGTGTCTATCGATTGAATAAATTTTAGGGAAAAAATTATGAGCATGGTTTTCTGCCGCGGTTGCGCCAAAGAAATAAGTACGCTGGCGCTGGCCTGCCCTCAGTGCGGCGCACCTCAGGCACCCCAGGCAGCACAGCAGTCCTACGCAAGCGGTCCTGCCATCACAACAGGTAATCCTTACCTTGAGGCATTGAAGAACTACGCGGTATTCAATGGTCGTGCTACGCGTCGTGAATACTGGTTGTTCTTCCTGATCAACATGGGTGTCGCGTTTGTCATGGGCTTCATTGACGGTTTTTTCCAAACCGGCGGGGTTCTGCAACTTCTTTATAATCTGGCGCTGCTGGTACCGAGCATTGCCGTCGGTGTCCGCCGTATGCACGACACGGATCGCAGCGGCTGGTGGTTGCTGCTACCGATCGTCAACATCGTGTTCCTGGCACAAGATAGCCAGCCGGGCCCGAACCGCTTCGGTGCGAACCGCAAAGGCATCAACTGAAACACCTCGGCATCTAGCTGATCGAGACGGCCTTCATGGCCGTCTCTTTGTTTCTGGCATGCGGACTTTTACCGTTGCCTGCCACGCAGCCGATCATGAAACTTTCATTAGGGATATTGATAGCACCCTAACGAAAGGTGCATGCTAGAGGGCTCGAATCGGTCTTATATCATTCCGAATGATAGTTATCTTTGCTTCATTCGATTCGTGCCATCACACCCCGCCGAGCATCATCCGCCCATCTTCAATACATTGGCGGATGCATCCATGGAACAGTCACTCAAACATTTGCGCTTCCCGTTGGCCTTGTTGGCCGTACTGGTGATGAGCGCCTGCGGCAAGACTCCGGAGACTGCCGCCACCCCGCCTGCTGCAAAAGTCAGCGTGGCCAAGGTGATCGAGCAACCGGTCAACGAGTGGGACGAATTCACCGGACGTCTTGAAGCGCCGGAAACTGTTGAAATTCGTCCACGGGTCTCCGGCCAGATCGATGATGTTGCCTTCACCGAAGGTGCTCTGGTCAAAAAAGGCGACCTGCTGTTCCAGATCGACCCGCGTCCATTCCAGGCAGAGGTTCGCCGCCTCGAAGCCTTGGTCGCCCAATCCCGCGCCAATGCCACCCGCAGTGAAAACGAAGCCGGTCGCGGTGAACGTCTGCGAGCCAGCAACGCGATTTCTGCCGAACTGGCCGATTCGCGCACCAGCGCTGCACAAGAAGCCCGCGCCGCCGTCGGTGCCCTGCAAGCACAACTGGATCTGGCCAAACTCAACCTCAGCTTCACCCGCGTAACCGCGCCGATCACTGGCCGCGTCAGCCGTGCCGAGATCACCGCCGGTAACCTGGTGACCGCCGACACCACGCCATTGACCAGCGTGGTTTCCACCGACCGCGTCTACGCCTACTTCGACGCCGACGAGCGTGTGTTCCTCAAATACACGCAACTGGCCCGCAACGGTCAGCGCGGCGCCACCACCCCGGTGTATATGGGCCTGTCCAATGAAGACGGTAACCCGCACCTCGGTCAGATGAACTTCGTCGACAACCAGGTCAACCCGAAAACCGGCACCATCCGTGGTCGCGCCGTTTTCGACAACAGCGACGGCACCTACACCCCGGGCCTGTATGCACGACTGAAGCTGGTTGGTAGCGGCACTTACAACGCCATGCTGATCAACGACGAAGCCGTTGGTACTGACCTCGGCAAGAAGTTCGTGCTGGTGATGGATGCAGACAACAACACCGCGTACCGCGCCGTCGAACTCGGCCCGAAAATCGAAGGCCTGCGTATTGTGCGCACCGGTCTGAACAAGGACGACACGATCATCGTCAAGGGTCTGCAACGGGTTCGTCCTGGCTCCCCGGTCACCCCTGAAGTGGTGCCGATGGCCAGCGAACAAACCATCGCGGCACTCGCTCAACAACGTCAAGCGCTGGAAGCCAGCAACCTGCCTAAAGTCGCCCCAGCCAAGGGTGCTTCCGGTGCGGTTGTGAAGCTGGCTGCTACGACCCCACGCGGTTAAGGGACGACAACTCCGATGAATTTTTCCCAATTCTTCATTTCACGGCCGATCTTCGCAGCGGTGCTGTCGCTGTTGATCCTGATCGCCGGCGCGATCTCGCTGTTCCAGTTGCCGATCAGCGAATACCCGGAAGTCGTGCCACCGACCGTAGTGGTCCGTGCCAACTTCCCGGGTGCCAACCCTAAAGTCATCGGTGAAACCGTGGCTGCTCCGCTGGAGCAAGCCATTACCGGCGTCGAGAACATGCTGTACATGTCCTCGCAGTCGACCGCCGACGGCAAGATCACCCTGACCATCACCTTCGCCCTGGGCACTGATCTGGACAACGCGCAGGTGCAGGTGCAAAACCGGGTGACCCGTACCGAGCCAAAACTTCCCGAGGAAGTGACGCGCATCGGTATCACCGTCGACAAGGCCTCGCCCGACCTGACCATGGTTGTGCACTTGACCTCGCCGGACAAACGCTACGACATGCTCTACCTGTCGAACTACGCCATCCTCAACATCAAGGATGAGCTGGCGCGTCTGAACGGTGTCGGTGACGTGCAACTGTTCGGCATGGGCGACTACTCGCTGCGGGTCTGGCTCGATCCGAACAAAACCGCTTCGCGCAATCTGACCGCGACCGATGTGGTCACCGCCATTCGTGAGCAGAACCGTCAGGTCGCTGCCGGTCAATTGGGTGCGCCCCCTGCCCCGAATGCCCAGAGCTTCCAGCTGTCGGTTAACACACAGGGGCGTCTGGTCACTGAGGAAGAGTTCGAGAACATCATCATTCGCGCCGGCGACAACGGTGAAATCACTCGCCTTAAAGACATCGCCCGCGTCGAACTCGGCTCCAGCCAGTACGCCTTGCGTTCGTTGCTGAACAACCAGCCGGCTGTGGCGATTCCGATCTTCCAGCGCCCAGGCTCCAACGCCATCGATATCTCGAACGAAGTTCGCGGCAAGATGGACGAGTTGAAGAAAAGCTTCCCCCAAGGCATGGACTACAGCATCGTCTATGACCCGACGATCTTCGTGCGCGGCTCGATCGAAGCGGTGGTTCACACTCTCTTCGAAGCACTGATCCTCGTGGTTCTGGTGGTGATCCTGTTCCTGCAAACCTGGCGCGCCTCGATCATTCCGTTGGTGGCGGTGCCAGTATCGTTGATCGGTACGTTTGCGGTGATGCACCTGTTCGGTTTTTCGCTTAACGCGCTGTCGCTGTTCGGTCTGGTATTGGCCATCGGCATCGTGGTGGACGACGCCATCGTGGTGGTGGAAAACGTCGAACGGAACATCGAACTCGGATTGACCCCGGTCGAAGCGACCAAACGGGCGATGCGCGAAGTAACCGGTCCGATCATCGCGACGGCCCTGGTGCTGTGTGCGGTGTTCATTCCAGCGGCCTTCATCTCGGGTCTCACCGGACAGTTCTATAAGCAATTCGCACTGACCATCGCCATCTCGACCGTGATCTCGGCGTTCAACTCGCTGACCCTGTCGCCAGCACTGGCCGCTGTGTTGCTGAAAAGCCACGACGCACCGAAAGACCGCTTCTCCAAGGTGCTCGACAAGATCTTCGGCGGCTGGCTGTTCCGTCCGTTCAACCGCTTCTTCGAGCGCGCCAGCCATGGCTACGTCGGCACAGTGGGCCGGGTCATCCGCAGCAGCGGCATCGCCCTTCTGCTGTACGCAGGCCTGATGGTGCTGACCTTCTTCGGTTTCTCCAACACCCCGACCGGTTTCGTACCCGGCCAGGACAAGCAATACCTCGTGGCCTTCGCGCAATTGCCGGACGCCTCGAGCCTGGATCGCACCGAAGACGTGATCAAACGCATGTCCGACATGGCGCTGAAACAGCCTGGCGTGGAAAGCGCCGTAGCGTTCCCGGGCCTGTCGATCAACGGCTTCACCAACAGCCCGAACGCCGGCATCGTCTTCGTGACCCTGAAACCGTTCGACGAGCGTAAAGACCCGAGCATGTCCGCCGGTGCAATCGCCGGGGCCCTGAACGGCCAGTTCGCCAACATTCAAGAGGCGTACATGGCGATCTTCCCGCCTCCGCCGGTACAAGGTCTGGGCACCATTGGTGGTTTCCGCCTGCAAATCGAAGACCGGGGCAACCTGGGCTACGACGAGCTGTACAAAGAAACCATGAACATCATCAACAAGAGCCACAACGTGCCGGAACTGGCAGGCCTGTTCACCAGCTACACCGTGAACGTGCCACAGGTCGATGCCGCCATCGACCGCGAAAAAGCCAAGACCCACGGCGTGGCTGTCAGCGACATCTTCGACACCCTGCAGATCTACCTGGGTTCGCTGTATGCCAACGACTTCAACCGCTTCGGTCGCACCTATCAGGTCAACGTTCAGGCCGAGCAGCAGTTCCGCCTCGAATCCGACCAGATCGGTCAACTGAAGGTGCGCAACAACAAAGGCGAAATGATCCCGCTGGCGACCTTCATCAAGGTCAGCGACACCTCGGGCCCGGATCGCGTGATGCACTACAACGGCTTCATCACCGCTGAAATCAACGGTGCTGCGGCCCCAGGCTACAGCTCCGGCCAAGCCGAAAAAGCCATCGAGAAACTGCTCAAGGAAGAACTTCCAAACGGCATGACCTACGAATGGACCGACCTGACCTATCAGCAGATTCTGTCCGGCAACACCGCGCTGTTCGTGTTCCCGCTCTGCGTACTGCTGGCGTTCCTGGTACTCGCGGCTCAATACGAAAGCTGGAGCCTGCCACTGGCGGTGATCCTGATCGTACCGATGACCCTGCTCTCGGCCATTACCGGCGTGATCATCTCGGGCGGTGACAACAACATCTTCACCCAGATCGGTTTGATCGTACTGGTGGGACTTGCGTGTAAAAACGCGATTCTGATCGTCGAGTTTGCCAAGGACAAACAGGAAGAAGGTCTCGGCCCGCTCGCTGCGGTACTGGAAGCCTGCCGTCTGCGTCTGCGTCCGATCCTGATGACCTCCTTCGCGTTCATCATGGGCGTGGTGCCACTGGTGTTCTCCAGCGGTGCCGGTGCCGAGATGCGTCACGCCATGGGTGTGGCGGTGTTCTCCGGGATGCTCGGGGTAACCTTCTTCGGTCTGTTGCTGACACCCGTGTTCTACGTACTGATCCGCAACTTTGTTGAACGCAGTGAAGCCCGCAAAGCGGCCAAAGCTCTGAAACTGGAGGCGCAACAATGAGTCTGAAAGTCTTCCTGCCGAGTCTGCTGGTGTTGGCCCTCAGCGCCTGCGCCGTCGGCCCCGACTACAAGACCCCAGCCACGGAGGCGGCCAATATCACGGCTGCCACCGACGGCGCCGCCGGGCAAAAGAACTTCGACCGTTCGAAATTCGAAGGCATCTGGTGGCAGCAGTTCGACGATCCAACCCTCAACCAGTTGGTGACCCAATCGCTGCAAGGCAACCGTGATCTGCGCGTGGCATTCGCCCGCTGGAAAGCCGCCCGCGCTATCCGCGACGACGCCAGCAACGATGCGATGCCGACCATCACCAGCCGCGCCAGCAGTGATCTGGCCAAGGGGCAAATCCCTGGCCAGACCACCAACCGGGTCAATAGCGAACGTTATGACCTCGGCTTGGACATGGCTTGGGAGCTCGATCTGTTCGGGCGTATCCAGCGCAATCTGGAAGCCAGCGACGCCGATCAGCAGGCTGCCGAAGCCGATCTGTACCAGTTGCAAGTCACCATGATTGCCGAACTGGTCGATGCTTACGGTCAATTGCGCGGCGCGCAGCTGCGGGAAAAGATCGCCGTGGCCAACCTGAACAACCAGCAGGAGTCGCGCAAGATCACCATCAGCCTGCGTGACGCCGGCGTCGGCGATCAACTCGATGTCGAACGTGCCGATGCGCGTCTGGCCTCGGTCGAAGCCAGCGTGCCGCAGTTGCAGGCAGAACAGGTTCGGCAGAAAAACCGTATCGCCACCCTGCTCGGTGAACGTCCGGACAAGCTGACCGTCGACCTGAGTCCAAAAGACTTGCCGGCGATTGCCAAGGCCTTGCCGATCGGCAATCCCGGTGAGCTGCTGCAACGTCGCCCGGACATCCTCAGTGCTGAACGCCAACTGGCCTCGGCCACGGCGCGCATCGGCGTGGCGAAAGCCGATCTGTTCCCACGGGTCAGCCTCAGCGGCTTCCTTGGCTGGACGGCGGGACGCGGTTCGCAGATCGGTTCCTCGGCGGCCAACGCCTGGGCACTGGGCCCGAGCATCACCTGGGCAGCGTTCGACCTTGGCAGCGTACGCGCCCGTTTGCGCGGTGCCGATGCCGAAGCCGAGGGCGCACTGGCCACCTATGAGCAACAAGTGCTGCTGGCACTCGAAGAGTCGGAAAACGCTTTCAGCGACTACGGCAAACGTCAGCAACGCCTGATCTCGTTGATCCGTCAGAGTGAATCAAGCCGCAAGGCTGCCGATCTGGCTGAAATTCGCTATCGCGAAGGCACCACGGACTTCCTGGTGCTGCTCGACGCACAGCGTGAACGTCTGAACGCTGAAGACACTCAAGCGCAGGCCGAAGTCGATCTGTATCGCGGCATTGTCGCGATCTACAAAGCCCTTGGCGGCGGCTGGCAACCGGAGACTGTCGCCAGCCAGTAATAGTTTGTTAAAGAGCTCCTTTGGTTGGCCGCAACCAACCAAATTCTTTGCCCCGCGTATCATTCGGTCGCGGGGCTTTTTTTGCCTTCCCAAATTTTCGCCCCCCCCAAATTTATGTAGGAGCTGCCGCAGGCTGCGATCTTTTTATCTTGGTTTTTGAAAGCAGAATCAAAAGATCGCAGCCTGCGGCAGCTCCTACAGGAAGCAGGGTCAGTGCTGCTCTTGGGGTTTTTGCTTTTCCAGCACGGTGACCGTGGCGGTCGTACCCGCCCGCAAGCGGTTCTTCCCGGCATAGTCGCTATCGATATCGATCCGCACCGGCACCCGCTGCGCCAGTTTGACCCAGGTGTAACTCGGGTTGATGTTGGCCAGCAGACGACTGCCCGGCGCGTTTTCACGGTCGGCGATGGCGAACGCGATGCTCTGCACGGTGCCGCCGAAGGTTTCACCGCTCATCAACTGGACGCGCACCCGATCACCCTCTTCGATCCGTGGCAGTTTGGTTTCTTCGAAATAGCCGCTGATGTAGAACGAATCGCTGTCGACCAGTGCCAACAGGGCGCCACCGCTCACCGCGTAATCACCTTCACGGGTCAGTAGATTGGTCACGTAGCCGCTGACCGGCGACTCGACGCGAGTACGTTGCAGATCCAGCTCTGCCTGGGTCAAAGCAGCAATTGCCAGTTGCACATTGGCTTCGGCGAGCCCGAGGTTGGCCTGATTGCGCAGCAGATCAGCCTGCGCCACCGCTACATCGGTGCTGGATTTTTCCCATTCCTCCCCGGAGATCGCAAAACCCTGTTTGAGCGTGCGCCGCCGGCGCTCTTCGCTTTGCCGCTGCTTGAGCAACGCTTCACTGGCCACAATCGCCGCTTGCGACTGCCCAAGAGTGGCCTTGGACACCTCGACTGAACGCCGGGCATGCTCCACCGCCAGTTGATAGCGCGCCGGATCGATCTCCATCAATAACTGGCCTTTGTCGACATGCTGGTTGTCCTGCACTTTGAGACTGACGATGCGCCCCGAGACATCCGCCGACAGGGTCACTACATCCGCCCTCACCCGTGCATCCCGGGTCCACGGTGCCCGGGTGTAATGCTCCCAGGCGAACCAGCCGAGCACGATGGCCAAAATCACCACCGCCAATGTCGTCAAGCGTGCGATCAATACTTTCAAGGCTTCAGGCTCCCATCAACAAAATCAGCGTGGCACAGACGCACGCATACAGGGCGCCCTCGAACAAAGCCTCATGCCAGACCAGACGCAGCACGCCCATGCGCCGCAAAACCCAATCCAGCAACATGAATATCGGTATGGCCAATAACAAGGCCTGGGCAATGGGCGGCAGGTAGACACCGCCGATTTCGAAATCAATGGGCAAGACTTGGCTCTCCTTCCAGAACAACAGACTGCAGATGTTCGCCATGGCGCTCGAGGAATGACACGACAATCAGCAGCGCTACCCGCATGCGAAACACCGACCACACGTGCTCGTGGCTGGCGACGTGCAAATCATCCAGCTCATCGCCCAAAGTGTGCAGCGTGGCCAGCAATGGAGTCAGGCTTACATCCGCGCGCCCGGCGACAAATCGCCCGGTCTTGCGCAAGGCAGATGACAATTGCTGACTGTAGGCCTCAGTCAGCAAGGTGTTGTTCTGCGCTTGCTGGCGAAGTTGATGCATCGCCACGCCAACGGCCACGCAGGCCAGACTGATTTCGTAGAGTTGCTGCATCGCTCGGTCATTGGCTGCCGGCAGCAAGCCGAGCATGCTGGTCAGACGATCAACCATGCGGCTTTCGAAAGCGAATTGCTGGGCATCGGTCGCTGGCGTCTTGGTCAGCTCATACACCTGCTCGCGCGCTTCGTTATACAAGCGGCGAATACGCAGCGCCGGGCGAAACGGGAATATCCACGCGTAGACAATCAGGGCAAGCATGGCGGCACTGACATAAGCCCCGGCAAACTCGAACCATTGGATCGCGGTGTTCTGCCCGGTGCCGACGTTCTGCGGGCCGATCATCAGGAAACTCGACAGGCCCAAGCCCATGCCAATGCCGGCCGTCGCAGGACTCGCCAACCCCACCGCGATGACATACAGCAACGGCGCGAGCAGCAACGCTAATGGCTCGAAATCGCTGACCGACGGTACCAGCATGAATTGATAGAGCGCCGACACCAGCAGCGCCAGACCCAATCCCCGCGCATAACTCTGCGCCGCCATCAGCGGTCGGGGAAACGTCGCCATCAATGAGCAAAGAATGCCCACCAGAATCATTCCGCCCCGAGCGCCGTCCCAAGCGGTTTCCATCCAGATCAGTCCGGCCACCAATAACGCGGTAAAGGCGCGGATGGCATTCATCGACGCCAAGGTGAAATCCAGGTGCAGCGGGCTGGCCTGGCCGCGATAGAGACAACTGGCTTCGCGGCCCTCCTGAATGGCATCGCTCAACTCCAGGATCTGCTCGATTTGCTGCAGCAGCCGCGCCTGCTCCCAACGCAGCGCCCATGCCAACGAACGCAGGGTGGCACTCATGTCCTCGGTCAGTTGCTCGGCTTCATAGGCGAGGTCGTCGAACTGCTGTTGCAGGGTGACGAAACGCTGGCGAACATCGGCGGGCAGCGAGCGGCCCTGCGCCGCCAATTGGTCAAGCAACGCAAGTTCCTCGGCGCGCAGGCGCTGGACTTCCAGTGGCAAGTCCCCCTCCCAGCGCTCAGTCAGCAATTGCCGCTGATGACGCAACGCGGTCAACCGTGAGGTCAGCAACATCAACTGGTTGCCCAACAGCAGCACGAGGTTGTTGGCGCTGCGCAGACGCGGCGCATCGAAATACAAGTGCCGGCGCAGCCCCTCCAGCGCGCTGATTTCACCGAGCAACTGCATTTGTCTGCGCTGAAATTCGGCCTCGCTTTCTTCAGTGCGGATCACCGCCGCTGCATGACTGGCGACCAGCTTGATCACCTGGTCGACTTTGGCGAAGTATCCCTTGGCAACGGCTTCCGGTCGGGCCGTCAGCAAGCTCACCACGCAAACGCTCGCCACAGCCAGCAAGGTTTCCGTGACGCGCGTGACGGCCAGCAGAAACGTGCCGTCCTGATCCGGAATCGCCAGCAAGGCGACCACCACCGCGGTGTAACCACTGAGCACAAATGCTTGCGAGCTGGTGTAGCGCAGCAAGGTCCCGCCCGCCGTGCACAGCGCCAGCCACAAGGCCAGTGTCGTGATGAACGGCAGCGGCGCCTGCGGGAAGATCGCCATGATCAGCACCGCCACTGCGGCGCCAAGGGTGGTGCCGATCACTTGGCCGAAACTGCGGGCCAGCGCCATGCCGGCCAAGGGCTGACTGACGATCACCACCGCCATGATCGACCACTTGGGCTGATCGAGATCGAACAGAAATGCCAGATACAGGGTCAACAACCCCGCCGCGATGGTACGTAAGGCAAACAACAGAACCGCCCGACCGGGATGGATCACCGCTTTGAAATAATTGAACAGGGCTTGCATGGACTCACTCATTCTGACGACTCCTGCAAGCGTAGACACTGCATCGAAAGCCTGACGGGTTTCACAGTCGACGCGACTCGTAGGACGATTCGCTGGCATTGGGTTTGACTCAAGTCCCAAGCTGACCGAAGCTTGCCGCTCTGCTCAAGTACGCCTGTTTCCGGAAAACCGCATGCCTCAGTCACGCCGCTACTTGTTGATCAGCCTGGGGCTGGTAATCGTCACCCTCGTTGGCTGGTTGTCCCTTCGCAGCACTGCCCCGGTCGTACCTGAAGCGATCAAGCATGGCTACAGCGAGGCGCTGTCCGCCGCGCGCACCGGTGAGCCTGGCGCGGCGCGTCAGTTGTATCAGCAACTGGGCCGTCCGGACCTGTCGGTGAAACGGCGTGTCTGGCTGCACGCCGAACTGTCCAATTATCCGAGCCCGCAAGCCTTGAAGCTGGCCGATGCCGATTTGCAGAACGAAGCCCCCGAAGTGCGCCTCGCCGCGATCAAAAGTGTCATCGGCCTGGTTCCCGGCGGTCAGCGCAGCCTGTTGTTGGGGCCGCTGCTCGATGATGAAGATCAAACCGTACGTTTCGCCGCAATCAATGCCCTCCTCGGTCTCTCGCCGGATGAGCTGGGCCTGTATTTCGGCCCCTTGCAACAAGGCATCGATGCGTGGGAGCAGGTGCTCAAAGGCCAACCGGAAAGCGCCGCGACTTACGCGCAACTGGCGCGGCTCTATATCCATAACGTCGAACTGAAAGAAGCTCAGGTTGCCTTGGACAATACCCTGCGCCTGGAGCCCGGCAATCTGCAGGCGCTGGTGATGCAGATCGATGTCCTCGACCGCCAGGGTCAAAGCGATGCCGCGCGCCAGTTACTGGCCCAGCAACTCAAGGCCCAGCCCGATTCCGCTTACCTGCAACACGCGCTCGGACTGTGGTTGCTGCATCACGGTCAGCGTGAATATGCCCTGCTCGGTCTGTCCAAAGCCGTCGAACTTGAGCCGGACAACAAGGATTATCGCTACGACCTCGCTACCACGCTGCACAGCGCCGAGGAGCTGGAGGCCGCGCAGAAGCAATTACAGGAGATCGTTCAGCGCCACCCCGCTGACCGCAAAGCGCGGGTTCTGTTGATCAACTACTGGAAAGAAAGTGGTCAGTTGCAGAATGTGCAGGTATTGCTGGCGCAACTCGAACAGCTCAATCCGGACGATCCGGCCCTGCAACAGGGCCTCTAACCAACAACATTCAGACACATTTCGGCAGAAGATCGGAACTGCCATCACGGCCAAGGGTCAAGTAATTCAGGTCGCCCGGTTTAGTCGGCGGCCTCGCTTCCCCTAGTCATGAGAGGGCATTTTTTGTCTACATCCAATGCGTTGATCAGTGCAAAAGCCGCTACCGGCATCGTAGGTCTGGACGACATCCTGGCCGGTGGCTTGTCTCGTGGGCATGTGTTTTTGCTCGAAGGTGAACCCGGAACCGGCAAAACCACGGTCGCTTTGCATTTTCTAATGGCTGGCGCCCGCGCCGGCGAACGCTGTTTGTACATCACCCTGTCAGAAACCGAGCGCGAGCTGCGCCAAGGGGCGCTTTCCCATGGTTGGGAGCTCAACGAGAATATCGAGATATTCGAGCTGACACCGCCGGAAAGCCTGCTCAATGCCGAGCACCAACAGAGCTTGCTCTACTCTTCCGATCTGGAATTGGGCGAAGCCACCAGACAGATTTTCGAAGTGGTCGAGCGCTTCAAGCCGACCCGCGTGGTGCTCGACAGCCTGTCGGAGATCCGCCTGCTGGCGCAAAGCTCTTTGCGCTATCGCCGGCAGATTCTGGCGATCAAGCATTACTTCGTGCGCTATGAAGCGACCGTACTGCTGCTCGACGACCTGACCACTGAATCCCTCGACAAAACCGTTCACAGCGTTGCCCACGGGGTGATTCGCCTGGAAGAACTGACGCCCAACTATGGTGCCGAGCGACGCCGGGTGAGGGTTATCAAGTACCGCGGCCAGAAGTACCGTGGCGGTTTTCATGACTTCACCATCATGGGCGACGGTGTGCATGTGTTCCCGCGTCTGGTGGCGGCAGAACACCGCGGCGACTACGCGCGTCTGCAATTGACCAGCGGCATCAAGGAAATGGACGCCCTGCTCGGCGGCGGTATCGAGACCGGTTCCAGCACGCTGATCCTCGGCCCCGCCGGCACAGGCAAATCGCTGATCTCGATGATCTTCGCCGCTTCAGCGGTCAAGCGCGGCGAGAAGGCTGCGCTGTTTATCTTCGATGAAGAGTTGGGTCTGCTGTTCGAGCGCATGCGCAACATCGGCATTGACCTGCCGGCGTTGCAAGCGACGGGTAATCTGCTGATCGAGCAGGTCGACGCTGCCGAACTGTCCCCCGGCGAGTTCTCTCACCGCGTGCGCCGCTGCGTCGATGAGGGTGAAATCAAGACGGTAGTGATCGACAGCATCAACGGTTACCAGGCTGCGATGCCAGAGGAAAACGCTTTGGTGCTGCACATGCATGAACTGTTGCTCTACCTGAACCGCAAGGGTGCCGCGACGTTTATGACCGTTGCCCAGCATGGTCTGGTCGGTGATATGCAGGCGCCGGTGGACATCACTTATCTGGCCGATACCGTGATTCTGTTGCGCTACTTCGAGGCCATCGGCAAGGTGCGGCGAGCGATTTCCATCATCAAGAAACGTACCGGCAGCCACGAATCAACCATTCGCGAATACCGCATTTCCACTCAGGGCATGACCATCGGCGAGCCGCTGGAAGCCTTCCAAGGCGTGTTGCGCGGCGTACCGACCTACTTGGGCGCGAGCAATCCGCTGCTCAAGGAAGAGAACTTGTGACGGTCACCGTACCGCTGGCCGAACGGGCGCTGATTCTTGCGCCCGTGGGTCGCGACAGCCAAATTGCCCTGATGATTCTCAACGAGGCCGGGTACGGAGGACTGGTTACGCCGGGCCTCGGTGACCTTTGCCAAGAGCTGGAACTGGGTGCAGGCCTGTTGTTGATCGCTGCCGAGGCCTTACGCGGTCAGGAACTGGAAGGCCTGTTTCAGCATCTGGAGCAGCAACCGGCGTGGTCCGATTTGCCGATTGTGCTGCTGACCCATCATGGCGGTCAGGAACAAGGCCCGTCCTCGCAACTCAGTCACTTGCTCGGCAACGTGACATTTCTAGAACGGCCGTTTCACCCCGCCACCCTGATCAGCTTGGTGTCCGCCGCTTTGCGCGGTCGTCGACGACAATACGAGGCCCGTGATCGGCTGATCGATCTGAGTGAAAGTGAACGGCGCCTGCAATCGACGCTGGAAACCCTTGAGCAGCAGGTCGAAGAACGCACTGCGCAGCTTCGCCACAATGAGGAAGCGTTGCGCCAGTCGCAGAAAATGGAAGCGGTCGGCCAGCTCACCGGCGGGATCGCCCACGACTTCAATAACATGCTGACCGGGATTATCGGCAGCCTCGAATTATTGCGTCGACGCCTTGCTCGCGGCCGCACCGAAGATCTTGACAGCCTGATCGATCTGGGTGTGACCTCAGCCAACCGCGCGGCCAGCCTGACTCATCGTCTCCTCGCGTTTTCCCGTCGCCAGTCGCTCGACTCCAAAGCCGTGCAAATGAACACCCTGGTACTGTCGATGGGCGAACTGCTGGAACGCAGCCTCAACGAAAGCATCCAGCTGGACATGCGTCTGAACGACAAACTGTGGGTCGCCGAAGCCGACCCCAATCAATTGGAAAGTGCCCTGCTCAATCTGGTGATCAATGCCCGCGACGCCATGCCCGAAGGTGGCAAACTGGTGGTCGAAACCAGTAATCAGGTATTGCATCGCGACTTTACCGACGCCTACAGCAATCTGGAGCCCGGTGATTACGTGATGTTGAGCGTGACCGACAACGGCAGCGGTATGCCCGAAAGTGTCATCAATCGCGCATTCGATCCGTTTTTCACCACCAAACCGATCGGCCAGGGCACCGGGCTAGGCCTGTCGATGATCTACGGTTTCAGCAAACAGTCGCGCGGTCATGTGTCGATCGACAGCGAAATCGATCAGGGCACCTCGGTCAAATTGTATCTGCCACGTTTTCGCGGTGAAGAGCTGCCAGGGCCGGATACCGACATTGAGCAGGCTCCGGAAGCACTGGATGGCGAAACCGTGCTGATCGTCGAAGACGACCCGGCCGTACGCGTGTTGGTCAGCGCGGTACTCAGTGAGTTGGGCTATGCGTTTGTGGAGGCTGGAGATGCGGATGGCGCGGTGCCGATCCTCAATTCGACACAACGCATCGATCTGCTGATCAGCGACGTCGGCCTGCCGGGCATGAACGGCCGGCAACTCGCGGAAGTGGGCCGGCAATACCGGCCGGGCTTGAAGGTGCTGTTCATCACCGGCTACGCCGAACACGCGGCGGTGCGCGGCGGCTTCCTCGATTCCGGCATGCAGATGATCACCAAGCCGTTCACCTTCGATCTGCTGACCGCCAAAGTGCGGGAAATGATCAAGAACTGACCCCTTAAACGACTGTAGGAGCTGCCGCAGGCTGCGATCTTTTGATCTTTCAAGATCAATATCAAAGATCGCAGCCTGCGGCAGCTCCTACAAATGCGCGTCAGAATCTGTCGATCAGGCCAGCAGTTCCTGAATCTTTTCCTGCAACACATCCAGATCGAACGGTTTCTCGAGGATCGGTGCCTTGCGGGTGATCGGGCTGCCGGTCTCGCGAATTTCCTGCGGGTAGCCGCTGATGAAAATGACCTTCAGATCGGGTCGCAGCTTTACCGCAGGTTCGGCGATCTGCACGCCAGAGATGCCACCCGGCAGGCGAAAATCAGTGATCAACATGTCCAGGTGCGGTTTGCTGGCGAGGATCTCGAATGCCTGTTCGCCGTTTTCCGCTTGCAGCACGCGATACCCCTGCCCCGACAGATAATCTGCCAGCACCATCAAGATAACCGGTTCGTCCTCGACGACGAGTACTACATCTTGCGCATCTACGCTCATGGGAAGCCTTTGTTCGGTCAATAGCTGCTGATACGACCGTGTGGTCACTCAGAGGTTGCGTCGGATTTGCCGTTTTCCTGAATTGGCAGACAAACGCGAAACAGGGCGCCTTCGTTGATTTCACTCTCGACGACGATGGAGCCGCCATGGGCGGCGACGATCTGCTCGGAAATGAACAGACCCAGGCCGAGACCGGCGACCACCGTCTTGGCGGAGACCCGTTCGAACTGTTGAAAAATACGCTTCTGGTTCTCGGCGCTGATGCCGATGCCACGGTCCTGCACCTCGACCCGCGCTTCGTCGCCTTCGCGATAGACACGGACTTGAATCGGGCTGCGACCGCCATAACGCAAAGCATTGGTGATCAGGTTGGAGACCACTTGCTCGATGCGGAACTCGTCCCAGTTGCCTTCCACCGCCTCGGTCGCAGTGAAAGACACCTCGGTCTCCGCCGCTTCGATCTGTTGCGCGAAGTTCTGCAGCAGAGTGCTCACCAGTTGCACCAGGTCGAACCGGCTTGGGCGGATCGACAGTTTGCCGGTGCGGATCCGCGAGACATCGAGCATGTCTTCGATCAAGCGGATCAGGCTTTTGATCTGACGTTCGTCACGGTCGACCATCGCGTGCATCTTGTCGAGGGTGAACGCCGCAGCGTTGTCACGCGCCAGGTGCATCTTGCGCAATTGGGTTTCAAGGATCAGACCATTAAGCGGCGTGCGCACTTCGTGGGCGACAATCGACATGAAGTCATCGCGCATGCGCACCGCCTGCTCCAGCTCCAGTTGCGTGCTCTGCAATTGTTGCAGCAACGCTTCCTGCTCGCGACGGGCCTGCTCCAGCGCTTCGACTTGTTGCTTCATCGCTTTGCTTTGGCGGTACAAATCGACAAAGACATTGACCTTGCTCTTGACCGCGTGAATATCCAGCGGCTTGTGCAGGAAGTCCACCGCCCCGCTTTCGTAGCCCTTGAACGCGTAGTTCAGCTCACGGCCGGCGGCGCTGACGAAAATGATCGGGATGTTCTTGGTTTTCTCGGTGCCGCGCATCAACTCGGCGAGTTCGAAGCCGTTCATGCCGGGCATCTGTACGTCGAGAATCGCCATGGCGAATTCGTGTTGCAGCAGCAGCGACAGCGCTTCGTCCGCCGACAGCGCCTTATAGACGGTGCGGTCTTCGCGCTTGATCAGCGCTTCGAGCGCCAACAGGTTCTCGGGCAGATCGTCAACGATCAGCAGTTTGGCTTGGATATTACTCAGCATGCGATTCGTTCCAGCTCGACAAGCAGACGGCCGATGCCGTGAATGGGTAAGACATGATCCGGCTGCTGAAGCTTCAGCGCAGCCAGCGGCATGGTGGCGACCTGGGCGTCTTCAGGGTCCTGAACAATGGTCAGGCCGCCGTAATTTTTGACTTCGGCCAAGCCTTGCGCGCCATCGTGATTGGCGCCGGTCAACAGCACAGCCGCCAATCCGGGGCCGTAAACGTGGGCGGCGGATTCAAACAGGAAGTCGATCGAAGGTCGAGAGTGGTGCCGGCGATCCTCAAGACTGAGCGACAGGCTGCGATCCTGCTCCACCGACAAGTGATAACCGGGCGTGGCGAAATACACTGTGCCGGGTTCGATATCCTGTTTGTCGATGGCTTCTGACACCGGTATCGCCAGGCGCCGGGCAAACACCTCGGCCAATTGGCTGCGCCGCTCTTCGGGCAGATGCAACACAACGATGATGGGCAACACAAAACCCTGGCGCAGCGGCCCGAGCAGGCTCAGCAACGCTTCCACACCACCGGCGGAAGCACCCATCACAACGGCCTCGATCCGAGGTAAATCCGCAGCGTCGTTCATAATTTGCGGTAAATCCGCTCTTGTTTAACCAGCGGCTCGAACTGGTTGGAAAAGCTCGAAAAATCCAGCGTCTCTTTGCTGCCAAGCACCAGGAAACCGCGATGGCTCAACGATTCGTGGAACAGGCCAAAGGCGCGATCCTGCAGCTTCTTGTTGAAATAGATCAAAACATTCCGGCAAGAGATCAGTTGGGTTTCCGAAAACACGCTGTCGGTCGCCAGACTGTGATCGGCAAAGGTCACGTTTTCGCACAATGTCTTGTCGAAAATCGCGTAACCGTAGGCAGCCGTATAGTAATCAGCGAACGAGCGCTGACCGCCCGCCTGCTGATAGTTGGCGGTGTAAGCCCGGACATTCTCCATGGAGAAAATCCCCTGCTTGGCCTTGTCCAGCGAGCGCGGATTGATGTCGGTGGCGTAGATGATCGTGCGGTCGAGCAGGCCTTCTTCGCGCAGCAGAATCGCCATCGAATACACCTCCTCGCCCGTGCTGCACCCGGCGATCCAGATTTTCAGCGAAGGATAGGTGCGCAGTAACGGCACCACTTCCTTGCGAATCGCCAGAAAATGCGACGGGTCGCGAAACATCTCGCTGACCGGAATTGTCAGCAATTGCAGCAACTGCATGAACGCCGTCGGGTCGTGCAGGACTTTTTCCTGCAACGCCGAAATGGTCGCGCACTCGAACTGGCTCAACGCGTGTTGCACCCGGCGCTTGATTGACGCGCCGGAGTAATCACGAAAATCGTAGCTGTATTTGAGGTAGATGGCCTCGATCAACAAGCGTAATTCGATCTCGCTGCTTCGTTCGGCCGGACTGCTACGTTCCACTAAATACGTTCCATCTTCGGTAACCACACGCGAATCAGCGAGAACAGGCGATCAAGGTCGATGGGTTTGGCCAGGTAATCGTTGGCGCCCGCCTGCAGGCAGCGCTCCTGATCGTCCTTCATGGCCTTGGCCGTTACCGCAATGATCGGCAGCTTGCGCCAGCGCGGATTCTTGCGGATTTCGATGGTGGCTTCAAACCCGTCCATCTCCGGCATCATCACGTCCATCAGTACCAGGTCGATGTCCTCGACTTCATTCAGTTTATCAATCGCCTCGCGACCGTTACGGCCGATCACCACGACTGCGCCTTTGTGCTCAAGGGCACTGGTCAGGGCGAAAATGTTGCGCACATCGTCGTCCACCAGCAGCACCTTGCGACCCTCGAAGACCTTGTCGCGGCTGCGCGCGGTCTTGAGCATCTTCTGCCGTTCATGGGACAACTGCGATTCGACTTTGTGCAGAAAGAGTGTGACCTCATCCAGCAAACGCTCCGGCGAGCGGGCGCCCTTGATGATGATCGAGCGCGAATACTTGCGCAGCTCCGCTTCTTCGTCGCGGGTTAGATTGCGCCCGGTGTAGACGATGACCGGCGGGAACGAGCAGATATCTTCGGTCGACATGCGCTTGAGCAAGTCGTTGCCGAGCATGTCCGGCAGCTTCAGGTCGATGATCATGCAGTCATAAATTGTGGTGCGCAGCAACTCCAACGCATCCTGAGCCAGACCGACGGCGGTGATTTCGATGTCATCGTCACCGATCAGTCGCGCAATGCTTTCGCGCTGCAAATCGTCGTCTTCGACCAGCAACACGCGTTTGACCTTTTGGGTCAGTTTGGCCTCGAGACGGGCGAACACGTCCTTGAGCTCTTCGCGGGTGGTCGGTTTGACCGCATAACCAATCGCGCCCATGTGCATCGCGGCCTCGACGCGGTCTTCAACGGAGATCACGTGAACCGGAATATGGCGGGTTTCGGCGTGTTCTTTCAGGCGCTGCAGCACGGTGAGGCCCGAATGATCCGGCAGGCGCATGTCGAGCAGAATAGCGTCCGGGACGAACTCTTTGGCTAGGTCATAACCTTCGTCCGCACCGTGGGCGACCAGACACTGGTAGCCCAACTCGTGGGCCAGGTCATAAAGAATGTGGGCGAAATTCGGTTCGTCTTCCACCACCAGAATGCAACGCGTGGCGAACGGTGCGTTGCCGCGGTCGTCGGCAAAACGCGGAATGACCACTGGTGCGGTCGATGCCACCGTGGTGACAACGGGAATCACCGGCGTTGTGGCCGGTGGCGTCAACGTCAACGGCGCGGTAAAGGCTTCGTCCGACTCGCTGTATTGCAGCGGCAGCACCAGCGTGAACACGCTGCCCTGCCCCGGCGTACTGCTAACGCTGATCGAACCGCCCAGTAACGTCGCCAGATCCCGAGAAATCGAAAGCCCCAGGCCAGTGCCACCGTATTTGCGATTGGTGGTGCCGTCAGCCTGACGGAAGGCTTCGAAGATGCTTTCCTGCTGGTCCTGAGCAATGCCGATGCCCGAATCGCGAACGATGAAGGCAATGCGATTATCCGGTTGCCCGGCGATGGTCAGGCTGACCGTGCCGTGCTCGGTAAACTTCACTGCGTTGGACAGCAGGTTCTTGATCACCTGCTCCAGGCGCTGGCGATCGGTGAACATCATGGCCGGCGTGCCCGGCTGCAAATCAATGGTGAACGTCAGCTGCTTGTCGGACGCCAGCGGCTCGAATACGCCGCGCAGGCCTTCGGCCAGGCGCGCGACGCTGGTGTTCTCCGGAATCACTTCCAGTTTGCCGGCTTCTACCTTGGAAATATCGAGAATGTCGTTGATCAGGTTGAGCAGATCGTTGCCCGCCGAATAAATCGATTCGGCAAACTTGACCTGTTCAGCGCTGAGGTTGTCCTGCGGGTTCTCGGCCAGCAACTTGGCCAGAATCAACGAACTGTTCAGCGGCGTGCGCAGTTCGTGGGACATGTTGGCGAGGAATTCGGATTTGTACTTGCTCGAACGCTGCAATTCTTCGGCGCGTTCTTCCAGTTGTACCTGCGCCTGATTGAGTTCGGTGTTTTTCAGGTCCATCGCATCGCGCTGTTCGGCCAGCGTCTGCGCCTGCTCGGCGAGCTGCTCGTTGGTCTGCTCCAGCTCGACCTGTTGGGTTTCCAGGTGCGCCTGAGATTCCTTGAGAATCCGCGACTGCTCTTCGAGTTCTTCGTTGGCGGTCTTCAGCTCTTCCTGCTGGACCTGCAACTCTTCGTTGAGTTGCTGGGTTTCGGCCAATACTTCTTGCAGACGCTGGCGATAGCGCGCGGCTTCGATCGACGTTCCGATGTTGCCGGCGATCAACTCCAGCAGCTCGATGTCGCGCTGGGTGAGCGGACGCAGGAAACCCAGTTCGATCACGCCGTTGACGCGATCATCATCGCTGGTGGGCACTACCAGAACGCTGTGCGGCAGTCCCTCGCCAAGGCCGGAGCTGACTTTGAAGTAATCGGCCGGCACCGAATCCAGACGAATCAGACGCGCCTGCTGTGCGACCTGGCCGACGATGCCTTCGCCGCTGTAGATCGAATGATCCTGTTCTTCCTGTTCGCGCGAGAAGCCATAAGTCGCGACACGTTTCAAACCGCCGTGTTCTTCGCGTACATAAAGTGCGGCAACGGCGGTGCCGAGGTATTGCGCACAGAATTGCAGAATGTTGCGGCCCAACAGGTTGAGCGTGAGTTGCCCCAGCACTTGTTCGGCAAGTTGGGTCTGCCCGTTACGGAGCCAGGCCTGCTGTTCCAGGCGCTCGGCACTGGCCTGCTGCGCGGCGAGGTTGGCGCTGTAATTGTTGGACAGATTCATCAGGTCGCGACGACCGATGTAGGCCAGCAAGCCACTGATGCCGGCGATAAACAGCAGATAAAGGCTAATGCTCCAGACCGTGGTGCGGCGCACGTCCTCATTGCGCGTGGCGCGCAGCGTCTGCTCGGTATCGACCACATCTTCAAACTGCTTGCGGATCTCATCGGTCAGGCGCTTGCCGCGCCCGGCCTTCACCGCCCCTCGGTAATCGCCGCTGGAACGCTGCAGGTCGATCATCGACTGCGCGTAATTCGCCCACTCCGTCTGTAACGCTTGCAGGCGACGCAGGCGGTCGGTCTGAACCGGGTTGTCCGCCGTCAGTTCGAGCAAGGTATTGAGCGCCACGGTGATACGCGGCTTGGCCGTTTCATACGGATCGAGGAAGTGCTCGTCACCGCTGAGCAGATATCCACGCATGCCGGTTTCCAGGTCCACGGTAAGTTTCACCGCTTCATTGGCGTTATTGATCACCCGGTCGGTGTGCTCGACCCATTGGATAACCGATAGCAGATAGGTGATCAGCGACACGAAGAACACGGCACTGAGCACACCAACGCCCAACGGCAGGGTGATGTTGCGACTCAGGAGTTTGCGAAACCGTTGCTCATCAACCGTAGACGGAGAGGACATGGGGCAGCCTTGTCGAACTGTTGAAAACCTGAGAGTTTGCCCGAAAACTACGTCATGGATCCATTTTTCCTACAGCTTTAGCAGTATTTTCCTGCATTTGCCTGTGTCAGAGGTGAAGGCTACGGTTATCCTTGCCGGCCCGAGCGTGGTTCTGCTTTTTTTTCAGCTCGCGGGGAACTTGTGGCACTGCGCCACTTACTCATGCTAGAGACCGGCAAATCTGATCGACCGGCGCACCACTCCAGCCTCCATTTTCGAGAACTTTATTATGTCTGCCAACGCCTCCACCATCCTTGTCGTCGAAGACGACGACATCGTGCGCATGCTGATTGTCGATGTGCTTGAGGAGCTGGATTTCAAGGTGGTTGAAGCTGGCGACGGCGAAGACGCGCTCAAGATTCTCAATGACTTGAACCAGCCTGTAGACCTGATGATGACCGACATGGGGCTGCCGGGGATGGATGGTCGCGAACTGGCGACGCAAGCACGCAAGGTCCGGCCCTCCCTACCGATCCTGTTTGCCAGCGGTTATGCGGAAAACATCGATGTTCCGCACGACATGCATGTGATTGGCAAGCCGTTCTCTATTGATCAGCTCAGAGACAAAGTCAAAAGCCTGCTGGACAACTGACGTGCAGCCCTTGGCTGGGAAGTGTCGGGGCATTTGAACCCTGGCTGACGCAACATCCGAGCCGTGCCTGAACACGGTTCCCTCTGCGGGCGGGCCTGTCTGCGATATGGTTTAATTGCGCCTTTTTCCGGGCCCGTCCCCGCGCATCAAGGATCTTCTTCATGAGTCAGTCCCCCGCCACCAAAGTTCTGGTCATCGGTTACGTATGGCCGGAACCACAGTCCTCGGCGGCCAGCGGGCATGTGATGCAGATCCTCGACACGTTTCTGCACCAGGGCTGGGACATCACTTTCAGCAGCCCGGCCGGCGATGGTGAGCACAAAGCGGATCTGGCCAGCCTGGGCATTCGCGAAGTGCCGATCAAACTCAATAACAGCAGTTTCGATGCTTTTGTCAGCGAATTGGCCCCGGATATCGTGTTGTTCGATCAGTTCATGATGGAGGAACAATTCGGCTGGCGCGTTGAAAAGCACTGCCCAAATGCCTTGCGTGTCCTCGAAACCTCAGACCTGCAGAGCCTGCGTCACGCCCGCCATCAACGGCTCAAGGAGCGGCTGAAGCAGAGTGACGATCAGAACGACTTCAGCGAGTTGTTCTCACCGGCATTGCCCGAAGAGTTCGCCCTGATGGCCGATACCGATCTGGCCAAACGTGAAATCGCCGCGCTGTATCGCTGTGACCTGAACCTGATGATTTCCGAAGTCGAGATCGAATTGCTGACCACGCAATTCGGCTTGCCGCGCCAGATCCTGCACTGGTGTCCGTTGATGATTACCCCACCTGCCGAAGCACCCCGTTCATTTGCCGATCGTGCGCACTTTCTCAGCATCGGCAACTTCCGTCACGCGCCCAACTGGGATGCCGTGCTCTGGATGAAAAACAGCGTCTGGCCGCTGATTCGTGCCCAGCTTCCGACGGCGCAACTGCATATTTATGGTGCCTACACGCCACCCAAAGCGGCCGCTTTGCACAATGCCACGCAAGGGTTCCACATCATGAACTGGGCCGAGGACGCTCTACAGGTGATGTCTGCCGCGCGGATTTGTCTGGCGCCGCTGCGTTTCGGTGCCGGTATCAAAGGCAAATTGATCGACGCCATGTTGTGCGGAACGCCCAGCATCACCACGCCCATCGGTGCCGAAGCGATGCACGGCGAACATCCTTGGCCGGGGGCCGTCGCGACCTGCGCACAAACCCTGGCAGATGAAGCCGTGCACCTCTATCAGGACGTTGCGTCTTGGCAACAAGCTCAAGTGGCCGGTCAAGCATTGCTGAAAGAGCGCTATGCGTATTCCACACACGCATCGGCGTTGATCGAGAAGTTGAACGAATGCCGAGAAAACTTGCAGGTTCTGAGACGAAATAACTTCACGGGCAGCATGTTGCGGCACCACGCCCACAAGAGCACGCAATATATGTCGCAGTGGATTGAAGCAAAAAACAGAAGTTAAGCTCCGATACCCTCAACATTTGAGGCGCTGCCGGCTGCCATTAAATAGCTTTCCTTGTGCGGATGTTTCCGGGGCTTGGCAACCTCACGGGACGCCCCTACGCTGACATTTCAGTTGGAGACGAACGACTTCGTCTCTGAAAGATCATTCATTCGCCCCACGGACGGGGCGAATTCAGCGACAAGGAAACTGTCATGCCGCAATCCGCCTTCAATCCGAAAACCTGGATGAGCAATATCCTTGAGGTCGAGCGCCTGAAGCTGACCGACCTCATCTGGCCAGGCGCACACAATTGCGGAATGGATAAAAAAGCCCCTGACTATGACCCGGTGCTGGGCAACTGGACGGTGTGCCAGAACGACTCCTTCGCCGCGCAATTGGCCAATGGTGCGCGGGCACTGGATATTCGCCTCGGTTACAGCACGGGCACCAGCGCTTCGGCGTTTTACTTCCATCACAACGGGTTCAAGTTCAATCGCAGGTTCAACGAACTGATCGATGCCGTGAACGGCTTTCTCGATGAGAACCCGGACGAATTCATTCTGCTCGACTTCCATCACCTGGGCGACGGCGACAAGTCGTTCGATTACGCGCGCTTTCATGAAGTGCTGATAAGCGGCCTCGGGCAACGCCTGATCGGCTCGACCGCGGCATCCCTCACTCTTCAAGAGTTGAAACAGGCCAGCGCGAAACGCCGGGTCATCGCGGCGATGCCTGCCAAACGCGAACTGGATGACGACATTTACTGGCCGCGCATTCCGCATAAATGGGAAGGTTCGACCTTTCCCAACCCAGACGATCTGGCCAGACACATCACCACTCAACTGGCCAAAGCGCCCTACCGCTTCATCTGGTCACTGTCGGTGACGGGGTACACGCCGTTGTTGGGGCCATCACACCTCAAGACGCAAATCGATCATTGGTTTCACTCGTCCCTTGGCCTGATAAATCGCTGCAGCGTCATCAATGTCGACTTTTTCGAGGAGTCGCAAATCGTGCGCAACTGCTGGGTCGCCTGCGGTGAGAAGGCCGTTTACGGCAACGCGCTGTTCGAGCGCGCCTGATTTTTGCGCACAGCAGACTGGTGGTCTGCCGCTGGAAAGAGGCATGATCATTCTGCGATAACAAAAAAAGTGCGCCGTCATGACCAGAACCGCCCGCGTGACCGACCCCTCTTACGAATTGATGGACGACCATAACGGCTTGTCCATTATTTACCGCCAACACGGCTTTCCGTGCCCGTTGGTGCGCTGGCACTTTCACAAGGAGTACGAACTGCATCTGATCGTCGCCAGTTCGGGCAAGGTGTTCATTGGTGACTACATCGGCAACTTCTATCCGGAAACGCTGTTTCTCACCGGCCCCAATCTGCCGCATAACTGGATCAGTCAGGTCGCCGAAGATGAAGTCGTGGAAAAACGCGACATGCTGGTCAACTTCACCGACGAGTTGTTTGAAAGTGGTCACCAGGTCTTCGCCGAATTGAAAACCCTCGCGCCGCTGCTGGAGCGTGCGCAATACGGCATTGAATTTCGCTGCAAGCGCACCATCCGCCAGGCCATGACTTTGATGCAACGCATCGCCGACTCCAAGGGCATCACCCGTCTCGGGCATTTTTTCATCCTCATGGAATTGCTCGCCGCCAGCGACGACTTTCAGCTGCTGTCGGGCGCGACCACGCCGCAACTGGCTGACGAACACAACATCGACCGCACCAACCGCGCGGTCGATTATATTTTCAGCCATTACGCCCGGGACATTTCCCTTGAGGAAGTCGCCGAGCATCTGGGGATGACGCCGACTTATTTCAGCCGCGTATTCAAGCAAGCTACCGGGCGTAATTTCATTGAGTTCGTCAATCGTCTGCGCATCAGCAAATCCTGCGAACTGCTGGCGGACGGCGAAAAACCTGTGACGGAAGTGTGCTTCGAGTCGGGGTTCAACAATATTTCCAATTTCAATCGACGCTTTCAGCAGCTCAAGGGCATGACGCCTTCGCACTATCGCCGGCTCGCAGTGCAGCGACTGACAGAGCAAAACCACGGCTGACAACCCGAATCGAATGTGGGAGCTGGCTTGCCAGCGATTAGGTCAGTGCCATCACCCTCTTCGTCGACGGGTCTAACGCTATCGCTGGCAAGCCAGCTCCCACAGGGTTCAACCGATTCGCGAGGAAACCTGTACACATTCGCTAGCGCACCGTCGCTGAAAACCCCTTCCCTGCGTTCCACCAACAAAACCCAAGTGCAAAAAAGTATCGATAAAAGTGCTAGGGATGATTTGTCAGCCCGGCGATTGAAGGCTGTAATCAGTGCACATTCTTCCTGTCGTCGGAAGACACAAAAACAATAACTGTCCTTCTGCCTCCCCCCGGAGCAGAAAAGGAGTGCACGATGCAACCCACTGCAAAAGCTCTGCTTGCCCTCACCTGCATGACCCTCAGCAGCGTCAGCCTTGGCGCCCAGACCCTGACCATCGCCACCGTCAACAACAGCGACATGATCCGCATGCAAAAACTCTCGAAAACCTTCGAGACCGAGCATCCGGACATCAAGCTCAATTGGGTCGTGCTGGAAGAAAACGTGCTGCGCCAACGCCTGACCACTGACATCGCCACCCAGGGCGGGCAGTTCGACGTGCTGACCATCGGCATGTACGAAGCCGCACTGTGGGGCGCGAAGGGTTGGCTGGAACCGATGAAGGATCTGCCGGCCAGTTACGCCCTCGACGATGTATTCCCGTCGGTGCGTGAAGGCCTGTCAGTGAAGGGCTCGCTGTACGCCCTGCCGTTTTACGCGGAAAGCTCAATCACTTATTACCGCACCGACCTGTTCAAGGATGCCGGCCTGACCATGCTGGAGCGTCCGACCTGGGAAGAAATCGCCGGGTTCGCTGAAAAACTCACCAACAAGGACAAAGAACAGTACGGCATCTGCCTGCGTGGCAAGGCCGGTTGGGGCGAGAACATGGCCCTGATCAGCACCGTCGCCAACGCCTATGGCGCGCGCTGGTTCGATGAGAAGTGGCAGCCGGAATTCAACGGCCCCGAGTGGAAAAACGCGCTGAACTTCTACGTCGACACCATGAAGAAATCCGGCCCGCCGGGTGCTTCGAGCAACGGCTTCAACGAAAACCTCGCCCTGTTCAACAGCGGCAAGTGCGCGATTTGGGTCGACGCCAGCGTGGCCGGCTCGTTCGTCACCGATAAAACCCAAAGCAAAGTCGCCGATCATGTCGGCTTCACTTTCGCGCCGCATCAAGTCACCGACAAAGGCTCGGCATGGCTGTATTCGTGGGCGCTGGCAATTCCAACCAGTTCCAAAGCCAAAGATGCCGCGAAAGAATTCAGCGCGTGGGCAACGTCCAAGGAATACGGCGAGTTGGTAGCCAAGACCGACGGCATCGCCAACGTGCCGCCCGGCACTCGTGCCTCGACCTACAGCGATGCGTACATGAAGGCGGCGCCGTTCGCCAAGGTCACGCTGGAATCGTTGAAGGCTGCTGACCCGAGCAAACCGACGCTGAAACCCGTGCCGTACATTGGCATTCAACTGGTAACCATCCCTGAATTCCAGGCCGTGGGTACCCAGGTCGGCAAGCTGTTCTCGGCCGCACTGATCGGCCAGACCACGGTGGATCAAGCTCTCGCCGCCGCTCAGCAATCCACTGAACGCGAGATGAAGCGCGCCGGTTATCCCAAGTAACCGCCTCTAAAACTGTGGGAGCTGGCTTGCCAGCGATGAGGCCGACACATTCGACATGAATGTCGGCTGCACCATCGCCATCGCGGGCAAGCCCGCTCCCACAGGGTCCGCGCCGATGTCAGGAATGTTGTATCTCCTGAACATGTTTCTGCACCCAATTGGTTGTGATCACCATGAATACTTCAACTGCCAAAGCCCACCTCGACCTTTCGCAACCCCAGCGCAAGGTTCGCGTACGCAACCCCGGCTGGTTTCTGGTCAGTCCTTCGGTGGCCTTGTTGCTGCTGTGGATGATCGTGCCGCTGGGCATGACCATCTACTTTTCGCTGATCCGCTACAACCTGCTGTATCCCGGGGAAAACCAGTTCGTCGGGCTGGAAAACTTCAGCTACTTTCTGACCGATTCCGGCTTTCTGCCCGGCGCCACCAACACCTTGTTACTGGTCGGCAGCGTGTTGCTGATCAGCGTGGTGTGCGGCGTGCTCATCAGTGCCTTGCTCGAAGCCAGCGAATTCCTCGGGCGTGGCATCGTGCGGGTCATGCTGATCTCGCCGTTCTTCATCATGCCCACCGTCGGTGCGCTGATCTGGAAGAACCTGATTTTCCATCCGGTCTCCGGGATCCTCGCCTACATCTGGAAGCTGTTCGGCGCGCAACCGGTGGACTGGCTGGCGCACTACCCGCTGCTGTCGATCATCATCATTGTTTCGTGGCAATGGCTGCCCTTCGCGATCCTGATCCTGATGACCGCCATGCAATCCCTCGATCAGGAACAGAAAGAAGCCGCGCGCCTCGACGGCGCAGGCCCGATCGCGATTTTCTGGCACCTGACCTTGCCGCACCTGGCGCGGCCGATTGCCGTGGTGGTGATGATCGAAACGATCTTCCTGCTGTCGGTGTTCGCCGAGATTTTCACCACCACCAACGGTGGTCCCGGCTACGCCTCGACCAACCTCGCCTACCTGATCTACAACCAGGCGCTGGTGCAGTTCGACGTCGGCATGGCCTCGGCGGGCGGCTTGATTGCCGTGGTCATCGCCAACATTGCGGCGATCATTCTGGTGCGGATGATCGGCAAAAACCTGACTGACAAAGCCTGAGGCCTGCCATGACTCTCCAACAATCCCGCCGGCTGCAAAGCCTACTGCTCGGCACCCTGGCCTGGGCCATCGCGATCGTGATTTTCTTCCCGATCTTCTGGATGGTGATGACCAGTTTCAAGACCGAGATCGACGCGTTCGCCACGCCGCCGCAGTTCATCTTCACGCCGACGCTGGAGAACTACCTGCACATCAACGAGCGCAGCGACTACTTCAGTTTCGCCTGGAACTCGGTGGTGATTTCCTTCAGCGCCACGGCGTTGTGCCTGTTGATCGCGGTGCCTGCCGCGTACTCGATGGCGTTTTACGAAACCCAGCGCACCAAAGGCACGCTGCTGTGGATGCTGTCTACCAAGATGCTGCCACCGGTGGGCGTGCTGATGCCGATCTACCTGCTGGCAAAGAGCTTCGGCCTGCTCGACACGCGCATTGCGCTGATCGTGATCTACACGCTGATCAACCTGCCGATCGTGGTCTGGATGATTTACACCTACTTCAAAGACATCCCCAAAGACATCCTCGAAGCCGCCCGCCTCGACGGCGCGACGTTGTGGCAGGAAATGGTCCGCGTGCTGCTGCCGATCGCCAAGGGCGGCCTCGCCTCGACCGTGCTGCTGTCGCTGATCCTGTGCTGGAACGAGGCGTTCTGGTCGCTGAACCTCACCTCGTCGAAAGCCGCGCCACTGACCGCGTTGATCGCCTCCTACTCAAGTCCCGAAGGTTTGTTCTGGGCCAAGTTGTCGGCGGTCTCGACGCTTGCGTGTGCGCCGATTCTGATTTTCGGCTGGATCAGCCAGAAACAACTGGTGCGCGGCCTCTCATTCGGCGCCGTGAAATGAAGATTGAAAAGCAAAAGATCGCAACCTTTGGCAGCTCCTACACAGAGCACACCGTCCCCCTCTAGGAGCTGCCGCAGGCTGCGATCTTTTGATCTTAAAAAAAACAACAATGCGGAGGCCCATCATCATGGCCAACCTGAAAATCAAGAATCTGCAAAAAGGCTTCGAAGGTTTTTCCATCATCAAAGGCATCGACCTTGAGGTGAACGACAAGGAATTCGTGGTTTTCGTCGGCCCGTCCGGTTGCGGCAAATCCACCCTGCTGCGCTTGATTGCCGGCCTTGAAGAAGTCAGCGGCGGCACCATCGAACTCGATGGCCGCGACATCACCGAAGTCAGCCCGGCCAAGCGCGATCTGGCGATGGTGTTCCAGACCTACGCGCTATATCCGCACATGACGGTGAAGAAGAACATGTCGTTCGCACTCGATCTCGCCGGTGTGCCGAAAGCTGAAGTCGAGAAGAAAGTCGGCGAGGCCGCGCGCATCCTCGAACTCGGGCCGATGCTTGAGCGCAAACCAAAACAGCTTTCCGGCGGCCAGCGTCAGCGCGTGGCGATTGGCCGCGCCATTGTGCGCAATCCGAAAATCTTCCTGTTCGACGAACCGCTGTCCAACCTCGACGCCGCGCTGCGCGTGCAGATGCGTCTTGAACTGCTGCGCCTGCACAAAGACCTGCAAGCGACGATGATCTACGTGACCCACGATCAGGTCGAAGCGATGACCATGGCCGACAAAGTCGTGGTGCTCAATGGCGGCAAAATCGAGCAAGTCGGCTCGCCACTGGACCTGTATCACAACCCCGCGAATCTGTTCGTCGCCGGTTTTCTCGGCACACCGAAAATGGGCTTCCTCAAGGGCAAGATCGCCCGCGTCGATGGCCAGAGCTGCGAAGTCTCGCTGGACGCCGGCACGCGCATCACCCTGCCCTTCAATATCACCAACCTGAGCGTCGGCAGCGCCGTGACCCTGGGCATTCGCCCGGAACATCTGGAACTGGCGCAACCGGGTGACTGCTCGCTGCAAGTCACCGCTGACGTCAGCGAGCGCCTCGGCAGCGACACGTTCTGCCACGTCAAGACCAGTGCCGGCGAAGCCCTGACCATGCGTGCACGCGGTGATCTGGCCAGCCGTTACGGCGAACAACTGAGCCTGCATCTGGATGCGGCTCACTGCCATTTATTCGATGCCGAAGGTGTGGCGTTGACCCGTCCGCTGCGTGCTGCGGCCTGATTTGAAGAGACTTGCCCAATGAAACTCAACCAACAGAATCTCCATGGCCTGGCGGCGGAAGTGAAACTGCCGGCCTACAGCCTCAGCGATACCCGCCAAGGCATTGCGCACATTGGTGTCGGCGGCTTCCACCGCGCGCATCAGGCGTATTACACCGATGCGCTGATGAACACCGGCGAAGCGCTGGACTGGGCGATCTGCGGGGTCGGTCTGCGTGCCGAAGACCGCCGCGCCCGCGACGATCTCAAGGAGCAGGATTACCTGTTCACCCTGTTCGAACTCGGTGACAGTGATGACACGGAAGTGCGCGTGATCGGCGCGATTCGTGACATGTTGCTCGCTGAAGACAACGCCCAGGCATTGATCGACAAACTCGCCGACCCACAGATCCGCATCGTCTCGCTGACCATCACCGAGGGCGGTTACTGCATCGATGACAGCAACGGCGAATTCATGGCGCACCTGCCGCAAATTCAACACGATCTGGCGAACCCCGATGCGCCGAAAACCGTGTTCGGCTTCCTGTGTGCAGCCCTGGAAAAACGCCGGGCGGCGGGCATCCCGGCGTTTACCGTGATGTCCTGCGATAACCTGCCGCACAACGGCGCCGTGACGCGCAAGGCGCTGCTGGCGTTTGCCACGCTGCGCAATAGCAATCTGTGCAGCTGGATCGACGCCAACGTTAGTTTCCCCAACGCCATGGTCGACCGCATTACACCGATGACCAGCACCGCCCATCGCCTGCAACTGGCCGACAAACACGGCATCGACGATGCGTGGCCGGTGGTGTGCGAACCGTTTGTGCAATGGGTGCTGGAAGACAAATTCGTCAACGGCCGCCCGGCCTGGGAAAAGGTCGGCGTGCAGTTCACCGATGACGTTTCACCCTATGAAGAGATGAAGATCAAACTGCTCAACGGCAGCCATCTGGCGCTGACGTACCTGGGCTTTTTGAAGGGCTATCGCTTCGTGCACGAGACCATGAACGACCCGCTGTTCGTGCGTTACATGCGCGCTTATATGGACCTGGACGTCACGCCGCAACTGGCACCGGTTCCGGGCATCGATCTGACCGAGTACAAAGACACGCTGGTCGCACGGTTCTCCAATCAGGCGATTGCCGATCAGCTTGAACGGGTATGTTCGGACGGTTCGTCGAAGTTTCCCAAGTTCACCATTCCGACGATCAACCGGTTGATTGCCGATGGCCGCGAGACCAAGCGTGCAGCGCTGGTGGTGGCCGCTTGGGCTTTGTATTTGAAGGGCGTTGACGAGAACGGTGATACCTATTCGATCCCGGATCCTCGGGCGACGTTCTGCCAGGCCTTGGTCGCGGATGATGGGTTGATCACTGAGCGGTTATTGGCGGTTGAGGAGATTTTCGGCACGGCGATCCCGCGTTCGGCGGAGTTTGTCGCGGCGTTTGAATGGTGCTGCAACAGCTTGCGCGAAGAGGGTGTGACGCGCACTTTGGAAAAAATATCGGCAGCCTGATCGTTCCCACGCTCTGCCTGGGAATGCAGCCCGGGACGCTCCGCGTCCCATTCAACAGCGGACGCAGAGCGTCCATTGAGGTATTCCCACGCTGAGCGTGGGAACGATCAGCTCGTGGAGACCTCATGACAACCCGACAACTCTTCCTCGGCATCGACTGCGGCACCCAAGGCACCAAAGCGATCATCCTCGACGCCGCCAACGGCAAAGTCCTCGGCCAGGGCGCCGCCGCGCACACGATGATCAGCGGCGCCAATGGCCGTCGCGAGCAAGACACGCAGCAATGGCTGGAGGCCTTCACTCTCGCCACCCGCGACGCGTTAATCGCGGCGAATGTCGATGGCCAATCCATCCTCGGTATCGGCGTGTCCGGGCAGCAACACGGTCTGGTTCTGGTGGATGATCAAGGTGAAGTCCTGCGCCCGGCCAAACTCTGGTGCGACACCGAGACGTCAGCGGAAAACGACCGTCTGCTTAGCCATCTCGGCGGTGAAAAAGGTTCGCTTGAGCGCTTGGGCGTGGTCATCGCACCCGGCTACACCGTGTCCAAACTGCTATGGACCAAAGAACAACACCCGGTCGTGTTCTCGCGCATCGCCCGGATCCTGCTGCCCCACGACTACCTCAACTTCTGGCTGACGGGTCGCGCCTGCAGCGAATACGGCGACGCTTCCGGCACCGGCTATTTCAACGTGCGCACCCGTCAATGGGATTTGCAACTGTTGCGCGACATCGACGCCAGCGGACGCCTGCAAGCGGCGCTGCCGGAGCTGATTGATGCTCACGAAAGTGTGGGCACGATTCTGCCGGCAATTGCCGAACACCTCGGCATCAACCCCAACGCGCGGGTGTCGAGCGGTGGCGGTGACAACATGATGGGCGCGATCGGCACCGGCAATATTCAACCCGGCGCGATCACCATGAGCCTCGGCTCCTCCGGCACGGTGTACGCGTACAGCGAGGTGCCGAAAGTCAGTTTGGATGCCTCGGTGGCGACGTTCTGTTCGTCCAGCGGCGGCTGGTTGCCGCTGATCTGCACGATGAACCTGACCAACGCCACCGGCGCGATTCGCGAACTGTTCAACCTCGATCTGGATCAGTTCAACCGCCTCGTCGAGCAATCCCCCATCGGCGCCGAAGGCGTGAGCCTGCTGCCGTTCTTCAACGGCGAACGGGTGCCTGCCCTGCCCCATGCCACCGGCAGTCTGCACGGTTTGACGCTGGACAATCTGACCCAGGCCAATCTGTGCCGCGCCGCCGTCGAAGGCACAACGTTCGGTTTGCGCTTTGGGCTGGATTTACTCCGGCAGAATGGTTTACAAAGCCGCAGCATTTGCCTGATCGGTGGCGGTTCGAAAAGCGCGGTGTGGCGGCAGATCGTCGCCGACATCATGAACACCCCGGTCATCTGCACCGAGCAAAGCGAAGCCGCAGCCCTCGGCGCAGCGATTCAGGCGGCGTGGTGCAAATCCTGGTCGAACGGCCACGAAGACACGCTTGCCGATCTGTGCCAGCGCTGCGTCAAGCTCGATTTGAGCAGTGAAACCCTGCCGATTGCCGCCAATGTCGCGGCGTTTCAGCAGGCTTATGAACGCTATCAACAGCATGTCGCAACCTTATAAAGAGCAAACAACTATGTACCTGGTGTGTGGCGAAGCCCTGTTTGATTTCTTCAGCGAAGACGATGCCAGCGGTCTGGCCTCGAATGTGAATTTCAAGGCGATTGCCGGCGGTTCGCCGTTCAACGTCGCCGTGGGTTTGCGGCGGTTAGGCGTGGATTCGGCGCTGTTCGGCGGCCTGTCCACCGACTACCTCGGCCGCCGCTTGCAGCAAGTGCTACAGACTGAAGGTGTGCGCCCGGACTATTTGGTGGACTTCGCCGCACCGACCACGCTGGCGATGGTTGCAGTCGGCGCCAATGGTTCGCCGCACTACAGCTTTCGCGGTGAAGGCTGCGCGGATCGACAACTGAGCCTTGCCCATCTCCCGCAGCTTGGCCCTGAGGTCCGTGGCTTGCACATTGGCTCGTTCTCGCTGGTGGTGCAGCCGATTGGCGACACCTTGCTGGCACTGGTTCAGCGCGAAAGCGGCAAACGTCTCATCACGCTCGATCCAAACGTACGCCTCAATCCCGAACCGAACATCGACCTGTGGCGCGAGCGTATTGCCACGCTGGTGCAACTGGCGGATCTGATCAAGGTCAGCGACGAAGACTTGAGCCTGCTCTACCCCGAGCAGGACCCACAAAACGTGATCGAAGGCTGGCTCGAACATCGCTGCCAACTAGTCTTCCTCACCCGTGGTGGCGACGGCGCGACGGTGTTCAGCCGCAAGCATGGCGCATGGTCTGTGCCGGCCGCAGCGGTCAAGATCGCTGACACCGTCGGCGCCGGCGATACCTTCCAGGCGGCGCTGATTACCTGGTTGACCGAGCAAGCTCTGGATTCGGTTGAAGACGTGCAGCAACTCGCGCGCGAACAGATCGACAGCATGCTCAAGTTCGCCGTACAAGCCGCTGCGCTGACCTGCAGCAAAACCGGTCCGGATCTACCCTATCGTCACCAATTGAGCTAAGCCGTAGACTGTCGGCCTTTTTGCGCACGACGGGATAACGGCTTTTGAAATACGGGCAAACGCTGGGACTACTGACACTGGCAACGCTACTGACCGGGTGCGGCACCTCGCCGCCCCGTTCGCCGGAAGACATCTGCGAGATTTTTCGCGAAAAGAGCGACTGGTACGACGCCGCACAGGTCACGCAAAAACGCTGGGGCGTGCCGATCCAGGTGCCGTTCGCGATCATGTATCAGGAATCCGGCTATCGCTACGACGCCAAGACCCCGCGCAAATATCTGCTGTGGGTGATCCCGTGGGGCCGTGTATCCACCGCCTCGGGTTACGCGCAAGCCAAGGACGAAGTCTGGGCCGATTACCAGAAAAGCACCGGCCGCAGCGGAGCCGATCGCGAAGACTTCGACGACGCGATCGACTTTGTCGGCTGGTACATGGACAAGACCTATTCGATTAACGGCGTCTACAAGTACGACGCCTATAACCAGTACCTCAACTACCACGAAGGCTGGGGCGGGTTTCGCAACAAGACCTACGCGAGCAAGGCGTGGCTGATGCCGACAGCACGCAAGGTGCAGAATCGCTCGGATGTGTATGCGCAGCAGTATGCCGGGTGCAAAGAGGATTTGAATCGCGGGTTCTGGAGCCGGTTCTGGCATTGGTTGTAACAGCAATTCAAGGGCCCCATCGCGAGCAGGCTCACTCCTAGAGGGGATCTTCAGCGGACGCGGATATCGCGTTCAACATTGATCCATTGTAGGAGTGAGCCTGCTCGCGATAGCGCCCGATCAAGCACTGCACATGCAGACCTACAACACCGAAAAGCTATAACTCACAATCAACCGGGTCTCATCCACATCCCGCGCAAAGTTCTCGTAATTGGTGCGATACGTCGCATTGCGCAAACGCAGACTCACATCCTTGAACGTGCCCGTCTGAATCACATACTTCAACTCGCTATCGCGCTCCCACTCTTTCCCTTCCTGATCACTGCCCATCACCTTGATGTGATCGCCGTTCACATAACGGGTCAGGAAGCTCAAACCATTAATGCCAATAGCCTTGAAGTCATAGTCATAACGCAATTGCCACGAACGTTCCTGCGCGGCGGCAAAGTCGTTGACCTGCACATAGTTGACCAGATACGGGTTGCTGCCATCGAGGTACGGCATCGAGTTGTCGCCGTTCATGCGCTGCCAGCCGGCGCTGAAGGTATGACCGCTGTGCGCATAGGACAGCATGCCGCTCAAGGCACGGTTATCGATGGAGCCGGCTTTCGCGTCGCCACTGTCGGCGCTTTTCAGCACGCGCAGATCGGCTTTCAATACGCCGCCGCCCAGCGGTTGATTGGCCAACAGACCGACGAAATGCTGGCGATAAATGTCTTCCAGCTCGGCGTAGTGATATTGGCCGGTCAGGCGGTCGTTGATCTTGTAGTCGAAGCCGTACATGTCGAAATGATCGGCGGTGGTGTTGCAGGCGTAGCGCTTGTTCTTGCAGTGCACGCGGATGTCTTGCGAATCGGTAGAGTCGCGTGCGGTGTACTTGTCCAGGCGCGCGGCCATGAAGGTCAGGTCTTTTACCTCTTTAGAGGTCAACATGGCACCGTTGAACATGGTCGGCAGCAGACGGCCGTCGTTGTATTTCAACAGCGGCAGATCAGGCAACAGCGCGCCGTACCTCAGCACCGTGTTCGAGACTTTCACTTTCGCCGTGACGCCCATTTTCGCGTACTGGCCTTTCGAGCCGCGCGGGTTCTCGCCGCTCGATGGCAGCAAGCCGCTGTTGCTGCGATCCGGGCTTGAATCGAGCTGAAAACCCAGCATGCCCAGTGCATCAATGCCAAAGCCGACCGTGCCTTCGGTGTAGCCCGATTGCAGGTTGAGAATAAAGCCCTGCGCGGACTCTTCACGCTTGGAAGCGCCCTGATCGCTTGAGGTGTGTCCATCACGGAAATCGCGGTTGAAATACACCGTGCGCGATTCGATTTTCGCCGTGGTGTCTTCAAGAAATCCGCTGGCCTGAACCTGCGCGGTAAAACCTGCGCACAGCACAAAGGCTCCGAAGCCAAACGACTGGCGCGGGGTGATGAGGGGAAATGGGGGACGCATGAAAAACTCCAACACTGCAGCGTTTGCGCAAGCGCGCAACAAACGAAAAATAGCTCCCGTCCCAGCTCATTGATAAGCCGGGAGGAAGAGAACCACGCGGGGGTGAGTGACAATGATGGCAGATGGCTTTGACGTGCTACAGGCGACTTTAGTCTGAAACTGACTGGCGATTCCTCAATCTACGCTTGTAGGAATGATCGTCACAGGCTGTGTTCAGACCTTATCAAATGCCCGATTTTATTGGGTGAAACGCGCCATCTAGGGGTTTTCCCTATACCACCTGTTGCCTATGCATACGGTTTTTGCGCCTTGAACGAGGCGGCTTAATCCTGCAACATCCGCCCCCTGCTTATTCAACGGACGGAATTCAAGGCATGCTGGACGCCAACGCAACCCACATTACCCTCACGCTCGAAGGCGCCAACGCCGACCTGCAAGTCCTCAGCTTCACCGGTCGCGAAGCCCTCAACGAACCGTTCCGTTTCGACCTCGAACTGGTCAGCGCCCGCCCCGACCTGAAACTCGAAGAACTCCTGCACAAACCCGGCGTGCTGACCTTCGGCGCCACCGGCGAAGGCACGATCCACGGCCTGGTCTATCGCATCGAGCAAGGCGATT
>NZ_RWIM01000167.1 GCF_009764645.1 Pseudomonas sp. PB106
ACACCTCTTTTTCAACTCCCTTCTGGCCTCGATGAACTGAAGCAACCTACTGCCGAAACCTGCATAACTCATTGAATCTCAAGGAGTTTTCCGTTTCGACTGCGCCGGAAGTGGGGCGAATTATAGAGATCTCAAATCTGCCGTCAACCTTTAATTTCGCTTTTCTATCGATTCCGTAAAAACCGTGCCTATATATAGACGCGTGATGAGCGAATGCGCAGTATATTGCCCAACACCTAAAACAATGATCATGTTCCTACCTTGGACGACGCCACGTAATGACTGCCCAACCCCGCTCTCTTGCCTCAATGCTGTTTCCGGTTGGCCTGCTATTAATAGCCATGGCATCAATCCAGTCCGGCGCCTCTCTGGCCAAAAGCATGTTTCCAATAGTGGGCGCTCAAGGGACAACCACCCTGCGTCTGATCTTCGCCAGCGTGATCATGTTGTTACTGTTGCGCCCTTGGCGAGCCAAGCTGACCGCCAAATCGCTGCGTACGGTGATCATTTACGGGATGGCGCTGGGAGGGATGAATTTCCTCTTCTATATGTCATTACGCACAGTTCCCTTGGGAATCGCCGTCGCCCTGGAGTTTACCGGGCCACTCGCCGTGGCTATTTACTCGTCCCGTCGCGCCATCGATTTTCTCTGGATCGCTCTGGCCGCCGCAGGTTTGTGGCTATTGATTCCGACCGGAGCAACCACTGCGGGGATCGATCTGCTGGGCGCCGGATATGCTTTGGGCGCTGGTGTCTGCTGGGCGCTGTATATTCTGTTCGGCCAGAAAGCCGGCGCAGACAATGGAGTGACCACTGCAGCCTTGGGCGTGATGATCGCAGCACTGTTTGTTGCCCCGATCGGCATCGTGCATGCCGGCGCTGCTCTCTTGACACCTTCACTGATCCCGGTTGCCATTGGCGTCGCCATCCTGTCCACCGCCCTGCCCTATACCCTGGAAATGGTCGCCCTCACGCGCCTGCCTGCAAGAACCTTCGGAACCTTGATGAGCATCGAACCCGCATTCGGTGCGCTATCGGGACTGCTTTTCCTGCAGGAATACCTCACGTTGTCACAATGGATGGCGATCATGTGCATTATTCTGGCCTCTGTTGGCGCAACCCTGACCATGGGCAGTGCCGCCAAGCCTGCCATTGCGGCAGATTGAAACAGGATTTGACGAAGGTCTGGCAATTGGCGCTTATTTAGGCCATGTTTAGTCGTCTAACTCAGTGCCAGACATGGATTTTTTCGCATACGGATATCAGAACGCTTCACGCGCGATCGAACACTTGCAGACCCGAGCGACAGACTCGCGCTGCTATAAGGACGGTAATGAAACGATTTTTGATACTGATCGCCATATTGGCAATTGCGGGTTGTGCGGCGACCTCGGAAACTCAGGTAAAACGCGGGAAGAAAGGGTTGCACATCAACTGCTCGGGGCTTTCGTCCTCTTGGGACAAGTGTTACGCCAGCGCAGCCAACTCTTGCGCTCCGAAGGGCTACAAGGTTATCGCCAAGTCCGGTGACGCCGTGGAAGAGCCCGGTGATTATCCGTTCGGCCTCAACCCGGCCGGCTACACGAGCCGCAGCATGATCGTCATCTGTAAATAAGTCAGCGCGGCTCGGCCATCTGGCGACCGATCTCTTCATGACTGGACTTCAGCACGGTGCGCTGAATGTCCGGCGTGGACAGCATGCGCGCTACCACCAATGCGCCGACGCACTGCGAAAGAATTGACCACGCCAGGCTGTCGCTCCCCAATATCCGCGCCCAACTCTCCTGAAGCCGACAAATCCATAGCTGTGCCTGCTCACGCACTTCATCGCCAGATCGAGCGATTTCTGCGCCCAAGGCAGGCAACGCACAGCCGGCCTCCGGTTGCTCGACGTGGGCCATGCTCAAATAGTGTTTGAGACAGCGCTCCAGCCGCTCACGGTCTTGTGTGCCCTCCCCGCCCAATCGCTCAAGGCTTTGGCACAACTCGCGCTCGACGATGGCCGTGAACAATTCATCCTTCGACGAAAAATGGCTGTAGAACGCCGCACCGCTTAGGCCGATGGCCTTCATCAAACCGTCCACACCCACCGTCGAAAACCCGGCTTTCTTGGCGGACAAAGCGCTGCTCTGCAACAATTTTTCGCGTGTTTCAAGCTTGTGACTGGCGGAGTAACGCATGGAATTGACCTTGATCTGAGCGCCTTGACGTTGTTCTGATCCTAGCATAACGTTCGTTCACTTAACGATCGTTTACCAAAGGGATCTACCATGAATAACAAGAAGGTCGTATTGGTTGTCGGCGCGGGAGATGCCACAGGCGGAGCGATTGCCAAACGCTTTGCCAAGGAAGGATTTGTCGCCTGCGTCACCCGGCGCACTGCCGAGAAACTGCAACCGTTAGTCGAGTCGATTCAAGCCGAAGGTGGCGAAGCCCATGGATTCGCCTGCGATGCGCGTAAAGAAGAAGACGTCATTGCACTGATCGAAGACATCGAAACTCGTCTCGGTCCGATCGAAGCATTTGTTTTCAACATCGGCGCCAACGTGCCTTGCAGCATTCTCGAAGAAACCGCTCGCAAGTATTTCAAGATCTGGGAAATGGCCTGTTTCTCGGGTTTCCTCAATGCCCGTGAAGTGGCCAAACGCATGGTCACGCGCCAACGCGGGACCATTCTGTTCACCGGCGCTACCGCCGGGCTACGCGGGGCCTCAGGTTTTGCTGCATTCGCCGGCGCCAAGCACGGCATCCGTGCACTGGCGCAAAGCATGGCGCGTGAGCTCGGGCCGTTGAATATCCACGTCGCCCATGTGGTCGTCGACGGCGCTATCGATACCGACTTCATCCGCAACAGCTTCCCCGAGAAATACGCCACCAAAGATCAGGACGGTATTCTCAACCCCGAGCACATCGCCGAAAACTACTGGTATCTGCACAGCCAGCCACGAGATGCCTGGACGTTCGAGCTGGATCTGCGCCCATGGAACGAACGCTGGTAAACCTTTCCCCCCGAGAAAAACAATAACGAGAGTACGGCATGATGAAAAAAAGCGTGGAGTTCTATTTCGATCTGGGGAGCCCTGCCACTTACCTGGCCTACACCCAACTGGCAAAGATCTGCGCCGAAACCGGCAGTGATCTGATCTACATCCCGATGCTACTCGGCGGCGTGTTCAAGGCCACCGGCAACGCATCCCCGGCGATGATTCCGGCTAAAGGTCGCTACATGTTTCAGGATCTGGATCGCTATGCCAAACGCTATGGCGTGCCACTCACATTCAATCCGCACTTTCCGATCAATACACTGATGTTGATGCGGGCCGTCACCGGCATCCAACTTCAGCAACCGGAACGTTTTCAGGCGTTTATCGATTGTCTGTTCACCGCACTTTGGGTTGAAGGCAGGGCGCTGGACGAGCCAGAGACCGTCGCGTTGGTGTTGAGTGAGCATGGATTCGATCCACACGAAGTTCTAGCGCTGACTCACGATGAGTCAGTCAAGGCTGCGCTCAAGGACAATACCGAGACGGCGGTTAAACGCGGCGTGTTTGGTGCCCCGAGTATGTTCGTCGGCAGCCAATTGTTCTTCGGTCAGGATCGACTGGACTTCGTCGAAGAGGCGTTGCGCCAGATCTAGTTCGAAGCCGCAACTCGGGCGCTGGCAACAGCGCCCGAGCGCAATCAATTAAATAGCGGCTGTGCGCGCGTTCAACCACTCCAGCGCAGCGCCCTCAAGCAGTGGACTTAAACGCTCGCGCACTTCGGCGTGATAAGCGTTGAACCACTGTTTCTCTTCCTCAGTCAGCAACGAAGGCACCAGGCAACGGGTGTCGATCGGGCACAGGGTCAAGGTTTCAAACTTGAGAAACTCGCCAAACTCGCTGCTGCCAGCCTCGCGGTTCATCGCAAGGTTCTCGATGCGCACGCCCCAGCGGCCCGGACGATAAGTACCCGGTTCAATCGACGTGATCATCCCCGGCAACATGGCGGTCTGCGGCGCCGCGGCTGCCTGATAGGCGATCACCTGCGGCCCCTCGTGAACGTTGAGGAAATAGCCGACGCCATGACCGGTGCCGTGACCGTAATCCACGCTTTCCGCCCAGATCGGTGCGCGGGCAATGGCGTCGAGCAGCGGCGAAAGAATGCCTTTCGGGAATTGCGCTCGCGACAGCGCGATCACGCCTTTGAGCACACGCGTGCAATCGCGTTTCTGCTCTTCAGTCGGCGTGCCGACCGGCACCATTCGCGTGATGTCAGTCGTGCCGCCCAGATATTGACCACCCGAGTCGATCAGCAACAAACCATCGCCCTCGATCACCGCGTGCTCTTCTTCGGTGGCGTGATAGTGCGGCATCGCGCCATTGGCGTTGAACGCGGCAATCGTGTTGAAACTGAGCGAGACATAATCCGGACGACGTTCACGGGCAGCGGTGAGTTTCTCGTCAATGGTCAGTTCGGTAATGCGCTCACGACCCCAGGCCGATTCCAGCCAGGCGAAAAACTCGCACAACGCCGCGCCGTCCTGCTCCATCGCTTTACGGATGTGCTGAGCGTCGGCTTCACTTTTTTGCGACTTGGCCAAGGTCGTCGGATTCAGGCCTTCGACCAGCTTCACGCCGCTGCCGAGGTTATCCAGCAAACCACTGGTGACCCGCGCCGGATCCACCAGCAAACTCGAGCCATTTGGCACTGCACGCAAGGCTTCAGCGACTTCGCTGTAGTCGCGCAGGGTAACGCCTTCGGCTTCCAGCACCGCACGCAAATCCGCGTCAACCTTGCTCAGCGCCACAAACAGCGTGGCTTGCTGTTGATTGATCAAGGCAAACGAAACAAACACCGGGTTGAACGAGACGTCGCCGCCGCGCAGGTTAAACAGCCAGGCAATGTCGTCGAGGGTGGCGATGAAGTGCCAGTCAGCGCCACGTTCCTGCATGGTTTCGCGCAGTTTGGCGAGTTTCTCGCCTCGGCTGACGGTCGCCTGTGGCGGCAAATGTTGATAGATCGCTGCATTCGGCAGCGTCGGGCGATCGCTCCAGACTTCCTGCAACAAATCGATATCCGTACGCAGACGAGCGCCACGGGCTTCAAGTTTGCTGCTTAAAGTACGCGCCGAGGCCACGGCCATCACCGCACCATCGACAGCAACCACACCACCTTCTGGCGTCTGCTCGGCGAGCCAGTCCAACGGGTTCGGTTGACCCGGTTGTAACTTGACCAGCTCGATACCGCTGCCGTTGAGTTCCTTGGTCGCCTGTTCCCAGTAACGACTGTCAGCCCAGACACCGGCGAAATCGTTAGTGACAATCAAAGTGCCGACCGAACCGTGGAACCCCGACAACCACTGCCGGCCCTGCCAGTACCCCGGCAGATACTCGGACAAATGCGGGTCGGCAGACGGCACCAACAGTGCGTGAATGCCTTCGCGGCGCATCAGTTCGCGGGTGTGCGCCAGGCGCCGGGGCACCGATCCTTCGGTCAAGGTCTGGGTACTCATCATGTCTCCTGCTAATCACTTATTCGTTATTGTTCGTAGCCGTTGATCCGGCTCATTTAAAGCCCTGTCGCCCAGAATGCCGGAGCACTGGCGCAGGCGGTTTTGATCAGATCACAAGCCTTGTCGATGTCCTCGGCGGTGGTGAACCGACCGAGGCTCAGGCGAATGGTTCGCCCCGCCAAACGAGCGTCGTGGCCCAGGGCCAGGAGCACGTGAGACGGTGCGTTACTCGCGGAATTACAAGCTGAGGTCGCGGAAAACGCGATCGAATGGCTTAACGCTGCGCTGTTGAATTCGCCTTCGCTGAACGTCAGGCTCAAGGTGTGCGGAATGCGCTGACTGGCGCTGCCATTCAGGCGCACACCCGGCAGACTCAGCAATTGTTCGAGCAGACGCTCGCGCAACGCGACAATCGATCCCTTTTCCTCATCAAATGCGCCAGCAGCCAAGGCGAATGCTGCGCCCATCCCGGCAATCTGGTGCGTCGCCAACGTCCCGGAGCGCAAGCCACCTTCGTGACCGCCGCCGTGAATCTGTGCCTGCAACTTTTGCTGTGCCCGTGGGCCGACATATAACGCGCCGATGCCTTTGGGGCCGTAGAGTTTGTGTGCCGAGAATGACATCAGATCGACGGGCAACTGCGCCAGATCAATTGCCACTTTGCCGGCACCCTGCGCCGCATCGACGTGAAACAGCGCCTCGCGATTGCGCACGACGTCGCCAATCGCCTGAATATCGTTGACCGTGCCCAACTCATTGTTGACCAGCATCAACGACACCAGAAACGTGTCCTCGCGCATGGCTTCACTGACCGCTTGCGGCGTGATCAGGCCATCGGCGTCCGGCACCAGATAGGTCACGGCGATGCCGGCATCCTGCAACTGGCGGGCGGTATCAAGAATGGCTTTGTGTTCGATCTGACTGGTGATGATGTGGCCGCCGGGGACGCCACGCGCCTGGGCGACACCCTTCAGAGCGAGGTTGTTGGACTCGGTGGCACCGGAGGTCCAGACAATTTGTTCGGCCTGGGCACCCACCAGTTCAGCGACTTGTTTGCGGGCCTGCTCAACCGTGTGCCGGGCCTGCTGGCCAAAGGCATGGGAGCTGGACGCCGGATTGCCAAAATTACCGTGGAAACCCAGACACTCGATCATCACCTGGATGACCCGCTCATCCACCGGGGTGGTGGCGGCGTAATCGAAATACAGCGGACGTGTGTTCATAAAAGACTCGCAGAGCGTGTTCCGGGATCAGGAGGCTCGTGTCTGCAAACGGCACAGCGCAGCCTTGTGAGCTGCGCGTCGGTTCGAGAGCGTCATCAATACCTGATCGGAGGCCGTTAAAGAAGAACAACTTCATTTAAAAGTGCGTAGGAACGCTCCTGAAGTCGAGCTTAACAGGCATCAGGCCGGTGGTTGAAGCAATGCGTCAGCTAAAGCTTTCGAGAAGTAACGGGTACAGCGAAATCACCAGCAGCACCGCCATGCCCCAGTTGAATACGCGCAACCAGCGCGGCTCCTTCAACACATTGCGCAACAACGTACCGCAAGCGGCCCAGACGCCAACGCTCGGCAAGTTGATGATGGCGAACACGGCAGCGATGATCACCACATTGGTGAAATAGCCCTGCATCGGCGTGTAGGTGCTGATGGCACCGATGGCCATGATCCACGCTTTGGGATTGACCCACTGAAACGCCGCCGCGCCGAGGTAACTGATCGGTTTGGCCTCGCCATCGACACTGTCACCCACAGGCCCCGAGTGAGCGATTTTCCACGCCAGATACAAGAGATAGGCCGCGCCAACGTAACGCAGAACGGTATAGAGAAGCGGATAAGTCTGGAACACCGCCCCCAGCCCGAAGCCCACCGCCACCACCAGTACAGAGAAACCGCAAGTGATGCCCAGCATGTGCGGAATGGTGCGGTTGAAGCCGAAATTCACCCCCGATGCCAGCAACATGGTGTTGTTCGGCCCCGGCGTAATCGAGGTGACAAGGGCAAACAGGGCAAAGCCCAGCAGCAGATCGAGCGAGAGGGTCATGGTGCGGCAATCCGTCAGGGTCATTCAGGTATTGACCCTATCCCACGCCGCCCGGCAAACCCACGGACAGTTGGGGAAAACTTCAAGCAGTACAGTTGTAATCAGCTTGGGCGACCGTGCAGCTGTACGGCACGTTCGGCGCTCATTTCGCCTTGCCTGTCGAAGCCGAACGTCTTCTGCGGCTGACCGAGCAATTGGGCTTTTTTCGCGTGGTATTCATCGAAGGACAAACCACTGCGGTTCAGGGATTCCATCGCCAGTTCGCGAGACTCCTCAGCCGTGTAAGGGCGCAGTTCCGGCGAAACATGGCTGGCGCATCCGGCCAGTACAGAAACAGCAAGCATCAGCGAAACAGTCAGCAAACGATTCATGGGAGCGTCCTGGCGAGCAGTGGTAGTCGATGAACAAAGGCTACGCCCGCGTTCGCTCGCGCAGAAATCAACGCTCTCAATAGTGGCTATCAGGAAATCGGCCGCAAATGCTTATATCTCCGAACGATCTATAAATATCGATTAACGTTCTTTTACGGAATAACAATCAGCCTTTATACATTGATTCAAGTGCTTGGCACTGTTGCTCGGATTGCAAACTCCGTAATTCAGCCGATTGGGGGGCCGAATCAGACGCTGCCGGTGCCGACGTTTTGTTCCAGATCCCTCCTTATAAGGACGAGCCCATGCAACTGCTGACCCTGCCGCCCTCACCCGCGTTGGCGACGTCGATCCGCGCCACCGCGCAAGTGTTCGAAGACCCGAAATCCCAGGCGCTGCTCGCGCACTTGCAGCAGGTCGCGCCGAGCGAAGCCAGTGTGCTGATCATCGGTGAAACCGGCACCGGCAAAGAACTGGTAGCGCGGCATATTCACAACCTGAGCCATCGTCGGCATCGGCCGTTTATCGCGGTCAACTGCGGCGCCTTCTCCGAGTCGCTGGTGGAGGCGGAATTATTCGGTCATGAAAAAGGCGCGTTCACCGGCGCCCTGAGTGCCAAGGCCGGATGGTTCGAGGAAGCGGATGGCGGCACGCTGTTTCTCGATGAGATCGGCGATCTGCCGATCGCGATTCAGGTGAAGCTGTTGCGGGTTTTGCAGGAACGCGAAGTGGTGCGCCTTGGTTCGCGCAAAAGCATCCCTATCGATGTGCGCGTGCTAGCGGCGACCAACGTGCAACTGGAGAAGGCGATCAATGCCGGCAACTTCCGCGAAGATCTGTACTACCGCCTCAATGTGGTCAATCTGGAACTGAGCCCACTGCGTGATCGCCCCGGCGATATCCTGCCGCTGACCCGGCACTTCATTGAGGTTTACAGCCAGCGCCTGGGTCATGGCCGCGTCAGCATCAGCCCCGGTGCCGAACACAAACTGCGCGGCTACAGCTGGCCTGGCAATATTCGTGAACTGGAAAACGTTATCCATCACACCCTGTTGATTTGCCGCAATGGCGTGATCGAGCGCGATGATCTGCGCCTATCGAACTTGCGCATCGAGCGTGCCGACGATCATCAAGCCAGCACTGACGACTCACCGGAAGCGCTGCTGGAGAAAGCCTTCCAGAAACTCTTCGCGCAACAGGCCGGCGCTCTGCATGAAAAAGTCGAGGACGCCTTGCTGCGCGCCGCTTACCGCTTCTGTCATTACAACCAGGTGCACACCGCTGCGCTGCTCGGACTGAGCCGCAATGTCACCCGCACGCGGCTGATCAAGATCGGCGAACTGGCGGTGAACAAACGGCGACTGAACGAGAACCTGCACGGTGAGCGGCTTATCCACCTCTCGATCTAACCGGATTACAGTGCGAGGCATCGTCGTAATGGCGTAGCGCCCCTTAACCGCTGACCCGAGTGACTGCTCGTCGGCTGAAGATCCTGCCTGCGTGGACAGTTCTATAGTGATGCTTCCGGTCTTCCGGAGAAGCCCTATCTCGTAGAACAAAAAATCAGGGAGAACGTCATGAGCGTCAAACCCATTCCCGAGGGGTATCACAGCATTACCCCGTATCTCGGCATTCACAAAGCCGCCGAGGCCATCGACTTCTATAAGAAAGCCTTCGGCGCGACCGAAGTCATGCGCTTGGCCATGCCCGACGGCGGTATCGGCCATGCCGAACTACGCATCGGCGACAGCGCGATCATGCTCGGCTCGCCGTGCGATCAAGGACCGTTGAGCAACCCCGATCAAGCGGTATCGGTCGGTTTGCATCTGTACGTGACCGATGTCGACAAATCTTTTCAACGGGCGCTGGATGCCGGGGCGACCACCGTGTCCGAGGTCAAGGATCAGTTTTACGGGGATCGCAGCGGGACGTTGAAGGATCCCTATGGGCATCTGTGGTTTCTGGCTTCGCGCAAGGAGGATCTGACTGAAGAACAGATCAGGCAGCGGGCGATGGAGATGTTCCAGCAGGGTTGAGAATTGCGCTGTCTGGACTGGCCTCTTCGCGAGCAAGCTCGCTCCCACAGGGATCTTGGTGTGGTTACGATTTATGTCACACCACAAAACCCTGTGGGAGCGGGCTTGCCCGCGAAGAGGCCCTGACTGACAAGGCAAATCACACTTCATGAACCTGCCCATCACGCTTTGCGCCTTGCCCCGAACGCCAGACAATTTCAGGATGCATCCAACAAGAACCCTGAAAAAGGATCAGTCTGATGTTTGCCGGATTCCTCAAAGACCAGCGTCACGTCAACGGCGTCGACATCGCCTACCGCCTCGGCGGCAGCGGCCCGGGCCTGCTGTTGCTGCATGGCCACCCGCAAACCCACGTGATCTGGCACAAGATTGCCGAACAACTGGCCGAGCACTTCACGGTGGTCGCCGCCGATTTGCGCGGCTACGGTGACAGCAGTCGCCCGGACGCCGATGAGCAACACATTAATTATTCCAAACGCGAAATGGCCCGCGATGGCGTCGAACTGATGCAGTCGCTGGGCTTCGCGCAGTTCTCGATCCTCGCCCACGACCGTGGCGCGCGGGTGGCGCATCGTCTTGCACTCGATCACCCCGCCGCCGTGCAGCGCATGATGTTGCTCGACATTGCCCCGACCCTGTCGATGTACACGCAAACCAACGAAGCGTTCGCCCGCGCCTACTGGCATTGGTTCTTCCTGATCCGCCCGGCGCCGTTGCCGGAAACCCTGATCGAGGCGGATCCCGAGTCCTACCTGCGCAGCGTGATGGGCAGTCGCAGTGCCGGACTCAAGCCGTTCACCGATGCAGCCTTCTCTGAATACCTGCGCTGCCTGCAACAACCGGGCAGCGCCCGCGGCATCTGCGAAGACTACCGCGCCAGCGCCGGCATCGATCTGGAACACGACCGCGCCGACATCACCGCGAACCGCCATCTGAATCTGCCGCTGCGGGTGTTGTGGGGCGCGGAAGGCACAGTCGGGCGCTGTTTCGATCCACTCAAGGAATGGCAGCAAGTGGCGACGGACGTCACTGGTCAGGCCCTGCCCGCCGGCCATTACCTCGCCGAAGAAGTCCCCGAATTGTTGCTTGCCGAAGCACTGGCCTTTCTGCGCTGAACTGAGACGGCAGATCCCGATGCTATGCTGGCGGCTTCTGCCGCCAGTGTTCGTTTTGACATGTCCCAAAAGAAAGACACCGTGCCTCTGCCCGAAGACCTGCGTGTGCTGCTCACCGTGATCCGCAAGAATGGCTTTGCTGCTGCGGCGGATGAATTGGGCCTGTCCCCGGCCTACGTCAGCAAACGCATCCAGATTCTCGAAACCACCCTCGGCACTCGCCTGCTGCACCGCACCAGTCGCCGGGTCTCGCTGACCGAGGACGGTGAACGCGTGCAGCGCTGGGCGTTGCGCATTCTCGATGATTTCCAGCAACTGCACGACGAACTCTCCGACGCCCACGACAGCCCGCGTGGGCGTTTGCACATCTGCAGCAGTTTCGGCTTCGGGCGCAATCACGTGGCGCCGGCGGTGTCGTGGCTGGCCGAGCGTTATCCCGAGCTGGAGATTCGCCTGGACCTGTTTGACCGGGTGGTGGACATCATCAACGAAGGCTTCGATCTCGAGATCCGCGTCGGCGATGACATTCCCGGTCAGCATATCGGCCGGCGTTTGGTCAGTAACCGCCGCGTACTGTGTGCCGCCCCCGGGTATCTGCAACGGCGAGGTACGCCGCTGACTCTGGATGAACTGCAACAACACGACTGCCTGGTGATCAAGGAGCGCGACAACGCTTTCGGCATCTGGAACCTGGATCGCGATGGCGCTCAGGAAAGCGTGCGGGTCAGCGGGCCGTTGTCCTCGAACAACGGCGAGATCGTTCTGCAATGGGCGCTGGATGGGCGCGGAGTGTTGCTGCGCTCATTGTGGGATGTGAAGCCGTTGCTGGAGCAAGGACGGCTGGTGCAGGTGCTGGAAGATTACAGCCAAAGCGCGAATGTCTGGGCGGTGTACCCGACACGGCTGGCGCATTCGGGGAAGTTGCGCGCGTGTGTGGAATTTTTGCAGGAGCATTTCAAAAGCTTGTCCCTGTAATCCAAACACCACAACCCCCCTGTAGGAGTGAGCCTGCTCGCGATCGCGGTGGGTCAGTCAGCATTGTTTTGTCTGACACACCGCCATCGC
>NZ_RWIM01000168.1 GCF_009764645.1 Pseudomonas sp. PB106
TGCGATCTTTTGATCTTGATGTTAAAGATCAAAAGATCGCAGCGTGCCGCAGCTCCTACAGGGGCGATTATTGCCAGCCGAAGACTTCGCAGCTGTTCGCGGTGCTGGCGGCGGCCAGTTGTTCCGGGCTGATTTTCATCCACTCGGCCAACGCCGCACAAATCGCCGGCAAATGCGCCGGCGTATTGCGAACACCGGGAAACATCGCGGGCGCCATGTCCGGTGAGTCGGTTTCCAGCACGATAGACTCCAGGGGCAACTCCGCCAGCACGCGATGCATGCGCAGTGCCTGCGGCCAGGTCGGCGCGCCGCCCAGACCCAGTTTGAAACCGAGTTTGATGTATTCCCGTGCCTCTTCGCGGCTGCCGGCAAACGCATGGATGATTCCGGCACGTTTGAGCTTGAGGCGCTTGAGGGTGGCGATCACCGCCGCGTGGCTGCGGCGCACATGGATCAGCGCTGGCAATTCGAAGTCCGCCGCCAGTTGCAGCTGTGCTTCGAACAGCGACTGTTGGCGCTCGCGATCCAGCGTTTCGATGAAGTAATCCAGACCGATTTCGCCCACCGCACACAGCTGTTGATGACCGCGCAAGCGTGTCAGCCAATCGCCGAGTGCCGATAAGTCTTCGGGGCGATGCTGATCGAGATACACCGGGTGCAAACCGAATGCCGCGTACAAATCGGCATCGCTCTGCACCAGATCCCACACCCGTTGCCAATTGCCCTCGTAAACCCCCAACACCACCATCCGCCGCACTCCGAGGGCGCGGCTTTCGGCCAGCAGCGCCGGACGATCGGCGTCGAAGTCGGGGAAGTCGAGGTGGGTATGGCTGTCGATCAGCTCCACGGTTCAGTCCCGGTGAATACGCTGCTTGAAGGTCCGCGCGATGGCTTGCACGCCGGGCTTGTACTCCGACTGCTCGACGGCGGCCAGCGCCAGTTCCAGCGCCTTGTCGGCGATCAACTGGTGCTGCTGGGCCATGGCGTTGACCGGCAGTGGCAGAAAGTCCAGCAACTGCGTGTCGCCGAAGGTGCCGAGGCGCAGCGGTCGTGATTTCAGCGGGAAGTCATGCAGCGCATCGAAAACGCCCTGCAGCAGCACGTAGGAAGTGGTGACCAATGCGTCGGGCAAATGCCCCAGGCGCTGCAGGAGTTCTTCCATCAACTGCCTGCCGCACTCACGGCTGAAAGATTCAGCGTGCTCGACCAGCACTTCACCTTTGAAGTCGACCAGCGCCTGTTGGAAACCGGCGGCACGTTCCTGGCTGATGCTCAGTTCCGGGCGTGCGCCGAGCAGTACGATTTGTTTGGGTTGCGGATCGAGCAGGCTCTGGGTCAGGTGCCGGCTGGCCTCGCGGTCGTCACTGATCACCGAGCAGAAATGCTCCGGCTCCATGACCCGGTCGATGGCGATGATCGGCGTGCCTTTGGCCTGCAATTGTCGGTAACTGTCGTCACCGGCGGGCAGGCAACTGGCAACGATCAGCGCATCGCAACGGCGCGCACGGAACAGTTGCAGCAATTGCCGTTCGCTGTCCGGGGCATCGTCGGAGCTAGCGATCAGCAATTGATAGCCGCGTGCACGCGCACCTTGTTCCAGCAGTTTGGCGATCCGCGCGTAACTGGGGTTTTCCAGATCCGGCAGAATAAAGCCCAGCGTGCGCGTATGCCGACTGCGCAGCCCGGCCGCTTGAGGGTTTGGCGTGAAGCCGTGCAGTTCGACCACCGCCCGCACGCGCTCGACGGTCGCGGTGCTGATGCGTTGCTGTTCGGCCTTGCCGTTGATGACGTAGCTGGCGGTGGTCACGGACACTCCGGCCAACCGCGCGATATCACTGAGTTTCAACCCGGGATTTCCTTGTTTTTTCGAGCTTGCCGCAACATTTTCGCCAATCCTACCCGATTAGGGCAGGCGACTATTGTCGCAGCGCATCCGACAAGTTGGACTTCAAGGATGGGACATTATCGAGTAACGTGCCGATCAATCTAGATTAAACGTTTCAGCAAGCGTATTTTCTACGTTTTAGACGCCTTTGGCCGGTTCTGCCGTGAAACCGCCAAAACAGCCGCTGAAAAGCGAAGCTATCCAGCGCCTAAGCTGCAACCATTCAAAACAATACCTGGCGTCATCCGATGCCAAAAAGGAGATCGTATGCTCGAGCTCACTATAGAGCAGATATCCATGGGCCAATCGGCTGTGGATAAACCCGCCGCCCTGCAATTGCTGGCCAATCATCTGGTCGCCGATGGGCTGGTCGCCGACGGTTACCTCGCTGGCCTGCAGGCCCGGGAAGCCCAGGGCTCGACCTTTCTCGGGCAAGGTATTGCCATTCCTCACGGAACCCCGGAAACCCGCGATCAGGTGTTCGCCACTGGCGTGCGCCTGATGCAGTTCCCCGAAGGTGTGGATTGGGGCGATGGCCAGATCGTTTATCTGGCGATCGGTATCGCCGCCAAATCCGACGAACACCTGCGCCTGCTGCAACTGCTGACCCGTGCCCTTGGCGAGACCGATCTGGGCCAGGCCCTGCGTCGTGCGAGCTCCCCGGAAGCGTTGCTGAAACTACTGCAAGGCGCGCCGCAAGAGCTGGCGCTGGATGCGCAGATGATTGGCCTCGGCGTGTCGGCGGATGATTTCGAAGAACTGGTTTGGCGTGGCGCACGCCTGCTGCGCCAAGCCGATTGTGTGAGCAACGGTTTCTCTGCGGTGCTGCAACAAGTCGAAGCGTTGCCGCTGGGCGACGGCCTGTGGTGGCTGCACAGCGAACAAACGGTGAAACGCCCGGGCCTCGCGTTCGTGACGCCGGACAAACCGATGCGCTACCTCGGCCAGCCGCTCAGCGGTCTGTTCTGTCTGGCCAGCCTCGGCGAAGCGCATCAGGCACTGCTTGAGCGTCTATGCGCGTTGCTCATCGAAGGTCGCGGCCATGAATTGGGCCGTGCCACCAGCAGTCGTAAAGTTCTCGAAGTGCTCGGCGGCGAGTTGCCTGCCGACTGGCCGAGCGCGCGGATTGCGCTGGCCAACGCCCACGGCTTGCACGCGCGCCCGGCGAAGATCCTCGCGCAATTGGCAAAAAGTTTTGATGGCGAAATTCGTGTGCGCATCGTCGACGGTCAGGACAGCGCCGTGTCGGTGAAGAGCCTGAGCAAACTGCTCAGCCTCGGTGCTCGTCGTGGTCAGGTGCTGGAACTGATCGCCGAGCCGAGCATCGCCGCCGATGCCTTGCCGGCACTGCTCGCCGCTATCGAAGAAGGCCTCGGCGAAGAAGTCGAGCCGCTGCCCGCGATTAGCGAACAACGAGAAGTCTTTGCCGACATCGCCGAAGTAGTCATTGCCCCGGCGTCAGGCACTCAGTTGCAAGCCATTCCCGCCGCGCCCGGCATTGCCATCGGCCCGGCGCACATTCAAGTGCAGCAATCCATCGATTACCCGTTGCGGGGCGAGTCCGCCGCCATCGAGCGCGAACGTCTCAAACAAGCGCTCAGCGATGTGCGCAGCGACATTCAGGGCCTGATCGAACGCAGCAAGGCCAAAGCCATCCGCGAGATCTTCATTACCCATCAGGAGATGCTCGACGACCCGGAACTCACCGACGAAGTCGACACCCGCCTCAAGCAAGGCGAAAGCGCTGAAGCGGCGTGGATGGCGGTGATCGAAGCGGCGGCCAAACAACAGGAATCGCTGCAAGACGCGTTGCTCGCCGAGCGCGCGGCGGATCTGCGTGACATCGGCCGCCGTGTGCTGGCGCAACTGTGCGGAATTGAAACGCCGAACGAACCTGAGCAAGCGTACATTCTGGTGATGGACGAAGTCGGGCCGTCCGACGTTGCACGGCTGGATCCGGCGCGTGTCGCGGGGATTCTCACCGCACGCGGCGGCGCCACAGCGCACAGTGCAATCGTTGCGCGAGCCCTCGGGATTCCGGCGCTGGTCGGCGCTGGCGCAGCGGTGTTGTTGCTGGCGCCAGGCACACCGTTGCTGCTCGACGGTCAACGCGGTCGCCTGCACGTCGATGCCGATGCGGCGACCTTGCAACGCGCCACCGAAGAACGCGACACCCGCGAGCAACGCCTGAAGATTGCCGCCGAACAACGCCATCAACCGGCGCACACCACCGACGGCCACGCGGTCGAAGTGTTCGCCAACATCGGCGAAAGTGCCGGCGTGATCAGCGCGGTGGAGCAGGGCGCCGAAGGCATTGGTCTGCTGCGCACCGAACTGATTTTCATGGCCCACCCGCAAGCACCGGATGAAGCCACGCAAGAAGCCGAATACCGTCGTGTGCTCGATGGTCTCGCCGGGCGGCCATTGGTGGTGCGTACGTTGGATGTCGGCGGCGACAAACCGCTGCCGTATTGGCCGATCGCCAAAGAAGAAAACCCGTTCCTCGGCGTGCGCGGCATTCGCCTGACCTTGCAGCGTCCGCAGATCATGGAAGCGCAGTTGCGTGCCTTGCTGCGTTCTGCCGACAACCGTCCGTTGCGGATCATGTTCCCGATGGTCGGCAGCGTCGAAGAGTGGCGCCAGGCCCGCGACATGACTGAACGTCTGCGCCTGGAAATCCCGGTCGCCGATCTGCAACTGGGGATCATGATCGAAGTGCCGTCCGCCGCGTTGCTCGCGCCGGTATTGGCCAAGGAAGTCGACTTCTTCAGCGTCGGCACCAACGACCTCACGCAATACACCCTGGCCATCGACCGCGGCCACCCGACCCTGTCGGCGCAGGCGGATGGCCTGCACCCGGCGGTACTGCAACTGATCGACATCACCGTGCGCGCCGCCCATGCCCATGGCAAATGGGTCGGCGTCTGCGGCGAACTCGCGGCAGATCCGCTGGCGGTGCCGGTGCTGGTCGGCCTCGGGGTCGATGAACTCAGCGTGTCCGGGCGCAGCATCGCCGAAGTCAAAGCGCGCATCCGAGAACTCAGCCTGACTCAGGCGCAAACCCTTGCTCAACACGCCCTGGCCGTGGGCAGCGCCAACGAAGTACGCGCATTAGTGGAGGCCCTGTAATGGCCAAGATTCTTACCCTGACCCTCAACCCGGCGCTCGACCTCACCGTCGAACTGCCACGGCTGGAGGCCGGTCAGGTCAATCGCAGCGAGGAGATGCACACCCACGCCGCCGGTAAAGGCGTGAACGTCGCGCAGGTGCTCGCCGACCTTGGTCATCAACTGACGGTCAGTGGTTTTCTCGGCGAAGACAATCTGCAAGCGTTCGAAACCCTGTTCGCCAAGCGCGGTTTTGTCGACGCGTTTATCCGCGTGCCGGGCGAGACGCGCAGCAACATCAAAGTGGCTGAACAGGACGGTCGCATCACCGACATCAACGGCCCGGGGCCAGTGGTCGATGCTGCCGCACAGCAAGCGTTGCTTGAGCGTCTGGTGCAGATTGCACCGGGGCACGACGCGGTTGTAGTCGCCGGCAGTTTGCCGCGTGGCGTGACGGCGCAGTGGTTGCGTGAGTTGATCGAACGGCTCAATCAGCTTGGCCTGAAAGTCGCTCTCGACTCCAGCGGCGAAGCGTTGCGCGAAGCTTTGAAAGCCAGTCCGTGGCTGATCAAACCGAACACTGAAGAACTCGCCGATGCGCTCGTTTGCGACGTGGTTTCGCACGCGGCCGAGGCACAGGCAGCGGCACGTTTGCATGCGCAAGGCATCGAGCACGTGGTGATCTCTCACGGTGCCGATGGCGTGAACTGGTTCAGCATCGGTTCGGCATTGCACGCGACGCCGCCGAAGGTCAGCGTCGCCAGCACGGTCGGTGCCGGTGATTCGTTGCTGGCCGGCATGCTCCACGGTTTGCTCAGCGCCGACACGCCTGAACAAACCCTGCGCACGGCCACCGCGATTGCCGCGATGGCGGTGACCCAGATCGGTTTCGGCATCAACGACGCCGCGCAACTGGCGCAGCTCGAACAGGGCGTGCGCGTGCGCCCCCTGACAGAACAATAAGAGGGTTTGTCATGAAGTTAGCCATTGTTACGGCTTGCCCGAACGGCATGGTCACCAGTGTGCTGTGCGCGCGATTGCTTGATGCGGCGGCGCAGCGTCAGGGCTGGAGCACCAGCGTTGAAGTGGTCGATGCCGCGCACCCAGAACGCGAGTTGTCGGCGGCGACGATTGCCGCGGCCGAGTGGGTTTTGTTGGTCGCCACCGGTGCGGTCGACATGACGCGTTTTGTCGGCAAGCGGGTTTTCCAGATTGCCCCGGCCCAAGCGCTGCAGGATGTCGAAGCAGTGTTGCGTCGTGGTGCTGAAGAGGCTGAGGTCTACGTTGCCGGGGCCGCTGAACCGGTCGCTGATGCGCCGCGTGCGCCACGCCTCGTCGCCATCACCGCGTGCCCGACCGGTGTCGCCCACACCTTTATGGCCGCCGAAGCCTTGCAGCAAACCGCCAAGCGTCTGGGTTATGAACTGCAAGTCGAGACCCAAGGCTCGGTGGGTGCGAAAACCCCGTTGAGTGCAGCGGCGATTGCCGAAGCTGACGTGGTGTTGCTGGCGGCGGATATTGAGGTTGCCACCGAGCGTTTTGCTGGCAAGAAAATCTATCGTTGTGGCACTGGCATTGCCTTGAAGCAGTCTGAAGCGACGCTGAAAAAAGCGCTGGCCGAAGGCGTTGTGGAAAGTGCTGCGGGTGACGGTAAAGCACCGGCCAAGCAAGAGAAAACTGGTGTCTACAAACACCTGCTGACCGGCGTGTCGTTCATGCTGCCGATGGTGGTGGCGGGCGGTTTGATGATCGCGCTGTCGTTCGTGTTCGGCATCACCGCGTTCAAGGAAGAAGGCACGCTGGCTGCGGCGCTGATGCAGATCGGCGGCGAGACCGCGTTCAAACTGATGGTGCCGCTGTTGGCCGGTTACATCGCTTATTCGATTGCCGACCGCCCGGGTCTGGCGCCGGGAATGATTGGCGGCTTGTTGGCGAGCACCCTGGGTGCCGGATTTATCGGCGGCATCGTCGCCGGGTTCATCGCCGGTTATGCGGCCAAGGCTATCAGCCGCTATGTTGCGTTGCCGCAGAGTCTTGAGGCGCTGAAACCGATTCTGATCATCCCGTTGTTTGCCAGCCTGTTCACCGGTCTGGTGATGATCTACGTGGTCGGCAAACCGGTCGCCGGGATGCTGTTGGCCCTGACCAATTTCCTCGACAGCATGGGCACCACCAACGCAATCCTGCTCGGTGTGGTGCTTGGCGGCATGATGTGCGTCGACCTCGGTGGGCCGATCAACAAAGCGGCGTATGCGTTCTCGGTGGGGTTGTTGGCGTCGCAGAGTTATGCACCGATGGCGGCAACCATGGCCGCCGGTATGGTGCCGCCGATTGGTCTGGGCATCGCCACGTTTATTGCACGGCGCAAGTTTGCCCAGACTGAACGCGAAGCGGGGAAAGCGGCGCTGGTGCTGGGGCTGTGCTTTATCTCTGAAGGCGCGATCCCGTTTGCCGCGAAAGATCCGTTGCGGGTGATTCCGGCGAGCATTGCCGGTGGCGCACTGACCGGTGCGTTGTCGATGTACTTCGGCTGCAAACTGATGGCGCCGCACGGTGGCCTGTTTGTGTTGGCGATTCCGAATGCGATCAATCATGCGTTGTTGTATCTGCTGGCGATTGTCGCGGGGAGTTTGTTGACGGCCGTCGTCTACGCAACGGTCAAACGCCCGGAAGCCGTCGAGTTGGCCCTGGAACCGGCCAAGGCTTAACCGACACCACAAATCTCCTGTAGGAGTGAGCCTGCTCGCGATAGCGGTCTGTCAGTGACATGAATGTTGGCAGATATACCGATATCGCGAGCAGGCTCACTCCTACAATGGGTTCTGCGGTGTGTCTGGTGTCATGTGTGTTTCATGATGTCGTGCTTAAGTTTTCCTTTTTTCAGGGAGAACAGCATGAGCGATTTCAATCCCGGTCGCCGGCGTGTCATGCAAGTGGTTGGCGCCGGGCTGTTGATGCCAAGCCTGGCGCCGGCGGTGATTGCTTCGGTCAAGGATCGTCCGCAACTGACCGATGGCGTGCAGTCCGGCGACCTGCAAGGCGACCGCGCGATGATCTGGAGCCGTAGCGATCGCCCCGCGCACATGGTGGTCGAGTGGGACACCCGCAGCCAGTTTCGTAATCCACGTCGACTGATCTCAGCACTCGCCGATGCGCGCACAGATTTCACCGCCCGCGTTGAACTCAGCGGGCTGCCCGCCGATCAGGCGATCTTCTATCGGGTGTATTTCAAGGACGCCCGTACCGGCGCCGCCAGCGAGCCATGGCTCGGCCACCTGCGCAGCGCACCGACGGTGCGGCGCAATATTCGTTTCGTCTGGAGCGGCGACACCGTCGGCCAGGGCTTCGGCATCAACCCGGACATCGGCGGCATGCGCATTTACGAAGCCATGCGTCTGCGCTTGCCGGACTTCTTTATCCACAGCGGCGACACCATCTACGCCGATGGCCCGGTGCCTGCTCAGCTCACCACCGAAGGCGGGCGCATCTGGCGCAACCTGACCACCGAAGCCAAGAGCAAAGTCGCGCAGACCCTCGACGATTATCGCGGCAACTACCGCTACAACCTGATGGACGAAAACATCCGTCGCTTCAACGCCGAAGTGCCGCAGATCTGGCAGTGGGACGACCATGAAGTGGTCAACAACTGGTCGCCCGGCAAGCAGCTCGACGAGCGTTATCAGGAGAAAGATATCCACACCCTGGTCGGTCGCGCGCGAAAAGCCTGGCTAGAATATTCACCGATGCGCCTGCAGGCCGCCGACGGTGGCGGACGGATTTATCGCAAGCTCAGTTACGGGCCGATGCTCGATGTGTTCGTGCTCGACATGCGCAGTTATCGCGGCGCCAATGACGACAACCTTGGCGCCGCGAAACCGTTCCTTGGGCGTGAGCAACTGGACTGGCTCAAGCGCGGCTTGAAGAAATCCAAAGCCCAGTGGAAGGTGATTGCCGCCGACATGCCGATCGGTTTGGGTGTGCCCGATGGCGAGGTCAGCCCGGGTGTGGCGCGCTGGGAAGCGGTAGCTAACGGTGACCCGGGACCGGCGCAGGGGCGCGAGGTGGAAATCGCCGAATTGCTCGGCTACCTGCGTGCGCAGCAGGTATACAATTTCGTCTTCCTCACCACCGACGTGCATTACTGCGCGGCGCATCACTACCACCCGGATCGTGCGGCGTTTCAGGATTTCGAACCGTTCTGGGAGTTTGTCGCGGGGCCGTTGAATGCCGGCAGTTTCGGGCCCAATCCGCTGGATAAAACCTTCGGCCCTGAGGTGGTATTCGAGAAAGCGCCACCGGTGCAGAACGCATCGCCGTTTGCCGGGTTTCAGTTTTTTGGCGAGGTGAATATCGAAGGGCAGAGCGGGGAGATGAGCGTGGTGTTGCGCGATCTGAATGGCGTAGCCGTTTTCGAACAGAAGTTGCAGCCAATCTGACCGTAGGAGCTGCCGCAGGCTGCGATCTTTTGATTTTGCTTTGTGAAGATCAAGATCAAAAGATCGCAGCCTGCGGCAGCTCCTACAGGGGTGTTTTCAATAGACGTCGCGGCGGTAGCGGCCCTGTTCGATCAGGCGTTCGACTTCGGTGCTGCCGAGAACGTCGTTGAGTACCTGGTCCACGCCTGAGGCCATGCCTTGCAGGCTGCCGCAGATGTAGATCACGGCGCCGTCAGCCAACCATTTTTTCAATTCGTCAGCCGACTCACGCAAGCGATCCTGCACATAAACCTTCTCGACCTGATCGCGCGAAAACGCCAGATCCAGCCGTTGCAGATCACCATTGATGAACCACTCTTCCAGCTCCGCGCGGCAGAGGAAATCGTGTTCACGATTGCGCTCACCAAACAGCAACCACTGGCGCTGCTGGCCGTCGGCAATCCGTGCCTTGAGCAAACTGCGCAGCCCGGCCAGACCTGTGCCGTTGCCCAAAAGAATCATCGGCACTGGCTCGTTCGGCAGGTGGAAACCACTGTTGCGGCGCACGCGCAGGCTGATGGCGCCACCGACCGGCGCATGCTCGGTCAACCAGCCGGAACCGATGCCGAGGCTGCCATCGACATGCTGTTCCTGACGTACGATCAGCTCCAGCACACCGTCGGCGGCAATCGAGGCGATCGAGTATTCACGCATGGCCAGCGGCACCATCGCATCGACCAGCGACTGCGCATGCAAACCGACCAGATGCGCGCGATGCTCCGGCAATTGACGCGAAGCCAATGCAACTTCCAGCGGCTCGTCGAGGCCGTTGATTTTCACCATGGTCTCGCCACGAATACCCAGGCCGTCGAGGAAATGTTCGATGACCCACGGGCAATTGCGCGGCAGCACTTCGACCAGATCACCAGCCAGCCAACTGCTGGTGTTCGGTGCGTTCAGGCCCAACAGATAAACCGGCGAACCGCTGCTGTCCGGGTTCATCAGTTCGCGGCGTGTCAGCGTCCAGTTGTCGTAGCTCGGCGCCTGCCAGGTATCGACCGGCGCCTGCCCGGTGAGCAGACCGAGTTGTGTCTGCCAGTGACGCAGCGCATAGGGGTCGCCGCTGTCGACTTCTACCGGCGCAAACAACGTCTTGCCGCCGTGTTCGCCCAGCCACTGATGCAGGCGTTTGGCGAAGCCGCAGAAGTGCTGATACTGCCGATCACCCAGACCGAGCACCGAGTAATTCAGACTGTCGAGCGTTGCAGCCTGGCCCAGCACTTTGCGCTCGAAACCACGGGCGCTGTCCGGTGCTTCGCCGTCGCCGAAGGTGCTGACCACGAACAACGCGTTGTTTGATTCACGCAAATCTTGCTCGCTGACATCGGCCAGCGGCTGCACTTTCACCGGCAAACCGGCGGCCTGCAATTGCCCGGCGGTTTGCCAAGCCAATTGCTCGGCAAAACCGCTTTGACTGGCAAAACCGATCAGCCACGCCGACGCATCGTCGGCCGGTTGCTCGAGACCTTTGCGCGCGTCCTTGATGTGCTTTTTCTTGCGTCGGCGATCGAGATACAGCAGCCATCCGGTGATGAAAAACAGCGGCATGCACACCGCCGCGAGCGTGATGATGATCCGTCCGAAGAGGCCGAAATAGCTGCCGACGTGCAGCGCATAAATGCTGGTCAGCAGTTGCGCCTTGAAGCTCTTGTCGGCGTAGCGGTCGACCCGTTTGACGATGCCGGTGGCCGGGTCGAGGGTGATCTGGTTCAGTGCACGATCATGCGGCGAACTTTCCAGCAGGTAGAACACCGTCGCCGGTTGACCGGCCACCGGCGGCATCCGAATGTTGTAGGCAGACAGGCCAGGGCCGGCAGCGCTGTAGATGCTGCTCCACATCGCCGCGTAGTCGGCGGTCGGTGCCGGGCCTTCTGGTGCCGGGCCGCGACCGCCGCGCACGCGCTCGTTTTGCGGCGCGTCGGAGAGCAATTTGGTCAGGCCTTTGTTGTACCACTCGTACGACCACGACAACCCGGTCAACGCCAGCAGCAAATAGACCAACAGGCACCAGGTGCCCGCCACCGAGTGCAGATCCCAATTGAAGGCGCGGCCCTTTTTCTGCCAGTCCAGCGTCAGCCAAACACGCCAGCTGTTCCACTGACGCGGCCAGCGCAGGTACAGACCGGAGAGGCAGAAAAACAGCAGGATCAGCGTGCAGGCGCCGGTGATGTTGCGCCCGGTATCGCCCATCGCGAGGAAGCGGTGCAGTTGCAGCATCAGGCCGAAGAAGTCCTGGCCGACGGCATCGCCCATGAACTCGCCGGTGTACGGGTCGAAATAGCGCATTTCACCGCGACGTTCGCCCTTTGGCGGGGTGAAAAACACTTTCGCCGCGTTGCCGCTATCGGTCTCGACCCAGAGCATTGAAACTTTTTTACCCGAGGTGGCTTCGATGCGCTCGACCAGTTCAACCGGGGGCAGGACGCCGGCGACCTGTTTTTCCACTTGCAGGACGGACGGATTGATCGCCCGCAGGATTTCGTCCTGAAACGAATAGGCCGCGCCGGTGATGCCCATCAAGGCCAGCACCAGGCCTGCGGTGATGCCAAAAAACCAGTGCAACTGGAACAGGGTTTTCTTCAACACGTCACTCGCCGTCCGTTCGGAAATTGTCTTCACGGCGCGCATTATGCCGTGGGTTATCGAGAAGCGTTCTTTATTACGCACAAAAGCCCCGTTCAATTGAATGAACGGGGCCCACTGTTTTTGTAGGAGCTGCCGAAGGCTGCGATCTTTTGATTTTTTTCAGAATCAAAAGCCAGATCAACAGATCGCAGCGTGCCGCAGCTCCTACAGGTTTAGAAGTGGAAATTGGTGCTCAACAGCGCCGTACGGCCCGCCGCCTGGTTGGCGAAGTGGGTCGAGAAGGCTTTGTCGTAGTAGTTTTCGTTGGTCAGGTTCTGCACGTTGAGTTGCAGGTCGACGTTCTTGGTCAGCTTGTATGCTGCCATCGCGTCGTAGCGAACATACGAATCGACCATGGTGGTGTTGGCCACGCTGCCGAACACGTCATCCACGTAGAACGCACCGCCACCGATGGTCAGCTTCGGCGTGACCTGGTAAGTGGTCCACAGGCTGGCGCTGTTTTTCGGCGTGTTTGGCAGTTCGTTGCCATCGTTGGCCCGGCCCAGTGGACCGCCATCGACTTGTTCGCTGTCCATGTAGGCGTAGCCGGCGAACACTTGCCATTTGTCGGTGAGCTTGCCGCTGGCCGACAGTTCGACACCTTGCACGCGGGTCTTGCCGGCGTTTTCGTACGACGAGGTATCGACCTGCACGCGAGCGTTTTCTTTCTCGGTGCGGAAGATGTCAGCAGTCAGCGACAGACGATCATTCAACAGATCCCACTTGGTGCCGATTTCGTAGTTCTTGGTGGTTTCCGGCTCCATGTCGCTGCTCAGCAGATTGCCGCTGCGATCTGCCGTGCCGCCCAACGGGTTGCCTTCCTGACCTTCACCCAGCGTGTTGCCCGGTGGAGTCGCCGAGGTCGCGTAGGACGCGTAAATGCTGCCGTTCTCTGCTGGCTTGTAGACGACACCGAATTGACCGGTGACGAACTCGCTGGTGTCGTCACCCTTGGAGGTGGTGCGGCCAGCGTTGGTGTAAGTCTTGTAGCCGGTTTCGAAATGGTCGTAACGCAGGCCCATGTTCACCAGCCATTGCTCGGACAGCTCCAGGGTGTCGAACACATACAGTGCGTACGTATCGGACTGGGTGTCGGTGCCGGCGTAGTTGCGCGAGATCGCGCCGTTCCACGGATCGTTCGGGTTCGGGTTCGACAGCGAAGTGCAGTTGTAGCCACTGGCCGCGCCGATCAGACCCGGATTGCAGTTTGTGGTCGCTGCGCTGGTGCGCGGCGTGGTGTCGGTGTTGACGTTGTACGAAGACTTCTGGCTTTCCTCACGGGTGTATTCGACGCCGGTGGAGAAGCTGTTCTTGAAGCCGGCGACGTAGAAGTTGCCGAACAGGTCAGTCTGGTTGGTGGTGGTCTCGGTGTTGCTCACCCGAGTATTGGCACGACGCCAGACGCTGCCGTTGTTGACGTTGCCCTTGCTGTCGTCCGGCTGAGTCAGGATGTAATCCTGCATGCTGGTGCCGTGGCGCAGGGTGTTCTTGATCGTCAGCGAGTCGCTCAGGTCATGCTCAATGGCGAAGGTCGCGGTGTCGGTGCGGCCCTTGCGGAAGTCGCGATCCAGACCGTAGAAGTTGCTGTGATCACCGCCAGCGTATGGCTTGTCCGGGTTGGACTTGGTGCGCGCAGCAGAGCCGCCGGTTGGAATGGTGTAAGGGATGCCCGAATCCGGGGTGTCGTTGCTTTCCAGGTGGTAGTAATCGAGGTTGACGCGGGTGTCGGTGCCCAGGCCAAACGCCAGGGACGGAGCGATGCCCCAACGGTCGTAATCGACCTTGTCACGACCGGCGACATTGCTCTCGTGGCTCATCAGGTTCAGACGGCCAGCGGCGGTGTCGCTGAACTGGTAGTTGCCGTCGAGGGTGTAGCGCTGGGTCTGGTCGGAGCCCCGGGTGAAGCCACCGTCGAACGAGTTGCCCAGGTGCGCTTTTTTGCTCACCAGGTTGATGCTGCCGCCGGCTGCGCCACGACCGCCGATGGCAGAGTTCGGGCCCTTGCTGACTTCAATGTTTTCCACGGCGAAGATTTCGCGGCTCTGCGAACCGGTGTCGCGCACGCCATCGAGGTAGGTGTCGCCTTGGGCGTCGAAGCCGCGAATGAACGGACGGTCGCCCTGAGGGTTGCCGCCTTCACCGGCGCCAAAGGTGATGCCCGGCACGGTGCGCAGCGCGTCCTGCATGTTCAGGGCGCCGGTGTCTTTCAGAACCTGTTGCGGAATCACGGTGACCGAGCGCGGCGTGTCGACCAGCGGCGCGGTGTACTTGGGCGAGGAGGCTTTTTCGACCTGGTAGGACGTCGAGTCCTGGGCTTCGCCGGTGATGGCGGTGGCGTCCAGGGCGATGGCATTGCCGGAGGCTTTGCTCTCGGTTTTTTCCGCAGCGAAGACCATGTGGCCAGCGGAGCCTGCAGTGATCGCTACACCAATTGCCGAAGCGAGCAGACGTGGTGAACTGACCGGTAATTGTGCGTGTTGACGTGCCATTTTTATTCCCCTCCCCAAGGATTTGAGGCGGCGGAATATAGGGTAAACAGGTATTCGTATCAATTGCGAAACATTGCTAACTGCACTGAATTTACATTCTTTACAATTTAACCTTACGGTTTCTGCCAGTTCGTTCGTCTCCCGGGTTTTACACGGCCAATAAGAATCAATACCATTGCCGCCTCTTTGCCATCAGGTGACATCACCATGCTGCTGCACATTCCCGCACTGTTCGCGAAAGACGAGGTGCAGCGCATTCGCGAGGCGCTGGAGCAAGCCGATTGGGCCGATGGCAAGATCACCGCTGGCTTCCAGTCGGCCAAGGCCAAGCACAACCTGCAATTGCCTGAAGGCCATCCACTGGCCAAGGAAATCGGCGCGGCGATGCTTGAGCGGCTGTGGAAAAATCCGTTGTTCATGTCGGCCGCGTTGCCGCACAAAGTCTTCCCGCCGTTAGTGAACTGTTACACGGCCGGCGGCAGTTTCGATTTCCACATCGACAATGCGGTGCGCCAGCCCAAGGGCAGTATTGAGCGCGTGCGCACCGATTTGTCGGCCACGCTGTTCTTCAGCGAGCCTGAGGATTACGACGGCGGCGAGCTGGAAATCCAGGACACCTACGGCACTCGGCAAGTGAAACTGCCGGCCGGCGATATGGTTTTGTACCCCGGCACCAGTCTGCATAAGGTCAACGCGGTCAGCCGTGGCGCGCGCTACGCCTCATTCTTCTGGACGCAGAGCCTGGTTCGCGAAGACAGCCAGCGCGCATTGCTGTTCGAGATGGACGGCGCGATCCAGCAGCTCACCCAGGACATGCCCGATCATCCTTCATTGATCCGCCTGACCGGCACCTATCACAACCTGCTTCGTCGCTGGGTCGAGGTATGACGTTTCAAATCCGTCGCGAGGAGATCCTCAGCGGCGAGCAACTCAGCGCCATGCTCGCAGAAAGCCCGGCCCGCGCGGCGCAGGCGATTTTGCTCGCGGCGGGCGAGGGCGAGGTTGAAGCGCAGGCGTTGCTTGGACAGATTCTGCTGGACGGTCAGGGCATCGCGCAGGATCAAGCGCTGGCGCTGCGCTGGTTCGACATCGCCGCCGGGCGCGGGCATCTGATGGCGCGCAACATGCTCGGGCGTTGTCATGAGCATGGCTGGGGTTGTGCGGCGGATGCGGCGATTGCTGCACAGCATTACCGGATTGCGGCGGATGCCGGACTGGATTGGGCGATGTACAACTTTGCCAATCTGTTGGCGACCGGGCGCGGTGTGGCCGTGGATCATTTGCAGGCGCTGGCGTTGTATCGACGCGCGGCTGAGTTGGGTCATGCGAAATCGATGAATCTGCTGGGGCGCTATCTGGAGGAAGGGCCGGTGTGCCCGGCGGACCCGGCGGCGGCGCGTGAGTGGTATCGGCGTTCGGCAGAAGGCGGGGATTTTCGTGGGCAGTTCAGTTTTGCGGCAGTGTTGGCCGATGAAGGCAGGATCGATGATGCCGTCATGTGGCTTGAGAAAGCCTTGGCCGGCGGTAATCTGAATTTTTTGCGGGTGGCGAGTCAGACGCTGGCTGACGCGACAGACCCAAGGATTCAAGCCTTCGCATCCCGATATCAGCGTCGTGCCGATGAATTGAACCGCACCGCATAATCCTGTGGGAGCGAGCTTGCTCGCGAAGGCGTCGTGACAGTCACCATCATCTGCGCTGATCCACCGCTTTCGCGAGCCAGCTCGCTCCCACAGGGATTGGCATCAGCGAATACAAAAAAGCCCATGACACGTCATGGGCTTTTCACTTGCCGCTAGCAGCTTGAAACTCGCAGCTGCTCTTACACGTAGAACGACTTCAAGGGCGGGAAGCCATTGAACTCAACCGCGCTGTAACTGGTGGTGTACGCACCGGTCGACAGCCAGTACAGACGATCACCAATCGCCAGGTTCAGCGGCAGACCGTACTTGTAGTTCTCGTACATGATGTCGGCGCTGTCGCAGGTCGGGCCGGCGATGACGACTTCTTCCATCTCGCCTTTCTTCTCGGTCCAGATCGGGAACTTGATCGCTTCGTCCATGGTTTCGATCAGGCCGGAGAACTTGCCCACGTCGGTATAAACCCAACGCTCTACAGCGGTGCGCGACTTGCGTGCAACCAATACCACTTCGCTGACCAGAATACCGGCGTTGGCAATTAACGAACGGCCAGGCTCGAGAATGATTTCCGGCAGATCATCACCGAAGTCTTCTTTGAGGAAGCGAATGATTTCTTCGGCGTAGGTTTCCAGGCTGTTGGTACGGGTGATGTAGTTGGCCGGGAAGCCACCGCCCATGTTGATCAGCTTCAGGTGGATGCCGTCTTCTTCCTTCAAACGCTCGAAGATCACTTTGACCTTGGCGATCGCCGCGTCCCAGACGCTGATGTCGCGCTGTTGCGAACCCACGTGGAACGAGATGCCGTAAGGCACCAGGCCCAAGTCGCGGGCGAGGATCAGCAGGTCCATGGCCATGTCGGTCTGGCAGCCGAATTTGCGCGACAGTGGCCAGTCAGCCGTGGTCGAGCCTTCAGTGAGGATGCGTACATAGACTTTCGAGCCCGGTGCAGCCTTGGCGATGTTGCGCAGGTCGGCTTCGGAGTCGGTGGAGAACAGACGCACGCCCTTCTCGTAGAAGTAGCGGATGTCCTTGGATTTCTTGATGGTGTTGCCGTAGCTGATACGGTCGGCGCTGACGCCGCGATCCATTACTTTGTCCAGCTCGTAGATCGAGGCGATGTCGAAGCTCGAACCTTTCTCTTTGAGCAGGTCGATGATCTCGACGGCCGGGTTGGCCTTGACCGCGTAGTAGACCTTGGCGAATTCGAAACCGGCGCGCAGGTCATCGTAGGCCTGGCTGATCATCGCGGTGTCGATCACCACGAACGGGGTTTCCTGTTTGTCGGCGAACGCCTTCATTTTGTCGAATGTAGCGCGCGCGAAATAGTCTTCGACCTGGATCGACATGCTGGGAACTCCTACTGGCAAACGTCGTTAATCAATGGGTGCAAATGAACGCCCTCCGTATCCCCACTTTGGTTCGCCTACTTCCCAAGGCATGTCGCCGAAAGCAAAAAGGCCATGGGTGGTTTTACCCTTGGCCTTGCTGTCTCGTCGTCAGTACTTGAGCCGGATGGATCGTTTCCAGCATGGACGTTCGGCGCGAACTTTAGGGCGTGAGGGGCCTGAGATCAACTAAAAATGTCGCGTTTTTGCACGCTTCTGACGTGCGTCGCGTTCAGCACTCTTTGTAGCCGACCGAGATGACGGACAGATGTTCCCCGAGAATTTCGCACTGTTAAAAATACCTGCACGTTCGCGGATTATGTCGGCTAAGTCGTGGGTAAGTGTGATCGCGTCAACATCGGCGACGTTGGCGGCGAGGGGGAGGGTGTGAGGGGTATTTTGCCTATGTCGAACAACTTGTCCGACAGGGTTTGGATCGGTCTGGTGTTGAGATTCTTTTCCGCCCTGTGAATGAACAAAAAACTCACCACGACCCTGTGGGAGCGAGCTTGCTCGCGAAGGCTTTTTCACAGTCGACATCGTTGTTGACTGATATTGCGCTTTCGCGAGCAAGCTCGCTCCCATAGGGCTTTGTGTTTTTACCGGGTAATCAGGCGACCACGGCTTCAGCTGGCGAGACGATACTGGTCTTGCCGCCACGAGATTTGCCGGAGCTCAGATACTCGGCAATCGACTCCTGCGTCACCTCTCCAAGGAACACCCGCTCGGCATCCATCACCGGCAGCCACGAACGGTTGAACTCGTACATCCGCGACAGCAGGATGCGCAGATGCTCGTCGTACGCTGCGGTGGCGTTGAACTCACGCAGGAACTGCGCGCAAGTGCCGGTCTGGCGATGCAGATCGCGACGACGCACGTAGCCCAGCGCCTTGTTGTCAGCGCAGGTGACCACCACGTAGCGACGGTCATGCTCGTCCATCAATTCCAGCGCATCGGCCACCGGGGTTTCCGGGCTGACCGACGGCGCGTTGTCCGCCGCATCTTCTGCTTTTACCAACAGCAAGCGTTTGAGCGTGCTGTCCTGGCCGACGAAGTTGCTGACAAAGTCGTCTGCCGGGTGCGCGAGGAGCGTGTCCGGGTGATCGATCTGCAGCAGTTTGCCGGCGCGGAAGATTGCGATCTTGTCGCCGAGTTTGATCGCTTCGTCGATGTCGTGGCTGACCATGATCACGGTCTTGTTCAGCGCGCGCTGCATTTCGAAGAATTCGTTCTGGATCATCTCGCGGTTGATCGGGTCGACCGCACCGAACGGCTCGTCCATCAACAGCAGCGGCGCATCAGCGGCCAGTGCGCGGATCACGCCGATGCGCTGTTGCTGGCCACCGGACAGTTCACGCGGGTAGCGATGCAGATACTGCTTGGGTTCGAGCTTGATCATGCTCATCAACTCGCGGGCGCGGTCGTGGCATTTCTGTTTGTCCCAGCCGAGCAGTTTCGGCACGACGACGATGTTCTCTTCGATGGTCATGTTCGGGAACAGGCCGATCTGCTGGATCACGTAACCGATGTTGCGACGCAGGGTCACTTCGTCGAGATCAGTGGTGTCTTCGCCATTGATGAGGATCTTGCCCGAGGTCGGTTTGATCAGGCGGTTGATCATTTTCAGCGTGGTGCTTTTGCCGCAACCCGATGGCCCGAGGAACACACAGATTTCGCCTTCATTGACGGTCAGGCTCACCGAGTCCACGGCTTTGACATCTTTGCCGTTGCTTTGGAAAGTTTTGCTGAGGTTTTGAAGTTCGATCATTTGAGGAGTCCTTTTGGAGTCAACGAGCGTTGCAGCCATTGGAGAAACAGGTCAGCGAAAATGGCCAGAAGACTGACCAGCAGTGCGCCGACGATCAGCATCGACATGTCACTGCGGCTGATGGAAGCGAGGATCAACACACCGAGGCCGCCGGCGCCGATGGTCGCGGCGATGGTCATCACGCCGATGTTCATCACCACGGCGGTGCGCACGCCAGCGAGGATTACTGGCACAGCGATCGGCAACTCGACCATGCGCAGGCGCTGGCCGAAAGTCATGCCGATGCCGCGTGCCGCTTCACGGATGCCCGGCTCTACACCGGTCAGAGCGAGGTAGGTGTTGCGCATGATCGGCAGCAGCGAATAAAGGAACACGGCGGTGATTGCCGGCATCGGGCCCAGGCCCTGGCCGAACTTGGAATAGAACGGCAGCAGCAGGCCGAACAGGGCAATCGACGGCACGGTCAACAGCACCGTAGCGCTGGCCTGCAACGGGCCGGCAAGGGTTGGAAATCGTGTCATCAGGATGCCCAGCGGCACGCCGATGAGGATCGCCAACGTCACGGCGATGCCGACGAGGGTGATGTGCTGCCAGGTCAGGTGCATCACCTGCTGCCAGTCGAGATGGGAAAAGGCGTTGAAAAATTCCATGACTTTTCCTCCTTTAGTTCAGCGGATGTTGGCGCAGGAAATCGGCGGCAACGGACGATGGGCTTTCGTGATCGACGTCGACCCGCGCGTTGAGCTGGCGCATGGTTTCGTCGTCGAACAGTTCGGCCAGCGGCTTGAGTTGCTCGGCCAGTTTCGGGTTGGCGTCCAGCGTTGCCTGACGCACTACCGGCGCGGCGGTGTAGTCGGGGAAGTAGTGCTTGTCGTCTTCCAGCAATTTCAGGCCGAAGGCGTTGAGGCGACCGTCGGTGGTGTAGACCAGACCGGCAAACACCTGACCGTTGCGCAGCGCGGTGTAGACCAGGCCCGCGTCCATCTGGCGGATGTTCTTGCGGCTGAGGTTCATGTCGTAGAGATCGACCATGCCGATCAGCCCGTCAGAGCGATTGGCAAACTCGGTGTCCAAAGCGACCAGATGATTGGTCTTGGCTTCGGCGCGCAGCACTTCGTTGAGCTGACTGATGTTGTTGATCTGCGGATATTCCTCGGCGACTTTTTTCGGCAGCGCGAGGGCGTAGGTGTTGCTGAACTTCGACGGGGTCAGCCAGATAAGACCTTTTTTCGCGTCGAGTTCTTTCACCCGGGCGTAGGACTGGGCGCTGTCGAGTTTTTCCGTGACATGGTTGTAGGCCACCAGCGACACGCCGGTGTATTCCCAGAGCATGTCCAGTTGTCCGCTTTCGTGGGCGCTGCGGGCGAGGTTGCTGCCCAGACCGCCGGTGATCTGCGCGTCGTAACCTTTGCTGCGCAGGTATTGCGCGGTGATTTCCGCGAGCAGGGTTTGCTCGGTGAAGACCCGGGCGCCGAGGCGGATAACCGGTTTTTCAGCGGCTTGTGCGATGCCTGCGAACAGTAGGGCGCTGCTCAGCATCAGGCCTAAGATCAAGCTAAGTCGTTTCATATTCATTCCTTCGCAAAAGCCTTAAGACGGGCGCAAACCGCGTTCCAGCCAGAGACGGCTGGCGAGGGTGACCACGCCATCGAGCAGCAAGGCCAGCAGCGCGGTGCACGCGGCGCCGAGCAGCAGTTGCGGCTGATTGTTCAGGGCGATGCCAGGGAAGATCAGGCTGCCGAGGCTGTTGGCGCCGATCAGGAAGGCCAGCGGTGCGGTGCCGACGTTGATCGCCAGTGCGACACGCACGCCACCGACGATGATCGGTACGGCGTTGGGCAATTCGACTTTCCACAGCACTTGGCGCGGGGTCATGCCAATGCCGACGGCCGCTTCTTTCAGCGAGCCCTGGACATTTTTCAGGCCTTCGTAGGTGTTGCGCACAATCGGCAGCAAGGAAGCGAGGAACAAAGCGAAGATCGCCGGGCCACTGCCGATGCCGAGGATGCCCAACGCAATCGCGAGCACGGCCAACGGAGGCACGGTGTTACCGATGTTGAAGATCTGCATGAAGCGTTCGGCGCGTCCGACCATGGTCGGGCGACTGAGGAAGATGCCAGCGGGGATGCCCACGACAAGGGCGGCCAGCATTGAAGCGAGGACGAGAATCAGATGAGCTTGCAGGTAAAACAACAAATCGTCGCGGTAGTGTTCGATCGTGTTGATGCCGATCCAGTGGACCAGCAGGGCCAGGAGCGCGATCACCACCGCACCTCCAATCAGCCCTTTGCCATAGCGGATAGCCACAGGCGGACTCCTTTTTTGTAGTCGGCGAGCGCACTCCCGAGTGGCATGCCAAACCTTGGCCGCCGAGAGCGTCGTTCGCGAAAAGTAGCCGTTTTTCAGGACCGGAAAAGCGGTCTGAAAGCGAGCCATGAGCGCAGCCTCGTCAGGCTAACTTGCTGATTTTTCAGCCCCTGACGAAATGTCGTAACAGGGGATGGACGTCTCCGTGCTTTAAAAGGTTCCCATCCGAGGCAGCATTTGGCCACCCCTAATGTGCTCAACGGTTCGGTTATTGCATCGAGTTGGGCTATAATCGCGGCCCTTTTTTGAATCACCGCCAGGCGATTTCCCATGACCAACCAGGCCGCCGAAGTCGCGAAACGCCGCACTTTCGCCATTATTTCCCACCCCGATGCCGGTAAAACCACGATCACCGAAAAGCTCCTGTTGATGGGCAAGGCGATTGCAGTGGCCGGTACGGTGAAATCCCGTAAATCCGATCGCCATGCGACATCCGACTGGATGGAGATGGAGAAACAACGGGGTATTTCCATTACCACGTCGGTCATGCAGTTCCCGTATCGCGAACACATGATCAACCTGCTCGACACCCCGGGCCACGAAGACTTCTCCGAAGATACCTACCGCACCCTGACGGCGGTGGACTCGGCCTTGATGGTTCTCGACGGCGGTAAAGGTGTCGAGCCACGGACCATTGCGCTGATGGACGTCTGCCGTCTGCGTGACACGCCGATCGTCAGCTTCATCAACAAACTCGACCGTGACATCCGCGACCCGATCGAACTGCTCGACGAAATCGAAGCCGTTCTGAAGATCAAGGCCGCGCCGATCACCTGGCCGATCGGTTGCTACCGCGACTTCAAGGGCGTGTACCACCTGGCTGACGACTACATCATTGTCTACACCGCCGGTCACGGTCACGAACGCACCGAAACCAAGATCATCGAGAAGCTCGACTCCGACGAGGCGCGTGCGCATCTGGGCGACGAGTACGACCGTTTCATCGAGCAGCTGGAACTGGTTCAGGGCGCCTGCCACGAATTCAACCAGCAGGAATTCCTCGACGGTCAGCTGACCCCGGTGTTCTTCGGTACCGCCCTGGGCAACTTCGGTGTTGACCACGTTTTGGACGCTGTCGTCGATTGGGCACCGCGTCCGCTGGCCCGTGTGGCCAACGAGCGTACCGTTGAGCCGGTCGAAGAGAAGTTCTCCGGCTTCATCTTCAAGATCCAGGCGAACATGGACCCGAAACACCGCGACCGCATTGCCTTCATGCGTATCTGCTCTGGCAAGTACGAGAAAGGCATGAAGATGCGCCACGTGCGTACCGGCAAGGACTTGCGTATCGGCGACGCCCTGACGTTCTTCTCCTCCGAGCGTGAGCAGCTGGAAGAAGCCTTTGCAGGCGACATCATCGGTCTGCACAACCACGGCACCATCCAGATTGGCGACACCTTCAGCGAAGGCGAAGTCCTTGGTTTCACCGGCATCCCGCACTTCGCCCCGGAACTGTTCCGTCGCGTGCGTCTGCGTGATCCGCTGAAGTCCAAGCAATTGCGTCAGGGCTTGCAGCAGTTGGCCGAAGAAGGTGCAACGCAGGTGTTCTTCCCAGAGCGCAGCAACGACATCATTCTTGGCGCCGTCGGTGTGCTGCAGTTCGATGTGGTCGCCAGCCGTTTGAAAGAGGAATACAAGGTTGAGTGCTCGTATGAGCCGATCACCGTGTACTCCGCGCGCTGGATTGAATGTGCTGACAAGAAGAAGCTTGAGGAATTTTCCAACAAGGCTGTGGAGAACCTGGCGTTGGATGGCGGGGGGCACCTGACCTACCTTGCGCCGACGCGGGTTAACCTGGCGTTGATGGAAGAGCGTTGGCCGGATGTGAAATTCCGCGCGACGCGTGAGCATCATTAAGCGTTGAGTTTTGTTGTTCGAGAGCCCCCAAGGTTTAGGCCTTGGGGGTTTTTTTTGCCTTGGGTTTGGGGGTAGATCCGTTGCTGCGGGTGTTGCTGATTACGGTTTCGCCCTTACGGCGAGTCACCTTTTCCAAACGCCGGAGTGCCGGCCCAGCGAAAAGGTAACCCAAAAGGCTTGCTCCTACGTTCGGCCCGCTCGCTGGGGCTCGGGGTTCCTTCGCTGCGGGATCGATCCGGGCGCAGCGCCTCCGGTTTGCTTCGCTGCACCTCCTCTCGCTGTGTTTGGCTGCGCCAAACGGTCGCTGCGCTCCCACGCCCGGATCAATCCCTCCACTCAGCCTTCCGACGTCGCCCGTGGTTCAAGATCAAAAGCGGTACTCGAGCTTGCGCTCATTGTGTTGAGTGGGGCGGCTTTGCCGCGGGTTGGTGTAGGAGCTGCCGGAGGCTCGGGCCGCGATCGGACGATCTTTTGATCTTGCTACTGCTTTTCTGTGGGAGCGAGCTTGCTCGCGAAAGCGGTCTGACAGCCGACCTTTCTTTGCCAGATGTACTCGGCCCCTGTGGGAGCTGGCTTGCCAGCGATGGCGGCCTGTAAGCCGATCATTTCCCGACTGACTGCACCCAACCATCCGATCTGCCAAAGGCTGCTCCTACATCGCTCTGTAGGGCGTCTCTGTTTTCGTTGTCTGACGCATTCTGAGGCGCGACAACTGCCTCGCTGACCGTTAGTGTTCCTGCTCCCCCCAGTCGCTTTGAGAGATCAATGGAATGACGAGTCGTCTGACTCACCTGCTGCGCCTCGGCGGTTATTTTGGCGTGATGGCCTGGGTGCTCGCGGCGTTGTTGTTCATCAATCGCCTGAGCAGCATGGTGAAGCTGTTCATGGCGTTGTACCTGCGTCAGGAGCTGGGGCTGGCGATCGAGACGGTCGGCTGGTTGCTGTCGGCGTACGGTGCCGGTTTGCTGGTCGGGTCGATGCTCGGTGGCTGGCTCAGTGATCATGTGCGCACGGCGCGGCTGACGGCGGCGTTGTTTTTCATTTCCATTTGGGTACTGATGCTGCTGGGGCTGGTGACGCACGTGCCATGGCTCGCCGCGTTGCTGTTGCTCAGCGGAACCATTGATGGCGCCATTCGCACCCTGCATCAGCGCCTGATCATGGAGTACTGCGAGGTGGCGCAGCGCTCGCGTGCGCAGGCGTTGAGCCGGGTGGCGCGCAATCTCGGCATGGCTGCCGCCGGCGTCGCGGGTGGGTTGTTGGCGCAGACCGATTTTCGTTGGGTGTTTTTCGGCAGTGCAGCGATGACGTTGTTGGCGCTGTTGTGGTTTGTTCACACCACGTGGCGGCGGCCGCTGCTGATGGTCGAGGAGAAATCGGCGGCCGGCGTGAGTGGCTCGAGTACGCCTTTTCGCGACAAACCCTTCCTCTGGTTGCTGGCAGCGACGGCCGTGCTCGGCATCGCGTTCGACACGGTCTACAGCACGCTGGGCAACTATCTGCGTGATTACTACCATTTGAGCACCGAGGCGATCGGCTGGCAGTTCGGGCTCAATGCGCTGCTGGTGATCGCGCTGCAGATTCCGCTGTCGCACTGGGGCGAACGCTGGGGCTCGCGGCGACAAATGGTGGCGGGCAGTCTGCTGCTGGCCTGTGGGCTGGGCATGTTGCCGTTCGGTTCCGGACTGGCGTTTGTCTGCCTGTCGACGGTGATCTGGACCTTGGGCGAGGCGCTGTTCATGCCACCGCTGAATGTATTGGCCATGCAGTTCGCCCAGCGTGGCAGGAGGGGTCAGTACTTCGGCCTGTTCTTCATGAGCTGGAGTGCCAGCGCGCTGCTGTCGCCGGTGCTCAGTGGTCAGCTGTACGGCAACTTCGGCGGTCACAGCGTGTGGCTGGCCAGTGCGGCGCTGCTGCTGATATCCATCCCGTTGACCTGGCAAGCCACCCGCTCGCTTAGCTGATCCGGTTATTGAGCTTATTCGAAAGCAATCTGTCTGCCGACGGCATTTCTGCGCGCCCGTTAGCGTCCTAACTGGTGAGCCCGGCTGATCGGAACTAGATTTCACACAGCGCCAGTCTGGCACGCATGTCTTCCCTGAAAATGGATGGAGTCGGCTATGAAAAGCAGGTTGCTACGGGTTTTATTGCTGTTGAAAGTGATGGTCATGCTGTCCCTCGGCACCGCAACGGCCTGGGCCGAGTGCGAGGATCACGATTCTCAGGCGTTCAACGGGCAGGTCGGGCACAGCGGCTTGATGCTCGCCAAGTCGGAGTCCGAGCCAGGCGATCAGGGGCAGGGTGGCAGCGCCGATGACGACGACTCGACCACCGACGAGCCGGACACTGACGATCCGGATGAAGAAGGCGACACCCAGACGTAAATCGCAGGCAAAAGAAAACCCCTTCTGCCTCGATTGATGCGCAATCGAGGTGGAAGGGGTTTGCTCAGTAGGCCATCTCTGAATTCAACATCATCCCCTGTGGGAGCGGGCTTGCCCGCGATTGCGGTGTGTCAGTCGATAAATCAGGTGACTGGCACTACGTTATCGCGGGCAAGCCCGCTCCCACAGGGTTTTGCATTTTCCCCAGATATGCTTACGCCGCGCCGTCGAGGAACTGCTCGGCGTAGTGGCAAGCCACCTGCCGGTTGTCCAGCGGACGCAACAACGGCTCTTCCGTGCTGCAACGCTCGGTCGCATACGGGCAGCGCTTGTGGAACGCGCAGCCTGGCGGCGGATTGAGCGGGTTGGGCAGTTCACCGACGATCTTGATTTTCGGCTTGTTCGGGTCCGGGTGAATGGTCGGGGTCGCCGACAACAACGCCTGGGTGTACGGGTGCAACGGACGTTCGTAGATGTCGTTCTTCGGACCCATTTCTACCGGGCGCCCGAGGTACATCACCATCACGTCATCGGCCACGTGTTGCACCACCGCGAGGTTGTGCGAGATGAACACGTAGGCGGTGTTGAACTCCTGCTGCAGATCCATGAACAGGTTGAGCACCTGCGCCTGAATCGACACGTCGAGCGCCGAGGTCGGTTCGTCTGCCACCAGCACTTTCGGCTGCAACATCATTGCCCTTGCCAGCGCGATACGCTGACGCTGACCACCCGAGAACATGTGCGGATAGCGCTGATAGTGCTCAGGACGCAAGCCGACCTGCTTCATCATCGCCTGGACTTTCTCGCGACGTTCAGCAGCGGAAAGATTGGTGTTGATCAGCAGCGGTTCGCCGAGCTGGTCACCGACTTTCTGCCGTGGGTTCAACGACGCGTACGGGCTCTGAAACACCATCTGCACGTCTTTGCGCAGTTGCTTGCGCTGGGCCTTGTCGGCGCCGGCGACTTCCTGGCCGGCGATTTTCAAGGAGCCGGAGGACGGATCTTCAATCAGCGTCAGCGCGCGGGCCAGAGTGGATTTGCCGCAGCCCGATTCGCCTACAACGGCGAGGGTCTTGCCGGCTTCCAGTTCGAATGACACGCCGTTCAGTGCGCGTACGGTCGCATGGCCCTTGAACAGGCCACGGGAGACTTCGTAGTGACGGGTCAGGTCGCGGGCGGTAAGTACGACGGCCATTACGCCACCTCCTGGTTCAACGGGTAGAAGCAGCGGGCGAGGCTGTGGGCTTTCGGATCAAGGCCTGGACGCTGCGCGCGGCAGCTGTCCTGCACATACGGGCAGCGCGGCGACAGCAGGCAGCCTTGCGGACGGTCGTAACGACCCGGGACGATGCCCGGCAGGGTGGCCAGACGCGTAGCGCCGAGGCTGTGCTCGGGAATCGCCTTGAGCAACGCTTCGCTGTACGGGTGCGCCGGGATGTCGAACAGTTGCGGCACCTGACCGACTTCAACGGCTTGGCCGGCGTACATCACACAAACGCGTTGAGCGGTTTCCGCCACGACCGCGAGGTCGTGAGTGATCAGCACCAGGCCCATGTTCTGTTCTTTCTGCAACGCCAGCAGCAGATCCATGATCTGTGCCTGAATCGTCACGTCGAGTGCAGTGGTCGGTTCGTCAGCGATCAGCAGTTTCGGCTCGCCGGCAATTGCCATGGCGATCGCAACACGCTGGCTCATACCGCCAGACAGTTGATGCGGGTAGGCATCCATACGGCTGGCGGCGCCGGGGATTTCGACTTTTTCCAGCAGTTCGATCGCACGTTTGCGCGCTTGCTTGCCGGACATTTTCAGGTGCAGGCGCAGGACTTCTTCGATCTGAAAACCGACGGTGTAGCTCGGGTTCAGCGCGGTCATCGGGTCCTGAAAGACCATCGACAGGTCTTTGCCGACGATTTGCCGACGCTGACGGTTGCTCAGTTTGAGCATGTCTTTGCCGTCGAAGCTGAGCGAGTCGGCGGTAACGATGCCCGGATGCTCGATCAGGCCCATCAGCGCCATCATGGTCACGGATTTACCCGAACCCGACTCGCCCACGATGGCCAGCACTTCGCCTTTGTCGACTTTCAGGTCGAGGCCATCGACCACCGGTGTAGCGTTTTTGTCGCCGAAGCGAACGTTGAGATTCTTGATTTCTAGCAGTGACATAGGAATCTCCTCAGGCGGCGTTCTTGAGTTTCGGGTCCAGCGCATCGCGCAGGCCGTCGCCCATCAAGTTGATTGCCAGCACGCTGAGCAAAATGGTCAAACCAGGCAGACTTACCACCCACCAGGCGCGTTCGATGTAGTCGCGGGCCGAGGCCAGCATGGTGCCCCACTCAGGGGTTGGCGGTTGTACGCCAAGACCAAGGAAGCCCAGCGCAGCGGCATCGAGAATCGCCGAGGAGAAGCTCAAGGTTGCCTGCACGATCAGCGGCGCCATGCAGTTCGGCAGCACGGTGATGAACATCAGACGTGGCAGACCGGCACCGGCCAGGCGCGCGGCGGTCACGTAGTCGCGGTTCAGTTCGCCCATCACGGCGGCACGGGTCAGACGCACGTAGGACGGCAGCGAAACCACGGCGATAGCGATCACGGTGTTGATCAGGCCAGGGCCGAGGATGGCGACAATCGCCACAGCCAGCAGCAGCGACGGCAGGGCCAGCATGATGTCCATCAGACGCATGATGGTCGGGCCGATCATCTTCGGGAAGAAACCGGCGAACAGACCGAGCAGGATCCCCGGAATCAGCGACATCACCACCGACGACAAGCCGATCAGCAGCGACAGGCGCGAACCCTGGATCAGGCGCGACAGCAAGTCACGACCCAGTTCATCGGTGCCGAGCAGGAATTGCATCTGCCCGCCTTCCAGCCACGCCGGCGGCGTCAGCAGGAAGTCGCGGTATTGCTCGCTCGGGTTGTGCGGGGCGACCCACGGCGCGAACAGCGCGCAGAAAACCACCAGCAACATGAACAGCAGACCGGCAACCGCGCCTTTGTTCTTGGAGAAGGCTTGCCAGAATTCTTTGTACGGAGACGGGTACAGCAGGCTTTGATCCGCGTTGGTGGCGGACGTCGCTACTGAGGAAGTTGGAGTGCTCATTGGATTGGACCTCAGCGCTGATGACGGATGCGTGGGTTGGCAAAGCCGTAGAGGATGTCCACTACGAAGTTGACCAGAATCACCAGGCAGGCGATTAACAGGATGCCGTTTTGCACAACCGGGTAGTCCCGGGCGCCGATGGCTTCGATCAGCCATTTACCGATGCCGGGCCAGGAGAAAATGGTTTCGGTCAGAACCGCACCGGCCAGCAATGTGCCGACTTGCAGACCGACCACGGTGAGTACCGGAATCAGTGCGTTACGCAAACCGTGAACAAACACCACGCGCGACGGCGACAGGCCTTTGGCCTTGGCGGTGCGGATATAGTCTTCGCGCAGCACTTCGAGCATCGACGAACGGGTCATCCGCGCGATCACCGCCAGCGGAATGGTGCCGAGCACGATGGCCGGCAGGATCAGGTGATGCAGGGCATCGAAGAACGCACCGACGTCATCGGCCAGCAGCGTGTCGATCAGCATGAAACCGGTGCGCGGTTCGATGTCGTAAAGCAGGTCGATGCGCCCGGAAACCGGGGTCCAGCCCAGGCTCACCGAGAAGAACATGATGAGGATCAGGCCCCACCAGAAGATCGGCATCGAATACCCCGCCAGGGAGATGCCCATCACCCCGTGGTCGAACAGGGATCCTCGCTTGAGTGCCGCGATCACCCCGGCCAGAAGCCCGAGAATGCCGGCGAACAGCAGGGCGGCCATGGACAGTTCCAGGGTCGCCGGGAAGAGAGAGGTGAACTCGGTCCAGACGCTTTCACGCGTACGCAGTGATTCGCCGAGGTCGCCTTGAGCCAGTTTGCCGATGTAGTCCAGATACTGGGCATACAGCGGCTTGTTCAGACCTAGGCGTTCCATTGCCTGAGCGTGCATTTCGGGGTCGACCCGACGTTCGCCCATCATCACTTCCACGGGGTCGCCCGGAATCATGCGAATCAACGCGAAAGTCAGCAAGGTGATGCCGAAAAACGTGGGGATCAACAACCCCAGTCGGCGGGCAATAAAACTAAACATCTTGTGTGGTACCTCATCAGCCGGTTAGGCGTGCCCGGCGTCCCTGGGGTCAGGGATACCGGGCGTTTCTTATCTACTTCACCTGGGTAGTGGCGAAGTTATTAGTGGTGAGAGGGCTGATGTGATAGCCCTCTACGTTGTTGCGCATTGCGGTAAACATCCTGGTGTGGGCCATGCTGATCCATGGCTGATCCTGATTAAACAGCACTTGCGCCTGTTCGTAGAGCGCGGCGCGTTCGGCCGGATCTACTTTAGCCCGTGCTTCATCCAGCAGTGCCTGGAATTTCTCGTTGCACCAGCGTGCATAGTTCTCGCCGTTCTTGGCCGCTTCACAACTGAGCATAGGCGTCAGGAAGTTATCCGGGTCACCGTTGTCGCCCGCCCATCCGGCAGACACCATGTCGTGCTCGCCGTTCTTGGCGCGTTTAAGCATTTCGCCCCATTCCATCACGCGGATGTCGATCTTGATCCCGACTTTCGCCAGGTCAGCCTGCATCATTTGCGCGCCCAGCATCGGGTTCGGGTTGGTCGGGCCACCGCCGTTACGGGTAAACAGGGTAAACACGGTGCCATCCGGCACCCCGGCTTCCTTGAGCAGCGCGCGAGCCTTGTCGAGGTCGCGTGGCGGGTTCTTCAGGTCGTGGTTGTAACCGAGCAACGTCGGCGGGTACGGGTTGACCGCCACCGAGGCGTTGCCTTTGCCGAACAGCGCGTTGACGTAGGCTTCCTTGTCGAAGGCGATATCGATGGCCTTACGTACGCGCACGTCGCTCATGTATTTGTGCTGGGTGTTCATGGCGATGTACGAGACGGTCATCGCGTCCAGTTCGTCGACTTTCAGGTTGCTGTCTTTCTTGATGCTCGGGATGTCATCCGGTTTCGGATACAGCGCGATCTGGCACTCGTTGGCCTTGAGCTTTTGCAGGCGCACGTTGTTATCGGTGGCGATGGCCAGGATCAACGCGTCAGCCGGTGGCTTGCCACGGAAATAGTCCGGGTTGGCCTTGAAGCGCACCTGAGCGTCTTTTGCGTAACGCTGGAAGATGAACGGGCCGGTGCCGACAGGCTTGTTGTTGAGGTCGCCGGTCTTGTTGGCCTTGAGCAACTGGTCGGCGTATTCGGCCGGGTAGATCGAGGAGAACGCCATCGCGATGTCGGCCAGGAACGGCGCTTCGCGGCGGGTCAGGGTGAACTTGACCGTGTTGTCGTCGACTTTTTCTACGCTTTTGAGCAGCTCCTTGAAGCCCATGCTCTCAAAGTACGGGAAGCCCACGCTCGACAGTTTGTGCCACGGGTGATTCGGGTCCAGCTGACGCTGGAAGCTCCAGACCACGTCATCGGCATTCATGTCGCGGGTCGGCTTGAAGTATTCGGTGGTGTGAAACTTGACGCCTTTGCGCAGGTGGAACGTGTACGTCAGGCCGTCTTCGCTGATGTCCCAGGACTCGGCGAGCGCCGGGATCACTTCAGTGCTGCCAGGCTTGAAATCGGCCAGGCGATTGAAGATGGTTTCGGCCACCGCATCGGCCGTGACTGCAGTTGTGTACTGGACCATATCGAAGCCTTCCGGACTGGCTTCGGTGCAGACCACCAAGGGTTTGGCCGAGACGCCGACAGCGACACTCAGCAACGCAGCCGCAATGGCCGCACGTAGGGGAAGCATTTTCATCGATAACCCTCTGCAATCGGTTGAAGACAAAAAGCCGAACGGCCGACTCGTCATGAGTCCGCCGTCGGCTGGCGTTTTTACAGGATGTTGAACGGAATCGTGGTCACGAGACGGAACTCGTTGATGCTGCCGTCAGCCTGGTTTTCGCTGGCGCGGTGGGTGGTGTAGGTGCCACGAATGGTGGTCGCCTTGAGCGGGCCGCTTTGTACGGCATAGGTCGCGCCGACGCCGTATTCATAGTGGTGCTCGCCGTCCATCGCTTGCACGCCGTCGTAGCCGCCACCCTTGTAGTGAGTGCCGTCGATGCCCCAGCCGCGCGCTTGGTAGATGTTGAACTTCAGGCCCGGTACGCCGTATTCGGCCATGTTGATGCCGTAGGAAATCTGGAAGGATTTCTCGTTCGGGCCGTTGAAGTCCGAGAGCAGGGAGTTGGCCAGGTAGATACCGTTGGTTTCGTGCAGGTAGTCGAAGTACTCGTTACCGTTCACTTCCTGATACGAGAAGGTCAGGGTGTGGGCCAGGTGAGTCAGGCCGAACGACAGCGAGTAGGTGTCGTTGTCGATCTCGCCCAGCAGCTTTTTACCTTCGTCGACGGTCTTGTAGTAGTTCAGGCCGGTGGTCAGGCTCAGCACGGAGCTATCACCCAGTACGTGGGTGGCGCCGAAGTAATACTGGTTCCACAGGTCTTCAGCCTGAGTGCCCCACAGGCTGGTGGTCAGGCTGGCGAACGGCTGGTACGAGATACCGGCGGTGTTCACGTGGTCGGCTTCAGCGTCGATGCTGCCGTATTCGGAGCGGAATTTGCTGAGGCTTTCTTCGGTACGTGGCGAGACGCGGTCGAAAGTGGCCAGGTCGAAGGACAGATTGTTCAGTTCTTCGCTGTGGATCGCGATCCCTTCGAAGCTCGAAGGCAGCGGACGGTTGCCGATCACATCGACTTGCGGGCTGCTGAAGTTCATGCGGCCGGCGGTCAGGGTGGTGTTGGAGATACGCGCCTTGACGTTGGCCAGACCCAGTTTGCTCCATTGACCGACAGCGTCACCGCCTTCACGGGTCAGGGTACGGTTGTTGCCCGCGCCCGGACGGGTGCCCGGTGCGCCGCCGTTGTTGGAAGCGAGGTTCTCGCGATCACGCTCCAGCGCGATGGCGTTGTACGCAGCCACTTCGGTGCTGAAGCCGACAGTACCTTCGGTGAAACCCGAGTTGTACTTGATGATCGTGCCTTGCACCCAGTTGATACGGCGGTCGGTTTCCGCCGATTGGCCGCTTTTGCGGTAAGCGAACTTGCCGCCACGCTTGAGTTGCTCGTTGGCGTACCAGTTACGGGTCGAACCGCTGATCGATTGACCTTCGAGGAAGCCAGTGGCCTCCGCTTGGGCACTTTTCTCGTTGACGGACACCGGGGTGAACGCCTGGCTTTGGGTTTCCGCGTAAGCCGTGGCGGTGATGCTGCTGATGGCCAAGGCCAGTATCGCGGTGCTGCTCAGTTTCATGGGTGAAGCTCCTTTACTTTCTTTTTATGCCGGCTTTTTTTGGTATGCCGGTTATTGGTTTAGAACTCATTCACACATCGCAAACGTTTGCAAAAGGCCAAATCGGCGAATTTCGGCAAAGCGCTTGCGTGAGGGGATAGACAGCTCCCCTCAGCGTTGCGGCTAATCGGTTGGTTTAATCGATACTGACGCCCGAGAACACGTTGCGGCCGAACGGGCTGACTTTGAACCCTTCGACTTTGGTGTTTAACGGTTGGTTGACCGTCGAGTGAGCGACAGGCGTGATCGGCACTTGCTGTTTAAGCAACTGCTGGGCCTGTTTATAGAGCACGGTGCGCTGGTCACGGTCGGTGACGACCTTGGCCTCTTTGATCAGCTTGTCGTAAGCCGGATCGCACCACATGGAGTAGTTGTTGCCGCCGATGGCATCGCAGCTGTACAGCGTGCCCAGCCAGTTGTCCGGGTCACCATTGTCACCGGTCCAACCGATCAGGCTGATGTCGTGCTCGCCATTTTTGGTGCGCTTGATGTACTCGCCCCATTCATAGCTGACGATCTTCACTTTCAGACCGATCTTGGCCCAGTCCGCCTGGAGCATTTCGGCCATCAACTTGGCGTTCGGGTTGTACGGGCGCTGCACCGGCATCGCCCACAAAGTGATCTCGGTGCCTTCCTTGACGCCGGCAGCCTTGAGCAACTCTTTGGCTTTTTCCGGGTTGTAGGCGGCGTCCTTGATAGTGTCGTCGTAGGACCACTGGGTCGGCGGCATGGCGTTGACGGCCAGTTGGCCGGCGCCTTGATAAACAGCGTTGAGAATCCCTTGTTTATTCACCGCCATGTCCAGCGCCTGACGCACTTCGAGCTGGTCGAATGGCTTGTGCCGCACGTTGTAGGCGATGTAGCCGAGGTTGAAACCGGGCTTGGTGATCAGTTGCAGTTTCGGGTCATTCTTCAACGCTTCAACATCGGCAGGGCGCGGATGCAGGGTGATCTGGCACTCATTGGCCTTGAGTTTCTGCACACGGACCGAAGCGTCGGTGTTGATCGCGAAAATCAGGTTGTCGAGTTTGACCCGGCTCGGGTCCCAGTAATGTTTATTACCGGTGTAACGGATGTTCGAGTCTTTCTGATAACTCTTGAACACAAACGGTCCGGTGCCAATCGGCTTCTGGTTAATGTCGCTCGGCTTGCCGTCAGTCAGCAACTTGTCGGCGTATTCGGCGGACAGGATGGCGGCGAAGCTCATGGCGAGGTTCTGAATAAACGCGGCGTCGACGCTGTTTAGCGTGAATTCAACAGTCAGCGGCCCGGTCTTTTCGACCTTGGCGATGTTCTTGTTCAGGCTCATCCCGTTGAAGTATGGGAATTCGGTCGGATAAGCCTTACGGAATGGCTGCTGTGCATCAAGCATGCGGTTAAACGTAAACAGCACGTCGTCGGCGTTGAAATCGCGACTTGGCTTGAAATACGGCGTTGTATGAAATTTCACACCTTCACGCAGGTGAAAGGTGTACTTGAGACCATCCTCGGAAATATCCCACGTGGTGGCCAGACCCGGTACGACATTGGTCGCGCCTTTTTCGAACTCGACCAGACGGTTGTAGATCGGTTCGGCGGCGTCGTTATCGGTCGCTGTCGTGTACTGCGCGGTATCGAAACCCGCCGGGCTGCCTTCGGAGCAGAACACCAGGCTTTTGCTGGCGGCGAAACTGGCGGACGAAGCGGCCAACAGGCCGGCGCCCAGCAATGCGGAAAAAACCAAGGTATGGCGCATGACGCTCCCTCTTTTTTAGTGTTGTTCAATGCGCCGCAGTCTCGTCCAGAGACGTAGTGACGCATCGAGCTCAATCCAGTACGTACGGCAAACCGGAGGCCCACGCAGAAACTGGTCAGAACCGACGGTAGTGGCCGTTGGTCTGGCAGTAAATGCGTAATTGCCTTAAACATCGTAGGAAAAGTCGACGCGTCCTATTCCTCAGCAGTAATCCACTGCGGAACTGGATGTAAGAAAATTCCTAACTTCCCGGCAAAACAAAGCGGCGGCAACGTTCGAAACGTTGCCGCCGCAGTGCTTTATTTGCTGACGCTGACGCCGTAGAAGGAGTTCAAGCCGAATGGGCTGATCTTGAAGTCCTGCACGTTGGCGCGCATGGGTTGGTACACCGTCGAGTGAGCGATAGGTGTCATAGGGACTGCATCTTTGAGGACGTGTTGCGCCTCTTTGTACAGTTCGGTGCGCTTACCTTGGTCGGTTGTGCGCTTGGCTTCTTTGACGAGGCCGTCGAACTTCTTGTCGCACCACTTGGAGAAGTTGTTGCCGCTGAGCGAGTCGCAGCCGAACAGCACGTTCAGCCAGTTGTCCGGGTCACCGTTATCACCGCTCCAGCCAATGATCATGGCCTGGTTCTCGCCACCCTTGGAGCGCTTGATGTACTCGCCCCACTCATAGCTGGTGATTTTCACTTTCAAGCCGATCTTGGCCCAGTCGGACTGGAGCATTTCGGCCATCAGTTTGGCGTTCGGGTTGTATGGACGCTGAACCGGCATCGCCCACAGAACGATCTCGGTACCTTCCTTGACGCCGGCTTCCTTGAGCAGCTGTTTGGCTTTTTCAGGGTCGTACTTGGCGTCTTTGATGGTGGTGTCGTAAGACCACTGGGTCGGCGGCATGGCGTTAACGGCCAGTTGGCCTGCGCCCTGATAAACCGAGTCGATGATCTGTGGCTTGTTCACAGCCATGTCCAGCGCCTGACGGACGCGCAGGTCAGCCAGCGGGTTGGCCTCGTTGCTGCCCTTGACCTTGTCCATCACGTTGTAGGCGATGTAGCCGAGGTTGAAGCCAGCCTGGTCAGGCATCTTCAGGGCTTTGTCTTCTTTGAGTGCCTTCAGATCGGCCGGACGCGGGAACAGGGTGACCTGGCACTCGTTCTTTTTCAGCTTCTGAATACGCACCGACGGGTCGGTGGTGATGGCGAAGATCAGGTTGTCGATCTTCACATCTTCAGGCTTCCAGTAGTCCTTGTTCCCGGTGTAGCGGATGTTGGAGTCTTTCTGGTAGCTCTTGAACACGAACGGGCCAGTGCCGATCGGCTTCTGGTTGATGTCGGCAGCCTTGCCTTCCTTGAGCAGCTGGGCAGCGTACTCGGCGGACTGTACCGACGCGAAGCTCATGGCCATGTTCTGGATGAACGCGGCGTCGACTTCTTTCAGGGTGAACTTGACGGTGTGCTCGTCGACTTTATCGATCTTGGTGATGTTGGTGTCCATCCCCATGTCGGTGAAGTACGGGAATTCGGTCGGGTACGCCTTACGGAACGGGTCATCCTTGTTAATCATGCGATTGAAGGTGAACAGCACGTCGTCGGCGTTGAACTCACGAGTCGGTTTGAAATACGGGGTGGTGTGGAACTTGACGCCTTCACGCAGGTGGAAGGTGTAAGTCAGGCCATCATCGGAAATGTCCCACTTGGTCGCCAGACCAGGAATCACGGCGGTGCCGCCGCGCTCGAACTGGGTCAGACGGTTGAACATGGTTTCGGCTGAGGCGTCGAAGTCGGTTCCGGTGGTGTACTGGCCTGGGTCGAAACCGGCCGGGCTGCCTTCGGAGCAGAACACCAGGTTAGTCGCAGCGGATGCGAAAGGTGCGGAGGCTAACAAGCCTGCGCCGACTAAAAACGGAATGACCGCGTGTTTAAGCATGTTGGCCTCATGATTTGTTGTCATTTTTTAGTTGTGAGGTACGACCTCGTGAGTCGTGCCTGCGGATACTTATGCAGGGGCCATACCCATTGCAAGATCCAGAACGACTGCCGGCCTCAAACCGTGGCACGAACGTACCTTAATGTCGCATCTGTATAACTTCTGACGCATTTGACCGTTTGCGAGTGGTTTTTACGGTGCAAATGAAGCCCCAAAACGGTGCGCTGGTCACGTTGTGCGCGCCGCCTTGGGGCTTGGTGTTACTTATTTATACCCACGCCATAGAAGGGCGTTAGACCGAAAGGGCTGATACGGAAATCAGTGACTTCCTTGCGCAGTGGCTGGAACACCGTGGAGTTGGCAATCGGTGTGATCGGCACCTGCTGTTTAAGGATCAGTTGCGCCTGTTGATACAGTTTTACCCGTTGCTGTTTGTCAGTGGACAGCTTGGCTTGTTGCACCAGTTTGTCGTAGGCCGGATCGCACCATTTGGCATAGTTGCTGCCTTTCACCGCCGCGCAGCTGTAGAGCACGCCAAGCCAGTTGTCCGGGTCACCGTTGTCACCGGTCCAGCCATAGATCATGGCGTCGTGTTCGCCATTTTTCGCGCGCTTGATGTACTCGCCCCATTCATAGCTGACGATGTTGGCCTTGATGCCGATTTTCTCCCAGTCCTGCTGAATCATCTGCGCCGACATGCGCGCATTCGGGTTCGACGCGCGTTGCACTGTCATTGCCCAAAGGTTGATGGTTGTACCCGGCGCAACCCCTGCTTCTTTCAGTAGCACCTTGGCTTTTACCGGATCGTAGGGAGCGTCCTTGATGTTCGGGTCATAGGACCATTGCGCCGGCGGCAAAGCGTTTTGCGCTAATTGCCCGGCACTCTGGTAGACGGCTTTGATGATCGCCGGTTTGTCGATGGCCATGTCCAGTGCCTGTCGCACCTTCAACTGATCGAGCGGTGGATGAGTGGTGTTGTAGGCGAGGAAGCCGAGGTTGAACCCGGCTTGTTTGAGCACGCGCAGATTCGGGTCTTTCTCCATCACTTCGATGTCGGCGGGGCGCGGATAGCCGCTGACCTGGCATTCGCCGGCCTTGAGTTTTTGCAGGCGCACGGCGGCATCCGGGGTGATGGAGAAGATCAGGTTGTCGATCTTCACGTCTTCGGGTTTCCAGTAGGCCGTGTTGGCGGCGTAGCGGATTTGTGAGTCCTTCTGATAGCGCTTGAACACGAACGGGCCGGTGCCGATCGGCTTCTGGTTGAGGTCGGCGGCTTTGCCTTCCTTCAGCAGTTGCGCGGCGTATTCGGCCGATTGCACCGAGGCGAAGCTCATGGCGAGGTTTTGCACGAACGCGGCGTCGACGTTGTTGAGGTTGAAGCGCACTGTCTGGTCGTCGAGTTTTTCTACCGATTTGATCGTGGTGTTCAGGCCCATGTCGGTGAAGTACGGGGATTCGGCGGGGTAGGCCTTGCGGAAGGCGTTGTCCGTGTCGAGCAGGCGCTGGAAGGTGAAGAGGACGTCGTCGGCGTTGAAATCGCGGGTGGGTTTGAAGTAGTCGGTGGTGTGGAATTTTACGTTTTGGCGCAGGTGGAAGGTGTATTGCAGGCCATCCGGGGAGACGTCCCATTTTGTCGCCAGGCCGGGTTCGATGTCGGTGCCGCCGCGCTGGAATTGGGTGAGGCGGTTGAAGACGGTTTCGGCGGAGGCGTCGAAGTCGGTGCCGCTGGTGTATTGGCTGGGGTCGAAGCCGGCGGGGCTGGCTTCGGAGCAGTAGACGAGGGTGGTGGCGGCGTTGGCGATTGGGGCTATGGCTGTTAGGGCGAGGGAGATTAATAGTGGTTTTAGCGTGGATCTTGGCATGGGGTACCCGGGGGAATCGGCGGTGGTTGTTGGTTGAGGTTAGCGGGGATTTGGGGATGTTCGGAAATATCGTTTTTTCTGTTGGAGTGTCTATCTCGGTATATGTAGGGGCTTTTTCGGGTACATATCCGTTGCTGCGGTTACGGCCGCTTAGGGTTCCGCCCTTACGGCGGGTCACTTTTTCCAGACGCCGAAAAAGTAACCAAAAAGGCTTGCTCCTACGTGCGGCCCGCTCGCTGGGGCTCGGGGTTCCTTCGCTGCGGGATCGATCCGGGCGCAGCGCCTCCGGTTTGCTTCGCTGCACCTCCTCTCGCTGTGTTCGACTTCGTCGAACGGTCGCTACGCTCCCACGCCCGGATCCATCCCTCCGCTCAGCCTTCCGACGTCGCCCGTGGATCAAGATCAAGAGCTGCAGCCGAGCTTGCGCTCATCCTGCGAGTGGTGCGGCTGCGCCGCGGGTTTTGTGTAGGAGCTGCCGCAGGCTCGGGCCGCGATCGGACGATCTTTTGATCTTGCTTGTGGTTTTGAAAGATCAACGTCAAAAGATCGCAGCCTTCGGCAGCTCCACAGGGGTGGGGTGTTTAAAAGGGTTTTGGAATAGGTGAACCTTCCCACAAGGTTTTCAGGTTGTCCGTCGGACGTGGGCGCTCTAGGCTTCGGTTGTCGCTGAAGACTCAGCGAACGGGTGTGAGAACCTGGGAAAAATTAGTGATTCGGTCCCTGTATCCGCATAATTGCCGCCAGCTTATTCGCTGTCTGCAAATGCGCTATGGCGGCTGTGTGTGGGCAGGCTTCGGTCTGGCCGGTTTTCCTATTTTTCCGGTTTCTCACCCCGCACATAGCTGCCACCCACTTCGCCGCGTGAGAAACGGCAAGGGCTGGCTCCCATTTGCAAAATAGGGTTTCCAATGACTAAGCCAGTTCCCGATCCACCCCTCGAATCCACAACCCCGCTCGAAGACGCCATCCGCGTCGACGATCAGATCAAGAACCGCGAAGCGATCAAGCGCGCGCTGGATTTCTACCTCAGCCCCGAACCCAGTAAACCGCGATCCCCCTCCGCGATGTTTCTTGTCCACCCGAACATCGACACGGAAAGTCTGCTCGCGCATGCCTGCGAATCGCTGGCTTCGGCGAATGTCATGGCGGGTGATTTCGCTGATCAGCTCAGCCGCCCGCAACGCAGCACGGCGTTGGCGATTCAGCAGATTGTGATGCTGGCGGAGTTGGCGGTGAACCGGGCGCTGGATCGGGTTGATCCGCGTACCTGATTCGTCGGGATACCGCGTCATCGTTCATCGCGGGCAAGCCCGCTCCCATAGGGTTATATGCAATTTTCAAAACACCGCAGAACCTGTGGGAGCTGGCTTGCCAGCGATGGCGGCAGATCATTCACCCCAAAATTCGGGCACAAAAAAACCGGCGATCATTCACTGATCGCCGGTCTTTCATTCAGCCCACGTCACATCACTGCATCAACACTTCAATCGAGCCATCGGCCGTCATGCTGACCTGGCTGGTGCCCGCTTCAACTTCAGGCGTCACCGGCGCCGAGTCCATGGCCGCCGCTTTCATCATCATCGGTGCGCGCAGGTACGGTTGTGGATAACCGTTGCTGTTGAGGTTCAGGTTGACGATTTTGTAGCCTTTGCCGCCCAGTGCATCGGTGGCCAATTGGGCGCGGGCCTTGAAGGCGCTCACGGCTTCTTTGAGCAACTGGTCTTCACTGGATTTGCGGGTCGGGTCGGCGATGGCGAAGTCCATGCCACCCATTTTCAGGTCACCCAACAGTTCGCCGGTGAGTTTGGACAGGGCGGCGAAGTCGGAGCTTTCCAGGCGCAGCTCGGCGCGTTCGCGCCAGCCGGTGATCTTCTGACCTTTAGTGTCGTAGATCGGGTAACTGTTGCGGCTGCCCTGGCGCAGGGTGATGTCTTTGACTTGCTTGGCTTGGGCCAGGGCCTTGTTCATGGTGGTGCTGACGTCGGCGGCGAGTTTGGCCGGGTCGGTATTTTGCTCTTCGGTGTAGAGAGTGACGATCATCAGATCGCGGGCGACTTCCTGGCTGACTTCGGCGCGCAGGGAGATCTGGTTGTAGTGCAGCTCATCGGCGGCCAGGGCCGGAAGGCTGGCGATGCTGCCGACGGTCAGGGCGAGAAAGGCGGCGCTGCGGCGAAAGGTGTGCATGAAGGCTCCTTGATGAGGGCGCAGGTGATGGTTCGGGGGCCTGCGTGAAACCATCAGACTCTATAAAGCAGCTTCAAGTTGCAAGCGTCGAGCTGCAAGCCAAAAGCTTTTACTTATAGCTTGTAGCTGGAAACTTGCAGCTTCCGGGCTGTGGTCGTTTGCCGCACTTTCGCCTCTCGGGCGCGTGGCTTGGTTATACTCCGTGCGATCCGCCTGGAGCGCTCATCAGGAGAGCTCATGCTCGCCCCCGTACAACTGACTTCCGCCACTCGCCAGAACCTCTGGCGGCTGACCTTCATCCGCACGCTGGTGCTTGCCGCGCAGGCCGGTTCCGTGGGCCTGGCTTACTGGCTGCAATTGTTGCCGTTGCCGTGGGTGCAGCTGGCGATGACTCTCGGCTGCTCGACGCTGCTCTGCGTATTTACCGCCGTGCGTTTGCGCACCTCGTGGCCGGTGACTGAGCTTGAATATGCGCTGCAACTGGCCTGCGACCTGGTGATCCACAGTGCGCTGTTGTATTTCTCCGGTGGTTCGACCAACCCGTTCGTTTCCTATTATCTGGTGCCGCTGACCATCGCTGCGGTGACGCTGCCGTGGCGCTATTCGGTGATTCTGTCCGGTATCGCGCTGGCGCTGTATACGGTGATGCTGACGCGGTTCTATCCGCTGGAAACCTTGCCGGTCGCCCGCGAAAACCTGCAGATCTACGGCATGTGGCTGAGCTTTGCCCTGGCCGCTGCGGTGATCACGTTTTTCGCCGCGCGGATGGCTGAAGAGCTGCGCCGTCAGGAAGAATTGCGCGCGATCCGCCGCGAAGAAGGTCTGCGCGATCAGCAATTGCTGGCCGTCGCCACCCAGGCCGCCGGCGCCGCCCATGAGCTGGGCACACCGCTGGCGACCATGAGCGTGTTGCTCAAGGAAATGCAGCAGGATCATCCCGACCCGATGCTGCAGGACGATCTGAAGGTGCTGCAGGATCAGGTCAAACTCTGCAAAGAAACCTTGCAGCAGTTGGTGCGTGCCGCCGAAGCCAATCGTCGTCTGGCCGTCGAGATGCAGGACGTCACCGACTGGCTCGACGAAGCGCTCAACCGCTGGCACCTGATGCGCCCGGAAGCCAGCTATCGCTTCCATCGCCTCGGCCAAGGCACCGTGCCGCGCATGGCGCCGCCGCCGGATCTGACGCAGGCACTGTTGAATCTGCTCAACAACGCTGCCGATGCCTGCCCGGAAAATCTCCAGGTCACGCTCGACTGGGATGCGGAAAACCTGACCATCAGTATTCGTGACCACGGCGCCGGTGTGCCGCTGGCCATCGCCGAGCAGATCGGCAAACCGTTTTTTACCACCAAGGGCAAAGGTTTCGGCCTGGGCCTGTTTTTGAGCAAGGCCAGCGTGACACGCGCCGGCGGCTCAGTGAAACTCTATAGTCATGAGGAAGGCGGCACGCTCACCGAGCTGCGCCTGCCCCATGGCGCCCGAGGAGACCAACATGAGTGACGAAATCCAAGTCGAAGGCGAAGAACTGCCGCATTTGCTGCTGGTCGACGACGACGCAACGTTCACCCGCGTCATGGCCCGTGCCATGGCTCGCCGTGGCTTTCGCGTCAGCACCGCCGGTTCCGCTGAAGAAGGCCTGACCATCGCCCAGGCCGATCTGCCGGACTACGCCGCGCTCGACCTGAAAATGGACGGCGATTCCGGCCTGGTGCTGCTGCCCAAGCTGCTGGAGCTTGACCCGGAAATGCGCGTGGTGATCCTCACCGGATACTCGAGCATTGCCACCGCTGTCGAAGCGATCAAGCGTGGCGCCTGCAACTACCTGTGCAAACCGGCCGACGCCGACGACGTGCTGGCCGCGCTGCTGTCCGAGCACGCCGACCTCGACAGTCTGGTGCCGGAAAACCCGATGTCGGTCGATCGCCTGCAGTGGGAACACATCCAGCGCGTGCTCACTGAACACGAAGGCAACATCTCCGCCACTGCCCGCGCCCTGGGCATGCACCGCCGCACCTTGCAGCGCAAACTGCAGAAGCGCCCGGTTCGTCGCTGAACCTGCGCTGAACGACTATCGCCAGCCCTCGCGATAAAACGCACCGATCTACTATGATCGGTGCGTGTCTGTTCTTTTCTATATCGAGCCTTATCCATGAATCAGAACGCTGAATATTCCGCGGTCAACGATGCTGTGCGCGGGCAGTTTTTTCGCAAGGTGTGGGCGATGACCACGCCCTACTGGCGCAGCGAAGAGAAGGGCAAGGCCTGGACATTGCTGATTGCCGTGATCGCGCTGTCGTTGTTCAGCGTGGCGATTTCGGTATGGATCAACAGTTGGTACAAAGACTTCTACAACGCGTTGCAGAAGAAAGACGAGGCGGCGTTCTGGCAGTTGATCCTGTATTTCTGCGGCATCGCCACGGTTGCGATCCTCGGTGCGGTGTATCGTCTGTACCTGACGCAGATGCTGACCATCCGCTGGCGCGCGTGGTTGACCGAGACCCACTTCAAGCGCTGGCTCGGCAACAAAAACTACTATCAGCTGGAGCAGGGCGGTTACACCGATAACCCTGACCAGCGGATTTCCGAAGACCTCAACACCTTTACCGCCAACACCCTGAGCCTGGGCCTTGGGCTGATCCGCACGGTGGTCAGTCTGGTGTCGTTCTCGATCATTCTGTGGGGCGTGTCGGGCAGCATCGAGGTCTTCGGCATCGAGATTCCCGGCTACATGTTCTGGTGTGCGCTGATTTATGCCGCTGTCGGTAGCTGGCTGACGCACCTGATCGGTCGTCGTTTGATCGGCCTGAACAACCAACAACAACGTTTCGAAGCTGACCTGCGTTTCTCCATGGTTCGCGTGCGTGAGAACGCCGAAAGCATTGCGCTGTACAACGGCGAGCCGAACGAAAATCGCCGCTTGAGCAATCGTTTCGGGCTGGTCTGGCACAACTTCTGGGACATTATGCGCGTGTCCAAGCGTCTGACGTTCTTCACTTCCGGTTACGGCCAGATCGCAATCATCTTCCCGTTCATTGTTGCGGCGCCGCGTTATCTGGCGGGCAAGATCGAACTGGGCGAGCTGATGCAAATCAACTCGGCGTTCGGCAACGTGCAGGAAAACTTCAGCTGGTTCATCAGCGCGTATTCGGACCTCGCGGCGTGGCGCGCCACCTGTGATCGTCTGCTCAGTTTCCGCCAGGCGATGACCGATAACGAAGAGCGCACGCCGGCCATCGACGTGCAGAATCAGGGCAGCGCGTTGAAGGTGCACAACCTCGGACTGGATCTGGCCGACGGTCGTCATTTGTTGACCAATGCCGACATGATCGTGGAACCGGGTGAGCGGGTCATGCTCAGCGGCCGCTCCGGCAGCGGCAAATCGACGCTGCTGCGGGCGATGGGGCATTTGTGGCCGGCGGGCCACGGCAACATTCGTCTGCCAGCAGCGCGTTACCTGTTCCTGCCGCAGAAACCTTATCTGCCGATCGGCACCCTGCGCGAGGCGCTGAGTTATCCACAACCGGGCGACACCTACGCGCCGGAACGTTATGCACAAGTGCTGGAAACCTGCCGCCTGCCGCATCTGGTCGCGCGGCTGGACGAGGCCAATCACTGGCAGCGCATGCTCTCGCCGGGTGAGCAGCAACGACTGGCCTTCGCCCGCGCAATGCTTTATGCGCCGCAGTGGTTGTATATGGACGAAGCCACGTCGGCGATGGATGAGGAAGACGAGGCAACGTTGTATCAAGCATTGATCGATCAGTTGCCGGGGCTGAGCATTGTCAGCGTCGGCCATCGCAGCAGCCTGAAACGCTTCCATCCTCGGCATGTGCGGATCGACAGCGGTCATCTGGTGGAGCAAACCGTAACCGCCTGATCAACACCATCCCATGTGGGTGCTGGCTTGCCAGCGATGGCGTTGGTTCAGTCGACATTTTCATCGACTGGTATGGCCCCATCGCTGGCAAGCCAGCTCCCACAGGTTTTGTATGGAAATGGAAAGTGATCGTACAACCCGCTTGAGCTATCATGCCCACAAGCCGAATTTTCGAGACAAGATGCAGACCATGGAAAACCTGATCGACACCCCGCGTCTCCCGCGCAAGCGCCGCAGCCTGGCCCAGGAACTGGTGACGGTGCTGAGCGAGCAGATCCGCGACGGCTTGCTCAAGCGCGGTGACAAACTGCCGACCGAGTCGGCGATCATGGAAGCCCATGGCGTCAGCCGCACCGTGGTGCGCGAGGCGATTTCCCGTTTGCAGGCGGCCGGCCAGGTGGAAACGCGCCACGGCATCGGCACCTTCGTTCTCGACACGCCGAGCCCGAGCGGTTTCCGCATCGACCCGGCCACCGTCGTCACCCTGCGTGACGTGCTGGCGATTCTCGAATTGCGCATCAGCCTTGAAGTGGAATCCGCCGGCCTCGCCGCGCAACGTCGCAGCCCCGAGCAACTGGCAACCATGCGTGCCGCCCTCGATGCGCTGAACGACAGTGTTTCCCATGCCAGTGATGCAGTCGCATCGGACTTCGCTTTCCACCTGGAAATCGCGCTGTCCACAGGCAACCGTTATTTCACCGATATCATGACCCACCTGGGCACCAGCATCATTCCGCGTACACGGCTGAATTCCGCGCGACTGGCCCATGATGATCAGCAGCACTACATGAACCGCCTGAGCCGCGAGCACGAAGAAATCTACGAAGCGATTGCCCGTCAGGATTCCGATGCGGCCCGCGCGGCGATGCGTCTGCACCTGACCAATAGCCGCGAAAGACTGCGCCATGCTCATGAAGAGGCGCAGGCGCAGGGTTGATGAGTGTTTTATAGGTTGGCGCACCGCTTCAACGAACGGTGTTAGCCGATATCAGGCTTCGATTTTCAGCCGCAACGGCGCCGAATACGGCTCCATACTCGACTCATCCTGAAACTTGTAGCGCAGTTCGATGGTGGTATTCAGGAAGGGCAGCAGTGCTTCTTTCGGAATCTGCAGTTCGATGCCCATGAGCTTTTCCATCTCGTCTTCAGCGTCGTCCCAAGTCCCGGTGTCGACTTCTTCGCCGGCCCATTCGGGTTGCTCGGGGTCGTTCCCAAGAATCGCGTAAACGCTCCAGTTCGACGCAAAGTCGCTGGAGTCCGGAACGCGCACGATCAGGATGTCAGGCAGGAGCGATAGCTGCAGGGTGGTCTCTTCAGATTGCAGGGACGACAGTTGCGCGAGGGTCGGGGCGGCGTAATTCATCAACATTTCGTTCTCCTTCGAAAGGTCCGCCACGATCCTTCGTGGCAGTCGTCACACCTTACCCGGCGTGTTACAGGCGCTCAGTAAACGAATCTTGACCAGACATTTCCGAGATTCAGCCCAGTACTACGGGCCTTTGCGCCGATTGCTCGCGCGTTTTAAACACAATTGTCCGACAAAAAAACACTCTCAACGATGAAATGCAGTTGACGGTTATCTTTTAAGTTGTACGATGACCTACAACTTCAGCGAAGGCTGAACGGACCAATCACAAAAAACGTTGCTACCAGGGTGTTCGAATAATGAATCCACAAGAACTGAAGTCCATCCTCTCTGCCGGCCTGCTGTCTTTCCCGGTGACCGATTTCAACGCGCAGGGCGATTTCAACCGCGCGGGCTACATCAAACGCCTGGAATGGCTGGCTCCGTATGGCGCTTCAGCCTTGTTCGCCGCCGGTGGCACTGGTGAGTTCTTCTCCCTGGCCGCCAGCGAATACTCGGAAATCATCAAGACTGCCGTCGACACCTGTGAAACCAGCGTGCCGATTCTGGCCGGTGTCGGCGGTTCGACCCGTCAGGCCATCGAATACGCACAAGAAGCCGAGCGTCTGGGCGCCAAAGGTCTGTTGCTGTTGCCGCACTACCTGACCGAAGCGAGCCAGGACGGTGTTGCCGCTCACGTTGAAGCCGTGTGTAAATCGGTCAACATCGGCGTGGTCGTTTACAACCGCAACGTTTGCCGCCTCAACGCGCCGCTGCTGGAGCGTCTGGCCGAGCGCTGCCCGAACCTGATCGGTTACAAGGACGGTCTGGGTGATATCGAGTTGATGGTGTCGATCCGTCGCCGCCTCGGTGATCGCTTCAGCTACCTGGGTGGTCTGCCGACCGCCGAAGTTTACGCCGCTGCCTACAAGGCGCTGGGCGTGCCGGTCTACTCCTCGGCAGTGTTCAACTTCATCCCGAAAACCGCGATGGACTTCTACCACGCGATCGCCCGCGAAGATCACGCCACCGTCGGCAAGATCATCGACGACTTCTTCCTGCCGTACCTGGATATCCGTAACCGCAAGGCCGGCTATGCCGTGAGCATCGTCAAGGCAGGCGCAAAAATCGCTGGCTACGACGCGGGTCCTGTACGTGCACCGCTGACCGACCTGACCGGCGAAGAGTACGAAATGCTCGCCGCGCTGATCGACAAGCAAGGTGCGCAGTAACACCCGACAAAAACGCGGCCGCTGAGTAATCAGCGGCTTTTTGCGTAAAGGCTTTTAGTTTTGAGGGCTGCTCTGTGACAACTGCAAAACGCTACGACAACTATATCAACGGTGAATGGGTTGCCGGTGCCGACTACTCGGCCAACATCAACCCGTCCGAACTGAGCGACACCATCGGCGATTACGCCAAGGCTGATCTGACTCAGGTTCACGCCGCCATCGACGCCGCTCGCGCAGCATTCCCGGCGTATTCGACTTCGGGCATTCAGGCTCGTCACGATTCGCTGGATAAAGTCGGCACGGAAATCCTCGCCCGCCGCGAAGAACTCGGCACCCTGCTGGCCCGGGAAGAGGGCAAGACCCTGCCTGAAGCCATCGGTGAAGTGACCCGCGCCGGCAACATCTTCAAGTTCTTCGCCGGTGAATGCCTGCGTCTGTCCGGCGACTACGTGCCGTCCGTGCGCCCGGGCGTCAACGTTGAAGTGACCCGCGAAGCACTGGGCGTGGTTGGTCTGATCACCCCGTGGAACTTCCCGATCGCGATTCCGGCGTGGAAAATTGCCCCGGCCCTGGCCTACGGCAACTGCGTGGTGTTGAAACCTGCGGATCTGGTTCCGGGCTGCGCCTGGGCGCTGGCGGAAATCATTTCCCGCGCAGGCTTCCCGGCCGGCGTGTTCAACCTGGTGATGGGCAGCGGTCGTGTGGTTGGCGATGCGCTGGTGCAGAGCCCGAAAGTCGACGGCATCAGCTTCACCGGTTCGGTGGGTGTGGGGCGGCAGATCGCGGTCAACTGCGTGTCGCGCCAGGCCAAGGTTCAGCTGGAAATGGGTGGCAAGAACCCGCAGATCATTCTCGACGACGCCGACCTCAAGCAAGCGGTCGAGCTGTCTGTACAGAGCGCGTTCTACTCCACCGGCCAGCGTTGCACAGCGTCGAGCCGTTTGATTGTTACTGCGGGCATTCACGACAAGTTCGTTGAAGCGATGGCCGAGCGCATGAAGTCGATCAAGGTCGGCCACGCTCTGAAATCCGGCACCGACATCGGTCCAGTGGTTTCCCAGGCGCAGCTTGAGCAGGACATGAAGTACATCGACATCGGCCAGTCCGAAGGTGCACGTCTGGTCAGCGGCGGTGGTGTGGTGACCTGCGACACCGAAGGCTACTTCCTCGCGCCAACGCTGTTTGCCGACAGCGAAGCGTCGATGCGCATCAGCCGTGAAGAGATCTTTGGCCCGGTGGCCAACATTGTTCGCGTGGCCGACTACGATGCGGCGCTGGCGATGGCCAACGACACCGAATTCGGTCTGTCGGCGGGTATCGCGACCACTTCGCTGAAGTACGCCAACCACTTCAAACGCCATTCGCAAGCCGGGATGGTCATGGTCAACCTGCCGACCGCTGGCGTCGATTACCACGTTCCGTTCGGTGGCCGTAAGGGTTCATCCTATGGCTCACGTGAGCAAGGTCGCTATGCGCAAGAGTTCTACACGGTCGTGAAGACCAGCTACATCGGTTCCTGATACACGCAATACCCCTGTAGGAGCTGCCGAAGGCTGCGATCTTTAAGATCAAGATCAAGAGATCGCAGCCTTCGGCAGCTCCTACAGGGAATACCAAAGAAGATTCACCCGCGCATAAAAATAATCAGTGGGAGTACATCTACATGCAATCGTCCAAGCCGACTCACGTCCGCTATTTGATCCTGCTCATGCTGTTTCTGGTGACCACGATCAACTACGCCGACCGTGCCACGATCGCCATCGCCGGCTCCAGCCTGCAAAAAGATCTGGGCATCGACGCGGTCACCCTCGGCTATATCTTCTCCGCATTCGGTTGGGCCTACGTGGCCGGGCAAATCCCCGGCGGCTGGCTGCTCGATCGCTTCGGCTCGAAAAAAGTCTATGCCCTGAGCATTTTCACCTGGTCGCTGTTCACCGTGCTGCAAGGCTTTGTCGGTGAGTTCGGCATGTCCACCGCCATCGTTGCGCTGTTCATGCTGCGCTTCCTCGTCGGTCTGGCTGAAGCGCCTTCGTTCCCCGGTAACGCGCGCATCGTGGCCGCTTGGTTCCCGACCGCTGAACGCGGTACCGCCTCGGCGATCTTCAACTCGGCGCAATACTTTGCCACCGTGTTGTTCGCACCGCTGATGGGCTGGATCGTTTACTCCTTTGGCTGGGAGCACGTGTTTATCGTCATGGGCCTGTTCGGTATCGTCTTCTCGGGCATCTGGCTGAAGGTTATCCACAGCCCGCGCCAACACCCGATGGCCAACGAAGCCGAAGTGCAGTTCATTGCCGACAACGGCGGCATGGTCGACATGGACGTGAAGAAGGGCAAAAAGGCTGACGGCCCGAAATGGGATTACATCCGTCAGTTGCTGACCAATCGCATGATGCTCGGCGTGTATCTGGGCCAGTACTGCATCAACGGCATCACTTACTTCTTCCTGACCTGGTTCCCGGTGTACCTGGTGCAAGAGCGTGGCATGACCATTCTCAAGGCCGGTTTCATCGCTTCGCTGCCAGCAATCTGCGGCTTTATCGGTGGTGTACTCGGCGGGGTGATTTCCGACTACCTGCTGCGCAAGGGCCATTCGCTGACCTTCGCCCGTAAAGCACCGATCATTGCCGGCCTGCTGGTTTCCAGCAGCATCGTTGCCTGCAACTATGTTGAAGTGGAATGGATGGTCGTCGGCTTCATGGCCCTGGCCTTCTTCGGCAAAGGCGTTGGCGCACTCGGTTGGGCGGTGGTCTCCGACACCTCGCCGAAACAGATCGCCGGTCTGAGCGGTGGCCTGTTCAACACCTTCGGCAACATCGCTTCGATCACCACGCCGATCGTGATTGGCTACATCATCAGCTCCACCGGTTCGTTCAAATGGGCGCTGGTGTTCGTCGGTGCCAACGCACTGGTCGCGGTGTTCAGCTATCTGGTCATCGTTGGCCCGATCAAGCGTGTGGTCCTCAAAGAGCCGCCAACCAACGGCGGTACTGAAGCCACCGGTAAATTGTCTCAAGCGCATTCCTGAGGAGCGGCGTCATGCAGTTGATTGAACATTCCGACTCGCCGCGCCACATCCGCCTGCACGAGCGGGACAATGTGGTGGTAGTGGTCAACGACCAGGGCGCACCGGCCGGCACTGAATTTGCCGATGGCCTGGTGACGCTGGAATTTGTGCCGCAGAGCCACAAGGTCACCCTCGAAGACATTCCCGAGGGCGGTCCGGTGATTCGCTACGGTCAGGTGATTGGCTACGCATTGCAGCCGATTCGCCGTGGCAGTTGGGTCAAGGAAGATCAACTGCGCATGCCGACTGCGCCGCCGCTGGACAGCTTGCCGCTATCCACCGACGTGCCGGACGCGCAGGCACCGCTGGAAGGCTTCACCTTCGAGGGGTATCGCAACGCTGACGGCACCGTCGGCACGCGCAATATTCTTGGCATCACCACCACGGTGCAGTGCGTCACCGGCGTGCTTGATCACGCCGTGAAACGCATCAAGGACGAGCTGCTGCCGAAGTACCCGCACGTCGATGACGTGGTGGCGTTGACACACAGTTACGGTTGCGGCGTGGCGATCACCGCCACCGATGCTTACATCCCTATTCGCACCGTGCGCAATCTGGCGCGCAACCCGAATCTCGGTGGCGAGGCGTTGGTGATCAGTCTGGGCTGCGAGAAATTGCAGGCCGGGCAGGTGATGCACGAGGACGACGCGTCGGTGGATCTCAGCGATCCATGGCTGTATCGCTTGCAGGATTCCAGTCACGGTTTCACCGAGATGATCGAGCAGATCATGGAACTGGCCGAGGTTCGTCTGAAGAAACTCGACCAGCGCCGCCGCGAAACCGTGCCGGCGTCCGAGCTGATTTTGGGCATGCAGTGCGGCGGTAGCGATGCGTTCTCCGGGATCACCGCCAACCCGGCGTTGGGTTATGCCTCGGACTTGCTGTTGCGTGCAGGGGCGACGGTGATGTTTTCCGAAGTCACCGAAGTGCGCGATGCGATTTATCTGCTGACCTCACGCGCCGAAAGCAAAACCGTGGCTGAAGAGCTGGTGCGCGAGATGGACTGGTACGACCGCTACCTGGCCAAGGGTGAAGCGGATCGCAGTGCCAACACCACGCCGGGCAACAAGAAGGGCGGGTTGTCGAACATTGTCGAAAAGTCGCTGGGCTCGATCGTCAAGTCCGGCAGCAGCGCGATCAATGGCGTGCTCGGCCCAGGCGAACGGTTCAAGCAGAAAGGTCTGATTTTCTGTGCGACCCCGGCGAGCGATTTTGTTTGCGGAACGTTGCAGTTGGCGGCGGGGATGAACCTGCATGTGTTCACCACGGGGCGCGGCACGCCGTATGGTTTGGCGATGGCGCCGGTGGTGAAGGTTTCGACCCGTACGGAGTTGGCGCAGCGCTGGCCGGATCTGATCGATATCGACGCCGGGCGGATTGCCACCGGGCGCGCGACGATTGAGGAATTGGGCTGGGAGTTGTTCCACTACTATCTGGATGTTGCCAGCGGCAAACAGCAGACGTGGGCGGAGAAGCACAAGCTGCATAACGACATTACGTTGTTTAACCCGGCGCCGATTACCTGAGACCGCGCGATTGATCGTTCCCACGCTCCGCGTGGGAATGCAGCCCGGGGCGCTCCGCGTCCCAAAATTGTGAAGCGGAGCATCACAGGAGGCGTTCCCACGCAGAGCGTGGGAACGATCAGGGTGAAAGTGGCTTATCATTAGCCCCCTAACGACGCTCACCCAAGGCTCCCCGGCATGCTGGCAATCTTCCTCGAAACCCTGAACATCACCGCGCCGGTGTTTGCCATGCTGTTTCTCGGTGTGCTGCTCAAGCGCATCGACTGGATCAACGACAACTTCATCCACACCGCCTCGTCGCTGGTCTTCAACGTGACCATGCCGGCGCTGCTGTTCCTCGGCATTCTGCATGCTGACCTGCACGCGGCACTGCAACCGTCGCTGCTGATCTATTTTTCCCTCGCCACCCTGGTGAGTTTCGCCGTGGCGTGGGGCTGGGCGATTTTCAAGTGCCCGCGTGAAGATCGCGGCATCTACACCCAAGGCGCCTTTCGCGGCAACAACGGCGTGATCGGTCTGGCGCTGGCCGCGAGCATGTATGGCGATTACGGGATCTCCCTCGGGGCGATTCTCGCGGCGCTGGTGATTCTGTTCTACAACACGCTGTCGACCATTGTGCTGGCGGTGTACAGCCCGGTGATCAAGTCCGACCCTTGGAGCATCTGCAAAAGCGTGTTCAGCAATCCGCTGATCATCAGCGTGATTGCGGCGGCGCCGTTTGCCTATTTCAAGATCGGTTTGCCGGGATGGCTGGAGACGTCCGGTCAATATCTGGCGCAGACCACCTTGCCGCTGGCGTTGATCTGCATTGGCGGAACCTTGTCGCTGGCGGCGTTGCGCAAAAGCGGCAACATGGCGCTCAGTTCGAGTCTGGTGAAGATGGTCGGTTTGCCGCTGTTGGCGACGTTGGGCGCGTGGTTGTGGGGTTTCCGCGGCGCTGAGCTGGGAATTCTGTTTCTGTACTTCGGCAGCCCGACGGCGGCAGCGAGTTTTGTCATGGCCCGGGCGGCGCAGGGCAATCATGAACTGGCGGCGGCGATTATCGTGCTGACCACGTTGATGGCGGCGATCACCACCAACGTCGGGATCTTCGTTTTGCAGTGGGGTGGGTGGATCTGAGGGCAAGATCAAAAGATCGCAGCCTGCGGCAGCTCCTACAGGAGAACGCATTTCCATGTAGGAGCTGCCGAAGGGTGCGATCTTTTAGCTTTTCTCGTAGGTATCAATCACTTCCTGCGCCGCCCGAAACGCATCAATCGCCGCCGGTACGCCGGCATACACCGCGCAATGCAGCAATGCCTCGCGAATCTCGTCCACCGTACAGCCGTTGTTCAACGCGCCGCGCACATGGCCCTTCAGTTCTTGCGGGCACTTCAATGCGGTCAGCGCCGCCAGCGTAATCAAACTGCGCGTCTTCAGCGGCAGACCTTCGCGATTCCACACGCCACCCCACGCATGTTCATTGACGAAATCCTGCAGTGGTTGAGTGAACTCGGTGGCGTTGCCCAAGGCTCGGTCAACAAACGCATCGCCCATTACCTGGCGGCGGACATCGACCCCGGACTTCTTCGATTCGGTCATGGCATATCACTCTTGTGGTGTTGGCGGCGCCAGGCGCGGATCGACGTGAACAACAAATACGCCAACAGCGGCGGCAGGACATAAAACAGCATCAGGCGCTCCAGTTTGCCGGCCAGCGGCATACCGGTGGTGAACGACACCACGTGCAGCCCATAGACCATATACAAACCGAGCAGCAGCAAACCTTCGACACGGGTCACGCGGTAGCCGGAATAGAACACCGGCAGGCACAGCGCGGCGACACCGAGCATCACCGGCAGGTCGAAATCCAGCGCGTTCGGCGACACCGACAATGGCGTCGGCGCGATCAACGCCGTCAGGCCGAGCACGCCGAGCAGGTTGAACAGATTGGCGCCGATCACGTTGCCCACGGCGATGTCGCGTTGTCCGCGCAGCGCGGCGATCAGCGAGGTCGCCAGTTCCGGCAGCGACGTGCCGACGGCGACCACGGTCAGACCGATCACCCGTTCGGAGAAACCCAGATCCGTCGCCACCACCACCGCTGCGCCGAGCAGCAGATGCCCGGCGAACACCAGCATCGCCAGACCGACGATGATCATCAGCGAGCTGCCAATCCAGGAGGTCTGCGCGGCGTCCGTCTGTGCCGAATGCGGACGCGTCGAGTGCCGCGACTGACGCAACAGCAGAGCGAGGTACAGCGCCAATGCAGCCAGCAAAAGGATGCCGTCGAAGCGCCCGATTTCTTTGTTCCACGCCAACACGAACACCAGCAGGCTGGCGCCGATCATCAGCGGAATGTCCAGGCGCACCAGTTGCCGTGACACGCGCAGCGGGATGATCAGCGCGGAGAGGCCGAGTGTCACAAGGATATTGAAAATGCTGCTGCCGACCACGCTGCTGACGGCGATGTCGGGGTTGTGCGCCAACGCGGCTTGCACACTGACGGCCATCTGCGGTGCGCTGCTGCCGAGGGCGACGATGGTCAGGCCGATGATCAGAGGGCGTACGTGCAGACGTTCGGCCAGACGTACTGCGGCGCGCACCATCAGTTCGGCACCGAAGATCAGCAGGCACAGGCCGGCGAGCAGTTCGATCACGCTGATCAGCGGTAAATCGCTCAGTCCGTAAATGGTCAGCGCTCCATCAGTCGAGAGCCTGCACGCGCACCCGCGCGGTGCCGCTGCGCAGCATGCCGAGCTGGTCGGCGGCCTCGCGGGAAACGTCGATCAGACGCCCACGGGTGTGAGGGCCGCGGTCGTTGATGCGGACCACAACGGATTCATCGTTTTTCAGGTTGGTGATCTTCACCCGCGTGCCGAAGGGTAGCTGGCGGTGGGCGGCGGTCAGGGAATTCTGGTTGAACGCTTCGCCGCTGGCGGTGCGTTTACCGTGGTGCCTGGCACCGTAATAGGAAGCGACGCCGGTCTGGTCGTAACCGTGCGGGTCGATGGTGTCGGTGCTGGCGCAACCGGCCAGTAAAGAGAGCAGGGCGCAGGCGCCGAGCAGACGTTTCATTCAGATACTCCAAAGTGATCGTTCCCACGCTCCAGCGTGGGAATGCATCCCGTGACGCTCTGCGTCACACCGCAATGGACGCGGAGCGTCCGGGGCGGCATTCCCACGCAGAGCGTGGGAACGATCCCCGAGCGCGGGGCCAGAATCAGCCTTCGAGCTTGCTTTTCAGCAGTTCGTTCACTTGCTGCGGGTTGGCTTTGCCTTTGGACGCTTTCATCGCCTGACCGACAAAGAAGCCGAACATCTTGCCGCGTTTGGCTTCATCAGCCGCACGATACTGTTCAACTTGCTCGGCGTTGGCCGCGAGCATTTCGTCCAGCACCGCCGAGATCGCGCCGCTGTCGGTCACTTGTTTCAGGCCACGTTTTTCGATGATCTCGTCTGCGCTGCCTTCACCGTTGGCCATCGCTTCGAACACCACTTTGGCGATCTTGCCGGAGATGGTGTTGTCCTTGATCCGCTGGAGCATGCCGCCCAGTTGCTCGGCGGAAACCGGCGACTCGTCGATATCCAGGCCTTGCTTGTTGAGCAGGCTGCCCAACTCGACCATCACCCAGTTTGCCGCCAGTTTGGCGTCGCCGCCGATGGCTGCAACTTTCTCGAAGTAGTCCGCTTGCTCACGGCTGGTGGCCAGCACGTTGGCGTCGTAGGCCGACAGACCGAACTGGCTCTGGAAACGCTCGCGTTTTTGCGGTGGCAGTTCCGGCAGGGTGGCGCGCACCTCGCCGAGGAACGACTCTTCGATGACCACTGGCAGCAGGTCCGGATCGGGGAAGTAACGGTAGTCGTTGGCTTCCTCTTTCGAACGCATCGGACGTGTCTCGTCCTTGTTCGGATCGTACAGACGCGTCTGCTGGATCACTTTGCCGCCGTCTTCGATCAGCTCGATCTGCCGCTGGATCTCGGAGTTGATCGCCTTCTCGATGAAGCGGAACGAGTTGACGTTCTTGATCTCGCAGCGCGTACCGAACTCGACCTGGCCTTTCGGACGGATCGACACGTTGCAGTCGCAACGCAGCGAGCCTTCGGCCATGTTGCCGTCGCAGATGCCCAGGTAACGCACCAGCGCGTGGATCGCCTTGACGTAAGCCACGGCTTCCTTGGCGCTGCGCATGTCCGGCTCGGAAACGATTTCCAGCAGCGGCGTGCCGGCACGGTTCAGGTCGATGCCGGTGGCGCCGTTGAATTCTTCGTGCAGGCTCTTGCCGGCGTCTTCTTCCAGGTGCGCGCGGGTGATGCCGACACGTTTGACGGTGCCGTCTTCCAGCGCGATGTCCAGGTGGCCCTTGCCGACAATCGGCAATTCCATCTGGCTGATCTGATAGCCCTTCGGCAGGTCCGGATAGAAGTAGTTTTTACGGGCGAACACGTTGTGTTGACCGATCTCGGCGTCAATCGCCAGACCGAACATCACCGCCATGCGCACCGCTTCCTGGTTCAGCACCGGCAGAACGCCAGGCATGCCCAGATCGATCAGGCTGGCCTGGGTGTTCGGCTCGGAACCGAAGGTGGTGGAACTACCGGAAAAGATTTTCGACCGGGTAGTGAGCTGAGTGTGAATCTCCAGCCCGATCACGACTTCCCATTGCATGTGTGTCTCCTCAGAAGCCGGTTGGGGTGCGGGTGTGCCAGTCAGTGTTCAACTGATACTGGTGCGCAACATTGAGCAAACGGCCTTCCTGGAAATACGGCGCAAGCAACTGCACGCCAACCGGCAGACCGTCGACAAAACCGGCCGGCATCGACAGGCCCGGCAGGCCCGCGAGGTTGGCGGTGATGGTGTAGACGTCTTCCAGATAGGCGGCAACCGGGTCGCTGTTCTTCGCGCCAAGTTTCCAGGCCGGGTTCGGCGTGGTTGGGCCGAGGATGATGTCGACTTCATTAAAGGCAGCCATGAAATCGTTCTTCACCAGACGACGGATCTTCTGCGCTTTCAGGTAGTAGGCGTCGTAGTAACCGGCGGACAGCGCGTAGGCACCGACCATGATCCGGCGCTGCACTTCCGGGCCGAAGCCTTCGCCACGCGAGCGCTTGTACAGGTCGATCAAATCTTTCGGTTGCTCGCAACGGTGGCCGAAACGCACGCCGTCGAAACGCGACAGGTTGGAAGAGGCCTCTGCTGGCGCGATCACGTAGTACGCAGGAATCGCGTGCTGCATGTTCGGCAGGCTGATTTCCTTGATCACGGCACCGAGCTTCTGCAGCTCTTTAATGCTGTTCTGGATCAGTTCGGCGATGCGCGGGTCGAGACCGGCGCTGAAGTATTCCTTCGGCACGCCAATGCGCAGGCCTTGCAGCGATTCGCCGAGGCTGGCGGAGTAATCCGGAACCGGTTCATCGATGCTGGTGGAGTCGTTCTGATCGAAGCCGGCCATACCTTGCAACAAAATTGCGCAGTCTTCGGCAGTGCGTGCCAACGGGCCGCCCTGATCGAGGCTGGAGGCGTAAGCGATCATGCCCCAGCGCGAAACGCGACCGTACGTCGGTTTCAGGCCGGTGAGGTTGGTGAACGCCGCCGGCTGACGAATCGAACCACCGGTGTCAGTGGCCGTCGCCGCAGGCAACAGACGAGCGGCCACTGCCGCTGCCGAACCACCGGACGAACCGCCCGGCACGTGTTCCAGGTTCCACGGGTTTTTCACCGCGCCGTACCAGCTCGACTCGTTGGCCGAACCCATGGCGAATTCGTCCATGTTGGTCTTGCCCAGGGTCACGGCGCCGGCAGCGGCCAGTTTCGCAACGACAGTGGCGTCGTACGGGGCTTTGAAGTTGTCGAGCATCTTCGAGCCGCAGCTGGTGCGGATGCCCTGGGTGCAGAACAGGTCTTTGTGAGCGATCGGCGCGCCGAGCAGGGCGCCGCTCTCACCGTTGGCGCGGCGTGCATCGGCGGCTTTCGCCTGCTCGATGGCCAGCTCTTCGGTGAGGCTGATGAAACTGTTGAGCTGCGGATCGAGCTGGGTAATACGCGCCAGCAGGACTTTGGTCAGCTCTTCGGAGGAAAACTTTTTATCGGCGAGACCGCGGGCGATCTCGGCCAGAGTCATTTGATGCATTGCAGGCTCTTTCCCTTTAGTCGATGACTTTCGGAACCAGATACAGGCCGTTTTCGACCGCTGGTGCGATGGACTGGTAAGCCTCGCGGTGATTGCTCTCGGTCACGACATCGGCGCGCAGGCGCTGACTGGCTTCCAGCGGGTGGGCCAGAGGCTCGATACCGTCGGTATTGACCGCCTGCATTTCGTCGACCAGCCCGAGAATGCTGTTGAGGGCGGAAGTAATGTGTGGAAGATCGGCATCATTGAGGCCAAGGCAGGCCAGATGTGCGATTTTTTCCACGTCGGAGCGTTCTAGCGCCATCGGGATTCTCCTGTGGAAAACAGAACGGACGACGTCCGTGTGTTAGATTGTCGGAACACTACCGCACTTCTACGGTCATAAGGCCGCGATTGTGGGGCTTGGTGCACAGAAAAGCGGCCAATTTAACATATTGGCGCCTTGCCCAAAATCCCTGTCGTTGTTAGAGTTTGCCGCACTTTTTTACCCACGCGTTGCCTAGGGTCCCTTTCCCATGTTCAAGAAACTGCGTGGCATGTTTTCCAGCGATCTTTCCATTGACCTGGGCACTGCCAACACCCTTATTTACGTGCGCGAGCGCGGTATCGTCCTGAATGAGCCATCGGTTGTGGCCATTCGGACACACGGTAACCAGAAAAGTGTCGTTGCTGTCGGCACCGAGGCCAAGCGCATGCTCGGCCGTACGCCGGGCAACATTGCTGCCATTCGTCCGATGAAGGACGGTGTGATCGCCGACTTCAGCGTCTGCGAAAAGATGCTGCAATACTTTATTAACAAGGTTCACGAAAACAGCTTTCTGCAGCCTAGCCCTCGTGTGCTGATCTGCGTTCCATGCAAATCCACCCAGGTTGAGCGTCGTGCCATCCGTGAATCGGCCCTTGGTGCCGGTGCCCGTGAAGTATTCCTGATCGAAGAGCCAATGGCTGCAGCGATCGGTGCTGGCCTGCCGGTAGAAGAAGCACGCGGCTCGATGGTCGTGGATATCGGTGGTGGTACTACCGAAATCGCGCTGATCTCCCTGAACGGTGTGGTCTATGCCGAATCCGTCCGCGTTGGCGGCGACCGCTTCGACGAAGCGATCATCACTTACGTGCGTCGTAACTACGGCAGCCTGATCGGTGAATCCACCGCTGAGCGCATCAAACAGGAAATCGGTACGGCCTACCCGGGCGGCGAAGTTCGCGAAGTCGACGTTCGCGGTCGCAACCTGGCCGAAGGCGTTCCACGCGCATTCACCCTGAACTCCAACGAAGTGCTGGAAGCTCTGCAAGAGTCCCTGGCCACTATCGTTCAGGCCGTGAAAAGCGCCCTGGAGCAATCGCCGCCGGAACTGGCTTCCGACATCGCCGAGCGTGGCCTGGTGCTGACCGGTGGTGGCGCGTTGCTGCGTGACCTCGACAAGTTGCTGGCCCAGGAAACCGGTCTGCCAGTGATCGTTGCCGAAGATCCGCTGACCTGTGTTGCTCGCGGCGGTGGCCGTGCATTGGAAATGATGGATAAACACACCATGGATCTGCTCTCCAGCGAATAAGTGCTGGGTTGCAATACGTGGGTGAACGCGCGCAGGCAGCACTTTGCAGTGCTGCCTGTTGGCGTTTATCTTCTGTCAGTCTTCATCCAGGCCGGTTTGATGCCGTATGAATAAACAGAACATTTGCCTGGGAGGAGCGGCTTATTAAACCGCTTTTCGCCAAGGGCCCTTCGTTGGGTGTGCGCCTGTTGGTGCTGGCCGTGCTGTCGGTCGCGCTGATGGTGGTCGATGCCCGCTTTGATCTGCTCAAGCCTGCGCGCAAGCAAGCGTCGCTGGTGCTGATGGATGCCTACTGGATCACTGACCTGCCCGGACGTTTGTGGGAAGGGATTGCCAGCCAGTTCGGCAGCCGCACCGAGCTTGTCGCCGAAAACGAAAAACTCAAGACCGAAAACCTGCTGCTGCAGGGTCGCATGCAAAAGCTTGCCGCCCTCACCGAGCAGAACGTTCGGCTGCGCGAGTTGCTCAATTCTTCCGCACTGGTCAACGAAAAGGTCGAAGTGGCCGAGTTGATCGGCATGGACCCCAACCCCTTCACCCATCGCATCATCATCAATAAAGGTGAGCGCGATGGCGTGGTGCTCGGTCAACCGGTGCTCGATGCGCGCGGCTTGATGGGCCAAGTGGTCGAGTTGATGCCGTACACCTCGCGTGTATTACTGTTGACCGACACCACTCACAGCATTCCTGTGCAGGTAAACCGTAACGGTCTGCGCGCGATTGCCAGCGGCACCGGTAACCCGGAGCGTCTGGAGTTGCGTCACGTTGCCGACACCGCCGATATCAAGGAAGGCGATCTGCTGGTCAGTTCCGGTCTTGGCCAGCGCTTCCCGGCGGGTTACCCGGTCGCGACGGTGAAAGAAGTCATTCACGATTCCGGCCAGCCGTTTGCGATCGTTCGCGCGGTGCCGACTGCTGCGTTGAACCGTAGCCGCTATCTGCTGCTGGTGTTCAGCGACAGCCGCAGCGCCGAGGAGCGCGCCAATGACGCGGCTCAGGCGCAGGAAAATCTCGATGCCTTTGGCGGCGGCCCCGTCATTCCGGCCACCGTGCCGAAAACCGTGACTTCGCCTGCTGCCGCGCCAACGCCTGCAGCAACTGCCACGCCTGCTCCTGCCGCCGCGGCTGCACCTGCTGCTGCAGCGAAACCGCCGGCGAACAAAACCCCTGCGGCGACCAAACCACCGGCGGCCAGCAAGCCTCCAGCTGCCCAGCCCGCGGCGCGACCAGCGGCGAAACCGCCAGTCAGTGCCCCGGCTACTACCGGGAGACAAGAATAATGGTCGGCGCTACCGCATCGCGAAACGGCTGGATTGTCTGGCTGACGTTTGTTGTGGGCCTACTGCTCAGCGTGTCACCGTTGCCGATTTTCATGGAGATCCTGCGCCCATTGTGGCTGGCCTTGCTCCTGACTTTCTGGGCGTTGTACATGCCGCATACGGTCGGCATGGTCACGGCGTTTTGCCTGGGCCTGGCCGAAGACGTGCTGCAGGGCGACCTGTTCGGTCAGAATGCACTGATCCTGACGCTGATCACGTTCTTGGTGCTGTCATTGCAGCAACGCCTGCGGATGTTTCCGATGTGGCAGCAATGTCTGGTGATCCTGGTGATCTTCGGCCTCGCGCAACTGGTGCAATTGTGGCTCAGTGCTTTGACCGGTAACCGTCAACCAACCTTGGCGCTGGTCCTGCCGGCACTGGTCAGCGCCTTGCTCTGGCCTTGGGTCAGCTTTGCCCTACGCGGATTACGCCGACGCTACAGAATCAATTGAGCCGGTGAAGCAGGGCACTGAACAGGGAGATGTTTTGATGAAGCCGCTTTACCTCGCCTCCGGATCGCCGCGTCGACGTGAATTGCTCACGCAGATCGGCGTTCCGTTCTCCGCCGTCAGCGCGGATATCGATGAAACCCCATTCCCCGAAGAATCGCCCTCGGCCTATGTCGAGCGCCTGGCGCGTGGCAAAGCCGAGGCCGGGCGGCGCACGGTCGTGGCCGAGCCGACGTTCTGCGTATTGGGAGCGGACACCGCCGTGGTGCTCGACGGCAAAATTCTCGGTAAACCGGTGGACGAAGCCGACGCATGCGCCATGCTGATGATGTTGTCCGGCCAGGAACATGAAGTGCTGACCGCCATCGCGGTGCTCGAAGGCGAGCGCTGTGAGTCGCGGGTAGTACGCAGTCTGGTGCGCTTCCGGCCGATCAGCCGCGAGGAAGCCGCTGCCTACTGGGCCAGCGGCGAGCCGCGCGACAAGGCTGGCGGATATGGCATTCAAGGCCTCGGCGCGGTGTTCGTCGCCGGGCTCAATGGCAGCTATTCGGCAGTGGTCGGGTTGCCTGTTTGCGAAACCGCAGAACTGTTGGGCCATTTCGGCATACCCTGTTGGCAAAACCTGAACGCGCAATAAGCGTCGTACGAACCCAGATGCGGCCATTATCGTGAACATGCCTGAACGAGATCCTGCCATGAGTGAAGAGATTCTGATCAACATCACGCCGATGGAGTCGCGCGTGGCGGTGGTCGAAAACGGTGTGCTGCAAGAAGTCCACGTCGAGCGCACGCAAAAACGCGGGATCGTCGGCAACATCTATAAAGGCAAGATTGTCCGGGTGCTGCCGGGTATGCAGGCGGCATTTGTCGACATCGGCCTGGATCGTGCCGCGTTCATTCACGCCGCTGAAATCTCCCTGCGCGAAGGCCCGGCGGTGGAAAGCATCAGTGCGCTGGTGCATGAAGGCCAAAGCCTGGTGGTGCAAGTCACCAAGGACCCGATCGGTTCCAAAGGCGCGCGCTTGACCACGCAGCTGTCGATCCCTTCGCGCTATCTGGTGTACATGCCGCGAACCGCCCATGTCGGCATCTCGCTGAAAATCGAAGACGAAGCCGAGCGCGAACGGCTGAAGCAAGTGGTCAGCGATTGCGTGGCGAAGGAAGGGATCAAAGAGGCTGGCGGCTTCATTCTGCGTACCGCCGCCGAAGGCGCAGGCGCTGATGAAATTCTCATGGACATCCGCTACCTGCGGCGCCTGTGGGATCAGATCAACGAGCAGATCAAAACCATCACCGCGCCGAGCGTGATTTACGAAGACCTCGGTCTGGCATTGCGCACGTTGCGTGACCTGGTCAACCCGAAGATCGAAAAGATCCGCATCGACTCGCGGGAAACCTTCCAGAAAACCACGCAATTCGTCGCCGAACTGATGCCGGAAATCGCCGATCGTCTGGAACACTATCCAGGTGAACGTCCGATTTTCGATCTGTACGGTGTCGAAGACGAAATCCAGAAAGCCCTCGAGCGCAAGGTGCCGCTGAAGTCCGGCGGTTATCTGGTGGTCGATCCGGCGGAAGCCATGACCACGATCGACGTCAACACCGGCGCCTTCGTTGGCCATCGCAATCTTGAGGAAACCATCTTCAAGACCAACCTCGAAGCCGCGACGGCGATTGCCCGGCAACTGCGCCTGCGCAACCTGGGCGGGATCATCATCATCGACTTCATCGACATGGAAGACGAAGAACATCAGCGTCAGGTCCTGCGCACGCTGGAAAAACAGCTGGAGCGCGATCACGCCAAGACCAACATCATCGGCATTACTGAGTTGGGTCTGGTGCAGATGACCCGCAAGCGCACCCGCGAAAGCCTTGAGCAGGTCCTGTGCGAGCCGTGCAGCAGTTGCCAGGGGCGCGGCAAACTGAAAACTCCGGAAACCATCTGTTACGAGATCTTCCGCGAGATTCTGCGTGAGGCTCGCGCCTATCAGGCCGAAGGCTATCGTGTACTGGCTAACCAGAAAGTCGTCGACCGTTTGCTCGACGAAGAATCCGGTAACGTCGCCGAACTCGAAGGGTTCATTGGCCGCACCATACGCTTCCAGGTGGAAACCATGTATTCCCAGGAACAATATGACGTGGTGCTGCTCTGAACCCCTGCATCACCCCTTTTTCACCGCGGCTGGCCTCAGCTTTTCGCAGTATTTTTGCCATGGGAGCCAACTGACATGGAACGTCTGACACGCATTTTGGCCGCAATCACCCGCTGGGGGCTGGGCCTGTGCGCGTTGGTTTTGGTGTTGATGGCGTTGTACGTCAGCCTCGGCCGAGAGCTGACGCCACTTGTGGCCGAATACCGTGCCGAGATCGAAGACAAGGCCAGCGCGGCCCTCGGCATGCCGTTGCAGATCGGTGAGCTGGAAGGCAACTGGAGCGGTTTTGCACCGATCCTGCTGGCCCATGATGTGACGGTCGGCGACGGCGCCAATGCCCTGCGTCTGGATCGCGTGCGAGCTGTGCCGGACCTGTGGGCCAGCGTATTGGCCCGCGAAGTACGCATCGCGCATCTGGAACTCAATGGCCTGAAGATCAGCCTCAAGGAAGCCGAGGACGGCCGCTGGGCGCTGGAAGGTCTGCCGATGCAGAACGATCAACCGCTTGATGCGCAGCAGTTGTTCAATCGTTCGCAAATGATTCAGCAACTCTCGGTGCTCGACAGTCAGATCACCTTGCAGCCGCAGGATCACGCGCCGATGACCCTGACCTATGTCGGCCTCAATCTAAAGACGGGTGCCAGTCGCCAACGTCTCGATGCCCGTTTGACTTTGCCTGACGGGCAGCCCGTGGCCATCAACCTGCGCACGCGCATCCGCCCGGAGCAATGGCAGGACAGCACGGTCGAGGGCTATGCCAGCCTGCCACAAAGCGACTGGGCGAAATGGCTGCCCGAGCGCCTGACCCAGCAATGGAATTTTTCCGAGCTCAAGGCCGGTGGTGAGGTCTGGATCGACTGGGCGAAGGGCACGCTGCAAAACGCCGTCGTGCGCTTGAATGCCCCGCAACTGACGGGCGCTTATGGCGAGCGCAAGCCGATCCAGATCAACAACCTGGCCATTAATGCGTATTACCACGACAGGGGCGATGGGGCGACGGTTACCTTGGATTCGCTGGCGATGAACTTCGGTGAAAACCGCTGGGAATCTCACATCCAACTGCAACAGACCCGCGCCACCGAGAAAGTCGAAGAACTCTGGCACCTGCAGGCTGACCGCCTCGATCTGACACCGATCACGCCGCTGCTCAATGCGCTTGGACCGCTGCCAAAAAGTTTCGCTGAGGTGGTCGATCATTTGAACGTGACCGGCGGCCTGCGCAATGTGCTGCTGGATTTTCGGCCAGCGGCCACTGACGGCACAAAATTCAGCTTTGCCGCCAATCTCGATAAGGTCGGCTTCGATGCCTATCACGGCGCTCCGGCGGCAAGAAATGTCAGCGGCAGCCTCACCGGTAACCTCGACGGTGGCGAGCTGCGCATGGACAGCAAGGATTTCGTCCTGCACCTCGACCCGATCTTCGCCAAGCCTTGGCAATACCTGCAGGCCAATGCGCGCCTGACCTGGAAGCTCGATAAAGAAGGCTTCACCCTGATCGCGCCGTACCTGAAGGTGTTGGGTGAGGAGGGCAAGATTGCCGGTGACTTCCTGATCCGTCTGCATTTCGATCACAGCGAGGAAGACTACATGGACCTGCGGGTCGGTCTGGTCGATGGCGACGGTCGCTACACCGCCAAATACCTGCCTGAAGTCTTGAGCCCGGCGCTCGACGAGTGGCTGCGTACAGCGATTCTCAAAGGCGCGGTCGATCAGGGTTTCTTCCAGTACCAAGGTTCGCTGAACAAGAATGCGGGCGAGGCTGACCGCAGCATCAGTCTGTTCTTCAAGGTGCATGACGCCGAGCTGGCGTTCCAGCCGGGCTGGCCGCATGTCAGCAAGGTCAGCGGCGATGTGTTCATCGAAGACAGCGGCGTGCGTATCTGGGCCAGCAGAGGCCAGTTGCTCGACACTCAGGTCAAAGACGTCTTCGTCAATATTCCCCATGTGCCGAGCGGCCAGAACACTCACATGTTCCTTGACGGTGCGTTTGCCGGTGGTTTGGGCGACGGGCTGAAAATTCTCCAGGAAGCGCCGATCGGCACGGCGGATACCTTCGCTGGCTGGGAAGGTGCAGGCGATCTGCAAGGCAAGCTCAAACTGGATGTGCCACTGGCCAAGGGCGATCAACCGAAGATCCTCGTCGACTTCAAGACCGCCAATGCGCGGCTGAAACTGGCCGAGCCGAAGCTGGAGCTGACTCAGCTCAAAGGTGATTTCCGCTTCGACAGCGCCAAGGGCCTCAGTGGGCAGAACATCGCCGCGCGCGCTTTCGACAAACCGGTCACTGCGCAGATTTTTGCCGACGGCAGTCCCGGCAAGCTCAAGACTCGCGTAGCAGCGTCGGGGCAGGTCGAGGTGAAGAAACTCACCGATTGGTTGGGCGTGACGCAGCCACTGCCGGTTTCCGGGACGATTCCATATCAGTTGCAGCTGAACCTCGACGGTGCTGACAGCCAATTGATGGTCAGCTCCAGCATGCAGGGGGTGGCGGTCGATCTGCCGGCGCCGTTCGGCATGACGGCGGAAACGGGGCGCGACACGGTGTTCCGCATGACGTTGCAAGGGCAGGAGCGGCGTTATTGGGTCAACTATGACCAACTGGCCAATTTCACCTTTGCCGCGCCGCCAAGCAATTTTGCCGACGGTCGGGGTGAATTGTTCCTCGGCGCCGGTGAAGCGGTGCTGCCGGGGGCCAAAGGCTTGCGGATTCGCGGCGTGCTGTCGGAACTGGACGTGGCGCCGTGGCAGGATCTGGTTAACCAATACGCCGGACAGGATCCGGGCGGTAGCGCAGGTAAGTTGCTCAGCAGTGCAGACTTCAAGGTCGGCAAACTGACGGCGTTTGGAACCACGCTGGATCAGGCTTCGGTGCAGTTGAATCGCAAGCAGGCGGCGTGGAATCTGGCGCTCGACAGTCGGCAGGCCAAAGGCACGGCCAGTCTGCCGGATGCCAAGGGCACGCCCATTGCGGTGAACCTGCAATACGTGAAACTGCCGGCGCCGGATCCTACAGTGCAGGCTGACGAGAACGCTCCTGATCCTCTGGAGTCGGTCGATCCGACCAGGATTCCGGCGCTGGATATCACTATCAATCAGCTGTTCCAGGGCCAGGATCTGGTCGGTGGCTGGTCGCTCAAGGTGAGACCGACGGCCAAAGGCATCGCGCTGAACAATCTCGATATGGGCCTCAAAGGCATCCTGTTGCAAGGCAATGGCGGCTGGGAAGGCGCACCGGGCTCGACCAATAGCTGGTTCAAGGGGCGGATTGGCGGCAAGAACCTCGCCGACGTGCTCAAGGGCTGGGGGTTTGCGCCGAGTGTGACCAGCGAAGAGTTCCACATGGACGTCGATGGTCGCTGGCCGGGCTCGCCGGCGTGGCTGGCGACCAAGCGTTTCTCCGGCACCCTCGATGCGTCACTGAACAAGGGTCAATTCGTTGAAGTGGAGGGCGGTGCGCAAGCATTGCGGGTGTTCGGTCTGCTCAACTTCAACTCCATTGGCCGACGCCTGCGCCTGGATTTCTCCGACTTGTTCGGCAAAGGCTTGAGTTACGACCGGGTCAAAGGCCTGCTGGTGGCGACCAACGGTGTTTACGACACCAAAGAACCGATTCGCCTGACCGGGCCGTCGAGCAACATTGAACTCAACGGCAAGCTGGATCTGGTGGCGGAACAGGTCGACGCCAAGTTGCTGGTGACCTTGCCGGTGACCAACAACCTGCCGATTGCCGCGTTGCTTGTCGGCGCCCCTGCTGTCGGCGGCGCGTTGTTCCTGATCGACAAGTTGATCGGTGATCGCGTGGCGCGCTTTGCCAGTGTGAAATACACCGTCAAAGGCCCGTGGAAAGAGCCGAAAATCACCTTCGACAAGCCTTTTTAACTAGCAGACACTACCCTCGGTAGGAGCTGCCGAAGGCTGCGATCTTTTGATTTTGTTTTTTAAGAGCCAGATCAAAGATCGCAGCCTGCGGCAGCTCCAACAAGGTTGTGTGCTGATTCCGAGGAGCGGGCATGTCTTTAGCGGTGATTCAAATGGTCAGCCAGAGCGACGTGCTGGCCAATCTGGCTCAGGCCCGACGCCTGCTCGAACAGGCGGCGGCGGGTGGCGCGAAGCTTGCGGTACTGCCGGAAAACTTCGCCGCCATGGGCCGTCGCGACGTCGCCGACATCGGCCGTGCCGAGGCTATGGGCGAGGGGCCGATCCTGCCATGGTTGAAACAGACCGCCCGCGACCTCACGTTATGGATAGTGGCCGGGACTTTACCGTTGCCGCCGGTCGATCAACCGACAGCCAAGGCCAATGCCTGCTCGTTGTTGGTCAATGAACACGGCGAAATCGTTGCACGCTATGACAAGCTGCATCTGTTCGATGTCGACGTGGCGGACAATCGCGGCCGTTACCGTGAATCCGATGACTATGCTTATGGCAGTGGCGTAGTGGTCGCGGACACTCCGGTTGGAAAATTGGGTCTGACCGTGTGTTACGACCTGCGCTTTCCAGAGTTGTACAGCGAATTGCGCGCCGCGGGTGCCGAATTGATTACCGCACCGTCGGCGTTTACTGCGGTGACCGGCGCAGCGCATTGGGATGTGCTGATTCGGGCGCGGGCCATCGAAACTCAATGTTATGTGCTGGCCGCAGCGCAGGGCGGGACCCATCCGGGCCCGCGGGAAACCTTCGGTCATGCGGCGATCGTCGACCCTTGGGGCCGTGTGTTGGCGCATCAGGATCAAGGCGAAGCGGTGTTGTTGGCCGAACGCGACAGTATTGAACAAGCGTCCATCAGGGCGCGAATGCCGGTGACGCGTCATCGGCGGTTTTTCTCGCAGGGCGCACAGCGACCTGCTTCAGAACACGAATTTAAGGCGTAAACCTATGAGCGAGTTGTTGTCCTCAGTCAGTGATCATCTTTTGGCGCCCGGTGGCGTGACGATCGAGAGCCTGCAAGGCGTGCTCGGCGATCTGGCCGGGCCTGGCATCGATGCCGCCGACCTGTATTTCCAGGGTCAGATTTCCGAGTCGTGGGCGCTGGAAGACGGCATCGTCAAGGAAGGCAGCTTCAACCTCGACCAAGGTGTTGGTGTGCGTGCGCAGTCCGGTGAAAAAACCGGTTTTGCCTACAGCAACGCGATCACCCTCGAAGCTTTGGGCGCTGCAGCCCGTGCCGCACGTTCGATCTCCCGCGCCGGGCAAAACGGCACGGTACAGGCGTTCACCACTCAAGACGTAGCGCAGTTGTACGCGCCGGATAACCCACTCGAAGTGCTGACTCGCGCCGAGAAAGTCGAGCTGCTCAAACGCATCGACGTCGCCACCCGTGCACTCGATCCGCGCATCCAGCAAGTCAGCGTGAGCATGGCCGGGGTCTGGGAACGCATTCTGGTGGCTTCCACTGACGGTGGTCTGGCTGCCGACGTACGACCGCTGGTGCGTTTCAATGTCAGCGTGATCGTTGAGCAAAATGGCCGTCGCGAGCGCGGCGGGCATGGCGGCGGCGGGCGTACCGACTACCGCTATTTCCTCGCCGAAGACCGCGCCATGGGTTATGCCCGTGAAGCGTTGCGTCAGGCGCTGGTGAACCTCGAAGCGATTCCGGCGCCGGCCGGTACCTTGCCGGTGGTGCTGGGCTCGGGCTGGTCTGGCGTGTTGTTGCACGAAGCGGTCGGCCACGGTCTGGAAGGCGACTTCAACCGTAAAGGCAGCTCCGCCTACAGCGGACGCATGGGCGAAATGGTTGCCTCGAAACTCTGCACGATTGTCGATGACGGCACCTTGAGCGGTCGTCGCGGCTCGCTGAGTGTCGACGACGAAGGCACCCCGACCGAGTGCACTACGCTGATCGAAAACGGCGTGCTCAAGGGTTACATGCAAGACAAGCTCAACGCGCGTCTGATGGGCGTGGCCCGTACCGGTAACGGTCGTCGTGAGTCTTACGCGCATCTGCCGATGCCGCGCATGACCAACACCTACATGCTCGGTGGCGAGAGCGATCCGGCGGAAATCATTGCGTCGGTGAAGAAGGGCATCTACTGCGCCAACCTCGGCGGCGGTCAGGTCGACATCACCAGCGGCAAGTTTGTGTTCTCCACCAGCGAGGCGTATCTGATCGAAGACGGCAAGATCACCGCGCCGGTCAAAGGCGCAACGTTGATCGGCAACGGCCCTGAGGCGATGAGCCGGGTGTCGATGGTCGGTAACGATCTGTCGCTGGACAGCGGTGTGGGCACGTGTGGCAAGGATGGGCAATCGGTGCCGGTGGGTGTCGGTCAGCCGACGCTGAAGATCGATGCGATCACCGTCGGTGGGACGGGCGCATAAACAGAGGTGGAGCTTCGGGTGGCGCGCAGGGCGGCCACCCTTTGACGAATCTCAGCGCAGACCGCGTTGAGTATCGTCCAGCTCGCGGATGTACTTGAAAATTTTACGGCTGGAAGCAGGAGGTTTGCTTTGCGCAACCTCATGCTGAGCCTGACGGATCAGGGAACGCAGTTGCTGGCGGTCGGCGTCCGGGTACTCGACGACGAATTTTTCCAGTACGGCGTCGTCGCCCGCGATCAAGCGGTCACGCCAGCGTTCGAGATTGTGGAAACGCTCGTTGTACTGACGAGTCGAGGCATCGAGTTGATCGAGCAGCGTGAGAATCGCGTCAGTGTCCTGATCGCGCATCAGCTTGCCGATGAACTGCAAGTGCCGTTTACGCGCGATGTTCGCGGTGTGCTTCGGCGCATCGGCCAGCGCCCGGCGCAAAGCGTCGGTCAATGGCAGTTTTGCCTGCAAGTCGGGCTTGAGTGTTGTAAGGCGCTCGCCAAGGTCAACCAGAGCATGCAGCTCGCGTTTGACCTGAGATTTGCTTTTTTCTCCCGTATCGAGGGAGTCGTCGTAAGAATCAACCATGGTGGCAGTCCGCAAAGAAACGCCGCCATGATAACCAGTCGGGGGCCGCTTGTCCGGCCCGGTCGCTCGATGACCCTAGCCGAAAGCAGAATTTGAGTGGAGATGAGCATGAGTGCAGTTGAAAGCGTCGGCCCGCAGGCATTGCCGGCACTGCAGGATCAAGTCGAGCAGATCATCGCCGAAGCCAAGCGTCAGGGCGCCAGTGCCTGCGAAGTCGCGGTATCGCTGGAGCAGGGCTTGTCGACGTCGGTGCGTCAGCGCGAGGTCGAGACGGTCGAATTCAACCGCGATCAGGGTTTCGGCATTACGCTGTACGTCGGTCAGCGCAAGGGCTCGGCCAGCACCTCCGCCACCGGGCCTGACGCGATTCGTGAAACCGTCGCCGCCGCACTGGCGATTGCCAAACACACCTCGGAAGACGAAGCCTCGGGCCTGGCTGATGCAGCGCTGATGGCCCGTGAGCAGCAGGATTTCGATCTGTTCCACGAATGGGATATCACCCCGGAGCAGGCCATCGAGAAAGCATTGCTCTGTGAAGCGGCCGCTTTTGACGCCGATGCGCGGATCAAGAACGCCGATGGCACCACCCTCAGCACCCATCAGGGCTGCCGGGTTTATGGCAACAGTCACGGGTTTATCGGCGGCTATGCGTCGACCCGGCACAGCCTGAGTTGCGTAATGATCGCCGAGGCCGATGGCCAGATGCAGCGCGATTACTGGTACGACGTGAGCCGTCAGGGCACTTTGCTGGCCGACCCGGTGAGTATTGGTCAACGTGCAGCGCAACGCGCGGCGAGCCGTCTGGGCGCGCGTCCGGTGCCGACCTGTGAAGTGCCGGTGCTGTTTTCCGCAGAGCTGGCGGGCGGCTTGTTCGGCAGTTTTCTCTCGGCGATTTCCGGTGGAAGTCTGTATCGCAAATCGTCGTTCCTGGAAGGCACGCTGGGGCAGAAGCTGTTCCCGGAATGGCTGACCATCGATGAGCGTCCGCACCTGATGCGCGCTATGGGCAGCGCCTCTTACGACGGTGATGGTCTGGCGACGTACGCTAAACCGTTCGTCGAAAAGGGCGAGTTGGTCTCGTACATTCTCGGCACCTACTCCGGTCGCAAACTGGGTATGCCGAGCACTGCCAACGCCGGCGGCGTGCATAACCTGTTTGTCACCCATGGCGACGAAGACCAGGCGGCGTTGTTGAAGCGCATGGGCCGCGGCTTGCTGGTCACCGAATTGATGGGCCATGGCCTGAACATGGTTACCGGCGATTACTCGCGCGGGGCGGCGGGTTTCTGGGTCGAGAATGGAGAAATCCAGTTCGCCGTGCAGGAAGTGACCATCGCCGGCAACATGCGCGACATGTTCAAGCAGATCGTTGCCGTGGGTAATGACCTGGAACTGCGCAGTAATATTCGCACCGGTTCGGTGTTGATTGAACGGATGACCGTCGCGGGCAGCTAAGCCCCCGTCGTTACACAAAAAAGGCGCGCCATCCAAACGGATGGCGCGCCTTTTTCATGTCTGGCACAAATCTCCTGTGGGAGCGAGCTTGCTCGCGAATGCGTTGCGTCAGTCAGAGATGTTGTTACTGAACGTCCGTATTCGCGAGCAAGCTCGCTCCCACAGGGGTGAATATCTCGGGCTTGTTTTGGTTCTCATTATCATCTAATAATAAATCTCATTATCGGATGAGCCCCGGATCATGAGTTCTGCCTTGCACGAGCAGCCCTACCTCGAAAGCTGGCGCTGGATGAGTCGCCAGATCCGTTGCGCGATGGATCCCGACGAGCCGCGCCTGATCGAACATTACCTGGCCGAAGGCCGGTATCTGTCTTGTTGCACTGCGACCTCACCTTGGACCGTCGCCGAAACCTCCTTCCGCCTGCTGCTCGATACGGCCATCGACGTCGCACTGCCATGGCATTGGCGCAGCCTCTGCCTCGATCAAGCCTGGCGCCCATTGCGTGAAATGGAGCGCCTCTCTTTATGCAATTGCCGGCTCAAGCGCTGGCAACGCTATACCTGGCAGCTCGCCACGTGCGAACTGCTTCCATCGATACCTCTCATTGAACTGGTGCAAGGATTTTCAGATGACCAAGACACGTATTGAGCGCGACAGCATGGGCGAACTGCAGGTGCCGGTTGACGCTCTCTACGGCGCGCAGACCCAGCGCGCGGTGGATAACTTCCCGATCAGCGGCAAACCGATGCCGACGCAATTCATCCGCGCATTGATCCTCGCCAAAGCCGCCGCCGCTCGGGCCAATGTCGAACTCAACCAGATTACTGCCGCTCAGGGCAAAGCCATCAGCGACGCCGCGCAGGGTCTGCTGGAAGGCAACTTCATGCAGCATTTCCCGGTGGATATCTTCCAGACCGGTTCTGGCACCAGCTCGAACATGAACGCCAACGAAGTGATCGCCACTTTGGCCAGCCGCTTGCTCGGCGAACCGGTGAACGCCAATGATCACGTCAACTGCGGCCAGAGCAGCAACGACATCATCCCGACCACTATCCACGTCAGCGCTGCGCTAGCCCTGCACGAACACCTGCTTCCGGCCCTGCTGCACCTCGTGCAAGTGATCGAGCACAAAGCCGAGCAGGTGCATCACCACGTCAAAACCGGCCGCACGCATTTGATGGACGCGATGCCGGTGCGCATGAGCCAGGTGCTCAACGGTTGGGCGCAGCAGCTCAAGGCCAACATCGGTCATCTGCAAGATCTGCTGCCGAGCCTGCAGTCCCTTGCACAGGGCGGCACGGCCGTCGGCACCGGGATCAATGCGCATCCTGAGTTCGCCGCGCGTTTCAGCCGCCAGTTGAGCCAACTGACTGATGTGCAATTCACCCCAGGCAAGGACCTGTTCGCGCTGATTGGCTCGCAGGACACCGCCGTTGCCGTCTCCGGCCAGCTCAAAGCCACCGCCGTTTCGCTGATGAAAATCGCCAATGACCTGCGCTGGATGAACTCCGGTCCGCTCGCCGGCCTTGGTGAAATCGAGCTGGAAGCCCTGCAACCGGGCTCGTCGATCATGCCGGGCAAGGTCAATCCGGTAATCCCGGAAGCCACTGCCATGGTCGCTGCGCAAGTGATCGGCAACGACTCGGTGATCACCATCGCCGGCCAGTCGGGCAATTTCGAACTGAACGTGATGCTTCCGATCATCGCCCAGAACCTGCTGAGCAGCATCGAACTGCTGGCCAATTCCAGCCGCTTGCTCGGCGACAAAGCCATCGCCAGCTTCAAGGTCAACGAGTCGCGCTTGAAAGAAGCGTTGTCGCGCAACCCGATTCTGGTCACCGCGCTCAACCCGATCATCGGTTACCAAAAAGCCGCCGAAATCGCCAAGCAGGCCTACAAGGAAGGCCGCGCGGTGATCGACGTCGCCTTGGAACATACCGACTTGTCGCGCAGCCAACTGGAAGAGTTGCTCAATCCCGAGAAACTCACCGCCGGCGGCGTGTAAACCCCGCAACCGCTTTGGAGGCTCACCATGGAGCACTGGAAACGCACGATCGAACGGGCTAATCGCTGCTTCATGTTGGGCGAGCTGATCGACGCCCGTGAGGCTTACCTGCAAGCCCTGGCCCTGGCGCAAGTGTTGTTCGAACGCTGGGCGGATGCCGACGAAGCGGTGGCGGCTTGCGTCATCTCCCATCACAACCTGGCGGATCTGCACTTGCGCCTGAATCAACCGGAGGAGAGTGCCGAATACCTCTGCGCCATCCACCAACGGCTGTTGCAGACCATGCAGGACGAACGTCAGCGCCTGGCATTGCGTGAAGCAGCGTTGCGCCAGAGCAGCAAGACCTACGTCGAACTGCTGAATTTTATCAGCGAACACGGCGAATACCCGCGCACCCAGCGTTTGCTGCACCCGGATACCGGCAATGCGCGCCGCGCGCCTGCCCCACATCACCATGGAGTCCATTGAAATGGCTTTTACTTTGCCTGCCTTGCCTTACGCCTACGACGCCCTCGAACCGCATATCGATGCGCAGACCATGGAGATCCACTACACCAAGCATCACCAAACCTACATCAACAACCTCAACGCGGCGGTTGAAGGCACCGAGTACGCCGAGTGGCCGGTGGAAAAACTGGTCGCCAGCGTTCAGCACTTGCCGGAAAAACTCCGCGCAGCGGTGATCAACCAGGGCGGCGGACACGCTAACCACTCGTTGTTCTGGGAAGTGATGGTGCCCAACGGTGGCGGCAAACCGGATGGCGCACTGGCCAAGGCCATCGATGAACATCTGGGTGGCCTCGACAGTTTCAAGGAAGCCTTCACCAAAGCCGCACTGACCCGTTTCGGCAGCGGCTGGGCCTGGCTCAGCGTGACCCCGGAGAAAAAACTGATCGTGGAAAGCAGCGGCAACCAGGACAGCCCGTTGATGAACGGCAACACGCCGATTCTCGGTCTCGACGTCTGGGAACACGCCTATTACCTGCGCTATCAGAACCGCCGCCCGGAATACATCAATGCGTTTTACAACGTGATCAATTGGCCTGAAGTGGCTGCGCGCTATCAGGCCGCACTGGTTTAAGTCTTCTATAAAAACAATCCAAGGCTGACTATGGGCACTGAAACACTGGCGATCGGAAGTGGGCGTATGTTTCGTTACGCAGTGGGATCGCTATTGCTGTTGGCGGGCATGACCTTGCTGGTCGCCCACGGGCTGGAATGGCTGAATCTGGAGCCGAGGTTGTCGCGGGCGTTGCAGGGCGGTGCGATCTGCGCCCTCGGCACGGCGCTTGGAGCCGTGCCGGTGCTGGTGATTCGGCGCATGCCTCAGGCGCTCAGCGACACCTTGCTGGGTTTCGGTGCCGGAGTGATGCTGGCGGCGACGGCGTTTTCGCTGATCGTGCCGGGCATCGCCGCCGCCGAAAGCCTTGGCCTGACACCGTGGGGCGCCAGTGGCCTGATCTGCTTCGGCATCATGCTCGGTGCCTTCGGCCTGTATCTGGTCGATCGCAGGGTGTCCGGCGCTTCCCCGGAAATGCTCGTCGGCACCGTCGAACATCCGGTGATTCCACCGCGCATCTGGCTGTTCGTCTTCGCCATCATTGCCCATAACATTCCGGAAGGCATGGCCGTCGGCGTTTCTGCCGGCGGCGGCATGCCTGATGCGGATAGCCTGGCCATGGGCATCGCCTTGCAGGATGTGCCGGAAGGTCTGGTGATTGCTTTGGTTTTGGCCGGGGCAGGGATGTCGCGGGCCAAGGCGTTTCTGATCGGTGCGGCATCAGGGTTGGTTGAGCCAGTGTTTGCGCTGTTGTGTGCATGGCTGGTGAGTCTGGCGCAGGTGTTGTTGCCTTTGGGGCTGGCGCTGGCGGCCGGGGCGATGTTGCTGGTGGTGACCCACGAAGTCATCCCGGAGTCGCGACGCAATGGTCATGACAAACTGGCCAGTCTTGGCTTGCTCATCGGGTTTTGTCTAATGATGGTGATGGATACGGCGTTGGGTTGAAGACAAAAGATCGCAGCCTTCGGCAGCTCCTACATTGGAATGCGTTCACTGTAGGAGCTGC
>NZ_RWIM01000169.1 GCF_009764645.1 Pseudomonas sp. PB106
CCGAAGGCTGCGATCTTTTGATCTTGTTGTTAAAAAGCCAAATCAAAAGATCGCAGCCTTCGGCAGCTCCTACAGGACGGTGTTCAGTTCGCGAAGCGCCGGGCGATCAGATGATCGATCGACAACTTGCCCGGCCCGGTCGCCATCAGGTACAGCAACACCGCCGCCCAAGTGCCATGAGTCGGATAGGCATCCGGGTACACAAACAGCTGAATGGTCAGGGTCATGGCCAACAGTGCCAGCGCCGAAAATCGCGTGGCGAAACCGATCAGGATCAGCATCGGAAAGAAGTGCTCGGCGAACGCCGCCATGTGCGCAGCAATTTCGGGCGACAGCAGCGGCACGTGGTATTCGCTCTGGAACAGCGGAATCGTCGAGTCGGCCAGACGCGGCCAGCCCAGTTGAAATGTGCCGTCGACCAAGTCGATGGCCAATCCCTCGACCTTGGTTTGCCCGGACTTCCAGAACACCGCCGCAATTGAAAAACGCGCAATCAAGGCGATCAGGCTGTGGGGGATTTTTTCCAGCAGCGCGATGGCGCCGACGATCAGGTTGTTCATGGCAATTCCTTGTTGTTCAAATCACAGATGGCGTTGTGCGCGATCATCAACCCGAGGGTTTGCGCGAGATCGAAGGGCGGGCTGCTTTCTGCCGCCAGCAGCAGTGACTGGCCTTCGCTCAGGTGGCGGATGAACACGCTGGCGCCGGGTTCGATGGCAAACACTTCAACATCGAGATGGTTGCGCAGCACCAATGCCTGCTGTCCCTGCTGCAAATCGATGCCCGCGAGGCTGTTCTGCCGCTGGTGCGCTGCCCAGATCGCAACCACCGGCCAAGTTGAATCGAGCAGGTGCACGGACGGGTGCAGCTCGACGCTCAGCGTGCTCAGGGTTTGCGGATGGGCGAGTGCGGCCGTGATTTCTTCTGGTCGGACTGGCGACGCGTCGGCGGCGTGATAGGCACGCGTGCGCAGCTGTTCAAGACGCGCGACGTCGGCCAGATACGGCACGCTGGAGGCCGGTTTGAACGCGGCAATGAAGTCGGCAAAGTCTTGGCCGTAACGGCTCATCAAAGGACTTTGTGGTGGTTGGGCCTGAACGAACATGGCCGCCATCGCGCCAAAGAACGCTTCGCCGACCAATTGCAAGACCACCGGATAACTCTCGGCCAAGGCGTTGATCAACGAACTCTGCACGTTGTTGCGATACACCGCGAATCGACTGGCGGGATCGGCACCGTTGGCGCTGCACAAGCCTTCGGGGCAGGGCGAGTGCACATCGAGCAGGGCCGCAGCAAATGCCGCTTGGCTGCTCATGGTCGACTCCCGGCCAACATCAGCAACTCGTCTGCTTGATGCGCCTCGGCCAGCAGAACGTCAAATGCTGGAAGCTGATTGTCACGCTCGATCAGCGTCGCCACCGGGCCGGTGCGCTGCAGTGCTTGCCGGTACAACCGCCAGACGGCTTGATCGATCGGCGCACCATGATCGTCGATGAGCAGACGGTCGCCGAGGCTGTCGCAATCCTCGGCGAACCCCGCCAAATGAATTTCACCGACCGCATGCAGCGGCAACGCATCGAGATAGGCCAGTGGGTCGCGCTGATGATTGATGCACGACACATAGACGTTGTTCACGTCGAGCAACAGGCCACAGCCACTGCGGCGGATCACTTCCTGGATGAAGTCGGGTTCGTCGTAGGTCGAACGCTGGAACCCGAGATACGTCGCCGGGTTTTCCAGCAACATTGGCCGTTTGAGGGCGTTCTGCACTTGGTCGATGTGCGCGCAGACGCGGTTCAGCGTCGGCGTGTCGTAGGCCAGTGGCAGCAGGTCATTGAGAAACACCGGGCCATGGCTCGACCACGCCAGGTGTTCGGAAAAGGACTGGGGTTGATAGCGCTCGAGCAGTCCGGCCAGGCGTTTGAGGTGCTGTTGATCCAGCGCCCCTTCGCCGCCGATGGACAGACCGACACCGTGCAGTGACAACGGATACTGCTGGCGAATCAAACCCAAAAAGTGATGAAACGGGCCTCCGTCGACCATGTAGTTTTCGGCGTGGACCTCAAAGAAACCGATGTCCGGCTGGCAACCGAGCACTTCACGAATGTGCCCGGTCTTGAGCCCCAGCCCCGCCCTCGGCGGGAGTTCGGTGCGGACTGCCTGAGTGCCGGGGAGGGTGGCGCGGTGAGTTGTAAACATGATCGTCACTCAGGCAGACCAACGATCAGGACTTGGCTTTGAAGGCTTCCATCTGACCGAAACCGGTCGGCGAGGTCTTGCTTTCGGTGGTTGCGCAGGTGCCTTTCGGAACGAGTTTCCAGGCGTTGGCCTGGAAGTCCATTTTCGCCGTGCCGGCACAGGTGGTGCCGGCACCGGCGGCGCAATCGTTGTGGCCTTTCATGGCCACGCCGAAGCATTTTTCCATGTCATCAGCTGCGTGGGCGGTGGAGACAGCGGCGATGCTCAGGGCAGAACCAAGGGCCAGAACCAGGGCGGTGGCGGACAGGGTGCGAGTGGTAGCAGTCATGATGTTTCTCCAGTGTCAGTCAGGGTTTTTACAAGCGTTTTTTGCGCTTGCTTACCCCTCTAGAGAAAGCTCATGGCGATGCGTTACAGCCCGCTCATAATCTTTTTGGAAAAACGCAAAACCCTGTAGGAGTGAGCTTGCTCGCGATGGCGTTTGCCGATGTTGAATGACACGACGCCATCGCGAGCAGGCTCACTCCTACAGGGGATTTTTGGAGAATCTGAAAATCGTGCAGACACAAAAAAACGGCCCGAAGGCCGTTTTTTTGTTGGGCGAAATCCATCAACCGCCGAGGTACGCCTCGCGCACTTTCGGGTCGGTCAGCAGGGCTTCACCGGTGCCTTGCATGACCACGCGGCCGTTCTCCAGAACGTAGGCGCGGTCGGCGATTTTCAACGCCTGGTTGGCATTCTGCTCGACCAGGAACACCGTCACCCCGTCCTTGCGCAGCTGTTCGATGATGTCGAAAATCTGCTGGATGATGATCGGTGCCAGGCCCAGGGACGGTTCGTCGAGCAGCAGCAGTTTCGGCTTGCTCATCAGCGCACGGCCAATGGCGAGCATTTGCTGTTCGCCGCCGGACATGGTGCCGCCGCGCTGGGCAAAACGTTCTTTCAGTCGTGGGAAAAGTCCGAGAACCTTGTCCATCTGTTCCTGATAGTCGCCCTTGTCGGTGAAAAATCCGCCCATGGCGAGGTTTTCTTCAACGGTCAGACGGGCAAACACCCGACGACCTTCCGGCACCACGGCGATGCTTTTGCGCATGATCTGCGACGAGTCCTGGCCGACCAGTTCCTCACCCATGTAGCGGATGCTGCCGCTGTGCGCTTGCGGCGAACCGCAGAGCGTCATCAGCAGCGTGGACTTGCCGGCACCGTTGGCGCCGATCAGCGTCACGATCTCGCCCTGACGGACTTCGACGTTGACGCTGTGCAGGGCCTGGATCTTGCCGTAGAAGGTGGAAACGTTTTCGAACTGCAGCATTTACGCTTCCCCCAGGTAGGCTTTGATCACTTCAGGATTATCGCGGATCTGTTCCGGCGTGCCGTCAGCCAGAGGCGTGCCCTGGTTGATCACGACGATGTGGTCGGAAATGCTCATGACCAGTTTCATGTCGTGTTCGATCAACAGCACGGTGACGTTGTGCTCTTCACGCAGCACGCTGATCAGCGCCTTGAGGTCTTCGGTTTCCTTCGGGTTCAGGCCGGCGGCCGGTTCGTCGAGCATGAGGATCCGTGGACGGGTCATCATGCAGCGAGCGATTTCCAGACGCCGTTGCTGACCGTAGGCCAAGGTGCCGGCGGTACGGTTAGCGAACTCTTTGAGGTTGACCTTTTCCAGCCAGTACTCGGCAAACTCCATGGCCTCGCGTTCGCTTTTGCGGAACGCCGGGGTCTTGAACAGGCCAGACAGGAAGTTGGTGTTCAGGTGACGATGCTGGGCGATCAACAGGTTCTCGACCGCCGTCATGTCCTTGAACAAGCGCACGTTCTGGAACGTGCGCACCACGCCTTTGAGGGCGATCTTGTGGCCCGGCAAACCCTGAATCGGCTCGCCGTCGAGCAGGATGCTGCCGCCGGATGGCTTGTAGAAACCGGTCAGGCAGTTGAACACGGTGGTCTTGCCCGCGCCGTTCGGCCCGATCAGTGCAACCACTTGTTTCTCTTTGACGGTCAGGGCCACGCCGTTGACCGCCAGCAAGCCGCCGAAGCGCATGCTCAGGTTTTCGACTTTAAGGATCTCGCGGCTCATTTTCGCAACTCCATGTGTGGGCGTTGCATCGGCAGCAGACCTTGTGGACGCCAGATCATCATCAACACCATCAGGGCACCGAACATCAACATGCGGTACTCGCTGAACTCACGCATCATTTCCGGCAACAGGATCATCACCACGGCTGCGAGAATCACGCCCAGTTGTGAGCCCATGCCACCCAATACGACGATGGCGAGGATGATCGCCGACTCGATGAAGGTGAACGATTCCGGGGTCACCAGACCCTGACGGGCGGCGAAGAAGCTACCGGCGAAACCGGCGAATGCAGCGCCTAGGGTGAACGCGGAGAGCTTGATGATCGTCGGATTCAGACCCAGTGCACGGCACGCGATTTCATCTTCACGCAGCGCTTCCCACGCACGGCCGATCGGCATGCGCAGCAGGCGGTTGATGACGAACAGCGCCGCCAGCGCCAGCAACAGGGCGACCAGGTAAAGGAAGATGACCTTGTTGATCGAGTTGTATTGCAGGCCGAAATACTCGTGGAAGGTTTGCATGCCTTCCGCGGCTTTGCGTTCGAAGGTCAGACCGAAGAACGTCGGCTTCTCGATGTTGCTGATGCCATTCGGGCCGCCGGTGATGTCGGTCAGGTTACGCAGGAACAGACGGATGATCTCACCGAAACCGAGCGTCACGATCGCCAGATAGTCACCACGCAGACGCAACACCGGGAAGCCCAGCAGGAAGCCGAACGTCGCCGCCATCAGGCCGGCAATCGGCAGGCAGATCCAGAAGCTCAGGCCGTAGTAGTGCGACAGCAGCGCGTAGCTGTAGGCGCCGACGGCGTAGAAGCCGACGTAACCGAGGTCGAGCAGACCGGCCAGACCGACGACGATATTCAGGCCGAGGCCAAGCATCACGTAGATCAGGATCAGCGTCGCGATGTCCACCGCGCCACGGGAGCCGAAGAACGGCCACACCAGCGCCACCAGGATCAGCGCAATGATGAAATAGCGCTGGGTGGTTGGCAGGGTCAGGAAGTTGCTCGCCTTGGCCGGGATCAGCGGCAGGCCCGGCGACGAACGCCAGGCTTTGCTGATCTGCTGATTGAACAGCACGCGCAGGAACATCAGCACCGAACAGATGGCGATGGTCGCCAGTACGGCCGGGCTGGTGTTGTGCACTTCCAGGTTGATGCCGACGATGGTCAGTTTCAGACCGAGTACCGGGTAGGCCACAGCCCACACCAGCAAAGCGCTGAACAGCGCCTGTTTAAGATTCCTAGTCATACTTTCTCAACCTCCGGACGGCCCAGAATGCCGGTCGGACGGAACAACAGCACCAGAACCAACAAGCCGAAAGCCACGACGTCCTTGTACTGGTCACCGAAGATATCGGCGCCAAACGCTTCCGCCACCCCAAGCACCAAGCCGCCGAGCATGGCGCCAGGGATGCTGCCGATGCCGCCGAGTACCGCTGCGGTGAAGGCTTTGAGGCCGACGAGGAAACCGGCGTTCGGGTTGATCACGCCGTATTGCATGCTCAGCAGCACGGCCGCAACGGCTGCCAGCGCGGCACCAATGACGAAGGTCAGGGCGATGATGTTGTTGGTGTTGATGCCGAGCAGGTTGGCCATCTTGATGTCTTCGGCGCAGGCGCGGCAGGCGCGACCCAGGCGAGAGCGGGAGATGAACAGCGTCAGGCCGAGCATGGCGATCACTGTCACCACGAACACCACGATTTGCATGTAGGAAATCAGCACTTCTTGTGCACCACCTGGGCCGAAGGCAAGGTTGCCCGGAATCAGGTTGGGGATAGCTTTGTCCTTGGAGTCTTGCGCCAGCAGAACCGTGTTCTGCAGGAAGATCGACATACCGATCGCGGAAATCAGCGGGATCAGACGGTTGCTGCCGCGCAGGGGGCGGTAGGCGATCCGTTCGATGCTGTAACCATAGGAACTGGTGACGACGATGCTGGCGATAAACGCTGCGGTCATCAACAGCGGGACACTGTCGAGTCCCATCATGGTCAACCCGGCAATGGCGATGAACGCCACGTAGGAGCCGATCATGTACACCTCGCCGTGGGCGAAGTTGATCATTCCAATGATGCCGTAGACCATCGTGTAGCCGATGGCGATCAAGGCATACATGCTGCCAACGTTCAGGCCGTTAACCAGCTGTTGGAAGAAGTGATAGATGTCAGGCATTACAGCGCTCCTAAAAACCTGATACGCATTTCACTGGTGGAGTCATTTTCCCGCCCGGCCCCGTGGATCTATATCCACTTCGAATCCGGGTTTTGCCAGCGAACCGCTGATGACGGTTTTGAGATTTTCAGGTGGGGAGACTGGCGGATCACGCCAGCGCGGCCCATTACATTCGTAAAACAAAGCCCACGGCACGCCGTGGGCTTTATTGGCAGTCAGTCAGGCAGCGCCTTACTGAGGCGATACTTCAGTTTTAGGCTTGCCGTTGTGCCACTCGTAGACCACGAATTTGAAGTCTTTGAGGTCGCCCTTGGCGTCGAAGCTCAGGTCGCCAGTCGGGGTCTTGAAGGTCCCGGCGTGGATGGCTTCAGCCACTTTGGTCGCGTCTTCGGACTTGGCTGCCTTGATGCCTTCGGCAATCACTTCAACCGCCGAGTAGGACGGGAACACGAACGGACCGCTCGGGTCTTCTTTCTTCGCTTTGAAAGCATCGGCCAGGGCGATGTTGGCTGGATCCTGGTCGAAGGATTTCGGCAGGGTCACCAGCAGGCCTTCGGACGCATCCTTGGCGATCTGGGTGATCGAGTCGTTACCCACGCCTTCCGGACCCATGAACTTGGCTTTCAGGCCTTTTTCCTGGGCTTGACGCAGGATCAGACCCAGCTCCGGGTGGTAGCCGCCGTAGTAAACGAAATCGACGTTGGCTTGCTTGAGCTTGGCGATGATCGCCGAGAAGTCTTTGTCGCCGGCGTTGACGCCTTCGAACACGGCAACCTTGGTGCCTTTCTTCTCGAGGGTCGATTTCACTGCGGTAGCGATGCCTTCACCGTACTGCTGCTTGTCGTGCAGGACGCCGACAATTTTCGGCTTCACGTGGTCGGCAATGTAGTTACCGGCGGCAGGGCCCTGGGCGCTGTCCAGACCGATGGTGCGGAAGACCATTTTGTAACCACGGGCGGTGATGTCCGGGCTGGTGGCAGCCGGGGTGATCATGATCACGCCTTCGTCTTCGTAGATGTCCGAAGCCGGTTGAGTGGAGCTGGAGCACAGGTGACCGACCACGAACTTGACGCCGTCGTTGACGACCTTGTTCGCAACGGCTACCGCTTGTTTCGGATCGCAGGCATCGTCGTATTCAACGGCTTCGAGTTTCTTGCCGTCGACGCCGCCCTTGGCGTTGATTTGCTCGATGGCCATTTTCGCGCCACTGAACTGCATGTCGCCGTATTGGGCTACTGGACCGGTCTTGGGACCGGCGATACCGATTTTGATGGTGTCAGCTGCGAACGAATGGCTGGCAACCCCGGCCAGAACCATAGCGGCAAACAGTTTGGAAATCTGCTTAGTAGCCTTAGTCATAGTGCTCCACTCTTACTGTTGTATTTTTTTAGAGTCCTGGCGCCGTAGCAGCAGAACCGGGTCAGATATCTTTGCGATACCCTCCGGAAATGCCCCCGGCAACTGTACCGGTACAGTGTAGAGCGCCGGTTGTTAGCCTGGGAAGCGGGCGCCGAGGGGCAAAACTTGGGGGTGTCGCATTTTTGAATGAAAAAGACAGAATTGCGGCGGGGCGTTCGTGGGCATATATCCCAATCAGCAGCATTCCTTGGCGTTCCTGCTCTTTTCGTTCGGTGAAGCGATTTGCAACCGGGTTTTTCTGGCGGACCACCGACGTTATCATTCGCGTCGATTTCTTTTTCCGGACAGCGCCCATGAATCAAGAACCTAGCACCCTCTATGCCAAGCTGCTTGGTGAAACCGCATCTATTACCTGGAAGGAGTTGGAGCCGTTCTTCGCCAAGGGTGCCCTATTGTGGGTCGACCCTGCGCTGGATCTGATCGCTGCCGCTGAGGCCGTGGCCTCGGATGAGGGCGAGAAAGTGGCTGCCTGGCTGGCCGAAGACAAAGTCGCCAAGCTGTCTGAAACGCGGGCGCTGGATATTTTCGAACGTGATCCGGCGCTGTGGGCGGTGGTGGTTTCGCCGTGGATTCTGATCCAGGAAAGGGCAGCCACTTCAGACGTTGCACCTTGATGGTGCGCGCGGTCGTCAGCGAAAAGTGTGTAGCGGAGTAGCGTGATGGCACGTTGCCGTAGAGAAACACCCCAAGCGAGGGTGGCATCACGGTGACGTAAACGTAACGGGAACAGTTGAGTAAGCAGCCTGAGGGCTGCTTAATTGTTTCTGGATATGATCGTTCCCACGCTCCGCGTGGGAATGCATCAATGGACGCTCTGCGTCCGCGTTGGGACGCAGAGCGTCCCGGGCGGCATTCCCACGCAGAGCGTGGGAACGATCGTGGGAGCGAGCTTGCTCGCGAAGGGGACGACTCGGTTCTTGATCAGACCGAGAACGACTTCCCGGTATGGTTATTCAGGGAAATAACCTTGGTCTTGCCAATCCGGTGACGATAGATCTCGCGCAGGTACTTGATCGACTTCTTCACGCAATCCCGTGACAGACGAATGTCGTTGATCGAGACAAACTTCTCTTTGTCGTTGATCAGCTCGCGGTACTTCTTCTCGTACATCGGCTTGATCGCGTACCAGTTGGTGTCAAGGATCTTCGCCGGGTTTTCGAACTCGTTGAGCAGGTCGTCGATGCGGTCTTCGTCGAATTCTTCGTTGATGATGAAATCGAGGATCGAGTTGTCCAGGGTCTCGTCGAAACGGTACGGGTTCTTCGCGAAGCAGCGCTTGATGAACGCGACGATCAAAGTCAGGAAGTCGTCCGACAGGCACGGGCTCTTCGCGATCAACGTGGTCAGCGACAGGTTGGCCGAAGCACCGATCACCAGCGCATAGCGCTTGAGCGTGGTGTTGGGGAACAGGCTGTTGAGGTGGGTCTTCAACCGGTTCAGGTCCATGTACGACAGCTTGTAGTCTTTCGGCAGCGAAACGATCGAGACCACCGATGAGCAATTCTTGAAGAAATGCAGGTCGTGCAGCGCTGCAGCGTCGTAGCCGGAATTCTTGTATTGCTCAAGCGAAGCGCGATAGCGCTTGGACTCGATCGGCAACAGGCTGATGCCTTCGATCGCCTGCGTGACTTTGTTGAAGTGCGGCAGGTCGATCGAGCGGAAGAACAGATCATCGATGTTCAGGCGCTGCGGCTCTTTGTCGAACACCTTGAATTTGTCGCTGCTCGGTGGCGGCGTTTCCGGCACTACCGATTCGGCGTAGGCAATCGCCACCGGGCCGGCCAGACTCATGAACAGGTCGTTGGCGTCGAGGCGAATGGTTTCGCCGATGTCGATGCCGGCGCGGCGGAAATAGTTCTGGTCGTAGTCAGTGGTGACTGCCTGCGCCGTCAGAATGTTGAAGATCTGCTGCGAGATGTACTGGTTGGCGTGCTTCTCCATCGCATTGACATCAATGTTCTGGATATTGCCGTCATCGCTCTCTTCGGCGTAACGCATGATGTCGTTGGAGATCAGCATCATCGCGTTCCATGGGCGGATACGGCCCATGACGCTGGCTTCGCTGCTGTCTTCATTGGCGAAGTTGTAGGAGAAATCCCATTCTTCCGAAAGGTATTTGCACAGCAGGCGACCGGCGTTGATGTGCAGCGCCTCGGACATTTCGCTGCGGTGATCGGAAATGTTCGGCAGCACGCAGATGCCGCTGGTGAAGATCGGCTCGAACACGAACGAATGACCGCTCTTGCCGTCATGCTCGTCCATCGGTTTGGTGTCGAACGTCTTGTTCATGTACGAGTGCTGCTGGGCCAGGCCGAATTCCGAGGCCATGCCGGAACCGGTACCGCCGCCGGCACTGAAGATCGAGAAGTACAGACGCGACTGGTTGGCCTTGATGCCGCAGCTGTCGATCAGGTACGAGTGGATCATTTTCCAGTCCGGGCTGGAGAAGCGCTGGGTGTCCTTGTTGAGGATGATCTTCGCCAGATATTGGCCGAGGATCGGCGCGTTACCGGCGCCGCCGGCATGGACTTCGGACAAGTCCATGATCTTCATTTTGCTGTAGTCGCGCAGGAAGCCACTTTTCTCGCCCTTGCGCGAAAAACGGATGCGCCCGGCGATGTCTTTGTCGAGGTCGCCAAGCATCACCAGCGGTTCCACCAGAAACACCGGTTTGCTTGCCTTGTTGTTACCGATGCGCAGGTTGTTCTTGATCCACTGCGCCGGGCTGTAGCCCTTGTCGGCGGAGCGTCGGTCACTTGCCGGGCGATCTTCGTTGTTGAATTCGTTGAGGTAGAACTTGCGCGCGTTGTACACCAACTCCGCCACGTCGAGGGCGATGTTCGAGCCGCAGCGACCGAGGCCGATCAGGCACACCGACGGAAATTCCTGATCGTTGTGCTGTTCGTTATCGCCTTCCAGGTGCGGTGGGCGTGGAAACACCAGGTCGCGCAGGCCGTCGAGGTTGTCGAGGATGCGGTCGGTATTGGTTTCGGTGAAGTACAGGTATTGCTGGGTCGACAACGGGCGCGACGGAACCGATGGCTTTGAAGACGACGGGCTGTTGGCGGCGGGGCTCAGCGTCAGATCGGCTACCGCTGTGGCGGGATTGTTTTTAGAAGTCATTGTGCGCCATATACCTGGACTGGGTCGGCTCGCGGGCCAGGTGCCGGCGAACCTCACGGAATAAGATCTCGCGTCTTTTTTGCGCGAATTGAGCCCGAGCGCCAGGGTTTTAGCCTGATTGTCGCAGGGGGGAATCCTTTCCTGATCGTTGATAAATCGGCCATTATTCGGCGATCTTTAATCGAAAAGAGGCAAAATGATGTCAACGCTACCTTCGTTGGGGTTCGCCGGAATCGGTCTGATGGGCCTGCCCATGTGCCGGCGTCTGTTGGCAGCGGGCTACCCGCTGACCGTGTGGAATCGCAACCCGGCCAAGTGCGCGCCACTGGTCGAAGCCGGTGCCCGGCAGGTGGCGACAGCGGCTGAACTATGCGAGCACGCCGACGTGGTGATGTTGTGCCTGGCCGATACGGCGGTGGTGCGTGAAGTGGTGTTTGGTTCGGCCGGTATCGCCGAAGGGGCGAAAAAAGGCCAGTTATTGGTGGATTTTTCCAGCCTTGAACCGACCGCTACCCGTGAGATGGCGACCGAGCTGGCGCAGAAAACGGGGATGAGCTGGATGGACTCCCCGGTGTCCGGCGGCGTGGTTGGCGCCGAGGCGGGCAGTCTGGCGATTATGGTCGGTGGCGATGCGGCGGATCTTGAGCGGGTGCGCCCGGTATTGCTCAACCTCGGTCAACGGGTCACGCACATGGGCAGCATCGGCGCGGGTCAGGTGACCAAGGCCTGCAATCAAATGATCGTCGCCTGCAATGCGCTGGTGATTGCCGAGGTGGTGGCGTTGGCCGAGCAGGCGGGTGTCGATGCCAGTCTGATCGCCGAAGCCTTGGCCGGGGGCTTTGCCGATTCGAAACCGTTGCAGATCCTCGCCCCGCAAATGGCCGAGAGCCGTTTCGAGCCGATCAAGTGGCACGTGCGCACGCTGCTCAAGGATCTGGATACAGCGGTGAAATTCTCTCGCGAACAGGGTTCAGCCACGCCGATCAGCGGATTGGCCGCACAGTTGATGCGCCTGCATGGGGCGCAGGGTTTCTTGGCGAAGGATCCAGCGACGCTGGTGCAAATGTACCGCGCGCCAGAATCAGCGGATTGACCGAATGTGAATGTTTGCGCTGATTGATTTCTTCCAGCACCGGAACCAGTTCCTCCAGTGGCACCGGACGACTGAGCAGATAACCCTGGATGAAATCGCAGCCCGATCGCTCGAGAAATTCGTACTGCTCCAGGCTTTCCACGCCTTCGGTCACCACCTGCAAATGCAGGGTGTGGGCCATGACGATGATCGCCTGGACGATCTCCATGTCCGCCGTGGCTTTGGGGATGTCGAGGATGAACGAGCGGTCGATCTTCAGCGTGTTGAGCGGCAGGCGCTTGAGGTAGGCCAGCGACGAATAACCGGTGCCGAAGTCATCGATCGACAGCGACACGCCGAGGGCGCGAATCTGCCGCAATAGCACCAGGGTGTTGGCGATATTGCCCATCAGCGCGTTTTCCGTGACTTCCAGCTCCAGCCGCTCCGGTGCCACGCCGGCAGTGCGCAAGGCGCTTTCGATTTCGTCGGCGAGTTCTTCCCGGGCGAGGTTCAGCGGCGAGCAATTCCAGGCGATTTTCAACTCGTCGCAGCCATGCCGTGACAATTCGCCGAGGTCCTTGCAGGCCTTGCGCAGCACCCAGTTGTCCAGTTCGGCGATCAGCCCGTTAGTCTCGGCGATCGCAATAAAACGGTCGGGTGCGAGCAGACCGTGCACGGGATGCTGCCAGCGGATCAGCGCTTCGAGCTTGGTCACTCGGCCGGTTTTCAGTTCATAGATCGGCTGGTAGTAGAGCATCAGGCCGTTTTCTGCGCGCAAGGCGTGGCGCAGTTCTTCTTCCAGTTGCAGCTCCATGCTGGCGCGGGTCTTCATGTTCGAACTGAAAAAATGCAGGCCGTTACGCCCGGCACCCTTGGATTGGTACAGCGCCAGATCGGCGTGTTTGAGCAGTTCGTCGCAGGTCGTGCCGTCCTCGGGATACAGGCTGATGCCGATGCTGGTGGTCATCACCATGCGCCGCCCCGCGAGTTCGATGGGCTCCTTCATTTTCAGCATGATGCGTTGCGCCATGTTGCGCGCTTCTTCGCGATCCCGCAGGCCGATGAGGATGCAGAATTCGTCACCGCCAAAGCGTGCGACCACGTCTTCATGGCTGCGCACCGAGCCCTTGATGTGATCGGCGATGACTTTGAGCAAGGCGTCGCCGGCATCGTGGCCGAGGCTGTCGTTGATGCGTTTGAAGTGATCGATGTCGAGAAACATCACCGCGAGCATGCCGCCTTCGCTGGCTTTCTGGCTGAGCTTCTCGGCGAAGATCTGGTTGAACCCGCGACGGTTGATCAGGTTGGTCAGGGCGTCGTAGTTGGCCACTTGTTGCAACGACATGCGCGCCTGATCGAGTTGGCTGAGCAGGGCGTTGACCCGGCGCAGGTCACGCTCTTTGTTCTGCAGTTTTTTGTCGGCCAGTGCCGCACTGATCGCGCTGCCGAGAATTAGCAAGATGATCAACGCAACGGTCAGGCCCAATTGCAGATGGCTGGTTTCGCTGGTGATTGCCGCCGTGCTGCCTTCGGGCAAGACCAGATGCAACGCCGCCATGCCGGTGAAGTGCATGCTGAAGATGCCGGCGCCGAGAATCAGCGCGGCGCTGTACTTGAGCATCTGATGAAACAGGCCGCTGCCTTCGCGCAAATAACCCGCCACCCACAGCGCGGCGAAACTGGCGCCGATGGCAATGGCAATCGACAACAGGAACAGGCCGGGTTGGTAATAGGCGGTGGCGCTCGATTGCATGGCCGCCATGCCGACGTAATGCATGCCGGCAATGCCCAGGCCGATGACCAGAGCGGTCTTCAGATACAGCACCAGGCTCGGCTGCGCTTCGCTTAGCGTATGCATCGCCAGCCATGAAGCGAGCAGGGCAATCAGTAGGGAGAACAGGGTGATTGGCAGGTCGTACTGGATGTCGATCGGCGCCTGAAACGCCAGCATGCCGATGAAATGCATGGCCCAGATGCCGCCGGCCAGACAGGTCGCGCCGATCCAGCGCCACAATCGCTGCGAACCAGGGTCTTCGGCATGACCGACCCGCTCGGCCATGTCGAGGGTGGCAAAACTCGCCGCGCAAGCGACCAGGTAGGCCACCAGCACCAGCAAGGGATTATGTGTGCAGTCGAGAATGACCTGCCCGCTCTCCGGCAGCTCGGTAACAAATTGCAGACCAAGCCACTCCATAGCATGCCCCATTTCTGAAGTCGTCCTTACTGCGCGGTCAGCGCAGGCGAATGACAGGAGTATAGAGGCGCTTTTTGCAGTGGAATGGGTAGTGGCACATTGGCGCTAATGATTTCGGCATTAGCGTCATAGCGATTGGCGCTAAAGGCTTAAGCGATCTGTTCGAATGGGATTTGCGCCCAGTCTGGTTGCAGTGGTGGCAGGCCGAAGCGTGCGCGGGCCTTGTCGCAATCGACATTCTGCTCGCCGTTTTCCCAGGACGACTCGAATTCCCGGCAGGGGCTGGAGCGCAGCTCATAAATCGAGCACTTCACCTCGCTGCCGACTTCGCCGACCAACGCCGTGCAACGCGGCGATTTGCAGTCGGTGCCGTTCATCGCCACTCGGCTGGGGCTGATTTGCGTGACCAGGTCATCGGGCACCGTGCCACCGGAGGAAGCGCACTCACCCCAGAAAAAAGACACGCGAAAATGGGAACAGCAGGCACCGCAATTCAGACACGGACTGACTTCGGACATGGGCGAGGGTATCAAAGGGATTGATCGAAAGATCCGGACGGATCCGGCGGCCATTCTAGGCTTTGCCGCAGACTTGGGAAGGGGGGCGCGAAACTATTTTTTTGTGCCAAGGTTTTGCCACAAAAGCCCCGGTTTTCGGGGGATTGCAGACTTATCAAGGGCTTACGTTTCTTTACATTGCCATGGCCCGATATCAGGCAGACGAATGATCACAGACAGCTTCCGACGGGCTGACTAGATTGCAGGTTCCGGGCTCGGATGCGTTGGCAGTGAAGCCCCATAACAATAAAGAGACGGACCCATGCAGAACTCGACCCAAGCGGCGAATGCCTGGCGCATTCTGTTCCTGCTGTTCCTCGCCAACCTGTTCAACTTCTTCGACCGCACCATTCCAGCGATCATCATCGAACCGATCCGCATGGAATGGCACCTCAGCGACTTTCAATTGGGCATCGTTGGTACCGCGTTTACCATCGTTTATGCCATCGCCGGCCTGCCGCTGGGGCGGATGGCCGACACCGGTTCGCGCAGCAAACTGATGGGCTGGGGCCTGGCGACGTGGAGTGCGCTGACCGCCGTCAACGGTCTGGTCGGCAGCTTCTGGAGCTTTTTGATCGTGCGCATGGGCATCGGCATCGGCGAGGCCAGTTATGCACCGGCGGCCAACTCGCTGATCGGTGATTTGTTCCCGGCCCACCGTCGGGCGCGGGCCATGGGCATTTTCATGCTCGGTCTGCCGCTGGGGCTGTTGCTGGCCTTCTTCACTATCGGCGCGATGGTCAAGGCGTTCGACAGCTGGCGCGCGCCGTTCTTCATTGCGGCGGTGCCGGGGCTGATTCTGGCGATCTTCATGTTCTTCATTAAGGAACCGAAGCGCGGCGCGGCGGAAACCGTGCAAGTCTCGCAGGAGAAAGTCGACAAACCGATCCGCCGAATTCTCGCGGTGCCAACCTTTCTGTGGTTGGTGATGGCCGGGCTGTGCTTCAACTTCGCGACCTACGCCTGCAACTCGTTTCTGGTGCCGATGCTGCAGCGCTATTTCCTCATGCCGTTGCAGGAAGCGGCCGTGGCGACCGGTGTAATCGTTGGCGTGACCGGTTTGGTCGGGTTGACCTTGGGTGGCTTGATCGCCGACAAGATTCACCAGCGCGTGGCGAATGGACGGCTGTTGTTCGCGGCGTTCAGTCTGATTATTTCAACGCTGTGCACCGCGTGGGCGCTGCATTCAGGACGCATCGAGATTGGCGTGTTTGTCGCGGTGTTCAGTGTCGGCTGGCTGTTTGCCTACAACTTCTACACCTGCGTGTACACGGCGATTCAAGACGTGGTCGAGCCGCGCCTGCGGGCCACGGCGATGGCGCTGTTCTTCGCCGGGTTGTATTTGTTGGGCGGTGGTTTGGGGCCGGTGGTGGTCGGTGGTTTGTCGGATCACTTCGCGCACACGGCGATGCTGGCGGCGGGGGCTGAGCAAATGACCGAGGCCTTCAAGGCAGTCGGGCTGCATGACGCGATGTACCTGATTCCGGTGGCGCTGTTTTTGACCATGGTGTTTCTGTTTCTGGCGGCGCGGTGTTTTGTGCGCGATGCACAGCGGATGAAGGAGGGGCTGGTGGCGGTGGTTGAGCCAGAGATTGCAGCGGCGACTGCTTAAGATCAAAAGATCGCAGCCTTCGGCAGCTCCTACATGGGAATGCGGTTCCTGTAGGAGCTG
>NZ_RWIM01000170.1 GCF_009764645.1 Pseudomonas sp. PB106
GCGATCTTTTGATTTGGCTTTTTAACAACAAGATCAAAAGATCGCAGCCTTCGGCAGCTCCTACAGGGGAGTGGTGTTCACGGGTTCAACGCTGCAATCGATCCAGCGCCTCGCCGCTGCGCTTGAACCAGCCAATCAGATAATCCGCCAGCACTTGTGTGCGTTTCGGCAAACCACCCTGATACGGATGCACCAGGTACATCGGCATGCGCCGCGTCTGAAAATCGCGCAGGAGCCAGCGTAATCGACCGTCAGCCAACTCCGCCTGCAACAGGTAAGAAGGTAACCGGGCGATGCCGGCGCCGCTGAGCGCGGCTTTCTTCAGCAGGTTGTAGTGATTGCTGGCGAACGGCCCCGACACCCGCACCCGCAACAATTCGTGCTGCTGGTGATACAGCCATTCCTCACGACCGCTGTAGTGGCTGTTGAGCAAACAGCGGTGATCGGACAGCGCCTGTGGCGTCGCCGGTTCGCCAAATCGATCCAGATAGGCGGGACTCGCGCAGGTCATTTCCTGCCAGGCCAACAGCGGCTTGGCCACCAGTCGTTGGTCATTGGCCACCTCAGAGCGAATCGCCAGATCAAAGCCATCGCGGGACAGATCGCGATAACTGTTGTTCAGCTCCAACTCGATCTGCACCTCGGGATACTGCTGCGAAAACTCCAGCAACAAACCATCGAAGAAGGTTTCCCCCAGCGATACGGGCACCGTCATGCGCACCGGGCCGGCCATGTCGTCCTTCAAGCGCGCCAAGGCCTGACGCGCCTTTTCCACCTGGACGACAAGCGCCTGCGCCTGAGGCAACAGCGCCGCGCCCGCCGCCGTCAGGCTCAAGCGCCGCGTGGTGCGCTGCAGCAACACCACGGAAAACTGCGCTTCGAGCTGGCTGATGCGCTTGGACAACTGCCCTTTGCTGCAACCCAGTTGCTGCGCGGCCAAGGTAAAACTGCCGGCCTCGATCAACACCGCGAAGGCCGCGAGGTCATCCATTTCACTCATGGATTGTTTCCATTTGAAAACCAAAGGTTGCCTATTAGTGCGCTTATCCGCAGAAAAAACCACTCTAGACTGAAACCTCGTTCAATCAATTGAGGTACAGCTCGATGAAAATTCTGTTGATAGGCGCTGGCGGCACCATCGGTTCGGCGGTGGACAAAGAACTCTCGCAGCGTCACGACGTGGTCCGTATTGGTCGCAACAGCGGTGATTTCAATGTCGATATCAGTGACAGCGCATCGATCCGCAAACTCTTCGAGCAGACCGGCAAGTTCGACGCACTGGTCTGCGCCGCTGGCAACGTCACCTTCGCTCCGCTGGGTGAGATGAATGAAGACAGCTTTGCCCTCGGCCTCAAAGACAAGCTGATGGGCCAGGTCAACCTGCTGCTGATCGGTCGTGAATTCGCCAATGATGGCGCCTCGTTCACCTTCACCACTGGCGTGCTTAGCCACGACCCGATCCGCAGCGGCGCGTCGGCAGCGCTGGTGAATGGCGCTCTCGACAGCTTCGTCCGTGCGGCCGCCACCGAACTGCCTCGCGGGCTGCGGGTGAACTCGGTGAGCCCGACCGTGTTGCTGGAAGCGATGGGTAAATATGCACCGTACTTCCGGGGCTACAAGCCAGTTCCCGCAGCCGACGTGGCGTTGGCCTACGCGAAAAGTGTCGAAGGCCTGCAAACCGGTCAGACGTTTCACGTTGGTTAAGATCAAAAGATCGCAGCCTTCGGCAGCTCCTACATGGAAACGCGTATTCCTGTGTGGAGCTGCCGTGGGCTGCGATCTTTTGCATTTGACTGACAGGCTGCGTAACGTGGCGGCACTTGTCTGGAGAGCCGAAGATGCGTGTTGCCCGTTCGTTAGTCGTTGTTGCCCTGCTGCCGTTGTTTGCGGCCTGCCAGTTGTTCGATGGCCCGCGAGAAAGTGCCTCGCACGTCGGGCAGACGCGGATGCAGGGGCAACTGACCGCCGCCGACGGCAAACTGGTGTTCCAGCCGTGCCAAGATCAGCGCCAACTGGTGGTCAATGACATCGGCGGCACCAGCATTCTGCAAGAGGCTGCCACTCTGGCCGACGAGCAAGGCAAGCTGTTCGCCGATGTGCGCGGCAAAGTCTCGGCCGATCGTCTCGATCTGACTCAGCTGTATCGCGTCGAGCGTTCCGGCACCGCGTGTGATGATCCGAATTTCAAACTGCTGATCCTGCGCGCCACCGGCCATGGCCCGGAATGGAACGTCAAAGTCAGCGGCAGAGGCATGGTCATCGACCGCGAAGGTCAGCCACCCCTCGCCGTGCCCTATATTGAGGATCAATTGGGCGACGGCCGCTTCAACCTGAGCAGCGAAGCCAACAATCAGCGCATCGAATTGTGGGTCGCGCCGCAACGCTGCGTCGACAGCAGCACCGGCAGTGTGCAGCACATGAGCGCCGAACTGCGCATCGACGGTCAGGTGCAACGCGGTTGCGGGTATTTCGGCGGATCGCGCGACGACTGAGCGTTTTAGCCTCACCGGATCCGGCCTTTGCGGCTTATAATCGCGGCCTTCAAACGCCCTGGCGCAGTTGTGCGCCCCGCGAACCCGGATCCTCGCCATGTTACGAATCACTGAACTCAAGCTGCCAATCGACCATCCCGAAGAAGACCTGCGCCCTGCCATCGTGCAGCGCCTGGGCATCGCCAGCGATGACTTGCTCGATTTCACCTTGTTCAAGCGCAGCTACGACGCGCGCAAAAAGTCCTCCGAACTGTGCTTCATCTACACCATCGACCTCGAACTGCGCGACGAGGCCAAGGTGTTGGGCAAGTTCGCCGACGACCGTAACGTCAACGTGGCGCCGGATGTCAGCTACAAATTTGTCGGTGAAGCGCCGAGCGATCTGAGCCAGCGCCCGATCGTCGTCGGCTTCGGCCCGTGCGGGATTTTCGCCGGTCTGTTGCTGGCGCAAATGGGCTTCAAGCCGATCGTTCTCGAACGCGGCACTGAAGTCCGTCAGCGTACCAAGGACACTTGGGGCCTGTGGCGTAAAAGCGTGCTTAACCCTGAGTCCAACGTGCAGTTCGGCGAAGGCGGCGCGGGCACGTTCTCCGACGGCAAGCTGTACAGCCAGATCAAAGACCCGAAATTCCTCGGGCGCAAAGTCCTGCACGAATTCGTCAAGGCCGGCGCGCCGGAAGAAATCCTCTACGTCAGCAAGCCGCACATCGGTACGTTCCGTCTGACCGGCATGGTTGAAAACATGCGCGAACAGATCCGCGAACTGGGCGGCGAAGTGCGCTTCCAGGAACGCGTCACCGACGTGCTGATCGAAGACGGTCAACTGGTCGGCGTCGAGCTGGCCAGTGGCGAAACCCTGCATTCGAAGCACGTGGTTCTGGCCCTCGGTCACAGTGCCCGCGACACCTTCCGCATGCTCCACAGCCGTGGCGTGTTCATGGAAGCCAAGCCGTTCTCGGTGGGTTTCCGCATCGAACACCCGCAATCGCTTATCGACCGTGCCCGTCTGGGCAAATATGCTGGCCACCCGAAACTCGGTGCTGCCGACTACAAACTGGTGCACCACGCCAAGAACGGTCGTTCGGTCTACAGCTTCTGCATGTGCCCGGGCGGCACCGTAGTGGCGGCGACTTCCGAGCCGAATCGCGTGGTCACCAACGGCATGAGCCAATACTCGCGAAACGAGCGCAACGCCAACTCCGGTATCGTCGTCGGCATCACTCCGGAAGTCGATTACCCGGGCGGCCCGCTGGCCGGGATCGAGTTGCAGGAACGCCTGGAATCCCACGCTTTCATCTTGGGTGGCAGCGATTACAAGGCGCCGGCGCAACTGGTCGGCGACTTCATCAACGACATTCCTTCGACCGAACTGGGCGAAGTCGAGCCGTCGTACAAGCCGGGCGTAGCGCTGGGCGACCTGGCCCTGGCGTTGCCGGACTTTGCCATTGAAGCAATTCGTGAAGCGTTGCCAGCGTTCGAGAAGCAGATTCGCGGTTACTCGCTGCACGATGCGGTGTTGACCGGGATCGAGACACGCACCTCGTCGCCGCTGCGCATTACCCGTAACGAAACGCTGCAGAGCATGAACGTCAAAGGCTTGTTCCCGGCCGGTGAAGGCGCGGGTTATGCGGGCGGGATTCTGTCGGCGGGTGTGGACGGGATTCGGATTGCCGAAGCCGTTGCGCGAGATATTCTCGGCCTGACTGACTAATCAGCATCCCCTGACATCCCCCCCTGTGGGAGCTGGCTTGCCAGCGATGACGGACTCAGGTTCAACATTAATGTTGACTGAACCACTGCCATCGCTGGCAAGCCAGCTCCCACATTGATTTCGGTGTGTCAGATATTGGCGCGCAGGACTGAAGTCGGCAACGCCTCCCCCCGCTCGGCACTCGCCGCCACCGCGTCGATCAACCCCGCCAACTCATACCCCTGCGCTTTCAGCCAATCCTGATCGTAATACGTGTCGGCATAACGCTCGCCGCCATCGCACAGAATCGCCACGATTGACCCCGACTCCCCCGCCGCTTTCATCTGTTGCGCCGCCATCAAGGCGCCGATCAGATTGGTCCCGCTCGACCCGCCAACATGCCGGCCCAGACGCTGCGCCAGATAATGCATGGCCGCCAGCGACAAGGCGTCCGGCACTTTGACCATCGCATCGATGACCTTGGGCAGGAACGACGCTTCCACCCGTGGCCGGCCAATGCCCTCAATGCGTGAACCGCAATCCAGGCGCAGACTTGCGTCGCCCGTCTGGTAGTAATCGAAGAACACCGAACGCTCGGCATCGGCGCACAACACGCGAGTGCAATGCTGGCGATAACGCACGTAACGACCGAGGGTCGCGGTGGTGCCGCCGGTGCCGGGGCTGGAAATCAGCCAGCTCGGTTCCGGGTGCTTTTCGTAGCGCATCTGCTGGAAGATCGATTCGGCGATGTTGTTGTTTGCACGCCAGTCGGTGGCGCGCTCGGCGTAGGTGAACTGGTCAATGAAGTGACCATCGTGTTCACGGGCCAGCCGCTCGGATTCGGCGTAGATCTGCGTCGGATCTTTTACCAGATGGCTTTTGCCGCCATAGAACTCGATCTGCGCGATCTTCTCTTTGGAGGTGGTCGCCGGCATCACCGCAATGAATGGCAAACCGAGCATGCGCGCGAAATACGCCTCGGAAATCGCCGTCGAACCGCTGGACGCCTCAATCACCGGCGCGCCGGGTTTCAACCAGCCGTTACACAGTGCGTAGAGAAACAGCGAACGCGCCAAGCGATGTTTAAGACTGCCGGTCGGATGGCTGGACTCATCCTTGAAATACAACTCGATACCGGAAAAACCTGGCAGCGGCAAAGGGATCAGGTGGGTGTCGGCGCTGCGCTGAAAATCCGCTTCGATGATGCGGATGGCTTCGCGGGCCCACTGTCGGTTGTCGCTCATGGTGATGGTTCTCGTTGAATCGGCAGGAGATGGAACGGTTCGAAAGGCTCACTCATCAGCTTAGGAAATTTCCTATAGCCGGCACAGATACAGCTGAGTCTCAATATGTCAGGCAACTGCTAGGCTCAGCGTGGCTTGGGCCAGACACCTTGTAACGACATATAACAAAAAAGAATATAACTTTTGTTTTAACAACTAACAGTACGGGTTAGGGTGTCCCACCTTTTGACTTTATCGATGGAGAGCGACCTTGCCTCTGCGTAGCACTTTCACGCGTTTCTTTCAGTTGGAAGCTGCCAGCGGTCTGTTATTGATCGCAGCGGCCATCCTGGCCCTGATTATCAACAACTCGCCGCTGTCGTGGTTGTACACCGGCCTGCTCGACACCCCGGTGGTGGCGCAGATCGGTGCGTTGAAAATCGCTAAACCCCTGCTGCTGTGGATCAACGACGGTCTGATGGCAATGTTCTTCCTGCTGATCGGTCTGGAAGTGAAGCGCGAGGTGCTCGACGGTCAGCTGTCCAAGCCGTCGCAGATCGTCCTGCCCGGTGCGGCAGCGGTTGGCGGCATGCTGGTGCCGGCGCTGATCTACTGGTTCCTCAACCGCGACAATCCGGCAGCCCTTGATGGCTGGGCGATTCCGACCGCTACCGACATCGCCTTCGCCCTAGGCGTGCTGGCCCTGCTCGGCAAGCGTGTGCCGGTGTCGCTGAAGCTGTTCCTGATGACCCTGGCGATCATCGATGACCTCGGCGCCATCGTGATCATCGCAATCTTCTACTCCGGCGAACTGTCCACTCTATCGCTGGGTCTGGCGGCGGCGTGCATCGCGGCACTGGTGGCGATGAACCGGCTTGGGGTGGTCAAACTCGGGCCATACATGATCATCGGGTTGATCCTCTGGGTCTGCGTACTCAAGAGCGGTGTTCACGCGACGCTGGCCGGTGTGACCCTGGCGTTCTGCATTCCACTGCGCACGAAAAACGCCGAGCCGTCGCCGCTGCTGACCCTTGAACATGCGCTGCATCCGTGGGTGGCCTACGGCATCCTGCCACTGTTCGCCTTCGCCAACGCCGGGCTGTCGCTGAGCGGCGTGACCGTCGAAAGCTTCACCCATCATGTGCCGATGGGCATTGCGGTCGGCCTGCTGCTGGGCAAGACCGTCGGCGTGTTCGGCCTGACCTGGCTGGCCGTGAAAATCGGCATCGCCGCCCTGCCCCAAGGCGCCAATTGGGGTCAGGTACTGGGCGTGGCGATCCTCTGCGGGATCGGCTTCACCATGAGCCTGTTTGTCGGCTCACTGGCCTTCGAACCGGGCGTGAGTGATTACGCCGGCATGGACCGAATGGGCATTTTGACCGGCTCGATTCTGGCGGCGTTGATTGGTTATGCGGTGACGGCGGCGGCGAGTCGGCGCAACACAGCATTGGCTAACGCCTAGAAAAACTGCGGCGAGGGGACGTCGCCCCTCGCCCGCCGGAATACCACAGCGACAAATCCCCACGTCTTTAGAGACACGTCCTACAGCCACACTTTTCCTGCTTCGTTAACGTTGCGCAGCCCTTTGCGAAGGGTTGTCGATGGATGAACGAAAGGATGATCAGTGGCTGGCAACAAGGACACTCCCCGGGTTTCCAACCCACCGCAAGGCGACGGGCATCACGTCACTTACCGCTATATGACGGCCAGTGAACTGGCTGAACGTGACGCGAGACAAAACGCTTATGACGCCATGCTGGCGCGGCAGGAGGCTTTCGAGCGTAGCCGTGAGGTGGCGATCAAAAAGCCTGAGCCCGTTCGGGCTGGCTGCGTATTCGCCAAGTCCTGCAAGTTGCCGGATGCGATCATCGATTACTCCCATCCTTCGGGCATGGTGCCGACTGACAGCCTGAAGGATTACGGCGAACTCATCCTGCTGGGCGGCCGTGAAGTTGACGATGCGGGGCTGCTGAATCTGCAAACCATCAGCGGCAGCACTGTCGCACTTGGCGTTGGTCAACTCGCCCTGCGCACGCCGACGCTGGCACTTCCAGTCCTGGGTGCCGCTGCAGTCATCGGTGCAACGGGTGCAGCTTTACTCGGCGGGCTTGTCGCAATGGTCTGGACGCCCACACTCGGCGACAGCGCACTTTACACCGAAGACCAATTACGCGACCTCAAACAGGCTCGCACCCGCGTGCGTCTGCAGGTGGAGCAGCAGGCCGATGGCAGCCTGAAGGGCTATGGCTTCTACACCGGCAAGAATCGCGATTGGGAAATGGTTGATGTCGTGCAGTTCAGTGCACGTGGCCGGCAGTTTGTTGCAGATCTTGGCGAGGGCGTCGAACTGATCTGGACGCCTGCCGTGGACGGTTCAGACATCCTCGGCATTCCTGCGTTGGAGGCTGCACCACAGGCCCCGCATATCTGGGTGTATCCGCCGACGAAAGCGGCTGACGGGATGTTGGTGAATCCGGTTTACCCACCGGAGTACCGGGATTTTATTCTGGTTTTTCCGGCGCACTCCGGAGTAAAACCGTTATACGTTGTACTGAACACAGCACGAAAAGGCTTGGCACCTGCTGGCCACAGCTACCATAAACCGCCGACTACAGAACAAATCACAGCATTTCCAGACTTGAAAAAGGTTAAGGACAAGAATCCGGTTCAGGGCGGAGGTGGACTTCGTAAGCGCTGGACAGATGCCAAAGGGAAGAAAATTTACGAATGGGATTCAAGGCATGGAGAGCTAGAGATGTACCGAAGCGATGGAACGCACTTAGGAGCCTTCGATCCCTACACAGGTGAGCAACGCGAAGGACCGATAAAAGAAAGAAGCATCAAAAAAAGCTATCTGTGAGGAAGAGATGGGACTGGAACTGAGATTGGAGTGGTACGACTCAGCAACACTGCAATTGAAAGGCGAGGAGTCGTCGAAAGATCTGGGCGATGATGAATCAGTACTGAATGCCTTAGGCATTCCGGTAGCCGGCAACATCAATAATGGCAGCTTCAACGTCGTCGAAAAGTGGGTTTCTACTATTCAACCGTACTTTCAACATCAAATCGCTCTGACTAACAACGACTATCAAATTTCGTTTGACTACAGTTAATACGGGCAAACAAAAAAACCCCGACCAGTCGCCTGATCGGGGTTTTTCTTCATCCTACATCCCGCTTAGTGCGAAACGCGGCTGGTCCCGCCGACGGTGGAGATGCGCACGCGTTCGCCAACGCGGAACACTTCGTTCTCCTGCACTTGCTGCACATAGGCACGCATGCTGCCGTCGTCTTCACGCACGGTGATTTCCACGCCTTGAGTACGGGTCAAGCCTTCTTCAGTCGCCGAGCCGAGCAGACCACCCGCCACCGCACCGATGACTGCAGCAACGATGCTGCCCTTGCCGCCGCCGATAGCGCTGCCGCCAACGCCGCCGACTGCCGCACCAGCGATGCCGCCGATCGGGGTCTTGGTGCCTTCGATCTTGACCGGGCGCAGGGATTCGATGGTGCCCATGCGAATCGTCTGCACGCGACGCGCTTCGTCACGGGAGTAGGAGTCACCGGTCAGGCTCGATTGGCAGCCGGTAAGCAACATCGCCATCGTGGAAAAGGAAGCAATTAGCAGAACAGACTTACGCATAGCATCAACTCCAAAGGAACATATATTCATTAAACTCCGTGGCTTGACGCCTGTCACGACGCAGCCCGGACAAATTCGCTTTCATTCAGGCGCGGTACAGACGCCTGCACGCGTTCCCTGACATAGCCCTACAGTAGCGCCAAATGGCTGATTCTGCCCCTTCGAGACCAAGGATTTTCATGGACTACTTCATCATCGTGGTCACCACTGCCGCCGGTTTGTACTTCCATTGGTGGTTGTACATGCGGATCAAGCGCTGGATGGACCGCGATCTGGCGCTGTCGCTGGCGGGCAAGGACGAAGGCAAACGCACCTTCATGCTTGACCAATTGGCACGCGCTCAGGCGCAGAAGATCAAACGCCGGGATCTGCCGAAGTGGCTGGAGGCCGCTTCAGCAGAGTATCCCGCTCGGTAGACTGTTCAGGGTGCCAGACGTTCAAGAATCCAGTTGGCGCCCTGCAGGCGGTAGTTTAGGCGATCGTGCAGACGGCTCGGACGGCCCTGCCAGAACTCGATGCGCTCAGGCAGCAAGCGGTAACCGCCCCAATGTTCCGGACAGTCGGGTTGGCTCTCGGAGAAACGCTGTTCGGTGGCCTTGAGCAGATCTTCCAGTTCACCGCGACCGTTGATCACCCGGCTCTGCGGCGATGCCCAAGCGCCGAGACGGCTGCCCAGCGGACGCACTTGGTAATACGCGTCGGACTCCTCAGGCGTGACTTTCACCACCCGCCCTTCGATGCGCACCTGGCGCTCAAGGGTTGGCCAGAAGAAGGTCATGGCGGCGAACGGATTGGCCGCCAGTTGTTGGCCCTTGGCGCTGTCGTAGTTGGTGAAGAAGGTGAAGCCCTGCGTGTCCAGGCCCTTGAGCAGCAGAATGCGGCAATGCGGACGCCCATCCGCATCGACCGTGGCCAGGGTCATGGCGTTGGCTTCCACCGGCGCCTGTTCGGTTTTCAACGCGTCGGCAAACCACTGGTGGAACAGCGCAAACGGCTCGGCCGGGGCTTGCGCCTCGGTCAGGCCATCACGGGTGTAATCACGACGCATATCTGCCAGAGCCTGGGTCATGGCGCATTCCTTTTCGTTAGCGGATCACTTCTTGGTGGTATCGGTCGCGGCGACTTTCTTGTCGGTCGCTGCGGCCTTGGCTGGCGTGGTTTTCTTCGCTGGAGCCTTGGCCGGGGCTTTTTTTGCGGGCGCCTTGGCAGCGGCTTTCTTGGCCGGGGCCTTTTTGCTTGCGGGTACAGCGGCTTTCTTCGCCGCTGGAGCCGGGGTCACGGGTTTGGCCACTGGCTTGACGTCCTGCGCGGCGACCATGGTCACTGGCTTCGGTGCCGGCATGTTGTACTTGCTGAGCAGCGCGACCATGGTGTTCTGCGGGGTCACCAGCAGTTCGACGCGACGGTTCAAGGCACGACCTTCAACACTGTCGTTGGCCGCACGCGGCGCTTCGGAACCCATGCCGCGCAACATCAGGCGATCACGCTGCAAGCCGCTGAGGCGGAAAATCGCCGCAATGGCTTGGGCACGCTCCTGGCTCAACTTGATGTTGGCTGGCGCAGAACCGCTGGTGTCGCTGTGGCCCAAGACCAGAACGGCGGTTTTCGGGTCAGCTTCGAGGATTTTCGCCACGCGGGTGAACGGGCCGAGGGTGACCGGCAGCAGCATCGCCGGACGATCAGGGTTGAACGAGCCTTCTACCGGCGCCGTCACGACCAGTGCGTTTTCACGGCGTTCCAGTTGCAGATTGCTGTCCTTGACGGCTTCGCGCAGGCGCGGCTCGTAATCGTCGAGCCAGGCTTGGGTGACTTTCGGATCCGGCATCGGCACGGCTTTGGTGGCTGGCTGATCCTTGCCACCGAACGGCCACCACCATTTGCTACCGGTGTCGGCGTCAGCCTTGGCGACGGTGACCGGTTTTTTCGCTTCAGGAGCGACTTCGGCCTTCATGTCGGCCTTGACCGCTTCATCATCGGAGCCGAACGGCCAATACCAAGGGTTGCTGCTTTGAGCTTTGGCCACTGGTGCGCTAGCGGCAGGCTTCAACGCAGCCGGCGCCGGCTCTTTGGCCGCTACTTTGTCTGAGGAGCCGAACGGCCACCAACTGCTGCCGTCCGCATCGTTTTTCGGGGTCTGTGCGCAACCGGTGATCGCTACACACAGGGCCAGGGCGAGGGTCTTTTTAGATGACATTGAAAATCCACAAAATGAAGTAATGAAAAATCAGAGCACTTTCGCCCGGATAAACGATCGATTTGAAACCAAAAACCTGTCGAGGTTCCGACCCTGGAAACTCTGCTGATGCTTTACAGACAAGTGGCAAGTACCCGTGCGAGCTGCTGCGCGCGCGGATCCATTAAAACGTAAGGCCCGAGAGTATTTGTCACGAAACCGAAGGCGACATCATGCTCCGGGTCAGCAAAACCGATGGAACCGCCCGCGCCAGGATGGCCAAACGCTCGCGGGCCGAGGCCATAGGTGGCATTAGGCACATCCGGTTGATCGAGCATGCAGCCCAGCCCGAAACGGGTGCGGGTCAACAAGGTTTTGTCTTCGCCGAGGCTGTGTTCGCGGGTCAGCTCTTGGAGCATGTCGCTTTCGAGCAGGCTGCCGTCGAGCAACCCGGCGTAGAACCCGGCGAGGCTGCGCGCATTGCCGTGGCCATTGGCCGCCGGTTGCTGCATGCGCCGCCATTCAGGTTTGTTGGTGCTGGTGAGCACCGACGGCGGATTGGTGAACGCACGGGTGGTCATCGCGGTCGGTTCGCGCATGGTCACTTGCAACAGGCGTTGCGCGGCGGCGTCGCCAGCATTGCCTTTGCCGCGGGCAATGTGCGCCACGCGATGGAATTCTTCGTCAGCCAACCCCACGTGGAAATCCAGGCCCAACGGTTTGGCCACGCGGGCGACGATGGATTCACCCGGCCCACGGCCATCGGCACGCCGCAGCAGTTCGCCGACCAGCCAGCCGTAAGTAATCGCGGCATAACCGTGGCCTTCACCCGGCGTCCACCACGGTGCTTCGGCCGCGAGAGCGTCGACCATGGTTTGCCACTCGTAAAGAGCTTCGGGCGCCAGCAGTTCGCGCAGGGCCGGCAGACCGGCCTGATGGCAGAGCAACTGGCGCAGGGTGACGGATTCCTTGCCGGCAGCAGCGAATTCCGGCCAGTAGCGCGCGACTGGAGCATCCAGTTGCAACTTGCCTTCGGCGACCAGTTGCAGCGCGGTGACGGCGGTAAAGGTTTTGGTGCAGGAGAACAGGTTGGCAATGGTATCGCTGTGCCAGGCCTCGGCGCCGTCCTTGTCGGCGGTACCGGACCAGAGGTCGAGGACGGTTTCTCCACCGACCTGAATGCACAGGGCTGCGCCGCGTTCCTGGGGATCGTCGAACAGTGCCGCAAAAGCTTCGCGCACCGCTTCGAATTGAAGCTCGTAATGTCCCTGAATCTGCACCCGCAACTCCCCCGCGCAAACGCTCTACAAAGTGGCCCGCATTGTTCCAGCCCTTGAAGGATTTGGGAACAGCTGCGGGCCAGACGGTTAAAAGCAAAATCAAAAGATCGCAGCCTGCGGCAGCTCCTACAGAGAAACGCGTTCCCATGTAGGAGCTGCCGAAGGCTGCGATCTGTTCAGGCCATCACCCGTTAATGACCATTCCCCGAATGCCCACCGGCATGCCCTGCTCCCGGCCCTTTGCCGGCCTCGCCTTTGCGGCCGCCTTCAGCTTCATGCCCCGCCGCTGCGGCGGCTTTCTCAGCATCTTTGCCAAGCTGATCAATCGCCTGCAAATTGCTTTTGCGCACGGCCTCGACAAAACCCTGATACGGCAGGTCGGTCACCCCGACCAAGCCGAAATGCCCATTCTCACCATCCAGCAAACGCCCGGTCACCGGTTGATCCAGATACTGGAACCAGTGCACACCGACAATCGACGGCTCGCTCAAGGCCTGCTTGAGGAAGTTGGCATACGCCGGGCCGCGATCTTCTTCCTTGGCCAGTTGCGTTACGCCACCCCAGAACGGGCCACGGTCCGCGGAGCCAAAGTTGAATTCGGTGATCAACACCGGTTTGTCCAAAGCCCCCAGCGCCGCAAAGTCATAACCATCCTGCGGCTTGAGCGTGTACATATTGAAACTCAGCACATCGCAATACTGCGCGCAGGACGCCACCGCTTCCGGTGTGCTGATAGCGAAGCGGCCACCGAGCAGCAGCTGGTTCGGCGCGTGCCATTTCAGCGAGTCGGAAATGGTCTTGAAGTAGGTGTCGGCGAAAACTTTCTGGAAATATTTGAAGTCCGCCTCGATTTCCGGGTGTTCCGGGCTTGGCAATGGCGGCTCGAAACCCGGGTCTTCCATCAGTTCCCACGCCGGCAGATCAATGCCCCACGCCTTCGACAACCCGGCCTGATTGCGGTACTTGTCGCGCAACTGCTTGAGGAACGCGCGTTTTGCCGGCACGTCGGTGGTCATCTTCAAGGTGCCGTAAGCCAAGGCGTAACGGGATTTCGGATCGTCGCCGGGGCCGGCCCAAGCCAGTTCGTTGTCGGCGTAATAGCCGATCAGCCAAGGATCATCGCGATGGTCGCGGGCGGCGATGGCCACGGCACGCTCGGTGGCCATGGCGAAACGCGGATCGAACGGATCCGGCATGCCGCCCCACCAGTCGCTGCCGGTGCTGATGCTGGTGTAATCGCCGACGATCGACAGCGGCAAGGTGTATGGCACGCGTTCGGCATCACTGAGCGAATCGGCGCTCCAGTTGCCGATGGTGTTGAAACCCCAGGCTTGCAGACGATCCAGCATGTGATTGGCCCATTGCTGTTCATCGACGGTGGCTTTGCACGGGGTGACAGCCTTTTCGGTGGTCACTTGCACCGCGTCAGTCTTGGCCGCTTCGGCGACACCAGACTTTGGCTCGACCGGGACCGCGGCAGGCTCGGTAGCGTTGGCGGCGGCGGTTTCAGCCGCGTCAGCCTTCGCCGCTTCCGCGACCCCGGATTTGCTTTCGCTGTCGGCTTTGCACGGGTCGCCGTAGACACGCTGCAGGTTGGCCCCATAGAAGTCGTACCAGCGGCCGTTGCCGTAGCCCCGACCTTGATCGGCGCCGTTGCCGCCACGGTTATCCCCTTCGCCGAAGTGATTGGCCAGCGGTTCGTCAGGTTTGGGCAGCGATTCGAACATGTACTCGCGACCGGCCACGTACGTCTGGTTGACGTCCGGCGCGACGGTATTCACGCCCAACGAGTAAAACGGATGGCCTTCAGGCGTGACCAGGTACCAGCGGCCATCACGCTTTTCCGTGCGGAAAAAACCGCTGGCCTTGAAGGCCGGGCCTTTGTTCCAGCCGCCGAATTTGTCCAGCGAGGACTTCTCGCGCTCGGCCAGCCAGGTTTTCAGCTGCTGCTGTTCCTTGGTGGCGGCAGATTTCAGTTGTTCGTCGCTGCTGACTTTTTCCGGCCATTTGCTGCGGGTCGATTGCCCGTAGGTGTCGACCAGATTGCCGTAGACCGCCTGGGTGACCGATTCGCCGTCCTGCACGCCGAAACGCTCGAGCAGCAAGCTCTGCGCAACTTTCGGCTGATCCATCGACAAACTCACCGACACCACTTGGCTGCGATCAATCTCACCGCTGCTGCTGGCCAGCAAAATGCGCTGACCATCGACAGTCATCGGCATCGGCGGGCCGGCCTTCATGCCTTGGCTCATAGGTGTGGAGGCCACCAGTGGCACCAGCAACGTCTGCGCAGGACCGGCCGGCAGATCGACGCGGCTGGTCAGCGTGCGGCCGTCATTGCTCTGGATTTGCACGTAAACGGTAACCGCCCAGTTCATCGCACTCTGCAGGCGCAGGGTCATCATCCCCGACTGCGACCAGTCCCACGCACCGGTCTGCGGCGTCAAACGCAAGGTCGGGCGGGCCACCGGGTTGAATGTCACCCGGCGCAGCACTTCGCCTTCCGGTGTTTGCTCGGCGTTGGCTTGCGGCAGATCCGCGTTTTCGGTGGCGATCTTCACCACGTCGGCAGGACGGACAAAGTTGAACAGGGTCTGCTGACCGGCGGGCGCCGCGAGCAATGGCGCAGCGAAAATCAAGGCGAATACGGCAGGCAACGAACGGCGGATCATAAGAACGGAGTTCTCCCTAACGACCAACTTAAGGCCAATGGAAAAGCATGGCAGAGAGATAGACAGCGCGGCGGGCAAAACTGCCCACCGTTGTCTCAGGATATTTCACGACGGAATGGCGGCAACGCATTGAGGATCGCTTTGCCGTAGCGCTGAGTGACCAGGCGCCGATCCAGCAAAGTGATGGTGCCGCGGTCTTCTTCGGTACGCAGCAAACGTCCGCAGGCCTGCACCAGTTTCAGCGAGGCGTCGGGCACGGAGATTTCCATGAACGGATTGCCGCCCCGGGCCTCGATCCATTCCGACAGCGCCGCTTCGACCGGATCGTCCGGCACCGAAAACGGGATCTTGGCGATCACCACGTGCTCGCAGTAAGCACCCGGCAAGTCGACGCCTTCGGCAAAACTGGCGAGACCGAACAATACGCTGGAATCGCCGCCGTCGACCCGCGCCTTGTGCTTGTTCAGGGTTTCCTGTTTCGACAGGTTGCCTTGAATGAACACTTGCTTGCGCCAATCGCGGTCGAGACCGTCGAACACGTCCTGCATCTGTTTGCGTGAAGAGAACAGCACCAGCGTACCGCGGGAGCCTTCGACCAGATCCGGCAACTCACGAATGATCGCGGCGGTATGCGCGGCGGCATCGCGTGGATCGGCCTTCAGATCGGGCACGCGCAGCACACCGGCGTCGGCGTGATGGAACGGGCTCGGCACCACGGCGGTGACGGCTTTTTTCGGCAAGCCGGCGCGCATGCGGAAACGGTCGAACGTGCCCAGCGCAGTCAGCGTTGCCGAGGTGACCAGGCAACCATAGGCGACATTCCACAGGCTGCGACGCAAGGTTTCAGCGGCGAGAATCGGGCTGGCGTTGACCTCGATGTCGAACAGTGAACCGCTTTCGGCCAGGGTCAGCCAGCGCGCCATTGGCGGGCTGTCTTCCGGGTCTTCGGCGGTGAACGCGGTCCACAGTTCCCAGTTGCCGGAGGCACGGGACAACAGGCTGCCGAACAGCGGATACCACTCTTCCGCCTGGTTGCTGGCGATGCCAATGTTGACCTCGCCGTCCATGCCTTCCTTGAGCAGGTCGGTCAGGCGCGTGAACAGATCGTTGAGACGCGAGAAGCCCTTTTTCAGCTCGATGCCCATTTCGCGGATGTGCTCGGGAATCACCCCGGCGACGAAACGATAGCGCGGCCGCTCACGGCCCTCGACGTCTTCGCCGGGTTTGAAGTCGGCAACCTGCTCGCAGGCGCTGAACATGAACTGTTGCTGGGCCTTGATCTCCCGCGCCAGCTCCGGCACTTGTTCGATCAACTTGCCGAGATCTCCCGGCAGCGGATGCTGGGCCAGCAGCTTGGTCAGGTTCTTCGCAGTGGTTTCCAGCCAGTCGGCGGTGGAGCGCAGGCGCGTGTAGTGGGCGAAGTGGCCGATGGCCTTGTCCGGCAAGTGGTGACCTTCGTCGAACACGTAAATGGTGTCGCGTGGATCAGGAAGCACCGCACCGCCGCCCAAGGCCAGGTCAGCCAGCACCATGTCGTGGTTGGTGACGATGACGTCAACCTTGCCCATGCCTTCGCGGGCCTTGTAGAAGGCGCACTGGCCGAAGTTCGGGCAATGACGGTTGGTGCATTGGCTGTGGTCGGTGGTCAGACGCGCCCAGTCGGCGTCTTCCAGCGCATTCGGCCAGCTGTCGCGGTCGCCGTCCCACTTATTGCCGGCGAGTTTCTCGATCATGCTGGTGAACAGCTTCTGACTGGCTTCATCGACCTCGATCTTGAAGCCTTCTTCCTCGAACAGTTGAGCGGTGGCGGTTTGCGCGTGGCCTTCCTGCAAGAGCATGTCGAGCTTGGACAGGCACATGTAGCGACCACGACCCTTGGCCAGAGCGAAGGTGAAATTCAGCCCGCTGTTGCGCATCAGGTCGGGCAAATCCTTGTAGACGATCTGCTCTTGCAGCGCGACGGTCGCAGTCGCAATGACCAGACGCTTGCCGGCAGCTTTGGCCGTGGGGATCGCCGCCATGCTGTAGGCCACTGTCTTGCCAGTACCGGTGCCGGCTTCCACCGCGACAATCGCGGGGTCGCCACTGCGCCGGCCTTCGTCGTCGGTGTCGATATCTCCGAGGACTTTGGCGATTTCAGCGATCATCAGGCGCTGGCCGTAACGCGGCTTGAGGCTCTTGGCCTCTAGAAAACGCGAGTAGGCGCCCTGGATCGTGGTTTTGAGTTCAGTGCTGATCATGGATTGTCGGGCGCAAAAAACGCTGGATAAATTTTCAGTGGTTTCGGATGGCGGCTATCATACCCCGCTAATTAATCCCGCGCAGAACGGAGTGCCCCAATGACACCTTTTAGCCTCGTTTATCCCTTGCATGTCCTGTCCGCGCTGGTCTGGGTCGGGGGCATGTTTTTCGCCTGGATGGTCTTGCGCCCTGCGGCTGTGAAGGCCCTTGACGGCCCTGCCCGACTGACTTTGTGGGCGGAAGTGTTTCAAGGTTTTTTTCGTTGGGTGTGGGTCGCGGTGATCCTGCTGCCGATCAGTGGCGTGGGCATGTTGCATTTGCAGCAGGTCGGTTTCGAGACCGCGCCGAAATACGTGCAGGTGATGATCGGGTTGTACGTGGTGATGACGGCGCTGTTTATCCGCATTCAGGGCCTCATGCTGCCTGAGCTGCGGACGGCGGTAGACGCGAAAGACTGGCCCGCGGGTGCGGCGGTGCTGGGGCGGATTCGCCGGGTGGTGGGGCTTAATCTGATTGTCGGGTTGGTGTTGGTGGCGATTGCGGCGGCTCGGCCGATGATTTGAAGATCGGGGATTAGATCAAAAGCCCCTCACCCTAGCCCTCTCCCGGGGGGAGAGGGGACTGAATGGGGGATATTGAAGAGATACGCCGACTTGAAAATTCTCTGCCGAATCCATAATCGACTCGGTTTTTCAGGTCGATGGATAGCGTGAGTCACCTCGGTCGGCCCCCTCTCCCTCCGGGAGAGGGCTGGGGTGAGGGTCTGCTTTTACAGGCGCTGCACAGTCACCGCACCCGCTGCGCCCACCGGCCCAGGCTGACCATCCGCCCCGGCCTTGCCGTTCTTGCCGCCATCGGCGCGGTACACCAGGCAACCCTTGGACTTGCCGCCCTTTCCGGCCTTGCCGCCAACACCCGCCGGGCCACCGGCACCGCCAGCCACGTTGACCTTGATCAGCTCGGCGGGAAATTCGCGCGGCACTTCAAGGCGCACCAGCGCACCCGGTGCGCCTGGCTGACCGTCGCTGCCGTTGCTGCCATCAAAACCATGCCCGGCCGAGCCATAGGTGCAGCCAGGGTCTTCACCGTTGCCGCCATCCAGACCGACAAACCCCGGCGCGCCCGTGCCGCCACGGGCATCGACCAGCAGCTGTGGCGCGCTCAACGCCTTGAATTGCAGATTCAGATTACGTCCCGCACGGGCCGCTTTCTCATAAGTGCCCGGTGCGCCACGCGCAGTGATCTGGCTGCCATCGCTCAATTCTGCGCGAATGACTTTCAAGTCCAGCGCCTGTTCACCCGGAACGATCGCAATACGTGCTTCATGGCCGAGGCGCAATTCGCCGACGCTCAACTCGGTCACGTTGGCCGGAATCAGCAAGGTGCCGTAATCGGCCACTTCGAGCTTTTCCAGCTGCAAGGTGCTGGCGGTGTTGGGCAGGCGCATCAGCGAATTGGTTTCGACGCTGACCACTTGGGCGCAGGCCAATGGACTGATGAATGCAGCGAGCAAGCAGAGTTTACGCATGGGAAGAAGCCTCCGGAGCGGCCGGGGCCGAGATGGTTTGCAGGTGGAATACGCCGAACAGCAGGATGCGGCCACGGTCACGCCAAGGGTGCGGACGGCCCTTGAGGCTGCGGTTGCACAGCAGCACTTCGAGTACGTGGATCAGCAACAACAGACCGCCGGCCAGATTGACCAGCAGGTGCAGCGGATGAACGAACGGCACCAGCTGATTGGCCAGCACCACGCAGCAGAACAGCAGGGTCAGCAAACGCCCCAGCCCCCAGAACACTTTCATACGCTCCCCCGTGTTGCGAATTATTCTTTGGGCGCACAGTAACGGCTTCTGCGGGGGATAAGCCAGAGGGGTAAATGAAAAAACTTCCATCGCCTGCCAAATAGCTGCCGAAACGCCGCTGATCGTCGTCCGGCAGCTCTAGCCTGCGCCCTACAGACGCTTCTTAACGATTGATGTGCAACTCCACTCGGCGGTTCTGCGCGCGTCCTTCATCCGTGGCGTTATCAGCCACCGGCTCACTTTCGCCGCGACCTTCGCTGGTGAGTTTGTTCGGTGCCAGGCCCTGGCTCAGCAGATACGCCGCGACACTGCTCGCACGCCGTTCAGACAATGCCTGGTTGTATGCATCCGAACCTTTGCTGTCGGTGTGACCGATGACCTTGATGCTCACCACGTCGGCATTGCGCAGCTTGTCCATCAGCGTATCGAGCTGGGCTTTGGCTGCTGGGGTCAGGTCGGATTTATCGAAATCGAACAAAACGTTGCCGGCATCGCTGAGGGTGATGACTTCAGTTTGCGGTGCAGGCTCCGGCACTTTTTCGGTGACCGGATATTGCGGCAATGGGCATCCACGGTGATCGACCGGGGTATTGGCCGGCGTATCCGGGCAACGGTCGCGGCGGTCGAACACGCCGTCGTCGTCTTCATCGCCGTCCTGGGCGTAACAGATCAGTCCGCCAGTGAGTATCCCCAGCGCAGCGCCGCCACCGGCCCAGCCAGCACTTTCAATGGAGCCGAGACCGCCACCGACCAGCCCGCCGATAAGGCTGCAGATCGGCCATGTACGTTGATTGAGGGGGGCATCGCCATCGCTGTGGGTGGCGCAACCGGTGAGCAAGCTGCCTAGCAGCAGTACCGGTAAGACGGACCTTGAGAAAACAGTCATTGTGAAAGCTCCTGTGTCACCGGCCCATACCGGTTACACAGGAGTAAAGACCCGCATCCGCGACTGCACAAGCCGCGGATGCGAGAGGGGCTTAACGCTTGATTTTGATTTCGGTACGACGGTTTTGCGCGCGACCGTCAGCGGTTTTGTTGTCGGCCACAGGCTGGCTTTCACCCAGACCGGACACCGAAACGAAGCTGGCGCGCGGCACACCCTGCTGAATCAGGTAGTCCACCACCGAGTGCGCACGACGATCCGACAGTTTCTTGTTGTAGGCATCGCTGCCCACGCTGTCGGTGTGACCGGTCACGGTCAGTTGCGCAGTCGAGGATTCCTGTTTCAGTCGAGTAGCGACCTTGTCGAGCACTTGTTTGTCTGGACCGGTCAATGTGGCTTTGTCGAACTGGAAGTGCACATCACGAATAACGATGGTTTCTTCCTGAACCACTACTGCTTCTTCGACCACTGGCGCAGGCGCTGGTGGAGGGCAACCGTCAGCATCGACCTGTACGCCTTTAGGCGTGCCCGGGCACTTGTCGCGGCTGTCCGGCACACCATCGCCGTCTTCGTCGCCATCACCGTGCACCCAGCAATAGGCAGCTGCCGTGCCACCGACCAGCAACGCGCCGTAGCCGGCCCATGCCGAACTTTCCGTCGCGCCGAGACCGGCACCGACAACACCACCGACCGCCGCGCAGGTCGGCCAGTCGGTTTTCTGCAAACCTGCGCAACCAGTCAACACACTGGTTAGCAGAATCAAAGGTAATGCTGTCCGAACTATGCTCATCTGGTTTTCTCCTGAGGGATCGGCTTAGAACCGATTCAGGGAGTAAAGACCGGAGTTTTAATCTCCGCCAGCAATAGGCCACTGCTGTTTGCGAGCGTGTTCACAGGACTTTGACGCTTTTGCCGCAAACCGGCGAAACAGGGCCCTTTGCCGCTGCAGTCAGGCAGGCTAGTCTTGGCGGTCTGATTGAGGAGCTTCGATGAACGTCGCCATTTCTTCCCGCACGCCGCAACAGGCGTTGGCCGCTTTGCTGGATCGCTACGCCCCGGCGCGTCTGCTGCTGATCGGCGCCAGCGAGTTTCCGGCCCTGAGCGCCTTTAAAGAGGCGCACCCGGACACCGTCGTCGCCCACGCCGCACCGGGCGCCTTGCCCGCCGAACTGGCGGCGCAGCGTTTCGATCTGGCGCTGGTGGTCGATTGCCTGGAACATTTGCCCAAGCGCGATGGCCTGAACCTGTTAGGCGGCATTCGCAATCTCAACGCCAGTCGCATTGCGGTGCTGGCGGATCTGACGGCCAGCGGCTGGCAGGAAACCGACTTCTATTCGCTGGCGCTGCAGGCCAGCGAACGTTTTCAGCGCGACGATCAAGTGCTGACCCTGTTCACCTATGATCTGCTTGAATACAAACAAGTCCCCGACTGGCTCAACTCACGCTTCTGGGCCAATCCGGAAAACTTCGGGAAATACTGGTGGTAATGCAATGAGTACAGCCATTTGCCCGTGCGGCAGCGGCAATCTGCTGGATGCCTGCTGCGGTCACTATCACGACGGCCACCCTGCGCCGTGCGCCGAAGCCCTGATGCGCTCGCGCTACAGCGCTTACGTGCTGGGCTTGATCGACTATCTGGTGGCCACCACGCTGCCTGCTCAGCAAGCGGGACTGAATCGTCAGTCGATCAGCGACTGGAGCGCGCAGAGCACCTGGCTCGGCCTTGAGGTGGAGAGTTCGGAAGTCTTCGGCGGTCAGCCGGAACATGCTTTCGTCACCTTCACCGCGCGCTGGCACGACGATCAGGGTGAACACAGCCATCGCGAGCGCTCCTCGTTCGTGCAGAACACTGGACGCTGGTATTTCATCGATCCGACGGTGCAGCTGAAATTGGGGCGTAATGACAGTTGCCCGTGCGCCAGCGGGCAGAAGTTCAAGAAGTGCTGCGCGGGGTATTTCGGCGCTTGAGGTTGGAGATCAAAAGATCGCAGCCTTCGGCAGCTCCTACAAAGAAACGCAATCTCCTGTAGGAGCTGCCGAAGGCT
>NZ_RWIM01000171.1 GCF_009764645.1 Pseudomonas sp. PB106
GACGCAGCGAATAATCGCTGCGTCGCCGGGCCGTCAGATTGGCGGATGGGTTTTGAGCCATCAACTTGCTGCCAGGACCCTCTATAAATAATCCGTCGAGGGGGCACTTGAGTCGAGTTAGCCCAAGATGCGCACGGTTCCATCGACTGCGGGCGGCGATGCAATAGCCGACGTGATATAGCTGATACCGACTGGAACACCGGTGACTGCCGATACGAGGTCGGCAATGTCTCGGACAGTCGACAACATCGCTAGTGGGTTAACCGGACTGCCGATGCCCGCCACCTTGCCGACATACAGCATAATCGCGCCGCGCCAAGCACTGGCGAACAACTCATTGGCCTTCTCATCGTTGCCCAAGCTTGCCGCCATAACCCCTTGAATCACTGAATGAGTGATGCGCAACACACTCACTGCCAGGCCAAGCGGTGGAATGAACATCGAAGCCACGTCCAATGCAAAATCGATGAGGATTTTCGCGTCTTTCCACAGTTCCTCAGAAGGACTGGTCGTTTGATAATCCACGTCTGCAATGAAACGCTGGATCATCTCTTTATATTGCTGCTGAAACGATCGCACTTGATAGCTATTGCGCAATACGGGCGCCGGCGTTACTCCTGGCTTGTAGTGCAGATACGTAGCTAACACGTTCTGGATGACCTCCAGATGTTCAGAGCGTGTAACTTTCAGAATATCTTTTTTGAAAAAAGAATTCTTCAACTGATCCGCCAGTTGCTCGACGGGGAAAAAGTCCTTGCCGTTATAGGTATTGGGGACGTAGATGATCGACTCCTGTCGACCATTGGCAGTGCGACTGAAGACGTAAGCGCCCTCCAGCTTTCGTCCTTCCAGCGTAAATTCCCAGACATCGTTCCCTGGGGGCTGCCCAGTATTGATCCCGCCCAGACGAGGCAAATCGTTATCCAGTCCATTGATCAACCCAGTCAGCCAATCGAGTTGATCTTGAGTAAGCTCGCCCTTCATCTTTTGCAGGAGGACTGCGCGGTACATTTCGTTTTGCTTCACCCTGCGATAAAGCTCTACTTTCATCGAAACATCATTGGCTTCGAGGAACTTCGACCGGATGTACGCGAGGTATTTCTCGCCCGGCATCAGATCGATCAGATCGTTTATCAGTCTGGCATTCAACGCTGCGATAGGCTGATTGCTGAACGACCAGAAAGTCGCCTGACGCATTTGATCCTTGAGAGCATCAATGTCGCCACCGATTGGCAAACGCGTCCCGCCCAAAAACAGTTTTTCAAAAATGGAAACATCCGCTCGCCACATCTGCCACTGAATAAACAGCTCAGTGAGACTGATTTTCGACTGAGCATGAAATTTGACCCATACCTCATCGGGATTAATGTCGATATCGATCCCCGTGCGATTCAAATACTCAGTCACGGTTTTCTTCACCAAATCGCTGGAAAATCTCTTGAAAGGAATAATTTCTAGCTTTTCTTTGGACGCCTCATAAAGCGCCTTGTGATCGGAGTTTAATCGATTGTACCGACACTGCTCATCAACAGAAGCACGTCGATACCAACGCGGAGTGGCCAGTTCTATTTCATCATTTTCACAGCGCACAAGATTTTTCGCACTTGCTTGCAGCGGCGCTTTTTCAGACTCATTACGCAACTCGACAGCATCCGACATCTGACCATCAAAAAGGATTGTGGGCTGTGGAAGTGCAGTTTCCCCCGCTGGCAGTGGCTTCTTATAAAAATACCCTTGTCGCTCAAAGTACTGCGCAGTGTCGGGTTTCTTCAACCAACCGAATACCGTTCCCCGCAAAGTGTCTATGTCAGCGAACTGGAACCACTCCTGACCCGACGGGAACCCCGGGACATTAAGCACATGAAGGTCGCGGTCCCCGGGAATGCCTCTGCGGCGATAGACCACCAAATCCTTACAAGATCCAAAACCCCAGCCGGCTGCCAGTCGTTTCGTCTCAATGCTGTTATCGCCGAAGTTGTAACGCATCACCATATCGTTAGCTATCGATGTCACCTGTCTTTGTACAACCGCAGAGAAAATACTCAGCGCTGTTTTGCGTCCCAATACCTCACGCAAGGATTCAACAACGTCATCATCGGCAAAAGTAAACGCTCTCGCGATAATATAATTATTCCGAATATTCAATTGTTTGATAGCGCGGAGGATGTTGGCCGAACTCAATTTTGGATTATCTGTTTTCCCCACGACCTCAATGGCAAACTGTCCCTTTTCATCGTGAGCACCATACATAAAGACTTGCGTGAGTGTTTTTCTTTCCTTTAACTCAATGCGCTTACCGTCTGCCAACCTCACCGTATGCGTAACGATTACATAAATCGTATCCGGATCAACCAGTTCGTCGGGGCCAGGGGAAATGAATTCCTCGACAGCCGCCCGGGCATAGTCTTTAAGGGACGTTACAAGCCTGGTTAACTCATGAAATTTGACCTGGCTTTCCAAAAGACGCTGTTCCAGACCGAGGTAGAGCTCCTGGTTCAGGCTGCTGGTTTTTTTCAACCAGTTCGGCCACGCGTTTTTTTGCATCGATCGGACAATTTGCGCGTGCCGCGAGAAGGCAAAGCGCGGTAAATCGACCAGCCGTTGTGCTTCTTCCAACCTTGAAACGGCGCCGTTGAATTCCCGAGTAGTCGAATTAAGAGCCTCAAGCAGAGGAGGAAGGTCATTTTTCAGAGTGGTGAGTACGCTGTCACAACCATACTGGAACAAATCTCCGGTCACTTTCAGAAAGCGGATTTTGGCCGCCGCCGGGATGGAGGATCGATCCTCAACGGCCAGCGAAAGCAGAGCAGACTGACGACTGTCAGTCTGCGCCAGACGCTGCTCAAGGGCTTTTTGCAAACTCATAGAATCAGCAAACACTTCTCCCCCGTGGCTGGGCATATATAAGAATATTTTCTTGTCACCACGCGGAATAAGTTCTTCTTGTACGGGATCCAACAGAGGAAGCGCGAAAGCGCCGGGAAGTACGACATAACGACCATTCTTATCCTCCAGGCGTAACTCGTAAAACGAATGTTGTTGTCCACCTTGCGTGAGAAATGCAAGCGAGCGAAGGTCATCGGAGGTAACACCGAACGCCCCGACCGATGCATGCATTTCATCCCAGAAAAGCTTTTCCTGCACATTGGCCAATTCTGCCTTCCGCGAACCGCCTCTGACACTCGTGCCTGTTTTCGCATACGTTCGGCTCCAATACCGCTCAACCGTCGAAAGATATCGGTTGGAAAAATCATTCAACACGTCGTGAATGACCTTTTCGACGACGGCAATGCCCGGTGATTGCAGGATATGCTCCGCCCGCGTGGAGTTCGCGAACTCATAGACGGCATAACGTCCCGCGTCATATTGAGGCGAGCGGCCAGACCCAAAACACTCGAGAAACACATTTAGCAAGCTACCTAGCGGTACTTTCGCATTGCCCTCTGCACTTACACCCGAACGCAAGTTAATAAATATTTTACTGACGAAAACATCAGGATGGGTCTTCTGCAGTTCAGCCAGCAAACAATCCTGCACGGTGTTCGCGAAAGATGGAATGCGACCGATTTCCCGGCGTAGCGCAGCAACTCCATCACTGACCTTCGCGAGATTTCTGTTTGATTCACTCATACGTTACTTCCTTGTTAATTTAATCTCGATAGAAGCGAAGTGCGTCCATCAGGTGAAATCAAACTAACTCAGAGAGTAAAGCGGGGGATATACAGAATAGATTTCAAAAACTAAAAAAAACGTTAAAGCCCAATAAAAAAACATTGACCCGTCATTTATCTCAACTCATAAACCCCTGCCTTCTCGCCGTAGCCACTGCATGCGTGCGCCGCGCAACACCCAATTTTCCATATATTCTTCTCACATGCGTCTTAACAGTATGCAATGAAATGAAAAGCTTTTTGGCTATTTGCAGATTCGAATCCCCCAATGCAATCATCTGCAACACCTGAAGTTCTCGCTGACTTAGCGAGCTGCGCTGCAGAGCCAGCAACTGGCTATTGTTTTCCACACCTTCAACTACCTCATTAAATAACAATTCAGGTTGACGCAATTCAAATTCGCGACGCAACTGCTGCAAATTATATTTATCAACAAGCGCAAGCGCTTGCAGTTGATGTTCTTGCGAGACGAGCGTTTTGGAAGACAAGGAAGTGACCTCTGCGAGAGCAAAATGCAATTCAACTTCCAGTAGCAGCGACCCGCTCTGTTGCGCTTTGTGTAGTTGAGAAAGCAATGCAGCATAACCACTGTCACTGACTCGCTGATGCATGTGCGCGATGATGAGCAAATATTCAAGGCGCGCAATCAACTCAAGGGTTGCCGGTGGCGCCTGCCGTGCCTGGGTACCACGGAAGTGGCGCAACACTCGGCTCAGGGCTTCTTCAGCCAGTTCCGCCCGCCCCTGTTGTAACCAGAACTGACTGCTGACTTGCAGCAAGACCCCGCGATACACCGTGTCCGGAATCTGCCGTTGTTGCATCAGTCGCTCGGCATCGCGCAGGCGACCAAAAGCTTCTGCGTAGTCTTGATGATTGGCCGCCAGTTGCGCCAATCCCAGAAAACCATAAAGCACACGCTTGTCATGGCTGCGCAGACAATCGTCCAGACCGCTGCGAAAAAACTCGGCCGCGCGTGCTTCCTGGCCCATGCACAGCGCCAACCGGCCACGCCGCAAGGCGATGCGCCCGCGCAACGGCACCGGTGCGGACTCCCGCTGTTCGAGCAACGTCTGCATGTTAGCCAATAGCTGTTCAGCCCGAGCCGGGGCACCCCGCTGTTCGAGCCACTGCGCGTGATCCAGTTCTAGCAGACCCTCGAACAACAATGAATCTTGCGCCCTGGCCAGACACAACGCCTCACGGTTGATGGCGTAGGCCAAGTCCAGCTCACCGCTAAGCAAGGCTTGCTGGGTTTGACCTGACAGGCACAACAGCCGCGCCGTCCAGGCGTCAGCGTTCAACTCCGCCAGCGCCTCCTGAAAATGCTCGCGAGCCGCCGTCATCCGCCCCTGTAAATGCAGGAGCCAGCCTTGCAGCGCCTGCCAACGGGCGATCCATTGCCGCTGCTGCCGCGCTGACGGTTGCGGAACGAATCGCGCCATGTGTTCGATGCAGGCGGCGGCCTGTTCGAAGCGCCCGGCAAACAGCAATGCGGCAGTGATCAGCCCGACCTGTTGCGGTGAACACAGGGTCAGCTCTTCGCCCTGCTGCTCGTGCAGACGCAGTAACAGCACGACGGTTTGATCTTCGAACAGATCCTCGAAAGTGAAATGCTGCAACAGGCTGATCGCCACTTCGTATTCTTGCGCGTGCAAGGCTTGTTCGAATGCCGCCCGCCACTCCTCCCGCGCGCAAAACCATTGGCATGCGAGGCGATGCCACGACCGGCCCTGCGGCCAATGCACTTCTTGCATCACCCGGGTCAACGGCGGAAAAACCTGCAGCCACTCATGGGATGCCTGCCAAGGTTCAATGAAGCAACCCAGAAGCTGCAACTCGCGCAGGTACTGCGCGCCTTCAACAGCGCCAAACAAATGGTCACAGAGTTGCGCATTGAAACGCGGCAGGTGTGCCAGCACGCGCCAGGCTTCGGCCAGCTCCGGCGAAAGATGGCTGAAGAGTTCGTGTTGCAGGTAGTCGAACAGCGTGTCGGTGCGCTGCTGCGGCTGAGGGTTTTGCGCCCAGTCGCACTTCTGCAACAGTGCCATGCGCACGCCCGCGCACCAGCCTCCGGTGCGCGACACAATGCGTGCGGCCACACTGCAAGCCTGCTCGGCAGGCAGATGGGTCAACGCCTGGGCAATCTCCTGCGCGGTCAGCGCCAGCGTCGTGCTGTCACACTCGTGGAGTTCGTCATCCAGCAGCAGACGCGGCCAGTTGCACGGCGGCCGCCGACGCGTGGCGATCCACCAGGTGAGCGCCGGATTGTTCAGAGCCAGCAAGCGATCAAGTAGGGCATCGACTGCTGGCTCGGGGTGGCGACAATAATCGTCGAGCACCAGCCAGGTCGGCTGCGACACGCGATGCAATGCCGTGCGAATGTCCTCTTCATCGGCATCGGTCAAACCCAGTGCCTGCCCCAGGCGCAGGCAAAAACCTTCAACACTCAACGCGGCGCCCGCCAGGGCAAGCCAATGCACGGCGCACGACGTTGGAGCCTGCAACATGCATTCGGTGAGCAACGCACTCTTGCCACTGCCTGCCGGTGCACAGAGCAACCTGACCCGCGCCATCGATTCCAGCAATGGCCCGCTCAAGCGCCCACGCGATTGATGATGGGACGACAGTCTGGGCAAGAATCCCGGGCGATCCAGGCACGAATTCATAGCGGTCATCGCAGTGCGCCTTTTTATAGTTGTCCGGCAACCCTAGCCCTCTGCGAGCAGGTTGTTGACGAGTATTCAGCGCGCTGATTGATGCCCATAAAAAAGGCGACCGTACGGTCGCCTTTTGTCTTGCCGATGTATCAAAACCGTTACCGCACGCCCTCGGTACGCAGGGCCGATGGCGTGAAGTCGGCGGCTTTGGCTTCGAAGCCGAATTCGAAGCTGTGCTTCTCTTCGTTCTTCATCCCCAAGGCAATGTAGCGACCGGCAATGATGTCGTAGAGCGCTTCGAGCGTGTAAGCCTGCGCCTGGTGATCGTAGTAATACTGCGCGTGACCTTCGGCGACACGCCACAGTTGCCCGCGACCATCGTAGTGATCAGCCAGCGCCACTTGCCAGCTGTCCTCGTCGATGTACATGTGGCGTTTGGCGTAGATGTGCCGTTCGTTCGGCTTGACGGTGCCGATCACCTCCCAGACACGGTGCAGTTCATAGCGAGTCAGGTCCTGATTGATGTGCCCGGCTTTGACCACGTCGTCGTACTTGAGGCTCGGCGAGTCGAGTTTGTAGCTGTTGTACGGAATGTACATTTCCTTTTTGCCAACCAGTTTCCAGTCATAGCGATCCGGGGCGCCGGAGAACATGTCGAAGTTGTCGGAAGTGCGCAAGCCATCGGCTGCCGTGCCCGGGCCGTCGTAGGCCACTTGCGGGGCGCGACGCACGCGGCGCTGGCCGGCGTTGTAGATCCACGCCAGGCGCGGTTCCTTCACCTGATCGAGGGTTTCGTGGACCAGCAACACGTTACCGGCCAAACGCGCCGGCGCGGTGACCGACTGCTTGAAGAAGGTCAGCACGTTGGCGGCTTTGTCCGGGTCGATGTCCTTCATCAATTGCGGCACGGCGATCACTTCTTCAAAGCGGATCGGCGTGTAGCTGCCGTTGGTTTGCGGGGTCACCTGAGTGATGATGCGTTTGACGTTGCCACCGTGATAACGGGTGATGTGGTTCCACAACACCTCGACGCCGTTCTTCGGAATCGGGAACGCGTAGTAACGATTGCCGGTGAAGTTGGCGAGGCCGTTTCCGTCGTTGATCGTGGTCACATTCAGTGCGCTGCGCTTGGCCGATTCGTAGATGTCCGCCGGTGCGGCGACGGTACGGTGGGTCGGATAGACCGGAATCTTGTAGGTTTCCGGGTAGCGTTTGAACATCGCCACTTGGCCGTCGGAGAGCTTGTCCTTGTACTTGTCGACGTTCGCTGCGGTGATGGTGAATAACGGTTTTTCACTGGCAAACGGGTCGGCCAGAAAACCTTTGCTGTCCACCGCACCGGCGTTTTTTGGCAGACCGCCGGTCCATGCCGGGATCGAGCCGTCGGCATTGCCGGCCTTCTCGGCGCCGAGCGGGGTCAGGCTGGTGCCGAGTTTGTTGGCTTCATCCGGCGACACCGCCGCCATCACATTGGCCGCCAGCAGACTCAGGGCCAGCACGCCACATTGCAGAATCATTTTGCGCATTGCAGTCATCCTTCTCGGGCAGATCAGAAGTTCACGCCGAAGCTCAGGGCCACGAAGTCACGGTCTTCGAGGACGTTGTAATCACCACCGAAGAAATCGGTGTAACTGAGGCTCGCGGTGTAGGTGTTGCGGTAGTCGGCATCGACGCCGACGCTGATTGCTTTCGCGCCTTCGTTGAACAGGCCGTTGGGGCCATAACCGGCAACGTCATGCGACCAGGACAGGTTCGGTTTGAGGTTGATCCCGCCGATCACGTTGGCGTAATCGAGGATGGCCCGGGCGCGATAGCCCCACGAGGTCGAGGTGACGAAGCCGTCGGTGTCGCCACCGAAACCGTATTGGCCATACACCGAATCGCGGCCATAACGCAGCTGGCTGCGCGGCTCCAGTCCGCCGACGTGCACCACCGCAGCTTCACCGACTACGGTCAGACGCTCGGCGCCCAAGACCTGATCGAAGAAGTGCGTGAGGGTGCTCTGAATCTGCGTGACTTCCTTGCGGCGGTAACCCTTGTTGTCGGCGCCTGGTGAAGTGGTCAGCGGCGAAGCGGTGCCGCCGGCAATCGGGTTGAGCAGCGCCAGGGTCAGGTCGTTGGTGTTGACCTGCACGGGAGCGTTGGGCCGATAGCTGATCTCGCCAGTCCACGCTGTGCCGGTGGGCAGCGTGGTGGAGAAACTCGCGCCGTAGAGGCGAATGTCTTCCGGGTATTCCAGATAATACTGACCGCGCCCGAGCATCACGCTTTGCGCCAGCCCCGCCCCGCTGCCGGGGGCCAGACCATTGGCGATGCCGACCATCGCCGGCAATGCCGAGAGGGTCGAAAGCCCAGCGGTGGTGGTGCCCACCGACGGCGTGCGGCTGTGGTAATTCATGAAATAGAGGCCGTACTCGGTGTCATCTCCGAGCCAGCGCAATGCCGTGCCCCACTGCCCGGAATCCCGCGCATCGCGGTCGCCGCCACGGGGAATCACCACGCCTTCGCGCGTCACCTGAATGCCTTGGCCAAACGCGGTGGTCAACGGCACCAGCGGTGCCACCGCCGGGCTGCCAACGGTGTAGCCGTTGTTGCAGCCATCCGCCGCCACATCGACGCCGAAAAACGTGCCGCAGTTGTCGAGAACGGTCTGGTCCCATTCCAGCTGATAGAAACCTTCGACCGAGAGTTTGTCCGTCAGGCTCTGCGAACCGAACAGCATGTTCACCGGGATCAGGCCTTCCTTGATCTCTGCTCCGGGACGCCGGAACGCCGAAACGTCGATCGGGTTGATGCTGTTGATCGAGTTACCGATGAAAGTACTTTCACCCCAACTCACCACCTGCTTGCCCGCCCGCACGGTGCCCGGCAGATCGGCGATGGTGTAGTTGTGATAAACGAACGCATCGAGGATCTGCGCGCCGGACGACTTGGCGCCCTCCTTGCGGCCGCTGTCGCTGATCGGCTTGAACTCGCGGTCTTCGTCCTTGAGTTCGAAGTCGTACCAATACTTGCCACGCACGAACACACCGGTGTCGCCGTACTTCAGTTCGAGGTCGTGAATACCTTTGAAGATTTTCGAGAAGGTCTCGCCCTTCTTGAAGTTCAGGCGCCCGTCATCACCGGTCGAGGATTGCCCAGTGCCACCGTTGACCGTGCCGACCAACGACTTGTCGGCATCGCGCATGCCCCAACTGGCACCGACCGAGAGCGACGAGTCGAACGTCCCCTCGATCTCGCCGATATTGAACGAAACCGCGTGCGCCTGGGCACAGCAACCCAGAGCCACCGCGGCGGCCAGCGCCTGCGGTGTGAAGATGGCGCGCATTGTTGTTTTTGTCATGCGTCTTCCCCGGTGAGTGACAGAAGGCCCCACCCTACTGCCGGGCAACCGGGTCGATAAGCGCACCAAGGAGGTATTCGCGTTGTCGCTCGAAAGGATGAATACCCACACGGGACGTGGCTTTGCGCGACTCATGAGTGAGCTGGATGGAGGATCATCAATGCAGCGCATGGCGCACATCGGGTCACGGGACTGTTGCATGCCCCGCAACAGTGCATGTCCGGAATCGGTATTTTTCCTACACCCTCAAGACCTTATTCTGAACGCGCTTTCACGGCAGCCGCCGAAAAGCGCGAAGCACTGGCCATGAGGAACTCTGGCCATTGCTGACAGATTTCAGATGAATCGACGTTTTCGGTTTATCGCCCCGGTGTTCACTGACGTTGATTTGTAGCTCCTTGATCCAACGTCTTACCTTGGCCGCTGCGTTTGCAGCGGCCTTTTTTATGCCTGGGGAAAATCAGCAGGCGCGCCCCGTATAACTTTCCGCGAACCATGTCGGAGATTTCTTTTTACGCAAAAGAATTCTCCTCGCGAAATTATCCGCCCTCGAAAGTTCGCACAAAACAACATCTGGTTACTCACGGTCTTCTCAGACTCGTTAACCGCAGGTTTCTTGTAACTTGAAACGAATCAATTATTCGCGAATGCCATCATTACCGATGGGCATTTAGCGGCGATCACGCACATTCAAAAGGATATGGATATGCAGAAGCCTACGTCTTACGAAATAGATCCTATTGTCACCACAGCAGTGCAGCCCCCCGGCTTCAAATCCCTGCAAGAGACTGAAGTTGAAATATTGCGCAGCGGCGTATTTGGTACCCCGGGAAATCACAGCACATACGAACAACAAGTTCAGAGCTTTCTTATTCCGTTGCCAAATGAGTTCGCCCAGAGAAGCGCGCAGATTAATCAAACTATCGAAGCTGATCTGGCTAGGGTTCGCCTCGAAGGCTCAACTCACGCACTTCCACCCGCCGAATCGATCATTCGCGAATTGGCCGTCCGCAACACAGTCATTCAACGAAAGAATCTTGAGTTTCAGCAACACACTTCAATCGCTCAACGTTTCTACGGTGAAGACCCCCTAGGCAAAACGGCGCATCAATTTCTCGCCCGCGCTGCAACATTTGACCGTCACCTCCGGCCCAACGGACCGGCGTTTACCCAATGGCGGCAATCTTACCGGTCCGCCCATGAAGCACGGCTGCTGACACAGACTCTCGCGGTTCTGCATCAGCAACAGATCAATGTGCAGAATTGGCTGAACGCCGTACAGGCGAATAATCAAACCCACGCAGCTGCAGCGGAAACTCAACGGTTGGCAGCCGAACGTGCGCGCATTGCTGCGGAGCAGCAACGCCTAAGAGCCGTTGCCGAAAAGGCACGCCGAGACCAGGAGGAAATCCGTGTTCGTGAGCAGGAACGGCTTGCCACGTTGGCGAAGAAGCAGCGTCGAGACGCTCATCTCGCCCATGTGGCAGCCGACATTGCGCGGCAAAATATTGAAAAAGAAACTCAGGAAAGAGATCGGATAGCCACGTTGAAAGCAGCACTGGTCGAAGCTGAATTCAAGGCCGATGCCGCCGCGAAAGAGTTCGTCGTCGAGCAAAATAGGCTCCAAGCTGAAACGCAAGCGCGTATCGACGCTATCCAGCAGCAACTGGAAACAGAAAAAAGAAGTTTGGAAATTCGCCGCAAAGTCATTGATACCGCGACCTCCGTAGCTCGGCGACAGGCACAACTGGCGACATCCAATATTCAACAGCAGAACGAGACGGAACCGGGCCAGCAACCTGCCGAAACCGTGGTTCAACTTGGCACCGAGGGCCCCGGACAGGATCCTCACACGCCGGAGTTTCATCAGGTCTATCCGGCTTTGGGCGCAATTGCCAGCACCCAGCCGTCCCTCTCTTTCAGCTCGGCGTCCGTGCGCCTCGCCCCTGCAACTTCAAAGGCAATACTCGCAGCTTTGCGAGTGGGAGTGGCAACCCTCACGGCCATCGGAACGGTATTGCTAAGTCCGGTTGTGGTCGGCTTCGCAGCCTTGGTAATGCCTTCGCGGCTGGGCAATGGAGAACGCTTTGCCTTGAGCGTGCCATTGGCTGAGTTGTCGTCGGTGCCTCCACAAACATTGCGCGATATAGCAGACCGACAAGGCACATTGGAAATGCCCGTGGGGCTGGGCGTGAGGCCACTAGGTTCAGGCACGGAGGTGTTCGTCTCCACCGCTGACAACTTTCACATTCGGTCGAGTGTTCTCGTTCTGAATGCTGCTTACGACTTGCTCAACGACGTTTACGAAGCCGTGCTGCCCGACTCTCCGACGGACTTCCTCACTTGGACACCGATCAATTCACCGGACAACAGCTCGACTGAATCGCCCATGGTGGATACCGATCCGCCTGACTACTCCGGGGCGACGATTATCCCGGTTGAAGGACGCCTGGATCTCAATCCGATCCTGGTAGAGGGCTGGGAGCGATTCATCATCGTGTTTCCGGATGACTCGGGGATTGCGCCGCTTTATGTGGTGTTTAGCAATCCGTACGGGGGTGTCGCGGACGGAGAACACAGCGGGCGAAGTTTCAACCCCGAAGAAACCGGTTTACCGGTTACACGCTCGGACTGGGCACCTGCCATCATCGCAAACAACGGAGTTAATATCGTGAAGCTTCACACTTCAAAGTTCCTAGAGTCTGATGCGAATAAAATAATGATTGATCGTCTAGAACGAATTTCTCGAGGAGAACTAGAGGTAACCGATACCGACAAACGCTTCTACACTCATGAGATCAGAGAATTCGAAAGGCTTAAAGCCTTGGGATATGGTGACACGGAAATGCCCGATCCAGACTCTTCCGTATGGAACGACGTCCACACTGCCACACTGGAGGATTACAAGCTTAATGATGATCCTGCGTTGCTATATACACCAGAGGCATTGGAAGCTGCTAGGCGACAGGAAGAGCGTGATTATCAGAAGTTTCTTAAGGAGCTGTGGTAATGAATAGCATTGAGCAAATTGTGAAAAATGAATCATTGGATGACATTGTCACCGTATTCTCACTCTTCAAACCAAATCCGCATCTGGACATGATGATCAGGCGATACAACCGAGGTTTGATCAGTCAATACCGAGCCCTTGAGGATGCCTACTCTCGACTCATTTTGTCTGGAGTACTTGCGCGCGGAGATAAAGGGTTAGCAATTAAAGGCCCCAACTGGAAGGCTCCACAATTCGTGACCGAAAAGCGATACGTTTAATAGCTTTGTAGCCACCAAGCTCTAGCTTGGTGGCCTCATTAATTAAAGCGAATACTTCTGCAAATTCGCCATCATTTCCTTCAGCGCTTCAATATTGTCCTTCGGATGCGCGGCCCCTTCGAAATCACAAATCTGCTGCCAATGCGCTGCGACATCCTCAGGCGAGAATCCTTCGCGCGGATCGAAGCCGGCACCGAGGCTGCGCTCCCAACGCACTTTGCCCATCCAGCCACCGCCAACTTCGAACAGCCCAGAGGTCTCTTGGCATTGCTCGCTGGCCAGATACACCACCAGTGGGCTGACCAGTTCCGGTTTCAGTTGTTCGAACACTTGCGGCGGGATCAGGCCTTCGGTCATGCGCGTGCCGCCGGTTGGGGCGATGGCGTTGACGAGGATGTTGTTCTTGCGGCCTTCGATGGCCAGGGTGCGGGTCAGGCCGTAGAGGCCGAGTTTGGCCATGCCGTAGTTGGACTGGCCGAAGTTGCCGTAGATGCCCGAGGTCGAGGCGGTGAAGATTACTCGCCCGTAGTTTTGCTCGCGCATGTGCGGCCACGCGGCGCGGGTGACTTTGTAGGCGCCTTCGACGTGGACGCGGTAAACCAGATCCCAATCGGCGTCGTCCATTTTGTGGAAGGTCTTGTCGCGCAGGATGCCGGCGTTGTTGACCACGACGTCGACGCGACCGAAAACGTCGAGGGCGTTTTGGACGAGTTTGTCGCCGTCGGTGACCGAGTCGTGATTGGCTTCGGCGGTGCCACCGGCTTCACGAATTTCGGCGACCACGCGGTCGGCGGCGGAGGCATTGGCGCCTTCACCCTGGGCCGAGCCGCCGAGGTCGTTGACCAGCACTTTCGCGCCTTGTTTGGCGAACAAAAGAGCGTGCGCCCGTCCGAGGCCACCACCGGCTCCGGTGACGATTACGACTTTATCTTGGAAACGCACAGACTCATTCATCGAGGCAACTCCAGCAGGCCAATGGGACATTGAGTCCGAGTGTCAGGCACCGGGCGTGGTGTCACAACGAACAGGGCTGGGGCTGAATGGTGTGCGATAAGGTTGGGGGATAGTCAGGTTTGAAAAGCAAAAGATCGCAGCCTTCGGCACCTCCTGCACAAATCTGTGCAGGAGCTGCCGAAGGCT
>NZ_RWIM01000172.1 GCF_009764645.1 Pseudomonas sp. PB106
AGATCGCAGCCTGCGGCAGCTCCTACAGGGAGAATGCATTCCAACTGTAGGAGCTGCCGCAGGCTGCGATCTCTTGATCTTAATGCCTCGGTTTCTTCTCTATCCGCAGCGCCTTTGCCTTGGCCTCCACCACCAGATACATCACCACCGTGATCAACAACGGCAACAGAAAATAAATCGCCCGATACGCCAGCAACCCTGCCACCAGGCTGCCCCGTGAAGCCTCATGCTGCAGCAGCGCGACGAACACCGCTTCCAGCACCCCAAGCCCCGCCGGAATGTGGGTGATGACCCCGGCAATTGCGCTGATCAGCAACACCCCCAACACCAACGGATAATCGAGCTTGCTCGGCAGCAAAGTGAAAATCACCGCCGCCATCAACGACCAGTTCAATGCGCCCAGCAACAGTTGCAACACCGCCATGCGCAACGACGGCAGATTGATTTCCACGCCGCGAATCGACCATTCGCGGCGCTTGGAAAACTGACACGCCGCGAGATAACCAGCGCTGATCAGCAGAAGTAAAACGCCGATGCCTTGCAGGGCGGTGGTGCTGACTTTCCACCCCGGCGGCATGGTCACCAGACCGCTGCTGAACACCGCGCCGGCAATGGTCATGTAGCCAAACCAATTGGTCGCCAGGCTCAAGCCGAGAATCTTGGCGATGTTGCCTTTGCTCACCCCCAGCCGCGAATACAACCGATAACGCATGGCAATCCCGCCGACCCACGCGCTCAGGTTCAAGTTGAATGCATAGCTGATGATCCCCACCGGCAGGATCTGTTTCCAGGTCAGATCCTGCCGGATGTAAGTGCGTCCGATCAGGTCGAAACTGGCGTACACCAGAAAGCTCAGCAACGTCAGGCCGGCAGCGATGATTAGCGTGCGCACTTTGAAGTCGGCGAGAGTTTCCAGCACTTCTTTCCATTCGATGCGCGTGGCGAACATTGTCAGCAACACGATCAATGCGAGGAAAAACAGCAGCGTCAACGGACGTTTCCAGCGGCTCCATTTCGAGTGCGTCGCAGGTGCCGAATGTGCGCTCGAATGCGCTTCGGAATGGCTCATGATGCGTCACCTCGAAACGGCTTGAGTCGCGGCTTGTGCGCCGGCAGCCAACCGGCCATTGCCGGGAAATGCCGCAGAAAGTGAAACACCAGAAACCCCACGGTCATGTGCCAGATCCGCCCGCGTGGCGACTTGCTCGCATCCATGGCTTTGCAGTGATTCTGGCTGAGGTCTTCGAGGCGCTCGAACAAGTGCTGATTGAAGGCGCGGTCGCGAATCAGCACGTTGGCTTCCAGGTTCAGCGACAAGCTCAGCGGGTCGAGGTTGCTCGAACCGACGGTGCTCCATTCTTCGTCGACCAGCGCGACTTTGCCGTGCAAAGGACGCTGGCAATATTCGTGAATCTGCACCCCGGCCTTGAGCAAGTAATCGTAGGTCATGCGCGCCGCGAGTTTGGCCACCAGCATGTCTGGCTGACCTTGCAGAATCAGCCGCACATCGACGCCACGGCGCGCGGCATTGCGCATCTCACGCAGCAATCGATAACCGGGGAAGAAGTAGGCGTTGGCGATCACCACCCGGCGTTTGGCGCCGCGCAGCACTTGCAGATAAACGTCCTCGATATCGGTGCTGTGCTGGTCGTTGTCGCGAAACACCAGACGCACTTGCCCGTCGTGATCGTCGAAAGCCATTTCCGCGCGACGCTGGCGGCGGCGCTGCCACCAGAACCGCGCGCGGCCCGGACGACCACTTTGCAGCAGGGCGAAATGGTGGATGTCGGCCACTGCCGGGCCCTGAACTTCCACCGAATAATCCTGCTTGGCCTCAGGGCCGAAATCGGCCAGGTGATCGCCGGAAAAATTGATTCCACCGATGAACGCGACCATGCCGTCGACCACGACGATTTTGCGATGCAAGCGGCGAAACCAGTTAGTTCGGATGCCGAGACGCTTGGGTGCCGGATCGAAGATCTGCAAATGCACCCCGGCTGCACTCAGCGCGGTGAGATAGCCGGTGGTCAGCTCGCCGCAGCCAAAGCCGTCGAGGCTGACGGTGGTGCGCACGCCGCGCTTCGCCGCATCAATCAGAATCTCCTGCAGTTCGGCGCCGACCTTGTCTTCGAAAACGATGAAGGTTTCCAAGAGGATTTCACTTTTCGCCGCGCGCATCGCTTCAAACACGCGCGGGAAATACTCCTCGCCGTTCTCCAGCAATTGCACATGGTTGCCGCCCTGCCAGCGATATTCGACATCGACTTGGCCGGGCTCGCGTATCGGCGGGGTAATGGCTATCGGTTCCACGGCGGATTTCTCCAACGGCGCGCTGTTCATAGTTCGATCTCCACCGATAACGGTGCGTGGTCGGAAAGGTGAGACCAGGGCCGATTGGCGAGGACCTTCGGCTGGCTGGCTTTAAGGTTGCGCACGTAGATGCGGTCGAGGCGCAGGGTCGGCAGACGTGCGGGAAAACTGCGCGCCGGTTTGCCGTGCTGTTCGGCGAACACTTCGCGCAAGCCGCAAGGTTTGAGCAGCGCATCGGCGCGCTGGCGCCAATCGTTGAAGTCGCCAGCGACGATCACTGGCGCGTCGTCGGGCAACTCGGCAAGACGTTCGCCGAGCAGCTTCAATTGCGCGTTGCGGTGGCTTTCGCGCAGGCCCAGATGCACGCAGATTGCGTGGATTTCCGTGCCGTCACCGGGCAGGCGCAGCACGCAATGCAACAGGCCACGGTTCTCGTGGCCGCTGATCGACACATCAAGGTTGTCGTGGCGGATGATCTGGAATTTCGACAGCAGGGCATTGCCGTGATCGCCCTCCGGGTACACCGCGTTGCGGCCGTAAGCGAACTGCGGCCAGAGGCTGTCGGCGAGGAACTCGTACTGCGGCATCGTCGGCCAATTGCTGTAGCGCTTGGGATGATGCTCGTGGGTGCCGTGGACTTCCTGCAGGAACACCACGTCGGCGGCGACGCTGCGCACCGCTTCGCGCAATTCCGGGAGGATGAAGCGCCGGTTGAGCGCGGTGAAGCCCTTGTGGGTGTTGACCGTCAACACGGTGAACGTACGTACCGACGGCGCGACCACCGAGCCCTCATCAGTGAAACCGACCGGTTCTGAAATGCTCATGCCAGCACTCCTTGCGCAGCGGGTTCGCCGGGGGCGGTTGCGAGATCTTTATCCAGTTCGAAACGCTGCAGCAGATCGCGGGCGTCGTAGGGCGCGCGGACTTTGATGTCGTTGTCGAAATAGCAGAACACTTCGCGGGATTTGCGCGGGCGCGGCTTCAAGCGTGGCGCGATCAGGTGAGCATCTTTTGGTTGCTCGCCGTGGTGCCAAGCGTCGATGCGTTCGGCCCAACGCTTCAGGGCCGGCGCAGTGTAGCCGCTGGCATAAAGCTCTTCGGCACCGTGCAGGCGCAGGTAGACGAAGTCGCTGGTGAGGTCTTCGCGGTACGGCCATTTGTTGGCGGTGTCGGCGATGACCAGTGCGGTGTTGTAGCGTTTCAACAGCCGCACGAAATCGGGATCAAGGAAGCTGTCATTGCGGATCTCCACGGCATGGCGCAGCGGCTTTTTGCGCCAGGCTTTCATGCTCGCGTGACCGTGCAGGTGCGAGTCATGTTGATGGGCGAGGGCAGCGGCCGCTTCGGTGTCGTGGGGCAATAGCGCGAGGAAATGCTCAAAGCGCTCAGGCTGGAATTTGAAATTCGGCGGAAATTGCCAAAGGATCGGCCCGAGTTTTTCCTTGAGTTCCAGGATCCCGGAAGCAAAGAAATTCGCCAGCGGTTTTTCGATGTCGCGCAAGCGGCGGATGTGGGTGATGAAGCGCGGCGCCTTGACGCTGAAGACGAAGTCGTCAGGCGTTTCGGCGTACCACTGTGCATAACGTTCAGGTCGTTGCAGCGCGTAGAACGATCCATTGATTTCGATGCTGTTGACCGCCCTCGACGCAAACTGCAATTCGCGCTTTTGTGCCAGTCCCTTGGGATAGAAATCCCCCCGCCACGGTGCGTAGCGCCAGCCGGAAATACCGATGTGAATCGTCGCCATATCGCCCTCCCGTCGAAAGTCCTCGTGTTGCCGGTATCTTTTGATGACTGCGGGCGGATCGGGAAAGTTTCGATGGCGTTACGGACGGTACGTGCTGCTGAACACCTGCCAGCCCTGCTGGCAATAGCGCTGGAACGATCACGGCCAATGGCGAGGCTCTTGAACTTGCCGCACAAATATCGATCAGTTCCTTACAGGTTCAACCACGGGAGATCGGAGTTTTGTTCAAGTTCAGGATCGCCATTGTGCTGGGAGCATTGCTGTTTCTAGGCGCCAACGAACTGGAGGCCGCCGCACTGCCGGGCGTGCCGGCCGCCGCCGAAGAACCGGCCAAACCCGAGCCACTGGTGCAGGGTGGATTGCTCGGTGCGATCAGTTCGAGCATCGACGACGTACAAGACAAACTCGATATTAACGAACACCTGGTCGATGCCTGGCGCCTGCGTGCCGACCGTGCGGCCAATGAGGTCGACAAACTGGTCAACCAGCCGTCGAATCGCTCGGGGTGGAGCGTTGCCGGGGATTTCCTCACGCTGTCCGGCGCCTGGCTTGGCAGTTTTGCGTTGCTTACCGTGCTCGGCAGCCTGTTGACCAAACGCGTGCGCGAGGGCCGCTGGTTGCGCACCCGCCAGCGCAGCCAGGATCTGATCGGCTACTTCTTGCCGTACACCGTGCCAGCGCTGATCTGCCTGCCGCTGACGCTTTACGTCAGCCACTTTCTGCAAGCTTCTGTCGGACGTGCGCTGGCGCTGTGTCTGGCCTACGCCACCAGCAGCGGCATTTTTTCCACGTCGATATTTTTGTGCGTGGTGGTGATGTTCAACGTCGGCCATAAACGACCGGCGGCGCGAATCATCCGTCATTACTGCCCACGACCGCTGTTCCTGATCGGCTTCCTCGCGGCCCTCAGCGATGCCCTGACCAGCCCGCAGATCGCCCGCCAATTGGGCGGCAATATCACCAGCAGCGTCGCGGTGTTCACCGGGCTGATTGCCTCGGTGATTTTCGGATTATTGGTGATTCGCCTGCGCCGTCCGGTGGCCCATCTGATTCGCAACCGTTCGCTGAGCCAGCGGCTGAAACAACCATCCTTGCAGGAATCGCTGCGGATCTTTTCCGGGCTGTGGTACTGGCCGATTGTGCTGATGGTGCTGGTCTCGGTGGTGAGTTTGATCGGCATCGGCGAGGACAATCAAAAGGCCCTGCGCTGCGCGTTGTTTACCACGGTATTGCTGATCGGCACGGTGTTCCTCAGCACGATCCTGCAGCACTTGTTCAAGTCGCGAAAAGCCGAAGCGATTCAGCGCAGCAGCGCCTACAAGGAACGTTTTCTCAGTCTGTTGCACGCCTTGCTGCGAATCGTCATCGCGGTTGCTTTCATCGATATCCTCGGGCGGATCTGGGGTGTTTCGCTGCTCGATTTCGCCCAAAGCAGCACGGTCGGCCGGGCGATCAGTGATGCGCTGAGCCGCATCGGTCTGATCTTCCTGGTGACGTGGTTGTTGTGGGTGGTGCTCGACACGGCGATTCAGGAAGCGCTGAAACCACCGGTGAGCAAGCGCGGCGCGCGCCAGCCGAGTACGCGGGTGAAAACCATCCTGCCGCTGTTGCGTAACGCGATCAAAATCATCCTCGTGGTGATCTGCGCGATCACCACCATGGCCAACCTCGGGATCAACGTCGCGCCGCTGCTGGCCGGTGCCGGGGTGGTCGGTCTGGCCATCGGTTTCGGTTCGCAGCAACTGGTGCAGGACGTGATCACCGGGTTGTTCATCATCATCGAAGACACGCTGTCGATTGGCGATTGGGTGGTGCTCGATTCCGGGCATGCCGGCACGGTCGAAGGGCTGACCATTCGCACGCTGCGACTGCGTGACGGCAAGGGTTTTGTGCATTCGGTGCCGTTCGGCCAGATTAAAGCGGTGACCAACCAATCGCGGCAATTTGCCTTTGCGTTCTTCTCGGTGCAGTTCACCTACGACACGGATGTCGACAAGGCCATCGAGCTGATCCGCGAGACCGGCGATTCGATCCGCGAAGACCCGTTCCTCAAGTACAACCTGCAAGGGCCGCTGGATGTGTTTGGCGTGGACAGGATGGATTTGAACGGTGTGGTGCTGACGGCGCAGTTCCGCACAGTGTCGGGTGGGCAGTATGCGGTGAGCCGGGCGTTCAACCAGCGCTTGAAGAAGCTTGTGGATAACAGCCCGGTGGTGCATTTCGCGCAGACTTATCCACAGCAGGTTTTGTTGCCGAAGCGGCAGGTGCACGAGGGAGAGGTGGTTGCAACTGAGGTGCCGCAGGAATCGCGGACTTAACGACGGGATTTGTGGTGTGAATGCTGGCCCCATCGCTGGCAAGCCAGCTCCCACAGTGATTTGTGGTGTGCCTTTTAATTCCTGCATCACCCAAAACCCTGTGGGAGCTGGCTTGCCAGCGATGAGGCCAGAACAGTCACCCTCAATGCCGGATCAGCTTGCTGCGCACCTGTTCCATGTCAATCTGATCCAACTCCAGCCAAAACTGCTGCTTGCCGCCAATCTCCGCCGCCGCCGGCAACCCATCGCGATACACCAGCCGATTACTCGCCAGCGCCGGCACTTTCACCCCCGGCAACAACGTCCCGGCCAGATTCAGCGGATCAACCCCGCACACCGCAATCAGACTGCCGTCATGCGGCCGCCGTCGCACTTCGCGCAACAATGGAATCGCCTCAGGCAAGGCAAACTGTTCCCCCGCCAAGCCACTGACAAAGCGCCCGCCGCGAATCTCGCCGCGCGCTTCCAGCCGATGAAACGTGCGCAGCAATTCCCGCCAGCTCGGCAACCAATCCGCCTCGCGCTCCAACAAGCGCCAGAACACCACGCCATAGCGGCGCAGCAAGGTCATGGCGACGTGTTCAAGCGTCTCGCTGTTATCCACAATCGACCCGCGCCGCAGTAACGCCCAGCGCCCGGCATCGTCCATGCCGCCGACAAACGCGCCGCGTCCACGCCGACTGCTGCGCTGCTGGCGCTTGCTCGGCGGGGTGATCAGCGCACGCAGCCCGGCGAAGCTGTCGGCATTCACCAGCCCGGCGCCGACCAGTTCCTGCAAGGCGATTTCCAGTTCGGTGCGCAGCAGATGCGCTTCGTGGATCAGCTCATCGAAAAACAGTGCGCCGTGTTGGCTCAAGGCTTCAAACACTTTCCGGGTTTTCGGCGACAGTTCGCTCACGGGCGTCTGTTCGGCCAGCGCGCTCCATAAGCCAACCTGACTGCGCGGCAGCAACACAATCGGCGTGCTGCGCAACGCCGTACCGCTGATTTTTTGCCGGGCGCTGAGGCGCGTCCACACCAGTTTGCCGTTGCGGCACAGCTCATCCAGCCAGCTCGGCGAATAGTCTTTGAGCCGCGCCGGCAGAATGTCGCTGTCCCACGCCGAAGCTGCCGCCGCGTAGCCTTCGAACTGGCCGACAATCGCCGGCAATACGGCGCTGCCCTGACCGCGCGTCGCGGGCGACAGATGCTGCCAGTCGAACAGAAACCGCATGAAATCCTGCAACGCCACCGGTTCGATTTCCCGGCGCAGACGCTTGACCGTGTAGCGATGAATGCGCGCGAGCAGGTGGCGTTCGCACCATTCCTCGATGTTCAGTTTCGGCGTGAACTGGCCGCGCAGCACATAGCCTTCGCGCTCCAGTTGCGCGAGTGCTTGATTGACTTGGGTGGCCGGCAGCGCCAGCGGTTCGGCGATGGCAGGTAAAGGCAGCGGGCCGAACGCACCCAGGCGCGCGCGAATCACTTCGACCAGTGCCTCGTCGAACGTCCAGGCCTCAGCGAATCCGGGCAACGCCTCCAACTCGGGTTGCAATTGGGCCTGTGGATAAAGTGCTCGCAGACAGGTCAGGCGTTCGCGAGCCAGCCACAAGCCATGCTCCGTATCGACCTGTAAACGACAGGCGCGACCACTGCTGGCCAAGGTCTCCAGCCATTCACCCCAGCCTTCGTTAGCTTGCACTTCAGACTCGCTGATACACGCCAGACTCATTAACGCCTCATGCATTTCATCCACAGCGTTCGGCGTCGGCCAGGCTTCTTCGCGCACGGCGTTTATCGCGTCTGCATCCAGCGCGCCGAGATCATCGGTCGATTGCGGATCGCTCCAGCGCCGGTTGATCACTGCTTGAGTGCGGCGTTCTTCCAGCGGTGCATCGTCGAGAAAGGTGTACGGCCGCGCACTGAGAATTTCTGCAGCGAGCGGCGAGGGCGCCGGTAAATCACGGCTGATCAAACGCACCTCGCCACGCTCCATGCGCCGCAGCAGATTGAGCCAGCCTTCGCTGTCCATCGCTTCGTGCAGGCAGTCGTCGAGGGTTTGTTCGATCAATGGATGTTCGGGAATTTCCCGTTCGCCAGCGAGGTTTTCCAAGCAGGCGATCTGGTCGGGAAACACGCTGGCAATCAGGTCTTCGCTTTTCATCCGCTGCAACTGCGGCGCGACTTTGCGGCCACCGGTAAAACGCGGCAAAGCCAGCGCCACGCCGGCGTTCCAGCGCCAGCGCACGCCGAACAGCGGCGCATCGAGCACCGCTTGAATCAGGATGTGCTCGGCGCTGTTGCTGTGCAGGTAGCGCCAGATCTCATCCAGTTCAAAACTGTGGCTGGTGGACAGCGACAGGACGATTGCGTCTTCGCTGGCCGCCGCCTGCAACTCGAAATTGAACGTGCGGCAGAAACGCTTGCGCAGGGCCAGGCCCCAGGCCCGGTTGATGCGGCTGCCGAACGGCGAATGGATGATCAGTTGGGTGCCGCCGGACTCGTCGAAAAACCGCTCCATCAGCAAAGTATCTTGCGAGGGCAGGGCGCCGAGGGTTTGTCGGGCGCGGGCGAGGTATTCGACCAGTTGCTCGGCGCTGGCGAGGTTAAGGCCGAGGGTTTGCGTCAGCCAGTCGAGCGCCGGTTGCAAGTCTCCGGGGCTGGCGCCGAGCAATTCGTCGAGCTGCGCTTGCAGACGTGCCACTGCCGCCGACAGCTCATCGCTGCGCCCCGGCGCTTCGCCGAGCCAGAACGGAATGGTCGGCGGCTGGCCGTGGGCATCCTCGACGCGCACCTTGCCGGTTTCCACACGGAGGATGCGGTAAGACGTGTTGCCGAGCTGGAACACATCGCCGGCGATACTTTCTACGGCGAAGTCTTCGTTGACACTGCCGATGTTCAGGCCTTGCGGTTCGAGCATCACGCTGTAATCGGCGTTGTCGGGGATGGTGCCGCCGCTGGTCACGGCTGCGAGTTTCGCGCCACGGCGGCCACGCAACGTGCGGCTGACAGCGTCGCGGTGCAGGTAGGCACTGCGGATGCCCTGACGACCGTTGTAGCCTTCAGCGAGCATGCTCAGCAGGGCTAGATAATGTTTTTCGTCGAGATCGCGATAGGGCGAGGCCTGGCGGAACATCGCCAGCAAATCGTCTTCTGACCATTCCTGACAACTGACTTCGGCGATGATCTGCTGCGCGAGCACATCCAGCGGCGCGACGGGAATGTGCAGGGTATCGAGTTCGCCTCGGCGCACGCAGTCGAGCAGGGCGGCGCATTCGATCAGGTCGTCGCGGGTGGTGGCGAATAATCGTCCCTTGGGTGTGCCACCGACCTGGTGCCCGGAGCGGCCAACTCGTTGCAGAAACCCGGCGATGGAGCGCGGCGAGGCAATCTGACAGACCAGATCGACTTCGCCGATATCGATGCCCAGCTCCAGCGAGGCGGTAGCGATTAAGACCTGCAACTCGCCGCGCTTGAGGCGTTGCTCGGCGTCGAGGCGAAACTCCTTGGCCAGACTGCCGTGATGCGCCGCCACCGCGTGCTTGCCGAGGCGTTCGCTGAGGTGTCGGCTCAGGCGCTCGGCGAGGCGCCGGGTGTTGACGAAAATCAGTGTGGTGCGGTGCTCGCGGGCCAGTTCGGCGAGGCGGTCGTAGACCAGCTCCCAAACGTCGTTGGCCATGACGGCCGACAACGGCACGGGCGGCACTTCGATGCCGAGATCCCGTGGCCGCGCGTGGCCGATGTCGATGATTTCGCAAGGGCGGTCATGGCCGACCAGAAATTGCGCCACGGCTTCGACTGGTTTCTGTGTAGCGGAGAGGCCGATGCGCGTCAGCGGTTCGGCGCACAAGGCTTGCAGGCGCTCAAGACTCAGGGCCAAGTGGCTGCCGCGTTTGCCGGCGGCCATCGCGTGGATTTCGTCGATGATCACCGTGCGCGTGGTGCCGAGCATTTTGCGCCCTGACTCCGAGCCGAGCAGCACGTAGAGCGATTCCGGCGTGGTCACCAGAATGTGCGGCGCGGTTTTGCGCATGGCCGTGCGGTCTTTTTGCGGGGTGTCGCCAGTGCGCACGGCGGTGGTGATATGTACTTCCGGCAGGTGCATCTGACGAAGTTGTTCGGTGATCCCGGCCAATGGGTTTTGCAGGTTGATGCGGATGTCGTTGGACAGGGCTTTGAGCGGCGAGACGTAGACCACCAGGGTTTCGTCGGGCAGGCCATCGGGGTTTTCCAGGCCCCGGTGGACGAGGTCGTCGAGCACGGCGAGGAACGCGGTCAGGGTTTTGCCCGAGCCGGTGGGCGCGGCGATCAGCGTCGAGCGGCGCTGGCGGATCAACGGCCATGCGCGGGCCTGGGCGGCGGTGACCGCCGGGAAGGTCTTGCTGAACCAGGCGCTGACGGCGGGGTGAAAGCCTGCCAGAGCGCTGTCGGCGGGGAGGGGCAGATTCATGGGGTAAGTTATGCGGGCGCAGGAGGGAAGATGCAAGTACCGCTCAGGATCTTCAGCGTCTGCCAGGGCCTCATCGCTGGCAAGCCAGCTCCCACAAGGATTGCGGTGGTTCACAGAATTTGTGGTCAGCACTGAACCCTGTGGGAGCTGGCTTGCCAGCGATGGGGCCAGATGCCACAGCACAAATCCTTGGGATGAACACTTTACGGATGACGGTTGCGCACTAAACCCGCAAAATGCAACGATTCCGGCAATTATCGGCGACGCTTCCACAAGATCCGTCGCTCAAGCCATCGTTCCAATCAGACTGGGCCTGCTGACTCTATGCGAATGCGCCTTATGTTACTGGGCGGCGGAAATGCCCTTGGGCAGGCGCTGATTCGCCTCGGTGCAGAGGAAGACATCGGTTTCCTCGCCCCCCGCCCGCCCGAAAACGGCTGGGATGCCGCGAGCCTGACTCAATTGCTCGACGACACCCGTCCCGATGCGTTGATCAACCTCGCCTACTATTTCGACTGGTTCCAGGCCGAGGCCGTCAGCGAAACGCGGATGGCCGGGCAAGAGCGTGCGATCGAGCGCCTGGCCGAACTGTGCCAGCACCACAACATTGTCCTCGTGCAGCCCTCCAGTTATCGGGTGTTCGACGGCTCGCGTGCGACCGCTTACAGCGAAAAAGACGAACCGGTGCCGCTCGGTCTGCGTGGTCAGGCCTTGTGGCGCATCGAACAGAGCGTTCGCGCGACGTGCCCGCAGCACGTGTTGTTGCGTTTCGGCTGGCTGCTCGATGACAGCGCCGACGGCACCCTTGGACGTTTCCTCGCCCGCGCCGAGCAACCGGAAGAATTGCTCCTGGCCGATGACCGCCGTGGCAATCCGACCCCGGTCGACGACGCTGCACGGGTGATCATCTCGGTGCTCAAGCAACTCGATTGCGCCGCGCCGCTGTGGGGCACTTATCACTACGCCGGCCACGAAGCGACCACGCCGCTGGCGCTGGGGCAGGCGATTCTGACCGAAGCGCGCAGCCTGCACGCCCTGGCCATCGAGGCGCCGACCGCACAGGCTCACGCCGCGCGCCCGGACGCCGCCGAAGAGCCGCAACACGCAGTGCTGGCCTGCAAGAAAATTCTGCACACTTTCGGGATCAAGCCGCGCGCCTGGCGTGCCGCGCTCCCGGCTTTACTGGATAGGTTTTATCGCCATGGCTGAAGGCCCTGTTTTAATCACCGGCGGCGCCGGTTTCATCGGCTCGCACCTGACCGACGCCTTGCTTGCCAAGGGCCATTCGGTGCGGATCCTCGATGATCTGTCGACCGGCAAACGCGCCAATCTGCCCCTGGACAATCCCAAGGTCGAGCTGATTGTTGGCGATGTCGCCGATGCCGCGCTGGTCGCTCAAGCGATGCAGGGTTGCAGCGCTGTGGCGCACTTGGCCGCCGTCGCGTCGGTGCAGGCCTCGGTGGATGATCCGGTAAAAACCCACCAGAGCAATTTCATCGGCACGCTGAATGTCTGCGAAGCGATGCGCCAGGCTGGGGTCAAACGCGTGCTGTACGCCTCCAGCGCGGCGGTGTATGGCAACAACGGTGAAGGCCAGTCGATCGACGAAGACACGCCGAAACAACCGCTGACGCCGTATGCCTCGGACAAACTGGCCGGTGAGCACTACTTCGATTTCTATCGTCGCCAGCACGGTCTGGAACCGGCGATCTTCCGTTTCTTCAACATCTTCGGCCCACGTCAGGATCCGTCCTCGCCGTACTCCGGGGTGATCAGTATTTTCAGCGAGCGCGCACAGAAAGGCCTGCCGATCACCGTGTTTGGTGACGGTGAGCAGACGCGGGATTTCCTCTATGTCGAAGATCTGGTCGATGTGCTGGTGCAGGCCATCGAGAACCCTGAAGTGGAAGCGGGCGCGGTGAACGTCGGCTGGAATGAGTCGATGAACCTCAAGCAAATGCTCGCGGCGCTGGAGACGGTCGTGGGTGAGCTGCCAGCGGTCAGCTACGGCCCGGCGCGTTCCGGTGATATCCGCCATTCGCGGGCCAACAACAAGCGGCTGCTGGAACGCTTCAAGCTGCCAGCGCAGACGCCGATGCGCGTCGGCCTGGCGCGATTGCTCGGCAAATAAGCGTTTCACGGACATGAAAAAGGCGCCCTTTGACAGGCGCCTTTTTCACGGCCGGAATATGTCGCCATTCCTGTGGCGAGGGGATGTTATCCCCCGATCAACTGCGTACGGTCGCCGTCAGTTCTTTGCCTGCTCACCACCGAGCCTCATTCACCACCACGTGAACGTTCGGTAAACATCAGCTTAGAATTTATAGCCCAGACCGACCATGTAGATGAACGGATCGACATCCACGTTCACCCGTGCGCGGGTGCCCGGTGCGACAGCGTTGTTCTCGACAGTGGCGCGGGTATCGATGTCGATGTAGCGCACTTGGGCGTTGAGCATGATGTTGTCGGTCAGCATGTAATCCGCACCGACCTGCCAGGCCAGGCCCCAAGAGTTCTTCGCCTTGAAGTTGCTGAAACCTGCAGTCTGCGCTTCGCTGCCGACGTGCTCGTCATAGATCCAGGTGTAGTTGATACCGCCGCCGACATACGGCTGGAACGCGGACTTCGAATCCAGTGGGTAGTAGACGACGCTGAGGGTCGGCGGCAAGTGCTTCAGGGTGCCGAGCTTGCCATTGGCAGCTGGCAGGGCAGTGCCCTTGAGCTTGACGTCATGCTCGAACGGGGTGGCCGCGAGCAGTTCGAGGCCGACGTGGTCGGTGAGCATGTAGGCGAAGTTGAGACCCAGTTGGGTGTCGCTGCTCATGGTCGCCTTGCCGCCCAGATTGGTGCCGCTCAACGGACCCTGATCGACCTTGACGCTGGAGCTGTCGGCTTTCGGGTTGACGGTGATTGCACCGGCACGGATGAGGATGTCACCGGCCTCGTGGGCGTGGGCGAGCGGGGTTGCGAGCGCGAGGGCGAACAGCGAAGCGCTGAGCAAGGACTTGTTCATGGGGGCTCCAAAGGACGTTAAAAGTTTCTGATGTCCTATGGTACGAAGCCAACTGATACGGTCTTTTGACTCAGCTCAATGAAACAGTGAAGTCGCCGGTTTTTGCGGAACCTTTGCCGGCCTCATCGCTGGCAAGCCAGCTCCCACAGGTTTTGTTGATGATCACAAAATTTGTGAACGACTCAATCACTGTCGGAGCTGGCTTGCCAGCGATGGGGCCTTACAGACGGCACAAAACTACCGGGATTTATTCCGGCAGCTCATACACATAAATCTTGTCCGCCTCCATCTGATACCCGGCATCCGCCAGCTCGCTGCTCGATGCCTTGACCTGCAACGGCCCCTCGACCCAGTACGGCTGATACAACTCATCAAGCTTCACGCCCAACTCGCTTTTGACATGGACGATCTGGTTCGACGGCGGTGGCGGCACATGGATGCACGCGCCGAAATACGGCACGAGCAGGAAGTCCGTGGTGCGCCCCTCTTCGTTGACCTCCAGCGGTACGATATAGCCCGGCAGGCGAATGGTCTGACCGTCGAGCGACTGCACCACCGGCGCATTCGGCAGGTCCTGCTTCGCCGCTGGCGCAGACTCGGCAGACAACGCGTCGCCCATCTTCGACAGGTCGTGCAGCGGGGTCATGTTCGGCACTTCCGGCGCGGCGTCCGGCGGGATCATTTCCGACCACGTCAGGTCTTTCGGCGCCGCTGCCCACACGGGCAGGGCGATCAGCAACAGCAGCGCAAGCAAGGCGCGGGGCATGGTGAACATCCTCATAAACGGATCGACAGGCCATCGGCCAAAGATTGGCGATAGGCGCGCCAGGCCGGCACGCTGCCCATCAGCAGCGCGGCCGCCAGAATGCCACCGAGCAGCGTCCATTCATACTCGCTCGGCCACGCCAGCGGCAGGTACAAACCGTAATTGGCCTGCACGTAACCTTGCGCGGCGGCGATGCCGATGTAGAGCAATGCCAGTCCGGCGATCACTCCGGTCAACGCCAGTGCAAAAGCTTCCAGCACCAGCAGGCTCGCAATGTGCCACGGCCGCGCGCCCACCGAACGCAAAATCGCCATTTCGCGGCGACGTTCGTTGAGGCTGGTGAGAATCGCCGTGAGCATGCCGATCAATCCGGTCAGCACCACGAACAGTGACACCACGAACAGCGCTTTTTCGGCGGTGCTCATCAGGCTCCACAGCTCCTGCAACGCCACGCCCGGCAGGATCGCCAGCATCGGCTCGCCACGGAATTCGTTGATCTCACGTTGCAGTGCGAACGTGGAAATCTTGCTGTTGAGGCCGAGCATGAACGCGGTAATCGCTTGCGGCGTCAGGTCCATGTTACGCGCCTGATCGGCCGTGATCCGCCCGTTGCCCCGCGCCGGCACGCCGTTGTGCCAGTCGATGTGAATCGCCTCCATACCGCCGAGGCTGATGTGCAACGTGCGATCGACCGGGGTGCCGGTGCGCTTGAGGATGCCGACCACGGTAAACGGCTTGTCGTCGTGCTTGACCAGACTGATCGCCGCCACGCCGTGGGCCAGCACCAGTTTGTCGCCGAGCTTGTAATGCAGTGCATCAGCCACTTCCGCGCCGAGCACCACTTCAAACGGATCGGTAGCAAACGCTCGACCGTCGGCCAGTGCCAGGTGTTGCTGGCGACCGTACTGGTAATGCTCGAAATACGCTTCAGTGGTGCCCATCACCCGGTAGCCGCGATGCGAATCGCCGAGCGACATCGGGATCGCCCACTTCACTTTCGGATTGTTGGCGAAGTGTTCGAAGCTGTCCCAGCGGATGTTGTTGGTGGCGTTGCCGATGCGGAACACCGAGTACAGCAGCAGGTTTACCGAACCCGAGCGGGCGCCGACGATCAGGTCGGTGCCGCTGATGGTGCTGGCGAAACTGGCTTTGGCTTCGGTGCGCACCCGTTCAACGGCGAGCAGCAGACACACCGACAAAGCGATGGCGAATGCCGTGAGCAAAGCGGTGAAACGGCGGTTGGCCAGGCTGGCCATGGCCAGACGAAACAAATACATCTCAGACCTCGGCAGACGTGGCGGCGCGATTGAGTTCGGCCAGGGACAGGTGACGGTCGAACAGCGGCGCCAGGCTCTGGTCGTGGCTGACGAACAACAGGCTGGAACCGGCTTCGCGACATTCGGCGAACAGCAGGCGGATGAAGTTTTCCCGGGCGTCGTAGTCGAGGGCCGAGGTCGGTTCGTCGGCGATCACCAGCTCAGGCTGGCCGATCAGGGCGCGGGCAGCGGCGACGCGTTGTTGCTGGCCGATCGACAGCGAATCGGCACGACGGCTGAGGAGGCTTTCGTCCTTCAAGCCCAAGTGGGCGAGCAGGGTGGCGGCGGCTTGATCGACGCTGCCGTGGCGCTGTTTCGCCCTTTGCGCACGTAATTTGGAGAAGTGACACGGCAGCTCAACGTTCTCGCGCACCGAGAGAAACGGCAGCAAGTTGAACTGCTGAAAGATATAGCCAGTGTGGTCGACGCGAAAGGTGTCGCGGGCGCCGGCGGAGAGTTCGGTGAGTTCCTGGCCGAGCAGGCGAATGCTGCCGCGATCGGGCTTCTGCACACCGCCGAGTAATCCGAGCAGGGTGGTCTTGCCGCTGCCGCTGGGGCCCTTGAGGAACAGGGTTTCGCCGGCTTCCAGACGAAACGCCGGGATGTCCAGCAGCGGCGGGTGGCCGGGCCAGCTAAAGCCCAGGTCGGACAGTTCGATGAGTGCTTGGGTCATGGCACCAGTTTCATAAGATGAACACAGAACCCCTGTAGGAGCTGCCGAAGGCTGCGATCTTTTGATCTTCTTGGAAGTCAAGATCAAAAGATCGCAGCCTTC
>NZ_RWIM01000173.1 GCF_009764645.1 Pseudomonas sp. PB106
GCAGAACCTTGTCGTCAGCCGTCAGTTGATAAGCCTGTTGCATCCAGCACAAGCGGTTGACCAGCGCCGAGTGGCGGTTGCCCGCGCCTTTCGGTTTGCCGGTGGAACCGGAGGTGTAGATCACGTAGGCCAGGTTTTCCGGATCGATGTGCAGCTCAGGATTGGCTTCGCTGCGCCCTTGCAGCCAGTCGCCGTCCTGATCCAGGACCAGACTGCGCAGGCCATTCGGCACCGGCAGTTGCGCCAGTAAATGGCTCTGCGTCAGCAGCAAAGCGATGCCGCTGTCGTCGAACATGTAGGCCAGACGATCCTGCGGGTATTCCGGGTCCAGCGGCAGATACGCACCGCCAGCCTTGAGGATCGCCAGCAGGCCGATGACCATTTCCAGCGAACGCTCGACCGAGATGCCGACCAGCACTTCCGGGCCGACACCGTGTTCGATCAGCACCGCGGCCAACTGGTTGGCGCGGGCGTTGAGCTGGGCGTAACTCAGGCGTTGCTCGCCGAACACCAGAGCGCAGGCATCCGGGGTGGCGCGTACCTGATCTTCGATCAGCGCATGCACGCTGCGCTCCAGCGGATATTCGGTAGCCGTAGCGTTCCAGTCTGCGACCTGCTGCTGTTGCTCCTCGTGGCCGAGCAATTGCAGTTGCCCCAAGGCCAGCCCGGCGTTGTGCATCATCTGTTTCAGCAGGTTATGCAAGTGCTCGCCGAGGCGGGCGATGTCGGCCTCGGCAAAGTGCGCACGGCCATAACTGAAGTGCAGCGACAGTGTCTCGCCCATGCTCACGGCCAAGGTCAACGGGTAGTTGGTCTGTTCATGGTTAGTCACGTCGGTGAAGCGCAATCCGGCCGGCGCACCTTGCTGCATGGCCTCCGATACCGGGTAGTTCTCGAACACCAGAATGCTGTCGAACAAGGCATCGCCGCCCTTGCCGGCCCAGCGCTGAATCTCGAACAGCGGCGTGTGTTCGTGCTCGCGCAGGCTGAGGTTCTGCGTCTGCACGGTGTGCAGCCACTGGCCAACGCTCTGTTCATCGCGTGGGCGGCCGATCACCGGCAGCGTGTTGATGAACAGACCGATCTGTTGCTCGATGCCTTGCAGATCCGCCGGACGCCCCGCCACGGTGGCACCGAACGCCACGGTGTGCTGACCGCTGTAGCGTTGCAACAGCAACAGCCACGCGGCTTGCACCAAGGTGTTGAGAGTGACTTTCTGCTGGCGGGCAAACTCGGCCAACTGTTGGGTGGCGGCCGCATTCATCACCCGTTGATGATCGGCGTAACCGAACAGCTCGATCAGGTCATCGCGACGCGCGATGGCCTGGGTCAGGCGGGTCGGCTCTTGCAGATCGGCCAGTTGGGCTTTCCAGAAGGTTTCACTGACCACCGCGTCCTGGCGTTGCAGCCAGGCGATGTAATCGCGATAACGACCCACCGATGGCGCCAGCGGCTGGCCGCTGTAGCGGTGCAGCACTTCACCCATCAACTGCGAGTTGCCCCAGCCGTCCATCAGAATGTGATGGTTGGTGTAGATCAGGTGATAGCGATCGTCCTCGACCCGCACCAGCGTCAGGCGCAGCAACGGTGCGGCGGTCAGTTCGAAGCCCCGTTTGCGCTCTTGCGCCGCCAGTGCGTCGAGATCGGCCTGATAATCACGACGACCACGCCAGTCCTGCACGCTGAATGGCAGTTCAACCTGTTTGTGCACCACTTGTACCGGGCGCTCGCCCTGCCAGAGGAAACCACTGCGCAGTACGTCGTGGGCCTGCAAGGCTGCCTGCCACGCCGCGCGGAAACGCTCGACATCCAGCCCCGCGACATCGGCACGGGTCTGGTTGATGTAGTCGCCCGCCTCCTCTTCGTAGAGGGTGTGGAACAGCATGCCCTGCTGCATTGGCGACAGCGGGTAGATGTCTTCGATCAAAGCCGCTGGCAGTGTCAGGGCATCGAGTTGCGCCTGGCTCAGCGGCGCCAGCGGGAAGTCCGACGGCGTCACGCCGTGCACGTCGGTGCGGCAGCAATGTTCGATCAGCGCCGCCAGTTCCTGCGCGTAATCATCGGCCAGGGCCTGCACGGTGCTGCGTTTGAACATGCGTTCGCTGAAGGTCCAGCCGAGGCTGAACTCGCCCCCGTAAATGCCACCGTTGAGGGTCAACGCGCTGCTGAGCAAGGCGTCGAGGCTTTGTTCGGCGCCACGGGCTTCGCTGGAGGGCGAGAACAATGTCGCCTGACCTTCGTCGAAGCTGCTGTCGAACTGACCGAGGTAGTTGAAGGTGATCGCCGGTTGCGCCAGCGCTTGCAGCGCACCGCGCACCGCGTCATTGCCCAAGTAACGCAACACGCCGAAGCCGATGCCCTTGTGCGGAATCGCCCGCAGTTGCTCCTTGATGGCCTTGAGTGATGCATCCAGCTCGGCACTGGCGGTCAGCTTGACCGGGAACAGGCTGGTGAACCAGCCGACGCTGCGGCTCAAATCGATATCGGCGAAGAGGTCTTCGCGGCCGTGGCCTTCGAGTTGAATCAGCGTCGAAGCCTGGCCAGTCCAACGGCTGATGACGCGGGCCAGTGCCGTCAGCAACAGATCGTTGACCTGGGTGCGGTAGGCCGCTGGAGCGTCTTGCAGCAATTGACGGGTCAGCTCGGCGTCGAGACGGGTTTGTACCGTGAATTCATAACGGCTCTGCAAGTTGCCATCGGCGTGATCCACCGGCAACTGGCTGGACACGTCGTGCAGTTGAGCGAGCCAGTACGGTTGTTCGGCCAACAGGGTTTCGCTGGCGGCATAAGCGTGCAGGTGCTCGGCCCAGGCCTTGAATGCACTGGTCTTGGCCGGCAGCTTGGCGATCTGGCCGCTGCTGATTTGCTGGTAGAGTCCTTGCAGGTCTTCCAGCAGGATGCGCCACGACACACCGTCGACCACCAAGTGATGGATCACCAGCAACACACGCTGAGTGCCGTCGGCCAGGGTTGCCAATACTGCGCGCAGCAACGGTCCACCAAGGGCCAGACTGCGTTGCGCTTCGAGCCCCAGCGCTTCGAGTTCGGCGGCATCGGCCACGTTGCTCTGCCACAGCAAATCCTGCGCTGGCGCGCCCACGGCTTGATGCTCGGCCAGCCACTGACCGTCCACATGGGCGAACGACAGACGCAGTGCGTCGTGATGCTCGATCAGCGCGTTAAGCGCCGCCTTCAGGTGCGCTGCATCCAGCGTACGAGAGGTCTTGAGCAATACCGACTGGTTCCAGTGATGGGGCTCGGCGACCTCCTCTTCAAAGAACTGTAACTGCGCCGGCAGCAGTGGTGACGCACCAACGACCGGTTTCTGGTCGATGACAACGCCGCCTTCACCCATCCGCGCTACCGTGGCCAGACCTTGCACGGTCTGGTGCTGGAACAGGTCTTTCGGGCTGAAATGAATGCCGGCCTGACGTGCGCGGCTGACCACTTGAATCGAAACGATGGAGTCACCGCCCAATTCAAAGAAGTTGTCGGTGACACCGACTTGCGCCAGCCCCAGCACCGCTTGCCAGATATCGACCAGTTTCTGTTCAGTGGCATTGCCGGCAGCGAGGTAATCCTGTTGCGCCAGCGCCGCATCGGGTTTCGGCAACGCGTGACGGTCCAGTTTACCGTTGGGCGACAACGGCATCTTCGCCAGGAATAACAGGTGCGTCGGCACCATGTAATCCGGCAGGGTCTGCTGCAATTGCTCGCGCAACTCGCGGCGCAATTCGCCTTGCAGGTCGTTGTCGGCCATGACCTCTTCGGCTGCGCTCGGCACCACGTAGGCCACCAGTTGCTGACCGCTCGGTCCGGCCACCGCCATCACCAGGGTTTCGCGCACGCGGTCGGCGTCGAGCAGACGCGCCTCGATTTCACCCAGTTCGATACGGAAACCGCGAATTTTCACTTGATGGTCGACGCGACCGATGTACTCGATCACCCCGTCGGCCCGGAAACGTGCGAGGTCACCGGTACGGTACAGGCGCGCACCCGGCTGCGCCGAGAACGGATCGGGCATGAAGCGCTCGGCACTCAGGTCCGGACGGTTGAAGTAACCCCGCGCCAGCAACTCACCACCGATCATCAGTTCACCCACCGCGCCGACCGGCACCGGTTGCCCGGCGATGTCCAGCAGGTAGATCGAACGCCCCGGCAGCGCCGAACCGATCGGCAAGGTCGCCGGCGTAGGCTCGGCGCCGGTCACGTAGTCACCACAATCAAGCGAGGTCGCGGTCACCGTGGCTTCGGTCGGGCCGTAGGTATTGAGCAGACGCACTTGGGCCAGACCGGCCTTGTTCCAGGCCGCCATGCCTTCCGGTGGCATCGCTTCACCACCGGCATGCACCTGACGCAGCACGCCGTAATCACGCGGGCCGACTTCAGCGAAGTCCTTGGCCAGCATGCCCCAGTAGGCGGTGGTCAGGTCGATCACGCTGATGCGCTTGTCGAGCATCTCGCGGTAGAGGGTTTCGCTGTCCCAGATTTCCGTGCCGCGCAGTACCACCGAGGCGCCGCAGATCAGCGCCGGGTAAAGCTGCTCGACGAAACCGTCGAAGTTGAACGTGGAGAATTGCAGAACGCAATCCTCGGCGCTCAAAGCCATCAGGTCGAGGGTCACGTAAGCGTGCTTGGTCAGCGACGCCTGATTGATCCCGACGCCCTTCGGACGTCCGGTAGAGCCGGAGGTGAACATTACATACGCGAGGTTATCGGCGAGGGTCAGGTTCGGCAGATCAGCGCTGAGCGCCTGGGCCGGTTGACGATCCACACACAACACTTCAACGCCGTCGACCTGCGGCAAGCGCTCCAGCAGATGGCTCTGGCTGAGCAACAGCAGCAGGCCGCTGTCTTCGATCATGCAGGTCAGGCGATCCGTCGGGTATTGCGGGTCCAGCGGCACATATGCGCCACCGGCCTTGAGCACCGCGAGCAAGCTGACGATCATGTCCAGCGAACGCTCGACGGCGATCCCCACCAGCACATCCGGGCCGACCCCGCGCTGACGCAGGGTGTGGGCCAGGCGATTGGCCTGCTGGTTGAGTTCGGCGTAGGTCAGGCGCTGTTCGGCGAAGTACAGCGCGACCTGATCCGGCGCGCGTTGCACCTGCTGCTCGAACAACTGATGCACGTTGAGCGCGCTCGGGTAGTGCCCGGCGCAATGCCCCCAATCGTTGAGCGCCAGATCCCGTGCGGCACGGTCGAGCAGTTGCAGCTCGCCGAGGCAGCGCTGATCTGCACCGTCGGCCATTTGCGTCAGCAGGTGACTCAACTGCGCCGCCAGTTGCTCGACGGTGGCGTCGGCAAAATGCTCGCGGTCAAAGCTATAGTGCACTTGCAGCGTGGCTTCCAGGCTCACACCGAGGGTCAGCGGGTAGTTGGTCTGCTCATGGTTGGCCACCGGGCCGAAACGCAGGCCTTGCGGTGCTCCCTGCTCCAGTGCCTGAGCAATCGGGTAGTTCTCGAACACAAGAATGTTGTCAAACAGCGCTTCGCCACCCTGCCCGGCCCAACGCTGAATGTCGAACAGCGCGGTGTGCTCGAACTCACGCAGCGCGAGGTTCTGTGCCTGCACCGCTTGCAACCAGCTGTCGAGGGTCTGTTCCGGACGCGGGCTGGCGATCACCGGCAAGGTGTTGATGAACAGGCCGATCTGTTGCTCGACACCCGGCAAGTCCGCCGGACGCCCGGCGACTGTGGCACCAAAGGCAACACTGGCCTTGCCCGTGTAGCGTTGCAGCAACAGCAGCCACGCCGCCTGCACCAGCGTGTTGACGGTGACTTTCGATGCACGGGCAAACTCGCCCAGACGCGCGGTCTGCACAGCATCCAGCACTCGATAATGGTCGCCGTAACCCGCAATGGCCGGAGCATTTTTTGGCCGGGCGATGGCGTGAGCCAGACGGGTTGGCTCGTCGAGCGAGCGCAGGGCCGGCAGCCAGAAGGCTTCGCTGGCCGAGGCATCCTGACGTTGCAACCAGCCGATGTAGTCGCGGTAACGACCGCCCTGCGTGGCGCTGAAGCGAGCGCTGTAGCGTTGCAGTACTTCGCCGAGCAATTGCGAGTTGCTCCAGCCGTCCATGAGGATGTGGTGGTTGGTGTAGATCAGGTGATGGCGCTGATCATCGATGCGCACAATCACCAGACGCAACAGGCTCGACGCATTCAGGTCCAGGCTCTGCCGCTCGGCGTCGGCCAGGGTTTGCAAGGACTGTTCGAGCTGCGGTTGCGCGCGCCAGTCGTGCAGGCTGTAAGGCATCGTTGCGTGCTTGCTGACCACTTGCACCGGCGCATCCAGCTCGCCCTGCCAGACAAACCGCGTGCGCAGAATGTCATGAGCCTCCACGGCCGCTTGCCAGGCCTGATGGAAGCGCTCCGGATCAAGGCCTTCGACGTCCAGACGCATCTGGTTGATGTAATTGCCGGTGGATTCTTCGTAGACCGCATGGAACAGCATGCCTTGCTGCATCGGCGACAACGGATAGACATCGTCGATCAGTTGCGCGGCCAGCGGCAGGCCATCCAGCTGTGCCTGGCTCAAGCGCGCCAGCGGGAAGTCCGACGGCGTCACACCATGGTTGCCGGCCTGGCAGCAATGGTCGATCAGCGCTTGCAGCTCCTGCGCGTAATCGTCGGCCAGCCCTTGAATGGTCGCCTCGTTGAACATTTCGTGGCTGAACGTCCAGCCCAGATTCAATTCGCCGCCGTACACCTGACCGTTAAGTGCCAGGTGGTTGGCCAGCGGCGCATCGGCGTCCAGCTCATCGCCGGCAGCATCGCTGGAGGGCACGAACAGCGCGCCATCCGCTTCGGTGAAGCTGCCGTCGAATTGACCGAGGTAGTTGAAGGTCAGGCGCGGCACCGGCAATTGCGCGAGGGCGGCGCGATCAGCCGCCTCACCGAGCCAGGCCAGTGCGCCAAAACCAATGCCCTTGTCGGGGATAGCGCGCAGTTGTTCCTTGATCTGTTTCAGCGAGCCGCCGAGGTCGGCGACCGGGGTCAGTTTTGCCGGGTACAGGCTGGTGAACCAACCCACCGTGCGGGTCAGATCGACGCCGTCGAACAGCTCTTCACGACCGTGGCCTTCGAGTTGAATCAGCGCGCTGTCAGTCCCGGTCCAGCGCACCATGACGCGGGCCAGTGCAGTCAGCAGCAGATCATTGACTTGGGTGCGATAAGCCACCGGCGCGTCTTGCAGCAATTGCCGGGTCAGGGTTTTGTTCAGGCGGGTGCGTACTGTGCGCGCCTGTTTGTTTTGCAGGCCGCCGTCGGCATTGTCCAGCGGCAAAGCCACATCGACGCCCTGCAACTGGTCTTGCCAGTACGCCAGTTCGGTGCGCATTTCAGCGCTGCGGGCACGCTGTTGCAGGTGCTCGGCCCAGGCCTTGGCGGCGCTGGTTTTCGCCGGCAGTTGCAGCGGCTCGCCAGCGGCGATCTGGCGGTAAGCCAGTTGCAGATCGTCGAACAGAATTCGCCACGACACGCCGTCCACCACCAGGTGATGGATCGCCAGCAACAGGCGCTGAGTGCCATCGGCGAGATTCGCCAGCACCGCACGCAGCAGCGGTCCGTCCTGCAGGTCGAGGCTGCGTTGTGCCTGGTTGGCCACCGCTTCGAGCGCAGTCGCATCAGCCACATCGACATGCCACAGCAACTGATTGTTTTGACTGGCAAGGCCGCGATATTCAGCGTGCCAGCCATCGGCCTGCTCGACGAAGCTCAGGCGCAAACCATCGTGATGGGCGACCAGAGCCGCCAAGGCCTGTTCCAGCGCCTCGGCTTGCAAAGGCTGCGTTGGCTTGAGCATCACCGCCTGGTTCCAGTGCTGACGCTCGGGGATCGCCTGCGCGAAGAACGCCTGCTGCACCGGCAACAGCGCCAGTTCACCCGTCACCGGCCCTTGATCAATTGCCTGCACATGCTCGCCAACCCGGGCGACCGTGGCCAGCGCCGCAATGGTCTGGTGCTGGAACAGGTCTTTGGGCGTGAAGCGAATGCCGGCCTGCCGCGCACGGCTGACCACTTGAATGGAAATGATCGAATCGCCGCCCAACTCGAAGAAGTTGTCGCTCGCGCCAACCTGCTCCAGTTTGAGCACGTCTTGCCAGATCGTCGCCAGTTGTTGCTCCAGCGTCGTTTGCGGGGCGACATAGGCCGGCTGCAGTTGGCTGACATCCGGTTTAGGCAGGTTCTTGCGATCCAGTTTGCCGTTCGGCGTCAGCGGCATGCGCTCCAGACACAGCACATACGCCGGCACCATGTGCCCGGGCAGCGACGCCTTGAGCTGCTCGCGCAGGTCTTCGGTGAAGTCGGTACGGGCCGAATCGCCTACCACATAGGCGACCAGACGCTTGCCGCTGCCGGCACTGCCTTCCTGCGCCACCACCACCGCTTCACGCACACCGTCAAGGGCTTGCAGGGCCGCTTCGACTTCGCCCAACTCGATGCGGAAGCCGCGAATTTTCACCTGGTTGTCGATGCGATCCAGATAGTCGAACGTACCGTCGGCGCGCTGTCGCACCAGGTCGCCGGTGCGATAGAGCAAGCCGCCCGCAGCGCTGAACGGGTCGGCGACAAAACGCTCGGCCGTCAGCCCCGGACGGTTCAGATACCCCCGCGCCAGACCGCTGCCGCCCAGGTACAACTCACCGGCCATGCCTTGTGGCAAAAGGTTCAAGTCGGCGTCGAGCACGTACGCGCTGCGATCACCGATACGGCTGCCGATTGGCGCGTAGGCGGCACCGCACGGTACTTCGCGTCCGGCCTTCCAGATCAGCGGCGTGACCACGGTTTCGGTCGGGCCATAACCGTTGATGATGTAGTCCGGATCGAGCGCACGTTTGACTCGCTCGAAACTCGCATTCGGCACCGCATCACCGCCGAAGCAATAGATGCGCACTTTCGGCGGGTTGCCTTCACGCTCGGCGTGTTCGGCCAGTTGTTGCAGGTACACCGGCGGGAACGCCACAACCGTCACGCCGTGCTCGCGCATGGCATTGTAGGTCTGCTCCGGCGTCCACAGGCTGTCGTCGCGAATCAGCAGCGACGCGCCATGCGTCAGGCTGGTCAACCAGCGTTCGTGGGCACCGTCGAAGGCGAACGACATGAAGTGGAACTCGCAGTCGCTGTCGCGCATTTCATAACGTTCACCGATGGCCTGGCAGTGCATCGCCAATGGGCCGTGGGCGACGCTGACGCCTTTGGGGTTACCGGTGGAACCGGAGGTATAGATCACGTAGGCAAGGTTGTGCGGGTCGATGTGCACCTGCGGCGCCTTGATCGGCAATTCACGCAGATCGAGGCGGTCGAGTTCCAGCAACGGCACCGACTCATCGACCGGCAACTGCGCCGACACCGAAGAATCACTGATCAGCAGTGCCAGCCCGGAATCTTCAATCAGGTAAGCCAGGCGCTCACGCGGATAACTGGTGTCCAGCGGCACGTAGGCACCGCCCGCCTTGAGCACGGCCAGCAGCGCGACGATCACCGCCTCGCTACGCGGCAACGCCACGCCGACGCGGGTTTCCGCGCCGACGCCACGGGCAATCAATGCGTGAGCCAGTTGGTTGGCGCGCTGATCGATCTCGCCGTAACTGAAGTGCTGACCGTTGAAAATCACTGCTGTGCGCTGCGCACGTTCGCCTGTCAATGCAGCGATGCGCTGATGCACGCTGATGTCGGTCGGGTACGGTTGCGGGTGGTTTTGCGCTTGTTGACGCGCATGCTCATCCGCGCTGGCCAGGGCGATTTCGCCGAGGTGGCGTTCCGCCGAGACGGCAAACTGTTCGAGCAATTGCAGCAAGTGAGCGCTGATGCCTTCGATGGCGGCATGGGCGAAGTGGCCACGGTCGAAGCTGTAGTGCAACGCCAGTTGCTGGCCGAGGGTCACGGCGACGCTCAACGCATAGTGCGTCTGCTCAAGGTTGCTGACGTCACCAAACACCACGCCTTGCTCGGCACCTTGTTGCAGGGCCTGGGCAATCGGATAGTTCTCGAACACCAGAATGTTGTCGAACAGCGCTTCACCGCCCTGCCCGGCCCAACGCTGAATGTCCGCCAGCGGCGTGTGCTCGAAATCGCGCAGGCTGAGGTTTTGCGCCTGCACCGCTTGCAGCCATTGGCCGACAGATTGATCCGGACGCGGTGCGCCGATCACCGGCAAGGTGTTGATGAACAGACCGACCTGCTGCTCGATGCCCGGCAGGTCCGCCGGACGCCCGGCCACGGTCGCGCCGAACGCCACGGTTTCATGGCCGGTGTAGCGTTGCAGCAACAGCAGCCATGCCGCTTGCACCAAGGTGTTGACGGTGACTTTCTGCTGACGGGCAAACGCTTCCAGCGCCTGGGTGCGCGGCACGTCGAGGGTCACGAAGTGATCAGCGTGACCGCTCTGGCTGTCGCTGCCCGAGGCCACGCGAGCCAGTCGGGTCGGCTCTTGCAGTGCGGCCAGTTGTGCGTTCCAGAAGTCGTGGCTCAGTTGCCCGTCCTGGAGTTGCAGCCAGCCAATGTAATCACGATAACGCCCACCGGCATTGGCAGGAATGCGGCCGCTGTAGCGCTGCAACACTTCGCCGAGCAACTGCGAGTTGCTCCAGCCGTCCATGAGGATGTGGTGATGGGTGTAAATCAGGTGCCATTGCTCGGCACCGGTCTGCACCAGCACCAGACGCAGCAACGGTGCACAGGTCAGATCAAAGCCCTGCTGACGCTCGGCCTCAGCCAGCGCTGCGAGAGCTTGCGGTTGATCGTCACGCTCGCGCCAGTCGAGTGCGGTAAACGGCAACTGCACGTGTTTGTGGACGATCTGCAGTGGTTGCGCCAGCTCACCCTGCCAGACAAAACCGCTGCGCAGAATGTCCTGGGCATCGACAGTGGCTTGCCAGGCATCACGGAAACGTTGCGGGTCGATGCCCTGTACGTCGACGCGCAACTGGTTGATGTACTCACCTGCCGCTTGCTCGTACAGGGTGTGGAACAGCAAGCCCTGCTGCATCGGCGACAGCGGATAAAGATCGTCGAGCTGACCGGCCGGAACCGGCAAACCATCGAGTTGCGCCTGAGTAATCTGGGCCAGCGGGAAGTCCGACGGCGTCGCTTGCGGCACTTGCAACGCGCAGCAGTGGTCAATCAGGGCGTTGAGTTCGCTGGCATAGTGGTCAGCCAGTTGCTGCACGGTCGCCGCGTCGAACATCTGGCTGCTGAAACCCCAATTCATCGACAGCTCGCCACCGTACACCTGCCCTTCGACAGTCAACCAGTTGGCCAGTGGCGCCGACGCGTCCTGCGCCGCGCCGCTGCCTTCGCTGGACGGCACGAACAATGCCGACTCATCGAATTGACGGTCGAACTGACCGAGGTAGTTGAAGGTGATACGCGGCTTCGCCTCGCCCGCCAATGTCGCGGCAGTCGCTGCATCGCCAAGGTAACGCAGGGCACCATAGCTCAAGCCTTTATGCGGTACGGCGCGCAGTTGTTCCTTGATGGCTTTGATCGACGCGCCGAGGCTGTCCGTCGGCATCAGGTTGACCGGGAACAGGCTGGTGAACCAGCCAAGCGTGCGGGTCAGGTCGATGTCGGCGAACAGGTCTTCACGGCCGTGCCCTTCCAGTTGAATCAGGGTGCTGGCCTGGCCGCTCCAGCGACACACCACGCGGGCGAGCGCGGTCAGCAGCAGATCGTTGACCTGAGTGCGATACGCCGCTGGCGCCTGCTGCAGTAGTTTGCGGGTTTGTTCGGCGTCGAGTTTCAGCTCGATTTTTTGCTCGAAGCGGTTTTCCAGGGCGCCCTCCGGACGCTCGCACGGCAACTCGCCACCCGCCGTATCGCGCAGTTGCGCCTGCCAGTAATCAAGGCTTTCAGTGAAGGCTGGCAGATATTCCTGCAAGCGTGCGACCCAGTGCTGGTACGAACTGGTCTTGCCCGGCAACGTCGCCACCGAGCCCTTCACAGTGTCGGTGTACGCCTGCTGCAGATCTTCCAGCAACACGCGCCACGACACACCGTCGATGACCAAGTGATGGGCCACCAGCAACACACGTTGAGTGCCGTCAGCCAGGCTCACCAGCAATGCGCGCAACAATGGCCCATTGCTCAGATCCAGACTGCGCTGCGCTTCATCACACAGCGCATTGAGTTGTTCAAGCGACTGCGCATCGCGCTGCCACAGCACCGACTGCTCGGAAACAGCTGCGTATGCCTGCTGCCAGCCATCGGCCTGATGCTCGAAACGCAGACGCAGACCGTCGTGATGACTGAGCAATTGCTTCAGTGCGCGATCCAGCGCCGACGCATCGATGGCTTGCTGCGGTTGCAGCAGCAACGACTGGTTCCAGTGCTGACGCTGCGGGATGGCTTGTTCGAAGAACCACTGTTGCACCGGTGCCAACGCCACCGCGCCGACGGCAGGGCCTTGATCGATGAGGTTCTGTTCACCCCGTCGGGCGACTTGCGCCAGGCTACGGACGGTCTGGTACTGGAACAGTTCTTTGGGGCTGAGCACGATCCCGGCCTGACGTGCGCGGCTGACCACTTGCATCGAGACGATGGAGTCGCCGCCCAGTTCGAAGAAGTTGTCTTCGAGGCCGACGTTATCAATCGACAACACGTCCTGCCAGATCGCCGCCAAGGCCTTTTCCATGGCGCTGCGCGGCGCAACGTGTTCGCGCTGCTGCTGGCTGCCATCGACCGCCGGCAAGGCCTTGCGATCGAGTTTACCGTTAGGGGTCAGCGGCAACTGCTCAAGGAACAGCAGGTACGCCGGCACCATGTAATCGGGCAGATGCTGACGCAGTGCCGCTTTCAGCGTTTCGCGCAGGCTCGCCTGGGCATCGGCGTCGGCCGCCAGCACGCTGACGTCACTCGGCACAATGTACGCCACCAGTTGCTGACCGCTGGCGCCTTCCTGTGCCAGCACCGCCAGCTCGCGGACTTCATCTTGCTGCAACAGGCGTGCTTCGATTTCGCCGAGTTCAATACGGAAACCGCGCACTTTAACCTGATGGTCGATACGCCCGACGTATCGCAATGCGCCATCGATCTGGTAGCGAGTCAGGTCGCCGGTGCGATACAGGCGCTCACCGTTGCCGGCGAACGGATTTGGCACATACTTCTCGGCGGTCATCGCCGCACGTCCCAGATAACCGCGAGTGATACCCGCGCCGGCCAGATACAACTCGGCGGCAACGCCTTGTGGCACCGGTTGCAGATCCGCGTCGAGAAGGTAGCTGGTGGTGCCGGTCAATGGCCGGCCAATATTGGCTGCGCCACCCGCTTCACGGCGGGTCCAGGTGGAGTAAGTGGTATCTTCCGACGGGCCGTACAGGTCGTAGACATGTTCGACACTGGCCTGCTGGTACAGCGCCTCGACGAGGCTCTGTTTCAGCGGCTCACCCGCCAGATTGATGATCCGCACGCTGGCCGGGATGGCGTTGTCACGCTGCAAGGCATTGATCGCCGATGGCACGGTGTTGATCAGGCGAACTTGATCACGCGCCGGCAGTTGTGGCAACTCAAGCGCATTGCGCGCAATCACCAGCGAGCCCCCGTTGGCCAGGGTGACAAACAACTCCCACACCGACAGGTCGAAGCACACCGAGGTCGAGGCCAGCACCCCTTGAATATCGTCGCGGCTGTAGACGCTGCGCGACCATTCAATGAGCGCCTGTACGTTGCGGTGCGCGATGGCTACGCCTTTCGGCTTGCCGGTCGAACCGGAGGTGTAGATCACGTAGGCAAGGTTGTCCGCAGTAACGGCGGTGACCGGCGCGGTGTGCGCGAAAGCGGCCAGTTGCGCGTCGATGTCGTCGAGCAACAACACCTGCGTGCCGGCACCGACGCTGAGGTTGGCGGCCACGGCCCGCTCGGTCAACAGCACCCTCGCGCGGCTGTCTTCAAGCATGTAGGCCACGCGGTCGGCCGGGTAATCAGGATCCAGCGGCACGTAAGCACCGCCTGCCTTGAGTACGGCCAACAGCGCCACCAGCAACTGCTCGGAACGCTGCATGGCCACGCCGACGCGCACTTCCGGGCCGACGCCGCATTCGATCAGCTTGTGCGCCAGGCGATTGGCCCGCACATCGATGTCGGCGTAGCTGAACGCGTGCTCGCCGAAGGTCACGGCCTGCGCCTGTGGCTGAGCGGCGACTTGTTGTTCGATCAATTGATGGATGCACGCAGCGTCTGCCTGGGCGACGTCAACGCGGTTCCAGTCATGAACGATACGTTGATATTCGGCAGCTTCCAGCAACGGCAGATCAGCGATGCGCTGCGCGCTGTCCTCGACCATGCCACGCAGCAGATTGAGCCAGTGTTGCGCCATGCGCTCGATGGTCTGCGGCTCGAACAGATCGTTGGCGTAGGTCAGCGCGGCGTGCAACTTGCCGGCCTTTTCGTAGGTATCCAGGGTCAAGTCGAACTGAGTGGTGCGGCCCTGCCACTCGATTACCCCCAGCTCCAGGCCGGAGGCGGTGCTGACGGTGCTGATGTCGGCGACTTGCGGCTGGTGGTTGTACATCACCTGGAACAGCGGCGTATGGCTGAGGCTGCGCTCCAGCTTCAGTGCTTCGACCAGTCGTTCGAACGGCAAGTCCTGATGAGCCTGGGCGCCGAGCGCGGTCTCTTTGACCGCGCGCAGCAAATCGGCAATGCGGGTCTGGCCATCGAGTTCGCTGCGGAACACTTGGGTGTTGACGAAGAAGCCGATCAAGCCTTCGATCTCACCACGGTTACGGTTGGCGATCGGTACGCCGACGCGTATATCGGACTGCCCGGTATAACGATGCAACAGCACATTGAAGGCGCCGAGCAGCAACATGAACAAGGTGATGTTGTGTTGTTGGGCCGCGCTGCGCAGTTGCTCGGCGAGTGCCGAGTCGACGGCGAATTCGTAACGGGTGCCCTGGTTGCTCGGCATTGCCGGTCGCGGGTGATCGGTCGGCAGTTCCAGCACCGGATGCTCGCTGCCCAGTTGTGCTTGCCAATATTCCAGTTGGCGCGTCTGCTCACCGGCTTCGAGCCAGCGGCGCTGCCACAGCGCATAGTCGCTGTACTGGATCGGCAAGGGCGCCAACTGCGGCGACTGACCGGCTTCATGGGCGTCATAGCAACGAATGAATTCGTCGATCAGTACGTTCATCGACCAGCCGTCAGAAACGATGTGATGCAAGGTCAGCAGCAGCACGTGTTCTTGCTCGGCGAGTTTGAGCAGCTTGACCCGCAACAGCGGACCGACCGCCAGATCGAACGGCAGCAGCGATTGTTGTTGCGCAGCCTCGGCCACTGCCAGCTCGCGCTCGGTACTCGGCAATGCACTGAAATTTACGTGTTCGATGATCAGCGGCGCATGCGCCGGCACTTGCAGCAGGCTGTCATCGGCCTGGCGCTGGAACACTGTGCGCAGGGTTTCGTGACGCGCTACCAGGCTGGCGAACGCGGCCTCGAGTGCCGCCAGGCTCAGACGACCGGTCAGGCGCACCGCGCCCGGCAGGTTGTAGGCGCCGCTCTGTGGGTCCAACTGCCAGAGAAACCACATGCGCTGTTGGGCATAGGACAGCGCCTGCCGGTCGGGGGCCTCGACACCCTCGGGGATCGGGAACCGGGCGAAATCAACGCCCTCCTTGTGCAAGGCCGCAAGGAACATCTGGCGCTTTTCCAGGGGCAACCCGATAAACCGGCGAGCGAGTTTCAAGGAGTCTTCAGCATTCATTTCTTAGCATCCGGATCAGTAGGCAGGAAGCACAAAGGCACGTCGTCCCTATAAAACGAATGCAAAGCGGAAAAATTAGCGATTGAGAACAACTATCAGGCGGGAGGCATAACGAGGGTTATCTGTCGTCAACACAACCCCTGCAGGAGCTGACGAGTGAAACGAGGCCGCGATCTTTTGATCCTGTTTGAAAGCCCAGGATCAAAGGATCGCAGCCTGCGGCAACTCCTGCACGAGGGCGCCGCGCAGTGTTCAGGCCGTTGCGACCATGGCGTGCCGGCGGTGATGCACGTCCAACTGATCCTTGATCACCTTGAGTACTCTGGCTTCGTGCTCGTGGATGAAGAAATGGCCGCCGGCGAGCATGTCCACCGAGAAACTGCCACGGGTTTCCTTGCTCCAGCCGATCAGTTGCTCGGTGGTGGCGCGGTCAGCCTTGCCACCGAGCACATGCACCGGACAGCTGAGCTGCGGTCGCTGCACCGGCTGGAATTTGCCGCATAACTGAAAATCAGCCCGCAGGATCGGCAGAGTCAGGCTCATCAGCTCCTGATTGGCCAGCACCTCTTCGCTGGTACCGTTGAGAGTGCGCAACTGGTCGATCAACTCTGCGTCGCTCTTGGGCTCGGCAAAACCCCGATCATAGTCGGCCCGCATCGTCGGCGCCGCGGTTCCCGAGGCGAACAACGCCACAGGCTCCGGGCAACCCAATGCGCGCAAGGCATGGGCCATCTCGCAGGCCAGCAGCGCGCCCAGGCTGTGCCCGAACAAGGCATAAGGCGCTTTGAGAGCCGGGCGCAGCTCCTTGGCCAACTGCATCGCCAGTACGCGCATATCGGTGTGCAGCGGCTCGCCGAAACGCGCGCCGCGACCCGGCAACTCCACCGGTTGCAAGTGCAACCATTGCGGCATTTTCGGCCGCCAACGACTGTAGACCATGGCACTGGCGCCGGAGTACGGCAGGCACAGCAGGGTCAGCTTGGTCACCATGCGTTCCTCGAAAGTTATCTGTAGAAGAGAACGGTTGCGCCCGGGTGTAAATTAGTCCGTGCGCTGTAATTTCCGCCGGCAAGCTCTCGTTAACTGTTCAGGACAAAACCAATAAAGAGGAAGCACCGTGGACCTGCAGAGCATTCTGGGCAAACTGTTCGCCAACGCAGATGCCGTCGGTATCGAAGGCATTTTCCAATTCATCTTTGGCCCTCAGCAGGCCTATTGGTCGCAAATCGGCGCAGGCACTCGTACCGAAGCAGGCCGCCACGCCAGCCCGGATGTGACGATTGAAGTCGCCGAGAGCGATTTCCTCGCGATCATGGCCGGCATCGCCAACGTCGAAGAACTGTTCGCCAGCGCGCGCTTGAAAATCGGCGGCAACATGGGCCTGGCGACGATGCTGCCGCAAATCATCGACCACGCCCGCCAGGGCGGCGGCGGGATGGAAAAGGTCGACATGAACAAGCGTTATCCGACCCCGCCGCGTTTCAGCGAAAAGATTACCGCCAGCCTGCCGACGCAAACCGTGGTCGAGCGGCGATCACGCAATGAGATGTCACTGATGGAGTTTCAAAGCCGTTACTTGCCCAACGGCGTTCCCGTGGTCATCCGCGACGCCCTGCAGGACTGGCCGCTGTTCAAACTCAGCCGCGAAGAATCGCTGGTGCATTTTGCCGAGTTGCAAGGCATCACCCGCCATGGTGATTACGTGAAGAAAACCTTTTCCACCGAACGGGATTTTCGTTCGACGTCGATGGCCGACTTCATCGCCTCGCTGGATCAACCGGCGATCAAAGGTACGAATGGCGAACCACCCGCCTACATGGGCAACAACATCCTGCCGGCGCAGTTGATGCAACAGATCAAATACCCGGCCTACTTCGACGCCTCGTTATTCATCCCGCCGCGAATCTGGATCGGGCCCAAGGGCACGCTGACGCCGCTGCACCGCGACGACACCGATAACTTGTTCGCGCAGGTCTGGGGACAGAAGACCTTCACCCTGGCCGCGCCGCATCATCGCGAGGCGCTAGGCACGTGGTCGACAGCACCGGAGGGTGGATTGGATGGCTGCGATTTCAACCCGGAGGCGCCGGATTATCAGCGCTTTCCCAAGGCCCGCGACGTGACGTTTTTGCGAGTGACGCTAGAGGCTGGGGATTTGCTGTTCTTGCCGGAGGGCTGGTTCCATCAGGTGGAGTCGGTGTCGACTTCACTGTCAGTGAATTTCTGGGTGAATTCGGGACGGGGTTGGTAAACAGTCGCCCCCTCACCTTTGAAGGATCTGTCGAGTGAAACGAGGCTGCGATCTTTTGACTTTAACGATCAAGATCAAAAGATCGCAGCGTGCCGCAGCTCCTACTTGAGATGGCGGTAACTCTGTATTGCCGAGCTCAGCACTACAGCGCCAGCCGCAATCGCCAGCCAGAACCCGCTGCGCGCACCATAAGCATCGACCAGCGCGCCGGAGCCCGCCGCACCAATTGCCACGCCAATACTCAATCCCGTCACCAGCCAGGTCAGGCCTTCAGTCAACTTGGCCGGCGGCATACGCTCGATCAGCGCCATCGCCACAAGGCTTGCAGGTCGCAAAGCGCACAATTGTTGGTGGAATGTGAAGGTGCGCGACCACCAGCCTGCGGTTCGACTCATTCGTTTACGACCGATACCTGACCCAGCCGAGATTGCCGCCAACCTTCGAACCACGACGACCATTCGTCGAAAACCACGCTGACCTGTCAGGTCTGACAGGTGCCTTTATTCGCCACACGCGTTTTCATCAAACCTTCGCTCAACTGCGCAGGACTCCTGATGACCAGGCAATTGCGCTTGGGCACTGTCCGCCAGCGAATACGCTCGGGAGCCATGCCATGGAAGAACAGCTCATTCTCGTCTCACCCAAGGATCGCCAGACCGGCGTGGCCGCAAAGATGCAAGTGCATCACCAGGGCCTGCGCCATCGGGCGTTTTCCATTCTGCTGTTCGATCCGCAGGGCCGGCTGCTGATGCAGCAACGCGCGTTGGGCAAATATCATTCCGGCGGTTTATGGACCAACACCTGCTGCGGGCATCCTCGCGCGGGCGAACGGACGGCAGTCGCTGCCAACCGTCGATTGCAGGAAGAAATGGGCATGTCCTGCAAGCTGCACAAAGTCGCCTCGATGCTCTACCACGAGCAAGTGTCCGATCAACTGATCGAGCATGAATTCGATCATGTGTTTGCTGGTATCAGTCAGACCGATCCGGTGGCCAACCCTGATGAAGCCGAAAGCTGGGAGTGGCTGGCGCTACCGCAAATCGCCGAGCGCATCGAGCAGACGCCCAACGTCTTCACGGTCTGGTTTCGGCGGATGTTCGAACAGTTCGGGATAGAGGGGGTGCGAGGCTGGTTCGAGGCAGTGCGCGCGCGCACCGCTGCACCCTCATCGCCGCCGCGAACGGTTGTTCGTATAGCTACGCCCTGGGCCGTCCCACCGTTGTACTGCCCTGCTCCCTTTCGGGTCGATGCTGCGCTGGCCGAGGCAGTGGATGAACAGCTCATGCCATGGATCGAGCAGGTCGGGATCTTTCCGGGCCAACTCGAAAAAGTCCGTGCGATGGGCTTTGGGCGCTTCGCCATGCTGTGCCATACCGACACGGAGGATCCGGATCGTGTGTTGCTGGCAGCGCAATGTGTTGCCGCGCTGTTCGCCGTCGATGATTACTACTGTGATGATGAGAGAACCGGGTCTGAGCCCAAACTGGTCGGCCCGCGCCTGTCCGTCGCGCTGGCCGCGTTGGAACCGGTTTATTTGAGCGAACGGTTTCGGCCTGGTCTGGCACAGGCCTTGTGTGGCGATCCGGTATTGGTCGCACTGCAGGCCTATCTGGCGCGGGTGGAGGCCTTCGCGAAACCTGCCCAGGTCGCACGCGTACGCCATGAAATCATCGCCATGTTCGTGACCATGACAGCCGAAGCCGCCTGGCGCATCGAAGGCCTCGCGCCGGCGCTCTGGGAGTACCTCGCCCACCGCCAGGTCAACAGTTTCCTCCCATGCCTGTCGCTCGTCGACATTGTCGGTGGCTATGAATTGCCCGCCAATGTCTACAGCGCACCGCAAGTGCGGCGGGTGACGACACTGGCTGCCAGCGCCACGATCATTGCCAACGACCTGTTTTCGGCGCTGAAGGAACAGCAGGCCGGGATTGGTGATTTCAATTTACCGTTGCTGCTGATGCGTGAGCAGCAATGCTCGCCGCAACAGGCCATGGCGCAAAGCGCCGCTGTCCATGACGAGATCATGCATCTGTATGAAGCCGCAGAGCTGGCCGTATTGCCGGGCGCATCGCCGCTGCTCAAACGCTATTTGCGAGGAATCAAGAGCTGGCTGGCCGGCAATGTCGAATGGCATCGCACCAGTGGCCGTTATCAGGTGTGAAGGTGTCGAACTTTTCATGATTACGGATGAACTCTCGTCGCCGCCTGTCAGTCAGCTAGATAAGTCCTCGACTCAAGGCGCGACCCTGCATGCAAATCTCCCTCACAGGACAAGTAGCCCTGATCACCGGCGCCAGTTCCGGCATCGGCCATGCCGCCGCCAAAGCCCTGGCCGCCGCCGGCGCCGCCGTGGTCATCAACTACAACCGTCAGGCCGAACCGGCTGAAGCGTTGGCACGGCAGATCATCGCTGACGGTGGGCAAGCGCTGGCCGTCGGTGCCGATGTTTCGAAAGAAGATGAAGTCGAACGACTGTTCGCGCAGACCCTCGACGCCTTTGGCTCACTGGACATTCTGATCGCCAATTCCGGGATGCAGAAAGACGCGGCGGCGATGGACATGACCCTCGACGACTGGAACGCGGTGATCGGCGTCAACCTCACCGGCCAATTTCTCTGCGCCCGTGCGGCCCTGCGCATCTTCAATCACCAGGGCATTCGCGAAGGCGTGTCCCGTGCGGCGGGCAAGATCATTCACATGAGTTCGGTGCACCAGCGCATTCCCTGGGCCGGGCACGTTAATTACGCCGCGTCCAAGGGCGGCGTCGATCAATTGATGCAGACCCTCGCCCAAGAAGTCAGCCATCAACGCATTCGCATTAACGGCATTGCGCCGGGGGCGATTCGCACAGCAATCAATAAGGACGCCACCGAAGGCGCTGCCGGCGAAAAGCTGCTGGACTTGATCCCCTATGGCCGCATCGGTGATGTCGAAGACGTCGCCAACGCGGTCGTGTTTCTCGCCTCCGACGCCTCCGACTACATCGTCGGCACCACCCTGTTCATCGACGGCGGCATGAGCCTCTATCCGGAGTTTCGCGGCAATGGCTGAGCATCACCTGGAACGACAAAGCCCGATCGATGCCCACGGCATCATTGGCGACATGCGCAGCGCAGCACTGGTCAACGATCACGGCAGCGTCGATTTTTTCTGCTGGCCGGAATTCGACAGTCCGTCGATTTTCTGTTCGCTGCTGGACACGCCCGACGCGGGGATTTTCCAGTTGGCGCCGGACTTGCCCGATGCGCGCCGCGAGCAAATCTATCTGCCCGACACCAACGTCCTGCAAACCCGTTGGCTGAGCGAACGCGCGGTGGTCGAAATCACTGATCTGCTGCCGGTGGCCGATAACGAAGACGACTTGCCGCTGCTGATGCGCCGGGTTCGCGTGGTCAGCGGCGAAGCAACTTTCCATGTGTGTTGCGCCGTGCGCCATGACTACGCCCGCGCCGACACCCGTGCGCGGATGGACCAGCAAGCGGTGATTTTCAGTGCCGATGGCCAGCCCTCGATGCGTTTGACCTCGGATCAGCCGTTGCACATTGATGCCGAGGCGGCAGTGGCGTCGTTTACCTTGAAACAGGATCAGACCGCCGCGTTCATGCTCGGCGGCGAAGACGATCCGCGCTTCGAAGAAGGCGCCGCGCAACTGTGCATGCAACGCACATTGAAGTTCTGGCGCGACTGGGTCGGCCAGTCGATCTATCGCGGACGCTGGCGCGAAATGGTCAACCGTTCAGCCCTTGCGTTGAAACTGCTGACGTCGCGCAAACACGGCGCGATCCTCGCCGCCGCCACCTTCGGCCTGCCGGAAACGCCTGGCGGCGGACGCAATTGGGACTATCGCTATACGTGGATCCGCGATGCGTCGTTCACGGTGTACGCGTTCATGCGCCTGGGCTTTGTCGGCGAAGCCAACGCCTACATGGGCTGGTTACGCGGGCGGGTCAGCGATTGCTGCGGCAAGCCGATGAAGTTGAATATTTTGTACGCCATCGACGGACAGCAGGAATTGCCGGAAACCGAGTTGACCCACCTGTCCGGTCACGGTGGTGCGCAACCGGTGCGCATCGGCAATGGTGCTTACGATCAAGTCCAACTCGACATCTTCGGCGAGTTGATGGACGCCGTGTACCTGGTCAATAAATACGGCGACGCAATTTCCCACGAAGGCTGGAAACATGTGCGCGAAGTGGTCGACCAAGTCTGTGAGACGTGGCAGACCAAGGACGTAGGCATTTGGGAAATGCGCGGTGAGCAGCATCATTTTCTGCATTCGCGGCTGATGTGCTGGGTGGCGCTGGACCGGGCCATTCGTTTGGCCTCCAAGCGTTCGCTGCCCGCCCCGTTCGCGCAGTGGGACCAGACCCGACAAGCGATTTACGCCGACATCTGGGACAACTTCTGGAACGAAGAACGTGGTCATTTCGTCCAGTACAAGGGTGGCACGGCGCTCGACGGCTCGATGCTGCTGATGCCGCTGGTGCGTTTCGTCAGCGCCAAGGACCCGCGCTGGCTGTCGACCCTTGCGGCCATCGAAAAGACTTTGGTGCGCGATGGCATGGTTTATCGCTATCGCAATGATGACGCCAATATCGACGGCCTGTCCGGCACCGAAGGCGCGTTCGCCGCGTGCTCGTTCTGGTACGTCGAATGCCTGGCCCGCGCCGGCCAAGTGGAAAAGGCTCATCTGGAGTTCGAGCAATTGCTGCGCTACGCTAATCCACTGGGTCTGTACGCCGAGGAGTTCGACAGCCATGGCCGGCATTTGGGCAATACGCCACAAGCGCTGACGCATCTGGCGCTGATCAGTGCCGCGAGCTTCCTGGATCGGCGCTTGAGTGGGGAAAAGAGTGAGTGGCAGCCGTAATTGTCGTCAAAGGTTGTGGGAAGTTTCCGGAGCCGCCGCGCAAAACCAGGCCCCCGCTTACGCGTACTGGCGCGAAAGCCCCGTCTGCGCGGCAATGGCTTACAAACGCTCAAAATTCGAGCAGCGAGTCCCCCCCTGCAACTTGCACTTACACCCTGAAATACCTTGTTGCCAGTAGTGACATCCGCCCCTACCATCCTCGTCAACGGGCACAGCGGAGCTGTCCACAAAACCCGAATTCAAGGAACCAGAATGCCCCAGCACATCCAGCGCAGCATCGACTCCCCTCTTCGCACCGGCCTGACCCGCGCCCAACTCTGGGAAGCCGCCGACAAGGGCCTGATCAAATGCTGGGAAATCGGCCGCCAGCGCGCCGCCCGTTTCCCCGATCTCGCCCAAAGCTGCATCGCCGACGAACTGCCAGTGCTCGGCTGGAAAGGTGGCGTGAGCCGCAGCCTGAAGAAAAACGAAAAGTACGGCTCGTTGAAATACCTGGCGCAGTGGCAAGGCTTGCGTGGCGAGGATCTGGATATCGATTTGAGCCAGGAGCGTTCCCTGACCTGTTCGCGGACGAAGATGGTCGTGACGTTTACGCCGGATCGGAGCAAGTATTTCAACCAGGTTACGGAAGCGGAGGTTTAGCGTCTGCGGTGCGCCAGTCCGGACGGAAGCAATCCTTGGTCTTCGCACACACGTTGTATTGCGCGTCCAAGTCGATCATGTCTTGGGTGTACTTGTTGATCTGCGCAAAAGCCACTTCCGCCATCGTAATCATGTAGACGAAAGCGAGTTGTCGATCGTTCGGCAACACCAATGGCAACTGCGGCATCGCGTCCATGCGTGGCGCGTTGGCCAGTGCCGCAAGCATAGGTGTTTGCGCTCGCGACAACTGGTCGAAGTATTTCTCTTTATAGGTCGCCATGCCGGCGGCCATGCCTTTTTCTTTGGCGTCCAGGAACTGGACGAGGTATTCACGCCGCTGCTGCCAATAGGCGGCCGGCAGGTCGACATTCATCTCTTTCTTTTGCGTCGCCAACGCTTCATCCGCGCTAACCGGAGGCGGCTGCTTTTCTGGATGGGCAGCGGCGTCGGCATCAATTTGCTTGAGCGACACCACGATCGTGGATTTGGCAAAAATGCGCTCCATCAATTCATGGCGCTGCGGCGTGTCCGGTAATGGCGGCGGTTGTGAAATGCAGCCGGCCAGCAGCGTGACCATGACCAGCAATACAACCAACGGTTTGAATGACATGCATCGTCCTTGAAGTGAGTCGGCGACAGGCTCGCGCAGTCTATCGGATGAGCCAGGGTTTCGAATGCCATTGTGCTGGACGGGGTCGGTCACAACATGCCTGAAGAAGCTCCGCAGGAAAGCATCAGGAAATGAGTGAATCTGTCGCAACGCCGACCGAAAACCGCTCCCGATACGCCTGCGGTGTCACGCCAATCGCCCGCAGAAAACTGCGCCGCAGCGTCTCTTCACTGCCAAACCCGCAATTGGCGGCGATGCGTTTGACCGGCAGACCGGTATCACTGAGCAAGCGCCGCGCCGTTTCGACGCGGATCAGTTCGATCGCCCGCGCCGGGGTCTGGCCGGTGTCGGCGCGGTAGTGGCGGACGAAACTGCGTTCGCTCATGCCGGCTTGTTCGGCAAGGGTCGGGACGCCGAGGTCGCAGGTGAGGTTCTCGGCGATCCACGCATGTAACTCATCAAAGCGATTGCCCTGGTTCTGCAGCGACAAGGTCACGCTGAACTGTGATTGCCCGCCCGGGCGTTTGAGGAACACCACCAGATGGCGGGCGACATCCAGTGCGATGTCGCTGCCCAGATCTTCTTCAACCATCGCCAAAGCCAGATCGATGCCGGCGGTGACACCTGCCGAGGTCCAGACCGGGCCGTCATTGATGAAAATTGGATTGGCCTCGACTTGCAGTTTCGGGTGTTGCTGCGCCAGTTGTTCACACCGGGTCCAGTGGGTGACGACGCGGCGGCCGTCGAGCCAGCCACTGGCGGCCAGCAGAAACGCGCCGGTGCAGACCGAAGCCACACGTCGACATTTGGCGCCGTGTTCGCGCACCCAATCCACCAACAACACATCTTCAGCGGCAGGATAAATGCCCCAGCCACCGGCAATGATCAACGTATCGCTGGCCGCGTGCGGTAAAGGCTCGGCCAACACCGCCAAGCCTGCCGACGACATGACCGCCCCGCCACCGCTGGCAATCACGCTCGGCGCATAAGGCATCGGCAAGCCGCGCTGCCGGGCGAGGTCGTTGGCCGAGGCGAACACCTGCAACGGCCCGGTGACGTCGAGGATCTGCATGTTGGCAAACGCGAGTACGTGAATGGCTTTGGGCATTTGGCGTAATTCGTGGGGTTATTGGCGTATGCGCCAGAACCTACGCGCCTACAGTGAAGCCGTCCACCCCTTTTCATGGAGTAAGAACGATGACGCTGCAGATCGGTTTTCTGTTGTTTCCCCAGGTTCAGCAACTCGACCTGACCGGGCCTTATGACGTGCTCGCCTCGTTGCCGGGCGTGCAGGTACATCTGATCTGGAAGGATTTGATGCCGGTCACCGCCAGCACCGGTCTGCTGCTGAAACCGACCACCACGTTCGAGGATTGCCCCAATCTGGACGTGATCTGTGTGCCGGGTGGCGGTGGCGTCGGGCCATTGATGGAGGATGAAGTGACACTGGACTTCATCAAGCGTCAGGCCGCTCAGGCGCGTTACGTGACTTCCGTCTGCACCGGTTCGCTGGTGCTCGGCGCGGCAGGTCTGTTGCAGGGCAAACGCGCGACCACGCATTGGGCTTATCACGATCTGCTGCCGACGCTGGGCGCGATCGCGGTGAAGGATCGGGTGGTGCGTGACGGCAATCTGTTTACCGGCGGCGGGATCACGGCGGGGATTGATTTCGCTCTGGTGCTGGCTGAAGAGTTGGTGGGTGCCGACGCGGCGCAACTGATCCAGTTGCAATTGGAATATGCCCCGGCGCCGCCGTTTGATTCGGGTAACCCGGACACCGCGCCGAGCGCGATTGTCGATGAAGCTCGTTTGCGCGCCGCGCCATCGCTGAAGCTGCGCACGGAAATTACCGAGCGAGCTGCGGCAAAACTGAATCTGCGCTGATTCCTCAGTCACCCATAAAACCCTGTGGGAGCTGGCTTGCCAGCGATAGCGGTAGAACAGTCGATGAAGATGTCGGTTGAGCAGGCCTCATCGCTGGCAAGCCAGCTCCCACAGGTAACGAGGTTGGTCACAGGTTTGTGTGATGCCCCCGTTTCCTCCCTCCCCTCCACTTGTCCCCCCGGCCCCACCCGTGTAGAAAGCCTTCCACAAAATTTGCACAGGGACTTTCGATGAAGGCGTTGCCATGGCTCTATCTGGCACTTCTCAGCCTCGGCTACGGCTTGGCGCTGAGTTTCGGCCAACTCGGCTGGCTGGCACTGATCTCCATTGCGCTGCTGGCGTTCGCCGGTTTCGCCGTGCATCTGCAAAAAGTGCCGGTGGCGCGCTTCCTCGGTCATGGCCTGTTCATCGTCCTCGCTGTAGCGTTGGCCCTGCATTGGCTGCCGGGCTTCGCCAACGGCCGGGCGATTGATCCGCAACGGTTCAGCGACGACGCGGTACGGTATTCGATGTACCTCAATCTCGACAAACCGCTGATAGGCTTCTGGCTGTTGCTGCTCTGCCCGTGGATTGTCGCCCGGCGTTCGTTGCGGCTGACGGTCTACGCCACTGCCCTCGCACTGACTTTGAGCGCGATCCTCGCCCTCGGCGGCGCGTTGTTGCTCGGCGTGATCGACTGGGCGCCAAAATGGCCGGATCAGGCGTGGCTGTGGGTGCTGAACAATTTGCTGCTGGTGACGCTGGTCGAGGAAGCGCTGTTTCGCGGCTATATACAGGGCGGCCTCAGTCGTCATTTCAAGCATCTGCCTTACGGTGAAAACCTCGCGCTGCTGCTCGCCTCGTTGATCTTTGGCCTGGTGCACGCCGGCGCTGGCTGGACCTGGGTGCTGCTGGCAGGGCTGGCGGGTGTCGGCTATGGTCTGGCCTATCGTTTTGGCGGACTTGGCGCGGCAATCGCCACGCATTTTGGCCTCAATCTGCTGCATTTCGGCCTGTTCACCTATCCGATGCTCGCCGGCTGAAGCAAGCGCCGTTTTGCGACGCTGTGCCGATTATTGAAAAAAAACTTCAATAAAAAGCTGTCAGCGCCGACAACCTTTCAAAGCCTTGCGGATTGAAAAACCATGCGTAACAACCAGCCCATTACACAACGCGAACGGACTTTCCCGGCTCAGCAGCGGTTGATTTCCACAACCGACGCCAAGGGCGTGATCACCTACTGCAACGACGCGTTCGTCGAAATCAGCGGGTTTTCGCGAGAAGAACTGATCCGGGCGCCGCACAACCTGGTCCGTCACCCTGACGTGCCGGCTGCGGTGTTTTCGCACATGTGGGGCACACTGAAACAAGGCTTGCCATGGATGGGCATTGTCAAGAATCGCTGCAAGAACGGTGATCATTACTGGGTTAACGCCTATGTGACACCGGTGTTCGACGGCAATCAGGTGGTCGGTTACGAGTCGGTGCGGATCAAACCCACCGCCGAACAGATCCGCCGCGCCGAAGCGCTCTACCAACGCATCAACCAAGGCAAGTCGGCGGTCCCGTCCAGCGATAAATGGCTGCCGGTGCTGCAGGACTGGCTGCCGTTCATTCTGGTCAGTCAATTGAGCTTCGTGATCGGCGCGACCCTGAACTCGCAGTGGGGCTTCGCCCTGGCCGCCGGTTTGTCGGTGCCGCTGGGCCTGATGGGCCTGCAATGGCAGCAACGCGGGCTCAAGCGTCTGTTGCGCCTGGCCGAGCAGACCACCTCTGACCCGTTGATCGCGCAGATGTACACCGACAGCCGTGGTGCGCAGGCGCGTCTGGAAATGTCGATCCTCAGCCAGGAAGCGCGCCTGAAAACCTGCCTGACCCGTCTGCAGGACACGGCCGAGCACCTGACCGATCAGGCCAAGCAGTCCGACGCTCTGGCGCACAACAGCTCTACGGGTCTGGAACGTCAGCGCGTAGAAACCGAACAGGTCGCCACCGCCGTCAACCAGATGGCCGCGACCACGCAAGAAGTCGCCAGCCACGTACAGCGCACCGCTGACGCCACCCAGGAAGCCAATCGCCTGACCGGTCGCGGTCGTGACATCGCCGGGGAAACCCGCGAAGCCATTCAGCGCTTGTCGGTGGTGGTCGGCGAAACCGGCCTGACCGTGACCCAACTGGCCAAGGACAGCGACGAAATCGGCGGTGTGGTCGACGTGATCAAAGGCATCGCCGACCAGACCAACCTGCTCGCTCTGAACGCCGCGATCGAAGCCGCGCGTGCTGGCGAGATGGGCCGTGGTTTTGCCGTCGTAGCTGACGAAGTTCGTCAACTGGCGCAACGCACCAGCGAATCGACCGGGCAGATTCACGCCCTGATCGCCAAGCTGCAGCAGACTGCATCCAGCGCTGTGCAAACCATGGAAGCCGGGCATCGCCAGGCCGAAGAAGGTGTGGCGCGAGTGCTGGAAGCGGATCAGGCCTTGGTCGGGATCAGCGAAGCGGTGGCCAACATCACCGACATGACCACGCAGATTGCTGCAGCGACCGAAGAGCAAAGTGCGGTGGCTGAGGAGATCAGCCGCAACATCAGCAATATTTCGGAGCTGGCGGATCAGACCTCGGAACAGGCGCACAACTCGGCGTTGTTGAGTGAAGAGCTGACCAAGACGGCGAATACGCAGTACTCGTTGGTGGAGCGGTTTAACCGCTGATTGAACTGGCGGTAACAAAAAACCCGGATAGCGAGAGCTTCCGGGTTTTTTGTTTTGATCTGGGCTTTTTTGAGTCAGGCAGGCCGTAATCGCGAGCAGGCTCACTCCTACAGGGAATCGTTGTCGGGTTCACAATCTGTGATCACCGCAGATCCAATGTAGGAGTGAGCCTGCTCGCGATGAGGCCATAACAGCCGGCGAAATTACTGAGGCAACTTCAGCTTATCGAGCAGCCGATTGACCAACAGTTCGTTGAGCATGATCACCTGTTGCAGCGCCAGCAGCGGTTTGCGCTCCGGGCCGCCGATTGAGTTGGCGATATTGCCGGCCATGGCATGGGCGTATGAAAGCGACTCGCTCGCCTCGACCAGCAGGGTTTCGTCATCCAGCGTGGGGTCGACGAGATAGACGGGGCGAAACTTGGGCGAGCTTGGCGGGGCTGCCAGTGCTTCGGGTCGGAGGTAGTAGTCGAGGGCGCGATCGGTTGCTTCTTTTGTCTTTTGAGACTCAAGCACTGGGTCGTGAGAGGTTGCGTCAGTGCCCGGAGGGTTTGGCGTGGCTTTGAACATAAATATCTAATTCCTGAACAAGGGCCGCGACCGTTCTCTACTAAAAGAAGGGGTGGCGGCTGTGCGCAGGTTAGTAGACCGGAGGAATTAGCAAGACCGGCGCGCTCGAAAGCGCCCTGAGCACAGCCACCATTGAGTGCAGGCAAATGCGCCTGACTTAATGGGACCTATGCACTTACTAAAACCATACGGGCTACTAAACCCGACCACTGATGGGCAGTGGCAGGGAAACGATATAGCCCGCGCTATGGTCGTGTAAGCCGGCGGATTCTGGCGTACGCGTAGGTAACGGCGCAAGGTGTTGTAGGGCTCGTGGCGTAACGGTTTGTGTAATTTAAACGAACTCTGAGGATTACGTTTAAAGACAGAAAGAGACGGAGATTGCTCTGGTAGTTCGATGTGGTTTGTCAGGCCGCATTCGCGAGCAAGCTCGCTCCCACAGGGATTGAATACATCTGATAAAGATTGGTCGGCTCGTAGGCCGCCATCGCTGGCAAGCCAGCTCTTACAATCAAAAGATCGCAGCCTGCGGCAGCTCCTACATGGAATCGCGGCGCAGCCGCCCCACTCAACAGGATGAGCGTTAGCTCGGCTGCTGCTCTTGATTTTGATTTTGATCCACCGGCGACGTCGGAAGGCTGAGTGGAGGGATTGATCCGGGCGTGGGAGCGCAGCGACCGTTTGGCGCAGCCAAACACAGCGAGAGGAGGTGCAGCGAAGCAAACCGTAGGCGCTGCGCCCGGATCGATCCCGCAGCGAAGG
>NZ_RWIM01000174.1 GCF_009764645.1 Pseudomonas sp. PB106
CTTCGGCAGCTCCTACACTGATCCCTGTAGGAGCTGCCGAAGGCTGCGATCTTTTGATCTTGTGTTAAGCCGACTTGGCCATGATCAATCCTGTCTCACTCGCCGCTTCCAACCGAATCGCAATGAACTTCGATGTCGGCGTGTGGCTGCCATCCCCGGTGCTCTCCAATGGCACCAACGGATTCACTTCCGGGTAGTAAGCCGCTGCCTGCCCCGCCGGGATATCAAACGCCAACAGCGTAAAGCCCTTCACCCGACGCTCGCGACCATCGTCCCACAGCGAAACGATGTCAGCCTTCTGTCCCGGGCGGAAGCCCAGGCGGATGATGTCGGCCTCGTTGGCGAACAACACATCACGCTGGCCCTTCACCCCGCGATAACGGTCGTCGAGGCCATAAATCGTGGTGTTGTACTGATCGTGGGAGCGCATCGATTGCAGGATCAGATCCGGCAATTGGCCGGTGGCGCGGGTGCGTTCGTGCACCAGGTCTTTGGGCAGCAGGTTCGCGCGGAAATTGGCGCGCGCCGACGGCGTGTTCCACTTGCGCGCGCCGGCGCTGTTGCCGAGGTAGAAACCGCCCGGGTTCTTGACCTTTTCGGCGAAGTCCTTGAAGCCCGGGATGGTGTCGGCGATCAGCTCGCGGATGCGCCCGTAATCGGCCACCAGCCAGTTCCAGTCCACCGGTTTGCTGCCCAGAGTGGCGGCAGCGATGCCCGCGATGATCGATGGTTCCGAGCGCATCTGGTTCGACAGCGGCTGCAACTGGCCGTTGGAGGCGTGAACCATGCTGAACGAGTCTTCGACGGTGACCGCTTGCGGGCCTTCGGTCTGGATGTCGATGTCGGTACGACCGAGGCACGGCAGGATCAACGCGTCTTTACCGTGTGCCAAATGGCTGCGGTTGAGCTTGGTGCTGATCTGCACGGTGAGGTCGCAATTGCTCAGCGCTTCGAACGTGCGCGGACTGTCCGGCGTCGCTTGCGCAAAATTGCCGCCCAGGCCGATGAAGACTTTGGCGCGACCTTCGGCCATCGCGTGGATCGCCTCGACCACGTTGTGACCGTTGTGACGCGGCACCTTGAATTGGAAGCGACGTTCCAGCGAATCGAGGAACGCCACCGGCGGACGCTCGTTGATGCCCATCGTGCGGTCGCCCTGCACGTTGCTGTGACCGCGCACCGGGCACAGGCCAGCGCCCGGTTTGCCGATGTTGCCGCGCAGCAGCATCAGGTTGGCGATTTCCTGGATGGTCGGCACCGAATGGCGATGCTGGGTGATGCCCATCGCCCAGCACATGATCACGTTCTTGCCTTTGGCGTACATGCGCGCGGCTTGCTCGATCTCGACCAGAGTCAGGCCGGACTGCTCAACGATTTGCTCCCACGGCGTGTCATCGACGACACCGAGGTACTCCAGCACATTGGCGCTGTGGGCATTGAGGAAGTCGTGATCGAACACGGCGGGTTCGCCAGCCTTCTGCGCATCGCGCTCCCATTGCAGCAGGAACTTGGCCATGCCACGCAGCACCGCCATGTCGCCGCCGAGTGCCGGGCGGAAATATGCAGTGTTGGTGGGCTTGTCGCCGTTGGTGAGCATTTCGATCGGGTGTTGCGGGTGTTGGAAACGTTCCAATCCGCGTTCTTTCAGCGGGTTGATGCACACCACTTGCGCGCCACGTTTCACCGCTTCACGCAGGGGTTCGAGCATGCGCGGGTGGTTGGTGCCCGGGTTCTGGCCCCAGACGAAAATCGCGTCGGCGTGTTCGAAATCGTCGAAGGTCACGGTGCCTTTGCCGACGCCAACGCTTTGCGCCAACGCGACACCGCTGGCCTCGTGGCACATGTTCGAGCAATCAGGGAAGTTGTTGGTGCCGTAGGCGCGCACAAACAGTTGGTACAAATACGCTGCTTCGTTGCTGGCACGACCCGAGGTGTAGAACTCGGCCAGATCCGGGCTCGGCAGACTTTGCAGGTGTTTGGCGATCAGCGCGTAAGCGCCGTCCCAGCTGATTGGCTTGTAGCGATCGGTTTCGGTGTCGTAGACCATTGGCTCGGTCAGACGACCCTGATATTCCAGCCAATAGTCGCTCTGCTCCAGCAGCGAAGTGACGCTGTGCTTGGCGAAGAATTTGGCATCGACGCGGCGCTTGGTCGCTTCCCAGTTCACCGCTTTCGCGCCGTTTTCGCAGAATTTGACCATGCCGCTTTCCGGCGAATCGCCCCACGCGCAACCCGGGCAATCGAAGCCGCCGTTCTGGTTGGTCTTGAGCATCATGCGCAGGTTTTTCAGCGCGTTGTCGCTGGTCAACCAGGCCTGGGCCACACTGATCAGGGCACCCCAGCCGCCGGCGGCGCCTTTGTAAGGCTTGTAGCGCGGGACAGGTTTCTGGTCGGCTTGATGATGTTGGCTCACGCTTGATTCTCCATCGCGGGGCTATACACCCGCGGCGCATTTTTCTGCGGCAGGTGGATGAGATTGAGGTTGTGTCGACGAGCCCATTGCACGGCAAGGCCCGTGGGTGCGGACAGGCTGATCAGGGTCTGGATGCCGGCACGCAAAACTTTCTGGATCAATTCGAGGCTGCAACGGCTGGTGACAATCGCCAGCCCGCCGTCTGTGGATATCTTCTGGCGGATCAGGCCGCCGATCAGTTTGTCGAGGGCGTTGTGCCGGCCGATGTCTTCGCGCCCGAGCAGCAATTCACCGCTGGCGTTCATGAACACTGCCGCATGCACCGCGCCGCAATGCTGCCCCAACGGCTGAAACGCGCCGATGCGTTGGCGCAAACCGTCGAGCCATTCAATCGGCGGCAACGGCGCACCCGCCAACACTTTGAGATCGGGGAGCGCCTGCTCCACCGCTTCAACACCGCACAATCCGCAACCGCTGGTGCCCGCCAGTTGCCGGCGCTGTTGCTTGAGGTTCCAGAACGCGCGGTTGGCGATGGTCACTTGCGCGTATTGCGCAGACCCGGCGCCGGTCAACTGCAGGTCGTAAATGTCTGTAGCGTCTTCGATGATGCCGCTGCCGAGGCTGAAGCCGACGATGAAGTCTTCAAGGTCGGTCGGCGTCACCAGCATCACCGCTTGGCTGATGCCGTTGTAGGCGATCGCCAACGCGACTTCTTCGGCCAACGCGGTGCTGGCCGATTCCTCACGGGGTAAATCGCTGTAACTGTAGGTCTGGCTGGCGGTTGGCGCGGGCGTTTCGAGTGCTGGCGCCGCGCAGGCTGGGCGCTTGGCGTTCATGACATCACCGACGGTTTGATCAACGTTAAGACTAGGCGCGGCAAGTTGTCGCGTCTAATCGCTAGTGTCGATCTATCGATAGATGCCGTCGATCAAGTCGCCGTTGGCGATTGCTGATAAAGCGCGAAACAGGCCTCGGCGAGCGCTGAACGCGGGGCGCCGCGACGCATGATCAGGCCAAGCGGGGCGAGGGTCCTAGCGTTTTCGATGGGTTGCAGACGCAGGTGATCGGTGAGTTTTTCCAGGCCAGCGTCGAGCGGCATGATTGCGCAGCAAAAACCGCCGTGCACGGCTTGTAACAATTGATGGACGGCATCGGTTTGCAGCAACGGTTGCGGCGTCAGGCCACGGCTGTGGAAGTTGTGGTCGATGGACTGGCGAAAGTGCATGCCGCTGGTGAGCATGCCCAGCGGCAGTTCGATCAGCGACTCCCAACTCAACGGCGCCTCGCCGAACGTGAAGGTGCGTTGATCGTAGAGCAGGCCCATGCGGGTTTCATGGAAGGCGAGGGACTCGAAGCGCTCATTATCCAGACGATCCAGATAAGACACGCCAATGTCGATGCGGTTATTCGCCAGGTGTTCGAGGATTTGCTCGGAGCTGAGTGCCGACATCTCGAAACGCAGGTTCGGATGCGCAGCGTGCAGGCGTTGCATCAACGGCAGCGGATCAAAGCTTGATAACGGCACCACACCGAGCCGCAACGTACCGATCAGGTTGCCACGACACGCCGCCGCCTCCGCGTGCAAACCGTCATAGGCCGCCATCACCGAGCGCGCCCACGCCAGAACGCGCTCCCCCGGCGCGGTAAAACCTTCGAAGCGCTGGCCGCGGTTGACCAGCGGCAGGTCGAGTTCTTCTTCGAGATTGCGCAAGCGCATCGACAGCGTCGGTTGGGTGATGTGGCAACGCGCGGCGGCCTGGCCGAAGTGGCGGGTTTCGTCGAGGGCGATGAGGAATTTCAGCTGCTTGATGTCCATCTTCGCTCCTGGGCTTGGCGGGGTGAGGGATTCTAACCCGTGTGCACAAGCAGGGTCATTGGTCGGCTTGGGATCGTGTTTGTCCGGGGTGGTCTAGGCTTGGACGACTGACCCTGTATTCAATGGAGAGAAGACGATGAGCCTTTTAAGTTTTGTCAAAGAAGCCGGTGAAAAACTGCTCGACCTGCTGACCCCCGGCAATGCCAATGCCGGTGAGCAGTTGAAGGAACACATTAGCAAGGTTGGCCTGGGTAACCCGAATGTGCAGGCGACGGTGGACGGTGACAAGGTCACAGTGACCGGTGAAGTGGCGAGCCAGGAAGAGAAAGAGAAGATTCTGCTGGCGGTGGGCAACATTGAAGGCGTGGGCAGCGTTGATGATCAGATCACCGTGAGCGGGCCCGTCGTGGCCGCCGCGCGTTTTGTGGTGGTTAAAAAAGGCGACACCCTCAGCGCGATTTCCCTCGCTGTGTATGGCAATGCCAACCAGTACAACAAGATTTTCGAGGCCAACAAACCGCTCCTCAAGGACGTGAACAAAATCTACCCAGGCCAGACCCTGCGTATTCCTGAGTAACACGACACCCCTGTAGGAGCTGCCGAAGGCTGCGATCTTTTGACTTTGATTTTTAAAAACAAGATCAAAAGATCGCAGCCTGCGGCAGCTCCTACAAAGATCAAAGCCCTGCAATCAAATCCCGATAATCTTCGACAGCCGCAAACTCAGCCGTGTCCTTCGGCCCTTTGCGGCTGTCCGGTTCTTTCACCGCCAGCAAATGCGCCACGCCAAAATCCCGCGCACTGCGCAGAATCGGCAAGGTGTCATCGATAAACAGGCTGCGCGCCGGATCAAAATCGATGTCCGCCTGCAGCGCATCCCAGAATTGCGGGTTCTCCTTGGGGAAACCGTAATCGTGCGAGCTGATCAGCCGTTCGAAATAAGGCGCCAGTTCGATCCGCTCCAGCTTCAACGACAGTGAGTCACGATGGGCATTGGTGATCATGATCACCCGTTTGCCCGCCCGTTTGATCGCCTCCAGAAACGTATCGGCGTCCGGTCGGAGGGCGATCAGATGGGCGGTTTCCTGTTTCAGCTCCCGCACCGACAGCTTCAGTTCGGCACTCCAGAAATCCAGGCAATACCATTGCAACTGGCCGGCGTGGCGTTTGAACAGTGGCTGCAATTCCAACTCGGCCATCGCCCGGCTCACCCCGTGCAACTCGGCGTAGCGCTGGGGCAGGTGTTCCAGCCAGAAGTGGTTGTCGAAGTGCAGATCCAGCAGCGTGCCGTCCATGTCCAGCAGAACGGTATCGATGTCGGACCACGGTAATGAAGGCATGGCAACGTCTCGAACGGTAGAAAGATATCCGACATAAACAATCGGGAAAGCCGCGTTATAGTAGCGCGTTCACGCCAAGGAGCTTTGCATGCGCCAGAAACCCACCGTACTTGCCCGCGAGATCGTCGCCACCAGTCGCCTGTTCTGCGTCGAAGAACTCAAACTGCGTTTCTCCAATGGCGTGGAGCGCACGTACGAGCGTTTGGTCGGCAAGGGTGCCGGGTATGGCGCGGTGATGATTGTGGCAATGCTCGACAGCGAGCATGCGGTGCTGGTCGAGGAATATTGCGGCGGCACCGACGAATACGAACTGTCCTTGCCCAAAGGCTTGATCGAGCCGGGCGAGGATGTGTTGGCAGCGGCCGAGCGTGAACTCAAGGAAGAAGCCGGGTTCGGTGCACGACAACTGGAACATCTGACCGAGCTGTCGCTGTCGCCCGGTTACATGAGTCAGAAGATTCAGGTGGTGCTGGCCACCGATTTGTACGAAGAGCGGCTGGAGGGCGACGAGCCTGAGCCGATGCGGGTCGACAAGGTCAACCTGCGTGATTTGTCATTGCTGGCGCAGAATCCGCAATTCTCCGAAGGGCGGGCGCTGGCGGCGTTGTACCTGACCCGAGACCTGCTGACGCAACGGGGTTTCTTTCAGTCATGAGTGAGATGTCGATGAATTTCCCCCATCCGTTGATGGCGCCCGTGGTCGAGTTGGCCTTGCAGGCGGGTGATGCGATTTTGCCGTTCTGGCGTTCAGGCGTTGAAGTCACGGCCAAGTCCGATGACTCGCCAGTAACGGCGGCAGATCTGGCCGCGCATCACCTGATCGTCGCCGGGCTGACGGCGCTGGACCCGAGCATTCCTGTGCTGTCCGAAGAGGACGCCAACATTGCGCAAAGCATCCGCGCCGGTTGGCAGCGCTGGTGGCTGGTGGACCCGCTGGACGGCACCAAGGAGTTCATCAGCGGCAGTGAAGAATTTACGGTGAATATTGCTCTGATCGACAACGGTCGGGTGGTGTTCGGTGTGGTGTCGATGCCGACCAACGGTCGTTACTACGTCGGCGGAGCCGGGCTCGGTGCCTGGCGTTGCGACCAGGGCGGCACGCCGGTTTCGATTCAGGTGCGTGATGTGCCGGGGCCGGGCGAAGCGTTCACTGTCGTCGCCAGCCGCCGCCACTCCAGTCCTGAACAGGAGCGTTTGCTGGCCGGATTGAGCGCGAGTCTGGGCGAACTGCAATTGGCGAATATCGGCAGCTCGTTGAAGTTTTGCCTGTTGGCTGAGGGCGCGGCGGATTGCTATCCGCGTCTGGCCCCGACTTCGCAGTGGGACACGGCGGCGGCGCAGGGTGTGCTGGAAGGGGCGGGCGGTGAGGTGCTGGATCTACGCGGTGAAGCGTTCTGCTATCCGGCGCGGGAATCGCTGCTCAATGAGTTCTTTTTGGCATTGCCGGCGAAGGCGGCTTGGCGCGCAAGATTGCTCGAATTGGCTCGCTCTTGATTTCAAAAGATCGCAGCCTTTGGCAGCTCCTATCGGGAATGTATTTCACTGTGGTAGCTGCCGAAGGCTGCGATCTTTTGCTTTACCGGTGCAAAACATACTGCCCGGTAAACGTCACGGCATCGTCCGCGCTGCCCTGATTGACGATCCGCGTCTGCAGCGTCAACCGCGCCCGTCCATAACGCTGATACGTCGCGAGAAACTTCTGCCACACCTTCGCATCAGGCGCCGGGCAAATCGCTGTGGCATCGCCGGTGACGGGCAATGGATAACTGATCTGCCCCTCCTGAATCACGATGTGCCCGTCCTCGATCCCTTCTTTCTTCAGGCGCAAATGCAGCCATCCCCAACCGGCCAGCACCGCGCCGCAGTAGAGGCTGCCGCCGAACATGGTGCTTTTGTGATTGACGTTAGGTTCGAGTGGCAAGTGCAGGCTTAGCTGCTGCTCATGCCAGTCGAGCACCTTGAGCCCCATGTCACGGGTCAGCGGGATGTCGTGATGCAGGACCGATTCCAGATAGCGAGTGTCGCTGCTCATTCGTTTTCCTCGGCATGGCTGCTGTCGCCGAAATTCAAGCCATGCTTGCGCAGTTTGTCGTGCAGGGTCTTGCGCGGAATGCCCAAGGCTTCGGCGAGGCTGCGCACTGAACTGTGCGAGCGCGCCAGTTCAGCGGCGATCAGCGATTTTTCGAAATGTTCGACCTGCTCGCTGAGCCCGCCGTTTATGACCTCGACAGAGCTGCCGCCGCTGCCTTCGACGCCACTGTTATCCAGCGCCAATTCCAGGCCAAGGGCGAAACGCTCGGCGGCGTTTTGCAATTCGCGCACATTGCCCGGCCAGGTGTGGCGCAGCAGCAGAGCGCGTTGTGCCGGTTGCAATTCGTGGGGCGGCAGACCGTGACGGGCACTGGCTTCGTCGGCGTAATGCTGGAACAGCAGCAGCGCATCTTCGCCGCGCTCGCGCAGCGGCGGGATGCGCAGTGGCGCGACGTTGAGGCGGTAATACAAGTCGGCGCGGAAACGGCCCTGATCGGCGGCCTGGCGCAGGTCTTCCTTGGTCGCGGCGATGACGCGGATGTCCAGCGGAATCAATTGATTGCCGCCCAGCCGTTCGACCACGCGCTCTTGCAGCATGCGCAGCAGCTTCACCTGCACATCCATGCTCATGCTTTCGATTTCATCGAGGAACAGCGTGCCGCCGTTGGCGAACTCGAACTTGCCGATCCGGCGTTTTTGCGCGCCGGTGAAGGCGCCGGGTTCGTGGCCGAACAGTTCGCTTTCCACCACGGACTCGGCCAGTGCGCCAGCGTTGATCGCCACGAACGGGCCGTTACGCCGGCTCGACAAATCGTGCAGGGCGCGGGCGACCACTTCTTTACCGGCGCCGGTTTCACCGAGGATCAGCACGTCAGCCTTGGTCGCTGCCAATGCGCCGATCTGCTCGCGCAGGCGCAGCATCGGTGCCGAGTGGCCGACCAGCCGCGCACTGAGCTCGTTGCGGTCACTCAAGGCCAGCCGCAGGCTGCGGTTGTCCAGTACCAGTCGGCGCAAGGACAGGGCGCGGCGCACGCTGTCGAGCAATGCATCGCTGGCAAAGGGTTTTTCGAGAAAGTCATACGCCCCGGCACGCATCGCTTGCACCGCCAGCGGCACGTCGCCGTGGCCGGTGATCAGCAGCACCGGCAGCTCGGGATCTTGCGCGTGCAACTCGCTCAATAATTCGAGGCCATCCATGCCCGGCATGCGAATGTCGCTAACCACCACGCCGGGCCAGTCACGCTCCAGTTGCCCGGCCAGACCTTTGGCTTCGGCCAGCGGCAGGATTTTCAGGCCGGCCAGATCCAGTGTCTGGCCGAGGGCCTGACGCAGGTGTGGATCGTCGTCGATCAACACCACCTGAATGCGATTTTCGATGGTCATGCACTTCGATCCTCGGACGGTTGCAGGCTGACCCCGGGTGCGCCGGCGCGCAGCCGCAGGGTGATCAAGGCGCCGCCTTGCTTGTGATTGGCAAATGACAATTCGCCACCGAAGGCGCGCATCAGCGTTTCACAGATGGCGAGCCCCAGACCCAGACCTTGGGTGCGGGTCTTGGTGGTGTAAAAAGGTTCGCTGGCGCGGCCGAGTGCTTCCATGCAGAAGCCTGGGCCGTTGTCGCGAATGTACAGATTGACGCCGTCCTCGGTGGATTCGGCACTCAACCACAGTTTGCGCGGCGGGCCTTTTTCGGTGAGGGCATCCAGCGCGTTGGCCAGCAGATTCCCCAGCACCTGACGCAAACGGGTTTCCCCGGCTTCAACCCACAACGTGGCAGCGGGCAGGTCGCGAATCAGCTCGACCTCCATGCTGCGGCGCCGTTTGGCCAGCAGCGCCAGCGCATCGTCCAACGCCGGTTGCAGGGCAACGCTTTCCGGGGCGTGGCGATCGCGGCGAGCGAAGGCGCGCAAGTGGGCGATGATCGAGGCCATGCGCCCGGTCAGTTCGCTGATCAGTTTGAGATTGCCGCGAGCATCGTCGGTGCGTTGATGATCGAGCAAGACTTCGGCGTTTTCGGCGTAGCTGCGGATTGCGGCCAGCGGCTGATTGAGTTCGTGGCTGATGCTCGCCGACATGGTGCCCAGCGCCGAAAGTTTGCCGGCCTGAACCAGATCATCCTGAGCGCGGACCAATTCCTGTTGCGCTGTTTCGCGCTCAAGCACTTCCTGCTTCAAGCGGCGGTTCAAACCTTCGAGATCGCTCGTTCGCTCGGCGACCCGCCCCTCCAACTCCCGACGCGCCTTGGCTTCGAACGCGATGCGTTCCAGATAGTGGCGACGACGCTGCATCATCAAACCGAGCAGCAGCATCACCACCAACAGCGTCGCGCCGCCGATGGCCACCACGGTGCGTACCGGACGATCGATCAGCGTGCGCGGCGCCAGAATGCTCACGCTCCAACCGGTCTCGGCAATGTCGTGGGTCTGGATCAGCCACGCGGTAGGGCTCAGGTTCAAGGGGCGTGGTTCGCGAGTTGGATAAGGCTGGATCGCGGTGATCGCTGAGCGCTCGGTGTCGCTCAAGTCACGGGTCGAGCGGAAACGCCATTCCGGGCGCGAGGTGAGAATGACCACGCCGTTGTGGTCGGTCACCAGCAGTTGTTCCGGGGTTTTGCCCCACAGACTTTCGGTGTGATCGAGATCGACCTTGATCACCAGCACGCCAATGATTTTTTCGCCGTTGCGCACGGCGGCGGCGAAGAAGTAACCGCGTTTGGCTGAGGTCGTACCGAGGCCGAAAAAACGTCCGAGGCGCCCGGCCATGGCTTCGCTGAAATACGGACGGAAGGAGAAATTACGGCCGACGAAACTGTCGTGCTTGTCCCAGTTCGACGCCGCCAGGGTCTGGCCGTTGGTGTCCATCAGGTACATGACTTCGGCGCCGGTCTGCGCGGCGATGTTTTTCAACAGGCGATTGGCGTTGCCTTGGCTCACGCCATCATCCGGTGCGCCGAGTACCGAGCGCAGAGCCGGCAGATCGCCGAGAATCTGCGGCAACACTTCGTAGCGGTGCAAGGTGCCCAGCAGGTTGGCGACGTACAGGTCGAGGGTCTGGCGGTTCTGGCCGGCCAGTTCGCTACGGTAGTAGCGCTCGGCGAGATGTTCCAGCGGCCACAGCAACGGCGCCAGACACAGGGCCAGCAGGGCGAGGCTGCGCCAGCGAGGTCTGCGGGGAAGGGTGGGTTTCATAAGCCGGTTGCGCCTGAGGTGACAGGCGCATTATGCCCGGCCTCAGGCGAAGACGTCAGCGTCCTTGAGCAGCGCTGCGGCCTGATCCTTGGCCGACAGCTTCGGCGCTTCGTCCAACTGCCAGTCGATGCCCAGCGCGGGGTCGTCCCAGCGAATGCTGCGTTCGGACGACGGGTCGTAGTACTTGGTGGTCTTGTAGAGGAATTCGGCGAACTCGCTGAGCACCACAAAACCATGGGCGAAACCTTCCGGGACCCACAACTGACGGTGATTGTCAGCAGAAAGACGCACGGCTACGGACTTGCCGAAATGCGGCGAGCTGCGGCGGATGTCCACGGCAACATCGAGGACTTCACCGGCGGTCACGCGGACCAGTTTGCCCTGGGTGTTTTCCAGTTGGTAATGCAGACCGCGCAGCACGCCTTTTTGCGAGCGCGAATGGTTGTCCTGCACGAATTGCGTATCCAGCCCGGTCGCTTCCTGGAACGCCTTGGCGTTGAAACTTTCGTAGAAGAATCCGCGCTCGTCACCAAAAACCTTGGGTTCGATGATCAGAACACCGGGCAGATCGGTGGTGATTACATTCATGAGGATTTCCATAGACAGGTGTGAATGGCTGCCATTCTTGCGCAAAGTGCCGAAGGGCGCGAGTGTTCGAATACAAATAGAGGCGAGCGGTGTACCGACGGTTAGGGGTTGCGCATCCTCTGCAGCAATGGCGATATAGGCGCCTAATAAAATTTCAGGGGTCGTTTCATGCCGCTCGCCACGTTGATTCATCGCGCCAGTTTGCCCAGCCCGCAGGTTTCTGCGGAGCAGGCCCAGCAGTGGCTGGCAGAACATTACGGGCTCAGCGGCACGTTGCAGGCGCTTGGCAGCCAGCAGGATCTCAATTTTCGCGTCGACAGCGCACGCGGACGGTTCGTGCTGAAAATCTGCCGTGGCGATTACGCTCTGGTGGAGTTGCAGGCCCAGCACGCCGGGCTCAAGTATCTGGCTGAACATTCCCATGTGCCGGTGCCTCGGGTGATTTCCGCCAACAATGGGCAGGACCTGTTGACGCTGGATACGGCGGGCCAAGCGGTGCATGTGCGTCTGCTCGATTACATCGAGGGCCAGCCGCTGACCGATCTCGATCATCTGGGCCAGGAGGTGGTGGCCGGATTTGGCCGGCTCTGCGGCGAGATGGATCTGGCACTGGCGGGTTTCGATCATCCGGGCCTTGAGCGCACCTTGCAGTGGGATGCCCGCCACGCCAGTGCGTTGATCAATCATTTGCTGCCCGTGATCAAAGACGAGCAGCAGCGCGCGTTAATCGCTTCTGCCGCCGAGCAAGCCGAGCATCGCTTGCAGCCCTTGCAGGACAAGCTGCCGGTGCAGGCGATCCACATGGACATTACCGACGACAACGCCGTTTGGGCGCGCGACGCTCAGCGTCATTGGCAGTTGCAGGGCGTGATCGATTTCGGTGATCTGGTGCGCACCTGGCGCATCACCGATCTGTCGGTGACGTGCGCGGCGCTGCTGCATCACGCGGCAGGTGATCCGTTTGTCATCCTGCCCGCTGTGCAGGCGTATCACGCAGTCAATCCGCTGCAGCAAGAAGAGTTGCAGGCGTTGTGGCCATTGATCGTTGCACGCGCCGCAGTGCTGGTGCTCAGCGGCGAGCAACAGGTCAGCATCGATCCGGCGAATACTTACAGCCGCGACAATCTTACCCACGAGTGGGAAATCTTCCGCGTCGCGACTTCGGTGCCGCTGGCACTGATGGAAGCGGCGATTCTGACTGCCGTCGGTCACGTTTTGCCGGCAATCGACAGCGCGGGTTTTGCGCCTTTGTTGCCGGGGCTGGTCGGGCGTGAATTTGCCTTGATCGATCTCGGTGTTCTCAGCCCGCATTTCGAGGCCGGCAACTGGGAACAGGCCGGTATCGACCAGCGTCTGTTGACTGAAGCCGCGGCGGCGCATGGTTTGGCGGCAAGCCGCTATGGTCAATACCGTTTGTCACGTACCCAGCCCGATAGCGCCGTTGAACCGGACACCTTCCCGTTGCACGTCGAACTGCGCGTGCCAAATGGCACGGCGGTGGAATCGCCGTTCGCTGGCGTCATGCATCAAGCAGCAGACGGTGCCTTGCAACTGGACGGCGCGCTGCTCAGCGTGCGGCTGTGGGGCGTAACGCCTTCACTGCACAGCGGCGCGGCACTGGTGAAAGGTCAGGAGCTGGGCGCGGTCAGCGGCCCATTGCGGGTGCAGATGTGTCGCGGGTCGGATTTGAACGCGCCGCTGTTTTGCACGCCATCTCACGCAGCGGCTTGGCAGGCGCTTTGCCCCTCGCCTGCGGCGTTGCTGGGACTGGCCTGTGATGCCGAGCCAGAGCTGGACGGGAAAACCCTGCTCGAACGGCGTGACGCCAGTTTCGCACGCACGCAAAAACATTATTACGTTGACCCGCCGCGCATTGAGCGCGGCTGGCGCAATCACCTGATCGACATGCAGGGCCGTTCCTACCTCGACATGCTCAACAACGTCGCTGTGCTCGGTCACGGCCACCCGCGCATGGCGGCGGTCGCGGCGCGGCAGTGGTCGCTGCTCAACACCAATTCGCGCTTCAACTACGCGGCGGTTGCCGAGTTTTCCGAGCGCTTGCTGGCGCTGGCGCCGGAAGGCATGGATCGCGTGTTTCTGGTCAACAGCGGCAGCGAGGCCAATGACCTCGCCATTCGCCTGGCCTGGGCCTACAGCGGCGGGCGCGACATGATCAGCGTGCTCGAGGCGTATCACGGCTGGACAGTCGGTGCTGACGCAGTGTCGACCTCGATCGCCGATAACCCGAAAGCCCTGGAGAGCCGCCCGGACTGGGTGCATCCGGTGACCGCGCCGAATACCTACCGCGGTGAGTTCCGTGGCGCCGATGCGGCAGCGGATTACGTGCGCAGTGTTGACCATCACCTGGAAAAACTTGCCGAGCAGAAACGCCAACTGGCCGGGTTTATTTGCGAGCCGGTGTACGGCAATGCCGGGGGGATTTCATTGCCGCCGGGATACCTCAAGCAGGTCTACGCATTGGTGCGCGCGCAGGGCGGGGTGTGCATCGCCGACGAAGTGCAGGTCGGTTACGGGCGCATGGGCAAGTTCTTTTGGGGTTTCGAAGATCAGGGCGTGGTGCCAGACATCATCACCATGGCCAAAGGCATGGGCAACGGCCAGCCGCTGGGCGCGGTGATCACCCGTCGAGAGATCGCCGAGGCGCTGGAGGCCGAAGGCTATTTCTTCTCCTCGGCGGGCGGCAGTCCGGTCAGCTGCCAGATCGGCATGGCGGTGCTGGACGTCATGGCAGAAGAAAAGCTCTGGGAGAACGCGCAGGTCGTCGGTGGCCACTTCAGGGCGCGGCTCGAAGCATTGATCGATAAACATCCGCTGGTGGGCGCGGTGCACGGTTCCGGGTTCTATCTCGGGCTGGAACTGATCCGTAATCGCGAAACGCTGGAACCGGCGACCGAGGAAACCGCGTTGCTCTGCGATCGCTTGCGCGAGCTGGGGATTTTCATGCAGCCGACCGGCGATGACCTGAACATCCTCAAGATCAAACCACCGATGGTGACCTCGCGGCGCAGTGTCGATTTCTTTGTTGATAGGCTCGATCAGGTGCTCGAGGAAGGTCTGTAAATCCACCGGATCTTCTGTGGGAGCAAGCTCGCTCCCACATAGGTTTGTCCGCATAGTTCGATTTGTATCGGGTTTAATTGGGTTAATTTAGACGAAATACATTTTTGCAGATTTTAAATACGATATTTATCGGTTATAAAGTCGCCATCGCTTTGAAAGCCTTCGACGGTTCCCAGGAGTCCAGATCCCATGACCACTTTGAAAAGTACCCCGCGCGCTGACGGTTTCTACATGCCGGCCGAGTGGGCGCCGCAGACGCAAACCTGGATGATCTGGCCCGAGCGCCCGGACAACTGGCGTCTGGGTGGCAAACCGGCGCAAGCCGCCCATGCCGCCGTGGCCAAAGCCATCGCCCGTTTTGAGCCGGTAACCGTGGCGGTCTCCGCCGGCCAATACGAAAACGCTCGTGCGCGTCTCGATGTGCCGAATATCCGAGTGGTCGAGATGTCCAGCGATGACGCCTGGGTACGCGACAGCGGCCCGACCTTTGTCATCAACAACAGCGGCGAAGTGCGCGGTGTGAATTGGGACTTCAACGCGTGGGGCGGTTTCGACGGCGGCCTGTACTCGCCGTGGAATCGCGACTCGCAGGTCGGCGGCAAGATCCTCGAGATCGAGCGTAGTCCGCGTTATCGCACTGAAGGTTTTGTGCTCGAAGGTGGCTCGATTCACGTCGACGGCGAAGGCACGCTGATCACCACCGAAGAGTGCCTGCTCAACCGCAATCGCAACCCGCACCTGGGCCGCGAGGAAATCGAAGCGGTGCTGAGCGCCAATCTGGCTGTGGATAAAATCATTTGGCTACCGGACGGTTTGTTCAACGACGAAACCGACGGCCATGTGGATAACTTCTGCTGCTACGTGCGACCGGGCGAAGTGTTGCTGGCGTGGACTGATGATCCGCAGGATCCGAACTACCCACGCTGCCAAGCTGCCATGAACGTGCTGCAAAACAGCACCGACGCCAAGGGCCGCCCATTTACGGTGCACAAGATGCCGATTCCGGGGCCGCTGTATGCGACCGAGGAAGAGTGCGCCGGTGTTGATCCGGTGGACGGCACGCAGGAGCGCAATCCATCCGTGCGCCTGGCGGGTTCCTACGTGAACTTCCTGATCGTCAACGGCGGCATCATCGCGCCGAGCTTCAACGATCCGATGGACGCGCCGGCGAAAGAAATTCTGCAGAAACTGTTCCCGCAGCACGAAGTGGTGATGGTGCCGGGCCGCGAACTGTTACTCGGTGGCGGCAATATCCACTGCCTTACCCAACAGCAGCCAGCGCCGCACAAAGAGTGAGTTGAGTCGTAACAGCTTGAGTTGATTACCAAATCAGCCGGGCAATGATTAGCTCGCTATGCACGTAGAGAAGCCCGCAGCCCGAAAGGACGGCGGGCTTCTTTGTATCCACTTGTCGACAAATGAGAAACATTGGCATAGCTCTTGTATTCATCACCCGTGCACTAGGGAGGGGGGAGAACTTCAACAGTTCTGTCATAAACCTTGGATAACGTAGCCGCTCACGAACGGGGAGAGAGCGCTGAAATGAACGCCGAAGTGAACGTAATCAGCGAGCGGACTTTGCATCCCATGGCCGTCAACAGCGAATCGCTCCAGATTGTTGCGCACTGGTTGAAATCCAATGGAACGCGTCAGATCAGAGAGCCTGATCCGCGCCGGATGATGATCGAGCGTTACCCCGCTGGCCTGTTCAGCGAGGCCGAACTGGAAGCGTTGTGGGATGTGATGGAAGGATAAGAAGTACAACAGGGATTGGTAAAAGCGCTGCCGGGATGGCGGCGCTTTTTTATGCGCAACAACAAAACCATCGTGGTCGTTAAACACTTGGATGATGCGGTAGCGAGGATGCATTTGACCCCACCGAATTCACTGGAAGTACGCATTTCCGTGCAAGGAGCCAGCGCAAAAATTACGTTTCTTAGACGTTTTTTACCTATTTAAAGACGATTCTTGAAATTGACACATAGTTCAGGGCGCGGCTACGATTCGGCCCAACGCCTGTGGCCAACCGCCATGACTCAAAAAAAATGAAAGGGCTCGCCAGGGTTTGGCTTTGGCGAGCCGTTTTATTTCGGGGTGAAAAGAAGAGTGCAAAAGCGCCGTTTCAGCCGTTCGACACAGCGCGTTTCAACCCGTAATAAGGAAAACAAAATGTTGAACAAGCGGATCAGTCTGATCGCATTGGGGATGTTGAGCGCCACTCAGGCCATGGCTAACGACCAAGCCGAGTCCAAAGGTTTTGTTGAAGACAGCAGCCTCAAAGTGCTGCTGCGCAATGCCTACATCAATCGTGACTACAAAGACGGCAACGCCGACAAAGCCGAGTGGGGCCAAGCGGCCATCGGTACGTTCTCGTCTGGCTTCACCCAAGGCACCATCGGTGTCGGTGTTGACGCCTTCGGTCTTTACGCACTGCGTCTGGATGGCGGCAAAGGCCGCAGCGGCGCCGGTGGTATCGACTTCTTCAAACAAGACAACGGCAACGTTGCAGGCACGCACGGCGATGCTTCGAGCGATCTGGCCAAGGCTGGCGCAGCGGTAAAATTCCGCTTCTCCAACACCGTGCTGACTTACGGTGACCAGATGCCGGCTCTGCCGGTGCTGAACTACGACAACTCGCGTCTGCTGCCGGAAAGCTATACCGGTACTTTGATCACCTCCAGAGAGATCAAGGGCCTGGAGCTGAATGCTGGTCGTTTCACCGCCGAATCGCGCAAGAGCGATGAAGGTCGTGACAGCGGTGGCCTCAAGTCGATCAATGTATTGGGCGGTAGCTACCAGTTCACTGAACACTTCAAAGGTGCGTTGTACGCTTCCGACGTTGAAGACGTGTTGAAGAAACAATACGTAAACGCCAACTACGTGTTGCCGTTCAACAAGGATCAGTCGCTGACTCTGGACTTCAACGGCTACCGCACCAAGTTGGACAACTCCTATGTCCGCGAAAACGGTGTGACCGGCGACGACAACAAGATCTGGAGCCTGGCTGCTACATTCGCTACGGGCCCGCACTCGTTCACCGTGGCGCATCAGCGTTCTACCGGTGACAGCAACCTCGGCTACGCCTACGGCGGCTACCAGAAAGATCAAAATCGTGTTGGTGACGGTGGCAACACTATCTACTTGGCCAACTCCTACTGGTCCGACTTCAACGCTGAAGACGAACGCAGCTGGCAGTTGGGCTATGGCCTGGACTTCGGCGCATTCGGCGTGCCGGGTCTGAGCTACAACTTCGCGTACGTGCGTGGTGACAACATCACCACTTCCACCAGCACCGGTGGCACCGAGCGCGAAATTTTCAACCAGTTCAAGTACGTCGTGCAGTCCGGCCCGGCCAAAGACCTGAGCGTGAAACTGCGCAGCTCGATCCTGCGTGTATCGCAGAAATCCAGCGAATACAACGTGGGCGGCAACGAAGTGCGTGTGTTCGTGGATTACCCGATCAACATCTTCTGATGATCGATCGAGTGTAAGAAACTTGAGAAAAACCCCGACTAGCTCGGGGTTTTTTTTCGACGGTTTTTCGATGAAAACCGGAAAAAACCCGTGTTTTTGTCATGTAAAAGTTGTTTTTAAGTCGCTTCAAACACCGTTTCAAACAGCGCTTTAAATGCCTGAAATTCTTTCTCATGGACGCAAATTCTCCACCTAATAGATTAGGCCGCTCAACGCAGTGGAGAATTGGGTAATGATCGTTTTGAACAGAGAAGTGGGCGAATCGCTACGGCGCGACAAGTTTGTCAACGTCCAGGGTGGTGACTTCAATCTCTACGGTCATTTTGCCGACTTCGTCAGACTGACCAAAAGTTGGGAAAACATGGAACCTGACAGTTATTACGGTCAGGCCGAAGCCGGCATGCGTTACCGTCGATACAGCGACTTCGAGTACAACCCGAAGACGCGTGAATTGAAGCAACTCGAGCACCGCGCGTACGTGCAGTCGAAGGAAAACAACGCTTATGTCGGCGGGCTGGTGCGGCACTTCCAGGATTTCTCCGATGAAGTGATCAGTTCTCCAGTCATGCGTAGCCTGATCGACACCGATTTCGAAGTGTACAAAAGCGTGCTGCCGGAAGAGTTGCACGATGAAATCTGGCAGTGCCAGATCCATCAGATCCGCATCGAGATCAAACCGGGCAAGCAACTTGAAATCACTCCGGAAGGCATTCACTGCGACGGTTACCCGTTCAGCGGTGTGCATTTCTGGGGGCGCAACAATGTCGAGGGTGCCGAGAGTCGTCTGTACGACATCCACGAGCATCAACTGGCGTCGACCACTTACCAGGAAATTCTCGACACCACTTACTTCCTCGACCGCGACATGCGCCACTACGTCACGCCAGCGCGCAACAGTCACACCCATGCCATGGCATACCGGCAGATTCTGGCGATTTCTTTCTCGCGGCCCGGGACCGCTTTCGACATTGTTCGCTAATCAGATCACCCCAATCGACGGCGTCGAGTGCTCGACGCCGGTGGTGCTGCGACGCGCCACGGCCAAGGATGCGCAGCGCATGGAGCGCTTCTTCCGCCAGTTCGACGAAGTGTCCTTCTGCGAGTGGCAGGACGCCAAGTGTCTGCGTGGCGTGCTGATCCAGAAAACCACCACGTCGTATCTCGCCTTCGACATCGCCGGCGAAATTGTCGGCGCAGTGCTCGGCGGCATGCTCGGCAGTCGCGGCACGATCAATCATCTGGCGGTCTGCCCGCGTTATCGCAGCCAAGGCGTCGGTCAACGTTTGGTTGAAGCCGCCTCGTCCGACATGAAGCGCGTGGGTGTGTTGCGGATGTTTCTGTTCGTTGACGATGCTAACCTCGCGGGCAAGCGTTTTTGGACTGCCCAGGGTTTTTGCGAGCCCCATGGCGAACGGACATTTGAGAGGGATCTATGAATGAAACGTCCGGCAGTGCGCCGCTGATGGCTGCCCATCAGCCGTCGCGCACGTTTGCCGAAGCCAGCCCGGTGGTCGCCGGGTATTTCACGGTGTCATTCGTGTTCGGGCTGATGGCCGTCAACGCCGGGCTGCCGATGTGGCTGCCGGTGGCGATGTGTCTGTTCGTGTATGCCGGCGCTTCGCAATTCGCCGCACTGGCGCTGATCTCCAGCGGCGCATCGCTGACCACCATTGTGTTGACCACATTCCTGATCAATGCGCGGCACATGCTGATGTCGGTGTACATGGCCAAAGCCCTGCGTGCATTGGGCCTGAGCCGTATGGAGCGGTGGTGCTACGCCGGTGGCCTGACGGACGAATCCTTCGCTTTCCACAGTGTGAAGCTCGGCACGGGTGCGCCGGTCAATGTGCGTTATCTGATCGGCTTCAACCTGTTCTGCCACACCTCTTGGGTACTCGGTGGCCTGCTCGGCGCGGTGTGCGCGCAGTACGCCGCGCACCTGATCAAATACCAGCTCGACTACGCACTGACCGCGATGATGCTCTACGTGCTGGTGTCGCTGTGCAATACCCGTAACAAGCTCATCGCCGCTGCGGCCGCGGTGCTGTGCATGGGCGCACTGAGCCTGATCGGCAGTTCGCCGTTTAACGTTTTCATCGCCACGTTTGTGGGCTGCGGAGTGGGTGTATGCCTGACCAAACGTTCCTGATTCTGGTTGTGGCGCTGATGATGGCCGTGACCTTCCTGCCACGCGCCTTGCCACTGCAAGTCAACACCGAGCACTGGCCGCCGTTCATTGCGCGGGCGCTGGAATACTTGCCGGTGGCGATCGTCGCTGCGATCAGCCTGACACCCTTGTTGATCAAGGATCAGCACATACAGCTCGATCGCCCGGAATTCTATGCCGCGATTCCGACGTTGTTATGTGCGTATTTCAGCAAAAACCTCTTTCTCAGTGTGGCGGTTGGGACGGCTGCGTACATTGCGCTCGGCTCGTTCATGTAAAGGCAGATCGACGACGTCGCTGAGCGCCTGGTTCGACAACTCCGGATTGTTCACCGCCAGGCGCACTTCGAGGAAATCCTCGAAACCGGGGAAAATCGTCAGGCCGTTCTTTTGTGCGGCCTCACGCGAGACCATGCCGACCGCGTCCATCTGCGTGATCAGCGACAGCGTCAACGTTTCACTGCACGAATAAACCATGCGTTGACCGTTCTCGTGATTGCCCAACCCAGCGTCTAGAAAACGCAAAAAGCTGTGGGAATACGGACAATCTTCCGCAGGACGCACCTGAAACTTGTTGCCCAGCAACGTCAGCGGATCATTTTCCTGGCCGCAATGCGCCCCGACCACTTGCACCTGCACGTCCGGCAACACAATGCTCGGTAGACCCGGTCGTTGCGGGCCGATCAACACGGCAAGATCAAAGTCCTCGTTTTTCAGTTTGCTGAGGTTCTCCATCGACTCGGCGTAACTGAATTCCATCTGATAATCGGGAAACACCTCGATCAGGCGTCCGATCATTCGCCGGTTGAAATCGGGCGACAACGTATTGTTCAACGCCACCTTCAACGTGCGCTGGCCCGGCACCTTCAGCGCCTCGACCTTTTCTTCCATCTGTCGCGTGGCAATCAGCACTTTGTCCATATAAGGCGTCAGCTCAGTGCCTTGCGGCGTCAGCGTCAGCCCTTTGTTGGAACGACGAAACAAGCGGAAACCGAACTGCTCTTCGACCTTGTTCAACTGCGCGGCCAACGCCTGCACAGTCAGGCACGAATGCTCGGCTGCGGCCGACAACGAGCCGGTCTGCACGATGCGCATCAGGTTGCGTAAGGTTCTGCTATCCATGGGTAATGCCCTCTAAAGTGGGCTGGGTATTGTTGTTTACGGGACTGCCGATCCGGCGCCATATGCTGGCTATATTCCTGTACCTGAGCATAGTTGTCGCGGGTTTAGTAGCGAATTGATGTCCCCGCCGATGGCTGGAGGCTGACACAGGATCGGGGTTTTTGGTGACGTGGGGGTGATGGAGGTCAAAAAAAGTGCGTGGTTTTGGTGCGTGGGGGCGGTTTTTCCGATGAGAAACGGCTTACATCTTCCGAGGTTTTTGCCTGCGTCACGCGCAGAACGATCTCAGGCAGAGTAGCGATTTAGCTGATAGCGCTTACCTGTCAAACGAGTTGAAATAGATGCCTGGCCTTCGATCCATGGCGGTTAACAACCACCTATCCACTTCGCGTTGACCGACGAAGATCCCTCCGACCACAATGTAGAGGTAGCGCTGATGTAGCTACAAAATCACAACGAGGTAATCGTAATGGCTGCACTACTGAAAACTACCGATGTGCGTTGCCGCATTGATGAGGATTTGAAAACGCGTGCCACTGAAGTCTTAAACGCTTGCGGGCTGAGCATCAGCGACGCTATGCGACTTTTTCTGCGACAGGTTGTTGCCACTCAGGGGCTTCCCTTCGAGGTGCGAGTTCCATCAGAGAAAACGGCGCGCGCAATGATGGAAGCACGAGAAATCCGTCAGCGTTTCGACTCCATAGACGACATGCTGAGGACTGCTGATGGCGAAACCGGAGAAAACGCAAAAACGCGCTGATCGGCCTAAACAGTGTGCACAGACTTCTGAATTCAAGAAGTCTTGGGATCGTTATAACCGTGCCGGAAGGCGAGACATGAACGACGTCCGGAATGTGATGGCGTTGTTGTTCTTGGGGCAGCAATTACCGGCAGAATATCTGGATCATGCGCTGACTGGAGATTGGTCTGGATTCCGCGAGTGTCATATCGGTGGCGATTTTCTGTTGGTTTATGAGAACACACGCCCAGACCTGATCACGTTTGTGGATTTGGGGAGCCATTCGGAATTGTTTAGATAGCGCAGAAATACATAAGCCGGCTTGACTCCGGCTTCTGTGCGTTTGATTGTTACGATTGTACGTTTGTGTATCAAAACTCTAAAAAGTTACAGTTACGTACTAGTCTTCAGCTAAGACAAAACATCAGGAGGCGTCTATGCCTACCTCATCCCCAGCCCCAACCCCACGCGAACAACTCGACGCCCCCGAAGCCGGTCGCGTCGCGCTGAAGTTCTTCTTCAACCTTATGGAGCATTGGGGCTGCAGCGCCGAGCAGCAACGCACATTGCTCGGCGGCGTCGGCAACACCACGTTCTATAAATACAAACATCTGCCGAACATACGTCTCCCACACGACACCCTTGAGCGCATCTCCTACCTGATGGGCATTCACAAGGCGTTGAGCATCATCTTCAGCAACAGCCGTGAGCGCGCCTACAAGTGGGTTAGCAGCCCGAACATGGCGGCGCCGTTTAATGGCCAAACGGCGCTGGATTACATGCTGGCGGGCAGGGTGGTCGATATCGCCGACGTGCGCCGTTACCTCGACGGGGTGCGCGGTTGAGAGCGCCGCCGCTGGTGGACGTGCCATGGCCGCGAGCCTACCGCATCGTCAATAGCAGCTTCCCGCCGATTGCGTTGTTCGAAGACGTGCTCGATCCGGAAGACCTGGAAGTTGCTTACGCCATCGAAGCGCTGACCAATGATCGCCTGATCGAACAGGCCGGTGTCCTCGCCCGAGTGCGTCCCGAAGACCGACTTTCCGGCCCCGGCTCGACTCCGGTTATGGCGGCGTTTACCCACATCGGCAAGCGCAGTCGCTTTTGCGACGGTACGTTCGGCGTGTATTACGCCGCGAGCAGCCAAGCGGCCGCTATCGCCGAAACCTGTTATCACCAGGAGCGATTTCTCGCCGCGACCCAGGAAGCGGATCTTGAGTTGACCATGCGCACTTACGTCAATCGCGTGGTTAAACCTTTGCACGACGTCCGTCACGACTTCCCGGATCTGCACAACCCGGATCCCGAGGCTTACGGACCGTCTCAGGGATTTGCCCGGCAGCTGCGCGAAACCGAGTCCTGGGGCCTTCTCTACAACAGCGTTCGCCTAGCGGGTCACGAATGTATTGCCGCGTTTCGGCCGCCTGCGGTGTCGATTCCGAAGCAGGGTAAGCATTTGCGCTATGTGTGGAGTGCGGGTCAGCAGAAGATTTCATTCGTGCTTGAGATCACTCAGGTCTGAAATGCAAAAGGCCCTCGCATCGGCGAGGGCCTTACACCACCACTCGTCCTTGGCCTTTTCCAAGCAACAAAACGAGGAGATCAGCGATGGTCGATGAACTGGAGCAATTCCAGCAGGACAGACTGGAGTCTGTACGTCAGATGAAGGCCGGTGAGGCAGCGCGCGTAACGCCGATGCCGTTCTCTGTGGCGGAGGAACCAAGCGTCGAGGCATCAAGCACTCTTGGACTGGGAAACCAGGTTGCCATTGACTCCGCCGGTTCAGTGCACTGAGAAACGCCTGCTCATGCAATTACACCGTTTTATGGGCAGGCCATAATTATTGCCAGTTCATAATTTGGCATAAAAGCGGAAATTCGGGCATTTTTGGCAAAAGCTGTGCTTTGGGGGAGAAGGGCGTCTGGCGATCAGATCGACGTGTGGGGAGGAAGGGCGCTGTTTCTACTGAAGCTGAAATGCAGCTAAAAATATAAACACCCAGAAACAACAAAGCCCCTGCATTTCTGCAGGGGCTTTGTTTTGTATGGTGCCGGCACCAGGAGTCGAACCCGGGACCTACTGATTACAAGTCAGTTGCTCTACCAACTGAGCTATACCGGCGTGTGGGCGACGATTATAGCGACTGGATAATTTCTGTAAACCCCTGAATTCAGACTATTTTTGCATCGATGCAAATCAAGCCCTGCGCAGCACATTTCGCAACGTTTGCACTGCCTTCAATGTGCGGCTGTTTTGCAGGGCAGCCAGTTGAGCTTCGGCCTGTTCGGCGCGTTGCAGAGCGTTGGCCAGTAGTTGAGCGGTGTCGAGATCGCTCGGGCTGATCGGGTGGGCGAAAGCGTGGCCTTTGCACAGTTGGAAGTTGTCGAGGTTGCACGGTGGGATGTCGAAAGCCGGTTTCAGCTTCATATATTCGTCGGCGAGGAACCAGGTGTTGAGTCCGTCGAACAGGATCGCTTGGTAACCCGCGTCGGTGACCAGCGGTTCCCAGGTGTGGTCGCGCTCCCATGGGGTCTCGATGACGATGATCCAGGGGCGGAAGCGAGCGAAGTCCATGCCGCGCAGGACGCTTTCTTCGTGGCCTTCGACGTCGATTTTCAGAAAATGGATGGGCCGGTCAGCAGCGTATTGTTCGCAGATCGAGGTCAGTGTGCGCGACTTGACTGTGAGGCTGCGCACGTCCATGCCTTGGTCTTTGTGGTGCTGGGCGACCGCTGGGTCGGCGGTAGAAAGGCCGGTATCGGGGATGGCGTAGAAGGTCACTTCGCCGGGCTGATCGCTGGCAATGCATTGCACGGTGGCGTCGCGTGGGCGTTGCTGGCAGAGCGCGTCGTAATAGTCCTGCATCGGCTCGACGTTGACGCCTTTCCAGCCGTGGTCATAGAAGGCTTTGGTGACCGAGTCGTGGTTCGGGTCGTTGGCGCCGATATCGATATAGAAGCCGTTGTCGACCTGCTTGAGGGCTCGCCATAAGCGGACGTCTTCAAAATTCTGTGCGTAAGAAATGAACGTCACGGTCGCTTCCTGTCGGTCTGATTGTTCTTGTTGGGGGCACGCTGTGGCCTTGTATAGCAAGGCTGGCGATACGTCGCAATTTTTCGCTACGAACGGATGGGTTTCGGCAGTTATGTCGTTTTGATTGGCGGCTTATGCACAACGGACTGGCACGAAACCGCGCTTAGGCAGGTTTTTGTGGAAGCGTTCTCATTTTGTTCGCAAATCCCTGTTTTATTGGTTTTTTATCCATGTGAACAAAAAATGACCAGTGCTGTTAAAGGCTTGAAACAGGCGTGAATATTGGATCCACGAAGATTTCATCAACAGAGTTATCCACAGGTCGTCAGTGGCTTACTCGCGTTCGGCCAATAGCAGCAAGTTGCGGGGTGTAAGGGGTGTTGCGCAGAAGGTGCCGAGGCGTACGACGTAGCCCTGTTCGACGAGGAAAAGTGCCCGGTCGAGATTCAGCCAAAGCTCCAACGGTCGTCGGAATAATCCGCGCATCAGTTCCAGGTTGCGAACTTCGGCCAACCGCCGCCAACCGGCTGCCTCCAGTGCTGTCCAATCTGGCGAACCGATTGTGGATAACTCTTTTAAGGCTGCCAAACCGCGACAGTAATCGGCGAAGGGTTTATCCAGCCAGGCACTGGGCAGCGATGGCGTCGGCAGGTATTGGTCGACCCCTCGTGCCTGGCGCTGCAGCAGATCAAAGGCCAGGCGTCGGGCCATCGAGGTGTCACGCTGGCGTCGGACGCGTGCACCGGCGGTGACGGTTTCACTCATCGGCAACGCTAGATCTTCGAGCGAGAGCTGTAGGAGTGATGCCGATGCGGGTGAGGACAATGGCTGATATTCGCTGCAATCGATGCGGTTGTAGCAGCACGGAGCGATGGCCATTTGTTGGCAACCGGCAGCACTAGCCAGTTGCATCAGGCGAACATGCAGATCGCCGCAGGCGTGAAGGGCGACGGGCGTGTGAGTCGCGCTCAATACGCCTGAGGCGTCCGCCGCCAGTACATCCTGTTCCACGTGCAAAGCGTGTAAATGATGACGCTGACTCAACGCCTGACCGCTGGCCACCAATGCAGGGTCGTACTCAACGCACGTGAGTTGTTGACCCGATTCCAACAGGCGTCGACCCAGGTGGCCTTTGCCCGAACACCAATCCAGCCAATGCGTCGGTTGCGTGGCAAACGACAAGCGGCTGGCAAACGCTTCGATCTGTTGCCACTTGCGCCCCGGCACATCGACATTCAAGCGATGGCCGGCGACTTCGAGCGCGTGCCCGGGCAACTCGCCCACCGCGCTGAGTTCAGCCGACAACGCTGCCAGTGAAGCAAAAGGCTCTGGCGCATCGCGGAGATCTGCAGGGGTGTTATGTGCGTTTTCCGCGTCTTCCAGTGACCTTGCCCGTAGCCATACGGCCAACTCTGGGTAGGACGCTTCCCAGGGAAGCGAAAGATGCGTGAACGGTCGAGGTTTCCACAACGCCTGATGGGTTGTGAGAAACGTATCCAGCGCGGTGAAGCGGGCGAGTAGGTGTTCGCCCGTCAGCACGTGGGAAGAATCAACGCCCTTGGCAGGCATCGACGCGCAGCCAGCGCTCCAGCAGCTTGAAGCCGCGTACCAGCACGTAAGCCATCAGCAGATAGAACACGCCCGCGGCGAAGAAGATCTCCACCGGCAGATAGGTGCGGGCAATGATCGTGCGCGCCATGCCGGTCAGTTCCAGCAACGTGACGGTGCTGGCCAGTGCACTGGCCTTGAGCATCAGGATCACTTCGTTGCTGTAGGCCGGCAGGCCGATGCGCGCGGCACGCGGTAGGATGATGTAGAACATCGCTTTCGGCTTGGACATGCCCAAGGCCCGCGCCGCTTCGATTTCGCCCGGCGGAATCGCCTGGATCGCACCGCGCAGGATCTCTGCGATGTACGCCGCCGTGTGCAGCGTCATGGTCACGGTCGCACACCAGAACGGATCGCGTAGGTACGGCCACAACGCGCTTTCACGCACCGCGTCGAACTGCGCCAGCCCGTAATAAACCAGGAACAGCTGAACCAGCAGCGGCGTGCCACGGAAAAAGAAGATGTACGCGTAAGGCAGCGAGCGCACGTACCAAAGTTTCGAAGAGCGGGCGATACCCAGCGGGATCGCCAGCAGCAGACCGGCAATCACGGCGATGGCGACCAGTTCCAGCGTCAGGGTCGCGCCCTGCGCCAGTTTCGGCAACCATTTGATAATGACTTCCCAGTTCATGAAGCGCTCCTCGCAAAGCCGCGCCCGGCGCGTTTTTCCAGGAAGTGCATGCCGGTCATCGCCAGCACGGTCAGGCCCAGGTACATCACGGCAGCGACCATATAGAAGGTGAACGGTTGTTTCGACACGGTCACGCCGATTTGCGCGTGACGCATGATTTCTTCCAGGCCAATCACCGAGACCAGCGCGGTATCTTTCATCAGGATCATGAACAGATTGCCCAGGCCGGGCAGGGCGATGCGCCACATCTGCGGCATGATCAGCCGGGTGAAGATCCGCCATTTCGACAGGCCCAGGGCCTGGCCGGCCTCACGGTGGCCTTTGGGAATGGCGAGGATCGCACCACGAAACACTTCCGTGGCATAAGCGCCGAAGCACAGACCGAGAGCGATTACACCGGCGGCGAAGGCGTTGAGTTGCAGGTCGGGGTTGCCGAAGAACTCACCGAGGGCGCGCATCAGGTTGACCGTGCCGAAGTAGATCAACAGCACCCAGAGCAATTCCGGGACGCCACGCACCAGGGTCGAATAAGTGCCGCCAAGCCATTGCAGCGGCTTGTACGGGGAAGTCTTGGCCAAGGCGCCGAGCAGGCCGAGCACCAGTCCCAGGCACAGGGCCGTGAGGGCCAGTTGGACGGTCATCAGCGCGCCGGCAGCGAGTGCCGGGCCGAATCCGTAGAGGTCGATAATCATGGAATTCTGTTCAAATTGCGGCAGGCAAAGTCGGGAGCCGGCGCCGTTGCATCACGGCGCCAGTCCCACAGGTCAGGATCAGTAGATGCTGAACGGGAAGTACTTGTCGTTGATCTTCTTGTAGGTACCGTCGGCGACGATTTCCTTCAGCGCGGCGTTCAGCTTCTCGCGCAGCGGGTCGCCTTTGCGCACAGCGATGCCGATCTTGTCGCTTTCTACAACCGGGTCGCCTTTGAACTCGTAGTTCTTGCCGGCGTCGCTTTTCAACCAGTCATAGTTGGCGTACTTGTCGGCGAGGATCGCGTCGACACGACCGGAAGTCAGGTCGAGGTAGGCGTTTTCCTGAGTGTCGTAGAGGCTGACCTTGATGTCATCGGCGTAGGTGTCTTCCAGCCAGGTACCGGCCAAGGTCGCACGCTGGGTGCCGATGGTCTTGCCTTTCAGCGAGTCCTTATCGGTTTTGAAGTCGACGTTTTTCGGGGCGATGAACTGCAGCTTGTTCGAGTAGTACGGGTCGGTGAAGTCGACCGCGCCCTTGCGCTCTTCGGTGATCGACAGCGAGGAGATCAGGAAGTCGAACTTCTTCGCGTTCAGGGCCGGGATGATGCCGTCCCAATCGGAGGTGACCACGGTGCATTCGACTTTCATCTTCGCGCACAGGGCGTCGCCGATGTCTTTGTCGAAGCCGACCACGTTGCCGCTGGCGTCTTTGTTGTTGAACGGCGGGTAGGCCGCTTCGATGCCCATCTTCAGGGTTTCAGCCATGGCACCGGCGCTGAACGCGAGGGTGACGGCGGCGGCCAGGAGGACCTTCTTGAAATTCTGCATGCATGTTGCTCCGTTAGCGGTTGCTGGACATGAATTGTTTGCAGCGCGCCGAAAGCGGGTTTTCGAACACCTGCTGTGGCGATCCTTGCTCTTCTATAAGGCCTTGGTGAAGGAACACCACTTCGCTGGAGACCTGACGGGCGAAGCCCATTTCGTGGGTCACGAGCAGCATGGTGCGGCCTTCTTCGGCCAATGCGCGGATGACACTAAGTACTTCCTGAACCATTTCCGGGTCAAGCGCCGAGGTGGGCTCGTCGAACAGGATCACCTTCGGCTGCATCGCCAGCGTGCGGGCAATTGCCGCGCGTTGTTGCTGGCCGCCGGACAGTTGCGCCGGGTAGGCGTGACGCTTGTCAGAGATGCCGACCTTGGCCAGCAGCGCTTCGGCGACTTCGATGGCCTCGGCCTTGCTCTGGCCAAGTACGCGGCGCGGCGCTTCGATGATGTTGTCGAGGATGCTCATGTGCGGCCACAGATTAAAGTTTTGAAACACAAAACCAATCTCGGAGCGCAGGCGGTTGATCTGTTTGCCATCGGCGGCAACCAGTTCGCCATTCTTGGCGGCCTTGAGCTTGAGTTCTTCACCGGCCACCAGGATCTGGCCCTGATGCGGGTTTTCCAGCAGGTTGATGCAACGCAGGAACGTGGACTTGCCGGAACCGGAGGAACCGAGGATCGAGATCACATCGCCGTCGCGGGCGGTCAGCGAGATGCCTTTGAGCACCTCAAGCTGTCCGTAGCGTTTGTGCAAGTTGCGGATTTCAAGCGCGGGCGTGGCCTCAGCCATGTGCGTTCCTCATATATGTTGCGCTCCAGCTGTTGGATGGCCTTCCTGGCGAGGCGGCCAAGCTAGCATAGCGTTTCAATGGCAGCCAACAGCGCTGCGAGCGGTAAAGGGTTGGCATGTGGCAGGTTGTCGCATCGGCACAGCAGACTGTCGCCCCGTCAACAACCGAACGGGTGTTTGATCGTGCAAACCCGTGGGTGTCGCGTAAAAAAAGGCGCGATGTTGCCAGCTTTGGCGGGGTGTTGGAAGCGCTATCCGGCCGAACGTTCATGATTCGCCCTTTTATTGTGCATCCCACACTTTTTCAGTGTGTTTCTGGTGCGCTGATTCGTCTTGAAAGTGAGTCGCAGGGTAACGCTCTGGCGGATTGCCATTAAATCCAAGGACTTGCGATGACTGTCCGGTCGCACGCAAGGCCCCGGCCCAGAACACTTTGAAATATTTTGGCGCAATTATTGCGTGCAGAATAAGGAACGCCCCGTTGGTTTCTTTTTACGAGAAGGAAATGCCAGACGGGCCGGACGCAATCGCTTTCCTCGCAAAGGTAGTTTCGATGAGCAGTACCCCAAGCTCCAATGGCCTCGAACAGGGGCTCAAACCGCGTCATGTGACCATGTTGTCGATCGCCGGTGTAATCGGCGCCGGTCTGTTCGTTGGCTCCGGCCACGCCATCGCTGCCGCCGGCCCGGCCGTGCTGCTGGCTTATGCCGCCGCCGGGACCCTGGTGGTATTGGTGATGCGTATGCTCGGCGAGATGGCCGTTGCCTCGCCGGACACCGGTTCGTTCTCGACTTACGCCGACCGTGCCATTGGCCATTGGGCCGGTTTCACCATCGGCTGGCTCTACTGGTGGTTCTGGGTATTGGTGATTCCACTGGAAGCCAACGCCGCCGCGACCATCCTCCATGCATGGTTCCCTGATGTCGGCATCTGGGCGTTCGCGCTGATCATCACCATGTTGCTTACGGTCACCAACCTGTTCAGCGTGAAGAATTACGGCGAATTTGAATTCTGGTTTGCCCTGATCAAGGTGCTGGCGATCATCGGCTTTATCGGCCTCGGGCTCGCCGCCATTTTCGGCTTCCTGCCGAACAGTCAGGTCAGCGGTGTGTCGCACCTGTTCGACAGCGGCGGCTTCCTGCCAAACGGCATGGGCGCGGTACTGGGCGCAATCCTGACCACCATGTTCTCCTTCATGGGTACCGAAATCGTCACCATCGCGGCTGCGGAATCGAAGAATCCGGGTAAGCAAATCTCCAAGGCCACCAACTCGGTGATCTGGCGGATCGGCTTGTTCTACCTCGTCTCGATCTTCATCGTTGTGGCTCTGGTGCCGTGGAACGATCCTACGCTGGCCAACCTCGGTTCCTACCAGACCGTGCTTGAGCGCATGGGCATTCCTAACGCGAAAATGATCGTCGACATCGTGGTTCTGGTCGCGGTAACCAGCTGCCTGAACTCGGCGCTCTACACCTCGTCGCGCATGCTCTTCTCCCTCGGCAAGCGTGGCGATGCACCGGCCATGTCGACCCGCACCAACAAAAGCGGCACGCCTTACTGGGCAGTGATGTTGTCCACCGGCGCGGCGTTCCTGTGCACATTCGCCAACTACGTGGCCCCGGCCGCAGTGTTCGAATTCCTCCTGGCCAGCTCCGGCGCGATCGCACTGTTGGTGTACTTGGTGATCGCTTTCTCGCAATTGCGTATGCGTAAACAGCGCATGGCGCGCGGCGAGAAGATCGTCTTCAGCATGTGGCTGTTTCCGGGCCTGACCTACGCGGTGATCATTTTCATCGTCGCGGCCCTGACCATCATGCTGTTCCAGGAAGCGCATCGCGTGGAGATCCTCGCGACTGGCCTGCTGAGCCTGATGGTGGTGGCTGCCGGTCTACTGGTGGCGCGCCGTCGCAAGCTGGAAAAACGTGGCGCGGTGGTGTTGAACTGATCCGCAACGCGTAATGCAAAACGGCCGCTGTCAGTGATGACTAGCGGCCGTTTTTGTTTGTGAGCGTGATTTATTCGCTCTTGTCTTCCTGTGCTTCCACCGACTTGCCATATGCATCCAGCGCAACCCCGAAATCGGTGATGAACTGTGGCTCGCTCAGCCAGGCCTGGGCTTCTTCGATCGTTACGCCTTCGGCCCACATGCGGTAGTCGATCAGCATGTCGGCGGCCAGGTGGGTGGCGGCCATGCCTTCGTTGTCGGCGTTTTCCATGTCCAGCAGCTCTGGATGGTCAACGATGACGAACGCGAGTTCGCGCAGCAGGGTCAGCAGCATTTCGTTGCGGCTGATGGCTTCGGCGTCGCGCATTTTGCTGAACATCGCCAGGACGTATTCCGGCACCGGCTCGGCGAGGTGGTCGAGGTCTTCGTCCTGTTCCAGTGGCTTGCGGCCGACCATACGGATTTGTTTGGCTTTGGCCTTGGCGCGTTTGGCGCGTTTCTGTTGCTTGTTCAGGGATGCCATGGGAGCTCAGTTCTTTGGTTGGGTTTGCGCGGCGATTGCGTCGGACGCCGCCACATAGTCGGCCTGGAAGGCCGGGGATTCGATCCACGCCAGCGCGCCGGCCTCGTCGGTTTCCTGCGACCACTGGCGATACTCAATCAGCGCGGCGAGGATGAAATCCATCGCGCCTTCTTCGCCTTCCTGTTCGTAAACCAGTTCGAGCAGCGGGTCTTCGAGGAATGCGCTGCACAGGGCTTGCTGGCTGATCTTCTCGGCGTCGATCATCTTTTTGAACAGTTCGGTCAGATCCACCGATTCGAAGTCGATGCGGTCGTCGTTCGGGTCCAGCTCGACCGGCGCTTCAGCGCGCTTGGTGCGGTTCTGCTTGGCCTTGGCTTTGGCCCGAGTGGCGCGTTTTTGCTGCTTGTTGGCGGAGGCCATGATGTGTTCCGTCGTGCGTTGAGAGGGCTCAGCTGCGTGGGACTTGCCGCCCGGGTGAGTCGGGGGCCAGTGCGCCGGTTTGCAGCCAAGTCAGAGCGATGGGCCATAGTGTGGCTTGGTATTCGCTGCGAAAAAAGGCGAAATGTCCGACTTGTTGTTCGCCGATGTCCTGCGGCTCGATGCGCAGGTGGGTTTTGGTCGCGTTGCAGAAGTAGCCCAGCAGGCGTTCGATGGCGGGAATCGTGCCGTAGGGATCGTCGCTGATGCTGATCGCCAGGGTCTGCGCGCGGACGCTGGCGAAGGGCAGGGCGCCAGTCTTTTTCATCAGTGCGTGGCCGCTGGGACGTCGCTCGTATTGCGCGGCAGACCTGCTCCAGTCGCGCACGACGCCTGTGGGCGTGTCCTCGAGCCAGCCGAGGCGTTTGCCGGGGAAGAATCCGCAGAACAGCGTCAGCAACGGCATCACGACATGCCATTTGCCGAACATGCGCCAGCGATGCTCAGGGGCGTAATCGCGCCAGTAGGCGAACTGCGCGCCGACAGTGACCAACCGTCGGATAACTCGTCCGGACTCGCCTAGGCCTGCCGCGCACCCGCCAAAGCTGTGGCCGACTACATCAATCGGCTGCCCGGGAAACTCCCGTTGCGCGCGTTTGAGCATCGCTTCGAAATCGAGTGCGCCCCAGTCGGTCCATGAGGCTTTCAAGCCTTTGATCGACGCGTGTCGCGATTCGCCAATGCCGCGGTAGTCGTAAGTGATGACGTCGAAGCCGTTGGCGAACAGATAAGCCGCAAAACGCGAGTAGTGACGGCAACGCACGGAGGTGGCGGCGTTGATGATGACCACCGGGCGCTGAGCATCGGCTGATGCGTGACGCCAAGTGAGACCGCCCAGCACATACCCGTCGGCAGCCGCTTCCTTGAAAGGCTCACCTTGTGCTGCATCCAAAGTCGGCGACTTTGACGGCGTGACCTGCATTGCGGGCGTGTCCTGACAGCTCATGACGATCGACCTTGGCGGGTAAGCTGCCAACGATAGTCTTCGCGCCGTCCGGGAACAATCCGCAGGTTTATTCAGTGGATTCAGTGAGCATGCGTTCCTCGATCAAGGCCTGTTCGCGATTGAGTTCAGCGCGCAGCTCCTCTTCACTCGGCAGGATCGTCTTGTAACTGCTGGCAAACAGTTGCTCATTGCCCTTGAGCATTGAGTAGCGCGCCACCGAGTCATTGCTCTCGGCTGACAGAATGATCCCGACAGTCGGCTTGTCGCCCTCGCTGCGCATGAGCTCGTCGTACATGCGCACATACATGTCCATCTGCCCGACATCACGGGCGCTGAGCTTGCCGCGTTTGAGATCGATGATCACAAAGCATTTGAGCAGATAGTTGTAGAACACCAGATCGATGTACAGATCGACGCCATCGGCACTGATGCGTTGCTGACGAGCAACCAAGGAAAAGCCTTTGCCCAGTTCAAGAAGGAAGCCTTGCAGGTGATCGATCAGGGCTTGTTCGAGACTGCTTTCCCTGACCTTGCCCGCTGACGGCAGACCGAGGAACTCCAGCATGACGGGATCGCGAATGAACTCACGCGGACTGCATTTCATCGCTTCGATGTTGGTGGTGGCTTCGTCGATCACATCAGCTTTGTCCCGGCTCATGAGGAGGCGCTCGTAGTAGAGCGTATTGATCTGGCGGTCGAGGGCGCGGCTAGACCAATTCAGGGTGGCGCATTCGTCCATGTACCAATGGCGTGCTTTTTCGCATCCGACCCGCAGTAGTCGGCGATAGTGGGTCCAGCTCAATTCGGGACGCAGTGCGTCTCGAATTGGAAATTTTTGATAAAACAGGCGCATCTTCCACAAGTTGGTTTCATCAAATCCTTTCCCGAACTGCCCAGTCAGGTCCTTCGCCAGCAGGCCAATCAGCTGTTTTCCATAGCCCGCACGCTGGGCACCTTGTTGTTCAAACTCGACGATATGTCGGCCGATCTGCCAGCAGGTCTGCACTTGGATCGTATCAACCGCTCGCAGCACTTTTTGCCGCGCCTGACGAATCAACTCGCCAAGCTCCCCCAGCAATGAATCGATTTTCGGGTCTTGCATGTCTGCAGGTTTTAGCTGGCTCATCGGTCTTCCGCGTCATTGGGAACAGAGGCAAAAGCATGCCAAGAGTTACCGTTTCGGTATGTCGGGAGAGGCGACGAAATCCGCAGGAAGAGGCGGTGGGTGTTGCAGGACATTGCCGAGCTAAACAGCTTAAGCGGGCTGGGTCTGTAGTCCGTTTCGGACGAACACCAAGCCCTACCGGGGTTTGCGCATGGCCTTGGTCGCAGGTTTGTCGATGCGTGTCAGTCGATGCCACGCCACACCGGCGACCAGCAGCAATCCGCCGAAAAATCCTTCAATAACGATATGAAACCAGTACGCGCCCGGTTGCCTGGCCAGTGTGTAGACCTTGGCCGGCCCGCCGCGAGTGGCGGTAGTGATGGAGTCGTGGATCAGGCCATCGATGGCGGAGTAGCTCAGCAGCACGCCGGTAAAAATCAGAAACACGCTGATCATGATCGCCAATCCTCTCGACACCAGGCTTTTCTGGGGCGGAGACGGATGGGGCTGGGGGATGCGGGTTCGTTTCTGGCTCATCTAGGATGACCCTCTTCCGTAAGGGGCGGATCTCTGGGGAGGGATCGCGGTTTTTTTCATGGGTGCGGCGCGGTGGTGCTTAAAACGAGGCCACTGCCTGAGAGACCACAACGCGCAATGGGTTACTTTCCATACTCAATAGTTTGATGGCCAAGGCGCAGCAAACCACGATCAACATCGGTTTTATCAATCGCGGCCCGACCCGAACAGCGGCACGGGCGCCTAACTGAGCGCCGACAAACGCCGCCAGTGCCATGGCAATTGCGACTGGCCAGATAATCACGCCTTTGGTGATGAACACCGCCAGCGAGCCGAGGTTGCATGAAGCGTTGGCCAGTTTGGTAAAGCTCATGGCTCGCATCATGCCGAGGCCGCAGAGAAGTACGAAGCCAACAATGAAGAACGATCCCACACCAGGCCCGAATATACCGTCGTAGAAGCCTAGTATCGGCGCCACGGTGAACGAAAACAGCATGATGCCGATGCGCTTGCGGCGATCTTCATTTGCCAGTTTCGGCGACAGCGCGAAATAGATTGCCACCAGAATCAACATGATCGGCACGCAGGCTTCGAGGTAGCGTTTGTCGATTGAGCTGACCAGCAATGCACCGCTGGCGCCCCCGACAAATCCGCAGATCGCCAGGAAGCGGCCTTCGCGCCATTCGATCATTCCTTTGCGGGCAAACGTGACCGTTGCCGAGACAGTCGCTGAGGCTGCCTGAAATTTGTTAGTGGCAATCGCACTGATCGGGTCCATGCCTGCCAGAAACAACGCCGGCAGAGTTATCAAGCCGCCACCCCCGGCAATCGCATCAAAAAAACCGGCGCAAAACGCGACGAGTGCCAACGTGCCGATGATGTCCCAGGACATTCCTTTTCCTCTTTACTTGATATGGATGAGCACCCAGGCGGTCTGTTGCTCACTAGCGCTGTTGTTCAAACCTAGCCCTGAAGCAATAGCGGGTCATCCGAAATGACGATCGGGGACGAGAACTTTGAAATACCGAAAATTCTAATCAAAACCCGTCTGTTGTCTTTGATGACGTCACGGCAGTGCAGCGCTCGAGTGTTGTTTATTACCATCACCGACTCTTGTGTCAGCACATGCTCGGAGGGCGTTGCCTGTTCGATGCCACGACGAAGAGTGGCGTAGGCGGTCTTCACAAGGCTGGAGGCGTTGTCATTGACAGAAAAACGATACGAGTTAAACCGTGCTGCGAATCCCGTCCGGTCGTCGAACTCTAGAATCGAAACATTGCTGCCATCCTCCCCTTTGCCTTTGGTAAAGGAGTCGCTGCGAGTGAATTGGAAATTGCCTGAGGTCAGTGCCAGGCAGTTGTTGAAGCCGATACTTTCGAGTACGGGTGTTAGCGGTATTACCCTTGTGGGTTCAAGGGACGGGTTCCACAGGGCCGATAGTATGAGAGACGAAGGAGAGGGGGAGCGTCCGTGTTTGGCGTTCACAGCACACCAGTAAGGCGCCTCGGTATGAGGGCCAAGAGCAAGGCCGGAGTGAGAGCTAAGTTCTTTGATTTCCGGTTCGCCTATTATTTCGTTCGCTCCGCCCCCCTTGAAGTTGGCCACCAGCCGTACCAGTTTTCCTTCATTGTCCATGTCGTAGGCAAAGGATTCGTTATCGACAAGTTTTAGCAGGATCTGATTGCGAGCGGCTAAGCAGAGGACGTCGCACCGATTTTCCAAGGAGGACAGATCTGGCAGTTCTTCTGGAGGTTCGGAGTTGCTGAGCTGTTGCAGCCCTTCGAAGATAAGAACGGATAGCAAACCATCGGAATAGGCATTTAGCAGCTCACGCTGGGCCTGCGAAAATGAGCGTTTCAACTCAGAGGCAGCCAGAGTTGCCTTGGACTTGGCCCCTGCTGACTGAGGTCCGCCCATGGCGGCCAGATCTTCAGTGAACCTATGAAGCAATGCTGACTGTTGGATAGTGAAGTGAAGGGCTTTGATTTCTTGGTCAATACCTGGTTCAGCGGTTTGGGCCTCTGAGCCGATGGTGCGAATGATCATGTACATCCCTGATTTGAAGCTGCTCCGGGGTGTCTGGAGCTCCTCTGGATATTCTGCTCAGCTCAATGATGGAAATCTGTCGTCCGTTACTGTTTGAGCGTACGGAGTGTTCCGGCGGATCTGAGGGATGGTGGCAAGACGTTTGTAGGCCTTTTCGTTCGCGAGCCCATCAGTGGTAAAGGTACTGGCTGGTGTGATGAGCGGAAGCGAAAGCGTGCCGATGTCCGTCACTACGACGAAAGGAAACGTCGCTCCACCAAATTGCAGGCATAAAAAAACCCTGAATCTTGCGATTCAGGGTTTTCGGTATTTGGTGCCCAGAGACGGAATCGAACCGCCGACACGGGGATTTTCAATCCCCTGCTCTACCGACTGAGCTATCTGGGCAACGGGGCGCATTAAAAGGGTTTTTCGGATTTACGTCAACGACTTTTTTAAAATTTCTTAAATTAATTCCGTCGCTTACGATCCGACCCCCGATTTTGCGGGTTTACTCTGCGGGCGGAACGTAGCCTTCGGCCTTGGCGTATTCCTCGCCGGAGAAGTACTTGTCCATTTCGCCCTGAAGATATTTGCGGTCTTCGGCGTTCATCATGTTCAGTCGCTTTTCGTTGATCAGCAGGGTCTGGTGTTTCTGCCAGTCAGCCCAGGCCTTGGCCGAGACGTGGTCAAAAATATCCTGACCTTTAGCGCCCGGGAAAGGGGCGCGTTCCAGCGCGGGCAGTTCTTCTTTGTACTTGCGGCACATTACGGTGCGGGTCATGGCGACTCTCCTGCGTTCAATACGGCGGCCGCGCGTTCGAGCAAGGTTTTGACCGGGGCGGCGAGGCCCAGGCGCGGCGGGGTGGCGAGGTTATACCAGAGCCAGTCGGCCTCGGCCACGTGATGGGCGGCTTCCTGCACCTGAACCAGCCAGGGTTCGATGGACAGCTGGAAATGGCTGAAAGTATGGACGAGGCTCGGCAGCGCCAGCTGCTCGCCCATGGTCAGCGCGTGCTGGTCGGCGAGATGTTGCAGGTCGTCGAGGTCGTCGAGTTCCGGCAGGCTCCACAGCCCGCCCCACAAACCGCTCGAGGGGCGACGGTAAAGCAGAATCGCGCCGTCGCCATTGGCGAGCATCGGCATCAGCGTGCGCTTCTGCGGGATGGCTTTGCGCGGTTTGGGGATCGGGTAGCGGGTCTCCAGGCCGAGCATATGCGCCTCGCAGCCGCGCTCCAGCGGACACAGCAGGCAACTTGGCTTGCTGCGCGTGCAGAGCGTGGCGCCAAGATCCATCATCGCCTGGGTATAGGCGTTGACCCGATCGTGCGGCGTAAAGCGCTCAGCGTTGGCCCAGAGCTGTTTGGCGACCTTCGGCTCGCCGGGGTAGCCTTCTTGCGCAGTAAAACGCGCCAAAACGCGTTTGACGTTGCCGTCGAGAATCGGCGCACGCAGGCCCATGCTAATGCTGGCGATGGCGCCGGCAGTCGACAGGCCAATGCCCGGCAGATCCGTGAGTTTTTCGACGTCACGGGGAAATTCGCCGCCGTACTGGCTGACGACGATCTTTGCGGTCTTCTGCAAATTGCGCGCACGGGTGTAGTAACCCAGCCCGGTCCACAGGTGCAGCACTTCGTCTTCCGGCGCTTCGGCCAGCGCTTCGACCGTCGGCAGCGCGGCCATGAAGCGGTCGAAGTAATTGAGCACGGTGCTGACTTGGGTCTGCTGCAACATGATCTCCGACACCCACACCCGGTACGGGTTGATGTCCTGCTGCCACGGCAAATCGTGGCGGCCGTGGCGGTCAAACCAATCCAGCACCGCCGTGGAAAACTGCTCCGCTCTCATCGCTTGAACAGCCCCTTCAATGCGTTTTTCAATTCCGGGCTGACCTTGTCACCGAGTTTCTCGTCGATCTTCTCACTCAGCTTGTCGCCAGCCATTTTGGTCGCGACCTGACCCAGACGATCGTTGTCGATACGGCAGGCCTTGGCGCCGAGTTCCAGCGGGCCACGGCAGCGCAGTGGCCACTCGACGCCGACGAATTTGTCGCCGACCTGGCAAGCCGGATCCGGCATGGCACTGGTGTCGCCTTCGACGATGATGCCGACGCGGTAATCCATGCCGAGCACGCGCAGGTCGATGTCGCCGTCACCGTTGACGGTCATGCCAGGGATGCGCACTTTCAGGTCCGGGTTGCTGGCGACGCCGTTGCGGAAGGTCAGGTTGCCCTTGAGTTCCTGGAACGGCGTGTCCTTGCCGCGTGGCTCGCCACTCAAGGTTTTGCGGTTGAGCGTGGCGATGCCTTTGCACAGTTGCTGTTCAAGGTTGGCGTTGAGTAGCACGCCGTTGTTGATCACAAAACTGGCGTTGCCGTTGAGGGTGTCGATCAGTGCCTGCTGGCTGTTGCCGCTGCTGGTCACGTTGCTGTTGAGCGTCACCAGACCTTTGACCGGCGGGTTCTTGCCCTGGCTTTCGAGGATTTTTTCCGCTGGCACACGGTTGAGTTTGGTCTGCAGGTTCAGCACCGGCGCGCTTGGGCGCACATCGAGAGTGCCCTTGGCCTCGAAACCGCCGTTGTACAGTTCGCCGCTCAGATTGCTCAGGGTCAGCAGGCCGCCCTGGCCCGTCGCTTTCAGTGCGGCGTTCTGGATCGGCAGCTTGTCGAGGGTCAACTGGCCGAAGCTCAGGTCGGCATCGACGTCGAGTTTGGCCAGACGCTCCACCGGCAGCAGGCGCTCAGTGCTCCAGGCGGTTTTGCTTGGCTTGTCCGGCAGCGGCGTGGAACCGGCGCCAGCCATTGCATCGGCTTCGGTGCTGGCGACTTCGGCCTGACGCACTTGCGTAGCGCTGTTGGCTTGCGCGGACTTCGGCGGCAGGTAACGGTCGACGTTGAACGTGTCGGCCTTAAGGACCGCGCGCAGCGATTGCTTGGCGAAATCTTCGACGGCAATGCGACCGCTGAAGCTGCTGTCGTCGAGTTTCAGATTGATGTTGTCGAAAGCGACGCTGGTTGGCGTGGCGGCCACGCGGCTGACCAGCTCGACTTTGCTCAGGCTGCCTTCGGCCATCGCCGGGAGTTTCTGGCCGATGCTGTCGACGAACTTCGCCAGATCGAACTGGGCGATGGAGAGGCCGCCGGTGATCTGCGGAGTTTTGTCGAGGTCGTTGGCTTTCAACTCGCCCAAGGCGCGCAACTGGTTGGCGGAGATCTTGATGCCAGTCCATTCGGCGACGTTTGCGGCTTTATCCAGCAACAACTGCCCTTGGGCGGCGAAGGTCATGGTCTTGCCTTGCAGCGGATCGCCAGCCAGTTCACCGGACAACTTCATGTCTTCGAATTTGTAGCGCTGCAGTGCGCGCTCGATGCGCAGCTCGCCAGTCAATTCGGTGCGCACACGTAAAACCGGCTGGTTGGTGCCGAGGAATGCGGTAGCTTTTACCGGGATGTTGGTCGAATCGTGTACCGGCCCGGTGCTCAGCTGAATGCTTTCGGCGCTGAATTGCTTGCCGGTCAGCTCGTCGTTGTATTCAACGCGGGCGTTGTTGACAGTCAGACTGTCGATGTCGAGGCGGATCGGCTGTGGCGGTTTTTCTACCGCAACAGGGGTCTCCCTGGCAGGTTGCCCCGGTGCAGCGGATGGCGGCGTTGCTCCAGCCGGAGCGGGCACCTTGCCGATGTCTTCCCAGTTGCCATGGCCATTTTTGTCGCGATTCAGGCGCAGGTTCAGGCCTTCGACACGCACGTCACTCATCTGCACTTCGCGGCGCAGCAGCGGCAGCACGCGCACGGACAGACCGAGCATCTGCAGGTCGGCAAACGGTTCGGCGGGCTTGGCTAGGGTGGCGACGCTGGCCTCGTGCAATTCCAGGCCGAGCCATGGGAACAGGCTCCAGCCGATATCGCCATTGAGCGTCAGCTCGATGTGGGCCTTGTCGCGGGCTATCTGGCGGATCTCGTCTTTGTAATCGTTGGGATCGAAGAGGTGGGTCAGGGCAAAACCTGCCGCCACAATGATCAGCAACAGCCCGAGAAGTACCAGACCCAGGATTTTGCCGAACGCTTTCATGGGCGAGTCCTTGTAGTTAGTCGAATTCGTAATTTAGCCGGGGAGTATAGCGCTGCTATGGCCCGGTTCGGTGTGGCGTCATATTGCCAGTGGTCCATGCGGCACCTGCAACTTCGCCGACAATGCCTGAACCTCGGGATGCCCGGCAGGCGCCACAAGACGCAGTTCTGCCCACGCTTGCGACGCCATTTTCTGTGCTTGGTTCACCAGCCGTTCGGCAACTGCACGGCGACGAGTAACTTTTCGTACACATAAATGGGACGGATACCCGACGTCGTGGTGCCTTTGCAGGCATGCTGCGCCTAAAAAATCAGATCAAAAGATCGCAGCGTTCCGCAGCTCCTACGGCGATGGAGATCAGATGACATAAAAAAGGTGATATCAGTTTGGTTTTTCTGTCACCTGCAAATGGTAACCTTCGCCCGTTCGTCCGTCCTTCTGCGACTTAACGTCGCGCCTTCAAGGAGCTTCACCTTAAAAAACGGTCATGCCTGCGTGCATAAGTCCGAGGGTGAGCAGTGGCTGGCGAACCATACTAATAATTGGGGGATACACAATGAGCACGAGCATTACGGCGGACGGTCTCAAAGCCGACCAGCCTGCGTTCCTGTCCAAGGAACGCATCATCGCCAAGCCCGGTTTCAACCGTTGGCTGGTGCCACCGGCCGCTCTGGCCATCCACCTGTGCATCGGCATGGCCTACGGCTTCTCGGTGTTCTGGTTGCCGCTGTCCAAGGCGCTGGGCGTCACCGCTCCAGTGGCTTGCGCACCGGACATGAGCTTCATCGCACAGGTATTTTCGTCGAACTGCGACTGGCCGATCTCGATGCTCGGCTGGATCTACACGCTGTTCTTCATCTTCCTCGGCTGCTCGGCAGCTATCTGGGGCGGCTGGCTGGAACACGCAGGGCCACGTAAGGCTGGCGTTGTATCGGCACTGTGCTGGTGCGGCGGTCTGCTGATTTCGGCGCTGGGGATTTATACCCACCAGATCTGGCTGATGTGGATCGGCTCGGGCGTGATCGGCGGTATCGGTCTGGGCCTGGGCTACATTTCGCCGGTCTCGACCCTGATCAAGTGGTTCCCGGACAAGCGCGGCATGGCCACCGGCATGGCAATCATGGGCTTCGGTGGTGGCGCGATGGTCGGTGCACCGCTGGCGACTGCGCTGATGAGCCATTTTGGCTCGGCTGAGGGTGTCGGCGTATGGCAGAGCTTCGTGGCCATGGCGGCGATCTACTTTGTGTTCATGATCGGTGGTGCTCTGGCCTACCGCGTGCCGCCAACCGGTTGGAAGCCTGAGGGCTGGACCGCTCCGGCAAAGAAAGCTGCCAACGCAATGATCACCCACCGTCACGTGCACGTGAATGTGGCGTGGAAAACCCCGCAATTCCGTCTGGTTTGGCTGGTGCTGTGCCTGAACGTTTCTGCCGGTATCGGCATCCTCGGCATGGCTTCGCCACTGCTGCAGGAAGTGTTCGGCGGCAAGCTGCTGGGTGTTGATGTGCCGTTTGGTCAGCTCGATGCCGGGCAACTGGCTTCGATCGCGGCGATTGCTGCCGGGTTCACCGGTCTGCTGAGCCTGTTCAACATCGGTGGCCGCTTCTTCTGGGCCTCGTTCTCGGACTACCTGGGCCGCAAAAACACGTATTTCGTGTTCTTCGCCCTGGGCTTTGCCCTGTACGCGCTGATTCCGAACATGGGCCATTTGGGCAACGTTGCGCTGTTCGTGGCTGCGTTCTGCATCATCCTGTCGATGTACGGCGGTGGTTTTGCCACGGTTCCGGCGTATCTGGCCGACCTGTTCGGTACGCAGATGGTCGGCGCGATCCACGGTCGTCTGCTGACCGCCTGGGCTGCGGCCGGCGTGCTCGGTCCAGTGCTGGTGAACTACCTGCGTGAGTATCAGTTGAGCATCGGCGTAGAACGCGCTGCCGCTTACGACATCACGCTGTACATCCTCGCCGGTCTGCTGGTGCTGGGCTTCCTGTGCAACCTGATGGTGCGTCCGGTGGCTGACAAATACTTCATGACCGACGCTGAACTGGCGGCCGAACAGGCGCTGGGTCACGACAAAGGTGCAGATGCCAGCACGGTTCTGGAGTGGAAAGCCGCACCGGGCAGCAAGCCGTTGGCGATTGCTGCATGGCTGGCTGTGGGTATTCCGTTGGCGTGGGGTGTGTGGGTGACCCTGCAGAAGACGGCGGTACTGTTTCACTAAGTAAAAACGCAGTACCTCTGTAGGAGTGAGCCTGCTCGCGATAGCGGTCTGACAGTCACAGAAATGTTGACTGTGAGGCCCTCATCGCGAGCAGGCTCACTCCTACAGTTGTTTTCGGTTGCCTGTAATGGCTTGTATGGACATGTCTACCCGCGACAGTCGGGGGTTCTATCCGTCAGCCATCTCACCTCTCATGTTTCTGTTTCGGCCCCGCGTGCCTATAATGGCTGCCTTTTTCGCCCAATGATTTTGCGGAGCTGGTGATGGCCGAACGTAAGGCGTCTGTCGAGCGCGACACTCTGGAAACCCAGATCAAAGCCTCGATCAACCTTGATGGCACCGGAAAGGCCCGATTCGATATCGGTGTACCTTTTCTTGAGCACATGCTGGATCAGATCGCCCGTCACGGGTTGATCGACCTGGATATTGAATGCAAGGGCGATCTGCATATCGACGACCACCATACGGTGGAAGACGTCGGTATCACCCTCGGCCAGGCGTTTGCCAAAGCCATCGGCGATAAAAAAGGCATCCGTCGCTACGGTCATGCCTACGTGCCGCTCGATGAAGCGCTGTCGCGCGTGGTGATCGATTTCTCCGGTCGTCCAGGCCTGCAGATGCACGTGCCGTACACCCGCGCCACCGTCGGCGGCTTCGACGTTGACCTGTTCCAGGAATTCTTCCAGGGCTTCGTCAACCATGCGTTGGTCAGCATGCACATCGATAACCTGCGTGGCACCAACACCCACCACCAGATCGAAACCGTGTTCAAGGCTTTCGGCCGCGCGCTGCGCATGGCCGTCGAGCTGGATGAGCGCATGGCCGGGCAAATGCCATCGACCAAAGGCGTTCTGTAATGCAGACGGTTGCAGTTATCGATTACGGCATGGGTAACCTGCACTCGGTGGCCAAGGCCCTCGAGCACGTCGGCGCCGGCAAGGTGCTGATCACCAGCGACGCCAACGTGATTCGCGAAGCTGACCGCGTGGTGTTTCCCGGTGTTGGCGCGATTCGCGATTGCATGGCGGAGATCCGTCGTCTCGGTTTCGATTCGCTGGTGCGTGAAGTCAGTCAGGATCGTCCGTTCCTCGGCATCTGTGTCGGCATGCAAGCCTTGCTCGACACCAGCGAAGAGAACGATGGCGTCGACTGCATCGGCCTGTTCCCCGGTGCGGTTAAGTTCTTCGGCAAAGACCTGCATGAAGACGGCGAACACCTGAAAGTCCCGCACATGGGCTGGAACGAGGTGAAGCAGAAGGTCAGCCACCCGCTGTGGCATGACATTCCGGACATGGCGCGTTTCTACTTCGTGCACAGCTACTACATCGCTGCCGCCAATGCGCGGCAGGTGGTGGGTGGCGGCCATTACGGCGTCGATTTCGCTGCAGCGCTGGCCGATGGCTCGCGCTTCGCCGTGCAGTTCCACCCGGAGAAGAGCCATACCCATGGCCTGCAATTGCTGCAGAACTTCGCCGCGTGGGACGGTCGCTGGTAAATGGCTGCCAAGAAGTCCAAACCGCCGATCCTGACCCTCACTCCCGAGCAGGAGAGTGACGCCAATCGCAAGATTCAGCGGTTCATGGAAGACCGTTTCGAACTGGACCTGGGTTCGTTCGAGGCGGCAGAAATTCTTGAGCTGTTTACCCGCGAAATTGCTCCGCACTATTACAACAGGGCGATTTTCGATGTGCAGACCCATCTCAAAGAGCGGTTTGAAAGCATCGAAAGTGACCTGTGGGCGCTCGAGAAAAACTGATTTCCGAGCCAAGCTGAACATTCAAATTTGAAGGTTTGCCAGATGCTGATTATTCCCGCTATCGATCTTAAAGACGGTGCCTGCGTACGTCTGCGCCAGGGCCGCATGGAAGATTCCACGGTGTTCTCCGATGACCCGGTGAGCATGGCTGCCAAGTGGGTGGAGGGCGGTTGCCGCCGTCTGCATCTGGTCGACCTGAACGGCGCTTTTGAAGGCCAGCCAGTCAACGGCGAAGTCGTTACCGCGATTGCCAAGCGCTACCCGACCTTGCCGATCCAGATCGGCGGCGGCATCCGCTCGCTGGAAACCATCGAGCACTACGTCAAGGCTGGCGTGAGCTACGTGATCATCGGCACCAAAGCCGTGAAAGATCCGGCGTTTGTCGCTGAAGCCTGCCGCGCGTTCCCGGGCAAGATCATCGTTGGTCTGGATGCCAAAGACGGTTTCGTCGCCACCGATGGCTGGGCTGAAATCAGCACCGTGCAGGTCATCGATCTGGCCAAGCAGTTTGAAGCCGACGGCGTGTCTTCGATCGTTTATACCGACATCGCCAAAGACGGCATGATGCAGGGCTGCAACGTGCCGTTCACCGCTGCACTGGCCGCTGCCACCAAGATTCCGGTGATCGCTTCCGGCGGTATCCACAATCTGGGTGACATCAAGTCGCTGCTCGACGCCAAAGCGCCAGGCATCATCGGCGCCATCACTGGCCGGGCGATCTACGAAGGCACCCTCGACGTCGCTGAAGCGCAAGCTTTCTGCGATTCGTACCAAGGCTGAGGACTGACCATGGCGCTGGCCAAACGCATCATCCCTTGCCTGGACGTGGACAACGGCCGGGTCGTCAAAGGTGTGAAGTTCGAAAACATCCGCGACGCCGGTGACCCGGTGGAAATCGCCCGTCGCTATGACGAGCAGGGTGCCGACGAGATTACCTTCCTCGACATCACCGCCAGCGTCGATGGCCGCGACACTACGCTGCATACCGTCGAGCGCATGGCCAGCCAGGTGTTCATCCCGCTGACCGTCGGCGGTGGCGTGCGTACCGTGCAGGACATTCGCAATCTGCTGAATGCCGGCGCGGACAAGGTGTCGATCAACACCGCAGCCGTGTTTAACCCGGAGTTCGTCGGTGAAGCGGCGCAGCATTTCGGCTCGCAGTGCATCGTCGTCGCCATTGACGCCAAAAAGGTTTCCGGCCCGGGCGAAACCCCGCGCTGGGAAATCTTCACCCACGGCGGGCGCAAGCCAACCGGCCTGGACGCCGTCGAGTGGGCGAAGAAAATGGAAAACCTCGGTGCCGGTGAAATCCTGCTGACCAGCATGGATCAGGACGGCATGAAAAACGGCTTCGACCTCGGTGTGACCCGTGCGATCAGCGACGCGCTGGGGATTCCGGTAATCGCTTCCGGCGGTGTCGGCAACTTGCAGCACTTGGCGGACGGCATTCTCGAAGGCCACGCCAGCGCAGTTCTCGCGGCGAGTATTTTCCACTTCGGCGAATACACCGTGCAGGAAGCCAAGGCCTACATGGCCAAACGCGGCATCGTGATGCGTTAAGCGTCAAAATCGATACAGGCCAGTGGACACCATGGCGCACCCAAGGCACTCTTGGGCACGCCATGGATTTCGGTAGCCCAACATGATCAAACGCCTGCTTCTAGTTCTTGCCAGCGCCTCTCTGTTGCTCATCAACACGGCCCGCGCCGAAACCAGTCCCGACACCGATCTGGTGCTCCTTACCGAAAACTTCCCGCCGTATAACATGGCGAAGAACGGCAAGAATTTCGCCCAAGGCGAAAACATCAACGGCATTGCCACCGACATCGTTCGCGAGATGTTCCAGCGCGCCGGCATCACTTATAGCCTGACCCTGCGTTTCCCTTGGGAACGCGTCTACAAACTCGCCTTGGAAAATCCTGGCTACGGCGCCTTTGTGATGGCGCGCCTGCCGGATCGCGAAAAACTCTTCAAATGGGTCGGCCCGATTGGCCCGGATGACTGGATCCTGCTGGCCAAGGCCGACAGCAAGATCACCCTGGAAACCCTCAATGACGCGCGCAAATACAAGATCGGCGCGTACAAGGGTGATGCGATTGCCGAGACGCTGACCAAACAAGGCTTGAAGCCGGTAGTGGTGTTGCGCGATCAGGACAACGCCAAGAAGCTGGTCAATGGGCAAATTGATTTGTGGGCCACGGGTGACCCGGCCGGGCGCTATCTGGCGCGGCAGGATGGCGTGACGGGGTTGAAGACTGTGTTGCGCTTCAACAGCGCGGAGTTGTATCTGGCGCTGAACAAGGACGTGCCGGAAGAAACCGTGAAGAAACTACAGGCTGCGCTGGATCAGATGCGTAAGGATGGTGTAGTGGATGACATCATGGGGCGGTATTTGTAGCGCTTGTTACAAGATCGCAGCCTTCGGCAGCTCCTACAGGGGAATGCATTGCCAATGTAGGAGCTGCCGGAGGCTGCGATCTTTCAGCGGTAAACGCCATCCTTGCCATGAGCCGCAGTCGCTTTGTTACTGCGCACGCTGATCATCTGCCGAATATCGATCCACTCAATCCCCTGAGCCTTCAGCTTCGGCAGTTCTCGCTCCAGCACCGCCAACGTCTGCGGATACGGATGGCCGATCATCACCGCCGAGCCCTGCTTGTGCGCCAGGCTGATCGCCGTCTGCAACTGGGTGGAGATCGCCGCCTCGGTACGCTCGTCATCGAGAAACACATCCCTCGAAACACTGGCCAGATCGATCTTCTGCGCCTGCTGCGCAGCAACGGTCTGCGCACTGGTGCGGCTGTCGACGAAGAACTTGTGCCGGCGCTGCAACTCGCCCATCAACCACGCCATCGCCACGGGTTGCGCAGTCATGCGGCTGCCCATGTGGTTATTGATGCCAGCGGTGTAGGGGACCATTTTGAATGCAGCGTCGAGGCGTTTTTGCAGTTCTTCGATCGGCAGTTCCGGGTGCCAGGCGTAGGGCCCGGTGGCCGGGTCCATGGGCATGTGCAGGATGACGATCTTGCCGGCGCGATGGGCTTCGCGGGCAAATTCGGTGGCGTGCGGGGTGTCAGGCATGATCGCCGTGGTCACCGGGCCCGGCAGGGCTAGCACGCGGCGATCCCGGGGCAGGTTCTGCCCCAGGTCATCGATGATCAGTGTCAGGTAGGCTTTGTGTGGCTTTGGGCTGGCGGGCTCTGCGTGAGCAGCACCCGCCAGACAGCACAACAGAACGAAGACGAAACGCAAAGACATCCTCAACGGCCGGACGTAATGCTCAGCCCTTTGAGCAGGCTCAGGGCCTGGGCCAACTGGTAATCGTCATCCTGCGGCATCGCTTTGGCCTTGGCGCCGGAACCGGTTGGTTTGTCCGCGCCGCCGTTGCCATTGCCCAAGTGACCTTGCAGGTCGGCTTCCTTGAAGTAATCGCTGTCGGCCTCGCTGGTGATCTTGGCCTTGCGCACTTCGATATCCGGGACGATGCCTTGCGCCTGAATCGAGCGGCCATTCGGCGTGAAGTACAGCGCGGTGGTGATCTTCAGCGCGCGGTCGTTGTTCAGCGGCAGCACGGTTTGTACCGAGCCCTTGCCGAAACTGGTGGTGCCCATGACCACGGCGCGCTTCTGATCCTGCAGGGCGCCGGCGACGATTTCCGAGGCCGAGGCGCTGCCACCGTTGATCAACACCACCATCGGCACCGCTTCGCTTTCGTCTTTGCCGGTGGCCGAGAAGCGCAGTTCGGAGTTGGCGATGCGGCCCTTGGTGTAAACGATCAGACCTTTGGTGATGAAGTGGTCGACCACTTCCACCGCCGCCTGCAGAACACCGCCCGGGTTGTTGCGCAGGTCGAGAATGATGCCGTTGAGTTTCTTGCCGTTGTCCTTGCGCAGCTTGGCCAGGGCCTTGGAAACCTCTTCGCCGGTCTTGACCTGGAACTGGGTGATGCGGATATACGCATAGCCGGTTTCCAGCAATTGCGCCTTGACGCTCTTCACCTGAATCACTGCGCGCGCCAGGGTTACGTCGAACGGCGTGCCGCCATCGCGAACCAGGGTCAATGTGATTTTCTGGCCGATCTTGCCGCGCATCTTGTCGACGGCTTCGGTCATGGTCTGGCCACGAGTCGGCTGGCCGTTGATCTTGACGATGAAATCGCCGGCCTGAATGCCGGCCTTCGATGCTGGGGTGTCGTCGATTGGCGAGACCACTTTGATGAAGCCGTCTTCGGCGCCGACTTCGATACCCAGACCGCCGAATTCACCGCTGGTGCTTTCCTGCAGCTCGGTGAAATCTTCCGGGCCGAGGTAGGCCGAGTGCGGATCAAGGTTGCTGAGCATGCCCTTGATCGCGTTTTCCAGCAGGGTCTTGTCGTCAACCGGCTCGACGTACGCGGCTTTGATCCGGTCCATGACCTCGGCGAAGGTGCGCAACTCTTCCAGTGGCAGCGGCGCCTTGGAGGTCGCGGCAGTGCCTGCCGGAGCGACGGCCGGGGCTGGTTGCGCGGCGAACGCCAGAGGCGCGCCGATCACCAGAGCGATCGTCAGGGCCAGCGAGGTAAGGCGGGACAAATGCAGCATGTCGAACGAACTCCTGAATTAGATGCCGTGCTTATCCTTGCGCACGACACCATTGCGCCGGATCACTCGGGTGACCCTGCTGACGAATTGCGAAATACAGCGCTGGTGTGTCCTGACCGCCACTGGTACCGACAGTGGAGATCGACTCACCGGCTTTAACCACGTCCCCAGCCGACTTGAGCAGCGTCTGGTTGTGACCGTAAAGACTCAGAAAACCGTTGCCGTGATCGAGGATCACCAGCAGTCCGGCGCCACGCAACCAGTCGGCGAACACCACGCGACCGCCGTGTACGGCATGCACCTGGCTGCCGGCGGAGGCGCTGATCATCACGCCGTCCCACTTGGTCCGGGCGTCGTCGCCACGGGTTTCGCCGTAGCGCGCCAGTAGTCGACCATCAACCGGCCAAGGAAGTTTTCCCCGGGTTGCAGCAAAAGGGCCACCGAAGGTCTCGCCGCTGCTGGAGACGAGCGCGCCGGGAGTGGATCGGGCGGGTTTTCGTGGGGCGTCGCTGTTTTCAGCCTGCGCCTCACGCAAGCGCTTTTTTTCCGCTTCCTGCTGGGCGATCAGCGCTTTCTGCCGCGCTTCTTCTGCCTCACGAGCCTGGCGGGCCAGGGTTTCTTCAATGGTTTTAAGGACTTTAGACAGGTCTGCCTGATCCTGCTCGCGCGCAGCCAGTTTCTGGTCGCGGGCTTTCACGTCATCGTTGAGCTTGGCGAGGACTTGCTGGCGTTCCTTGCGGACATTTTCCAGTTCGTCACGCTGGGTATCGAGGCTGCTTTTCTGCACCAGCAATTGTGCTTGCTGGGCGGCAATGTCTTTTTCGACATTGGCCAATTGGCGCAGGGTTTCGTTGAAGTTTTTCAACTGCTCCAGGCGAGCCTGGCTCAGGTAATCGTAATAGGTGAGGGTGCGGGCGAATTTCTCTGGATTCTGCTGGTTGAGCAGCAGCTTGAGGTATTCCTGCCGACCGTTCTGATAAGCCGCTCGAGCCTGAATGGCGATCAGTCGCTGCTGTTCAGTGCGCGCGCTCTGGAGTTTTTTTTTCTCTGCATCGAGTCGTTGGAGCTCGGATTCGCTTTTCTGCAGTTCTTTCTGCAACGCGTCGACCTGCTTCTGCAGCTTGGCCAGCTCGGTTTCAGTGCCCTTGAGCTCTTTCTGTACGCCGGACTTTTCTTCCTGGACCTTGCTCAGCAGCTTCTTCAGCTCGGCAATGTCCTGACGCGTGGCGTCCAACTGCTGTTGGGTTTGCGCGCGCTCGTCAGCGAAGGCCGGTTGGAGCAGGCAGGTCAGAGCGAGGGCGATCAGGACGCGGAGCATAGAGGCGGGCGGCACCAGGGTAAGGGACGGCCTAGTATGCCCGCCCGAGGCTGCAAAAAAAACGCCCAATTGGGGCTGTGTGATAACTGGAGCTAGCAATAGACCCGATTCCATTTCGAAAACTCCATAAACCACTGTGGGAGCTGGCTTGCCAGCGATGGCATCTGCACATTCAACATAGATGTTGGCTGTCAGATTGCTATCGCTGGCAAGCCAGCTCCCACAGGGTTTTGCGGTGTTTTCTGGATTCGGGTCAGACCAGAATCGAAGTACCCGTCATTTCCGCAGGTTTTTCCAGACCCAGCAGTTTCAGCATGGTCGGCGCCACATCCGCCAGCACGCCGCCTTCACGGACTTTCAGATCACGTTTACCGACATAAATGAACGGCACCGGCTCGGTGGTGTGCGCAGTGTGCGCCTGATGGGTTTCTTCATCGGCCATTTTTTCGACGTTGCCGTGGTCAGCAGTGATCAGCGCTTCGCCGCCGACCTTTTCCAGGGCTTCGACGATGCGACCGACGCAGGTGTCGAGGCATTCAACCGCTTTCACTGCCGCGTCGAACACACCGCTGTGACCGACCATGTCACCGTTGGCGTAGTTGACTACGATCACGTCGTATCGCTGGTTTTCGATCGCCTCGACGATGCGATCAGTAACCTCAGGCGCGCTCATTTCCGGCTGCAAGTCGTAGGTGGCGACCTTCGGCGACGGGATCAGGATGCGCTCTTCGCCCGGGAACGGTTCTTCACGGCCGCCGGAGAAGAAGAAGGTCACGTGGGCATATTTTTCGGTTTCGGCGATACGCAACTGAGTCTTGCCGTTCTTCGCGAGATAGTCACCGAGGACGTTTTCCAGGCTGCCTGCCGCGAACGCCGACGGTGCTGGAATGCTTGCCGCGTATTGGGTCAGCATGACGAACCCGGCCAGTTTCGGCTGGCGAGCGCGCTCGAATTCCTTGAAATCGTCTTCGACAAACACGCGAGTCAGCTCGCGGGCACGGTCGGCGCGGAAGTTCATGAACACCACGGCGTCGCCGTCTTCGACTTTCACCGGCTCGCCAATGGTCGTGGCTTTGACGAATTCGTCGCTCTCGCCGCGCGCGTAGGCAGCATCCAGACCTTCCTGGGCGGTGGCGGCGTTGAATTCGCTGACGCCGTCGACGATCAGGTTGTAGGCCTGGGCGACGCGATCCCAACGGTTGTCACGGTCCATGGCGAAGTAACGACCGATGATGCTGGCGATGCGGCCCTTGCCGAGTGCCTGGAAGGTCGCGTCGAGCAGTTCGATCGACGAAGTGGCACTTTTCGGCGGCGTGTCGCGGCCATCAAGGAAGGCATGCAGGTAGATTTTTTCAGCGCCGCGTTTGTAGGCCAGTTCGGCCATGGCGATCAGGTGATCCTGGTGGCTGTGCACGCCGCCATCGGACAACAGGCCCATGAAGTGCACGGCTTTGCCGGCGGCCACAGCTTTATCTACAGCGGCGCAAATGGTCGGGTTCTCGAAGAATTCGCCGTCGCGGATCGACTTGGTCACGCGAGTGAAGTCCTGATATACCACGCGACCGGCGCCGAGGTTCATGTGACCGACTTCAGAGTTGCCCATCTGGCCGTCCGGCAGGCCGACGTCCATGCCGCTGCCCGAGATCAAGCCGTTCGGCACGGTGGCCCACAGGCGATCAAGAACAGGCTTCTTCGCCGCGAAAACGGCGTTGGATTCGGGGCTGTCGCTGTGACCGAAGCCGTCGAGAATCATCAGGACCAAAGGTTTAGGCGTAGTCGTCATGGAATCCACTCGTGGCTAATAAAGAAGAGGGCGATGGAAAAGGGAGTTGGAGTTTAAAGCTAAGTTCCGACCGCGTCACCGCCGGACGGGGTTTGGCCGACCATAGTGGCTGTGTATACTGGCCGACATTTTAACGCCCTGGAACCTCCTTCGATGGTTGCTCACCTGATTGAATTTGCCACTAACCACTACATTCTTGTCGGTATCTTCGTCGTACTGCTGGCTCTGCTGCTGGCGCACACGATGCAGGGCGGCGGTAAAAGCCTGAGCACCGGCGAGCTGACCGCGCTGGTCAATAAAGATGCAGGCGTGGTGGTGGACATCCGTCCGGCCAAGGATTTCGCTGCTGGCCACATCGTTGGCGCGGTGAACATTCCCCAGGACAAACTGGCTGCACGCGTTGCGGAGCTGGAAAAACACAAGGCCAAGACCATTATTCTGGTCGACGCCTTGGGCCAGACCGCTGGCACCCACGCCCGCGAACTGATGAAATCCGGCTTCACCGCCGCCAAGCTGTCCGGCGGGATTTCCAGCTGGAAAGGCGACAACCTGCCGTTGGTGAAGTGATATGAGCGAAGTCATCGTCTACTCCAGCGATTACTGCCCTTATTGCTCGCGAGCCAAGTACCTGCTCGAGAACAAAGGCGTGGCGTTCAAAGAGATCAAGGTCGATGGCAAGCCGCAGGTGCGCGCCGAAATGGCCCAGAAAGCCGGACGCACGTCCGTGCCGCAGATCTGGATCGGCAGCAAGCACATCGGCGGTTGTGACGATTTGTATGCCCTGGAGCGTGCCGGCAAGCTCGACGCGCTGCTCAAGGCCTGAACGGCTGCACCCACGTACAGCACTCCCTAAAAGACCCAAGATCGATAAGGATCTGAGATGACTGACCAACAGAACACTGCAGCCAGCGAAGAAGAAACCGCACCGCAATTCTCCTTGCAGCGCATCTATGTACGCGACCTGTCCTTTGAAGCCCCGAAAAGCCCGGCGATCTTCCGCCAGCAGTGGGATCCGGCGGTTGCGCTGGATCTGAACACTCGCCAGAAAGCGCTGGAAGGTGATTTCTTCGAAGTCGTGCTGACCCTGTCCGTTACCGTGAAAAACGGTGAAGAAGTGGCCTTCATCGCTGAAGTGCAGCAGGCCGGTATCTTCCTGATCAAGAACCTCGACGCGGCTTCGATGAGCCACACGCTGGGTGCGTTCTGCCCGAACATCCTGTTCCCGTACGCCCGCGAAACCCTGGACAGCCTGGTGACCCGTGGTTCGTTCCCGGCACTGATGCTGGCCCCGGTGAACTTCGACGCTCTGTACGCGCAAGAATTGCAGCGCATGCAGGAAAGCGGCGAGACGCCAACCGTTCAGTAAACGGTCTGAGCGACAACGAAAAAAGCGCCGTAACGGGCGCTTTTTTCTTGGGCTGAAATACTCGTGGCTGATCGTTCCTACGCTCCGCGTGGGAATGCCTCTGGGGACGCTCCGCGTCCAGTGACGCGGAGCGTCACGGGTTGCATTCCCACGCAGAGCGTGGGAACGATCAGGTGTGGTTTTACTTGAAGTCGTTCTGGCGCCAGGCTTCGTACACGGCGACCGCGACGGTGTTGGACAGGTTCAGGCTGCGGCAGCCTTCGCGCATCGGCAGGCGCAGACGCTGTTCCGCCGGCAAAGCGTCGAGCACTTCCGGCGGCAGGCCACGGCTTTCCGGGCCGAAGATGAACGCATCGGCCGGGACGAACGCGGCATCATGAAACGGCCGCGAGCCTTTGGTGGTGAACGCAAACACCCGAGGGTTGCCGATGCTCTCCAGGCAACTGGCGAGGTCGGCGTGGCGTTGCAGCGTGGCATATTCGTGGTAGTCGAGACCGGCACGGCGCAAGCGCTTGTCGTCCATCTCGAAGCCCAGCGGTTCGATCAAATGCAGGTGGCAGCCGCTGTTGGCGCACAGCCTGATAACGTTGCCGGTATTCGGCGGAATTTCTGGTTGAAAAAGGATGACGTGAAACATGCACGGCTCCGAAGGTAAAGATGAGCGGCATTCTACGCCGCCTGTGGACAACCGTTCGAAACTATTCCCGCGCGTGATCGCTTCGCTGGCGATTGTCGGTGTAATGATCGGCTTGATGATCGGCCGCCTGACCACGCCGGATCCGACTGTGCTGCAACAAGTCGAGGTGACGGAGCAGGGGTTGGTGGTGTGGTTCAACAACGAACCCAAGCTGCACGGCGAAATCATCGACGGCACGGTGGCGCTGCTGTTTCAGGCTGAAGGGCCGGCGCAAAAGGGCCAGCTCAAGCTCAACGGTAAAGACGTCAATTGGCGTACGCGAGCGAGTGATGGGGGGTTGTTGCTGACGGTGCTGGCAGCGCGGCCGCTGCAGGGGGACTGGGCCGGCAGCAAGGTTGATGACCGCTGGCGGCTGGAGATCCATCTCCGTGAGCAATAAAAGCGGGAATCCCTGACCTGCCTGTATCAGGGTTCCCAAAACGGGGTGGACTTCGCGTGACGCGTCGGTCCGGTGTAAAGAGGGAACCCCCGGCCTGCCTGTACCAAGAGCCCCAAAAGGGTGAGCTCGCCGCGTGGCGGTGTGAGCCCGATGTAAAGAGGGGAATCCCCGGCCTGCCTGTACCAAGGTCCCCGAAACGGGTGGTGAAACGAATCACCTGTAAGAGGTATTGCAGGGGGCGTGCCAGGTTTTAATCTGTTGAAACAAAAAAGCTGATGAGAAACGCGAAAGCCCCGGGATTCGGGGCTTTCCTGGTTTTTGATGGTTGTTTTTCGAGTTCTGCTTGGGTGTTTTTTGATCAGGTTGTTATGCCCGATTGCGGGTCGCCGTGCCTTTTGGCGGTGCACGCAAACAAAAAGATCGCAGCCTGCGGCAGCTCCTACACGGGTTCAATGTAGGAGCTGCCGCAGGCTGCGATCTTTTCGCCGACGACTAGAGTGCCGAGTTAACCCTCATCCCCCTCATCATCATCCGCACCATCAACCTTCATTCCCAATTCCTTGATCTTGCGCGTCAGGGTATTTCGCCCCCAACCCAGCAACACCGCTGCATCACGGCGACGCCCGGCGGTGTGCTTCAGCGCCGTCTCGATCATGATCCGCTCAAACGCTGGCACGGCGCTGTCGAGCAGGCTCGACTGACCGCGCGCCAGAGCCTGATCGGCCCACTGGCGCAGCGCCTGTTCCCAGTTGGTCACCGGCGCCGAATCTTGCGGCAGGTTCAGCAGCTCTGGCGGCAGGTCGCTGATGTGCACTTCGCGCCCGGACGCCATCACCGTGATCCAGCGGCACGTGTTCTCCAGCTGACGCACGTTGCCGCCCCACGGCAGGTTCTTCAGGTACTCCTCGGTCTCGCTTTTCAGCAGCTTCGGCTCCACCGCCAGTTCTTGCGCGGCGCGGCTGAGGAAGTGCTTGGCCAGGGTCGGGATGTCTTCGCGACGGTCCGACAGGCGCGGGATGTGAATGCGGATCACATTGAGGCGATGGAACAAGTCCTCACGGAATTTCCCGGCGTGCACCAAGGTTTCCAGATTCTGGTGTGTCGCGGCGATGATGCGCACATCGACCTTGACCGGCACATGCCCGCCCACGCGATAGAACTCGCCATCGGCCAGAACCCGAAGCAAACGGGTTTGCGTATCTGCCGGCATGTCGCCGATTTCATCGAGGAACAGCGTGCCGCCATCAGCCTGTTCGAAACGGCCGCGACGCAGGTTGGCTGCGCCGGTGAACGCACCTTTCTCATGGCCGAACAGCTCGGACTCCATCAGATCCTTGGGGATCGCCGCCATGTTCAACGCGATAAACGGCGAGGCCGCGCGCGGGCTGTGGCGGTGCAGGGCGTGGGCGACCAGTTCTTTACCGGTGCCGGATTCGCCGTTGATGAGCACGGTGATGTTGGAGTGGCTCAAGCGGCCGATGGCGCGAAACACTTCCTGCATCGCCGGCGCTTCGCCGATGATTTCCGGGGTGCGGGTCAGCGCCGGCACGACTTCCAGGCCTTGCTGCTCTTGCGCGTGCTGATTGGCACGCTTGACCAGCGACACTGCCTCATCGACGTCGAACGGCTTTGGCAGGTACTCGAACGCGCCGCCCTGATAGGAGGCGACCGCGCTGTCCAGATCGGAGTGAGCGGTCATGATGATGACCGGCAACCGTGGGTGCTGCTCGCGAATGCGCGCCAACAGGTCGAGTCCGCTGGCACCTGGCATACGAATGTCGGAAATGATCACGTCAGGTTGCTGACGGGCCAGACGACTCATCACGCCATCAGCGCTGTCGAAGCTCTGGGTGGTCATGCCTTCCTGCTGCAAGGCCTTTTCCAGAACCCAACGGATAGAACGGTCGTCATCGACGATCCACACGGTTTCACTACGGCTCATGTCGATGTGGCTCCTTGTTCCAGTGGCAGAAAGATCGAGAACGTGGTGTGGCCTGGATGGCTGTCACACTCGATCAGACCCTGGTGCTGGCTGATGATGTTCTGGGTAATGGCCAGACCGAGCCCGGTACCGTCCGGGCGTCCGCTGACCATGGGAAAGAAAATGGTTTCCTGAAGTTCCGCCGGGATCCCGGGACCGTTGTCGATGATCTCGATCTTGGTCACCAGACGATGGCGGATGTGGCCGATGGTGAACTGGCGCATGGCGCGGGTGCGCAGGCTGATGCGGCCCAAACGCAGCTCGTTCTGGCTGCTGATCGCCTGCATCGCGTTGCGCACGATGTTCAACACCGCCTGAATCATTTGTTCGCGGTCGATCAGGACGTCGGGAATGCTCGGGTCGTAATCGCGCACCAAGGTGATGCAGCCCTGACTTTCGGCTTCGACCAGATGGCAGACGCGCTCCAGCACTTCATGGACGTTACACATCGCCAGCGACGGCAGTTTGTTCGAACCGAGCATGCGGTCGACCAGATTGCGCAGGCGATCCGCCTCTTCAATGATCACGTTGGTGTAGTCGCGCAAGCTGTCTTCCGGCAGCTCGCGGGCCAGCAGTTGCGCAGCGCCACGAATGCCGCCGAGCGGATTCTTGATCTCATGGGCGAGGCCGCGCACCAGCATTTTGCTGGTTTCCTGCTTGGAGAGTTGCGCCTCTTCCTTGGTGATCCGCAGCAAACGGTCACGCGGATGAACCTCGAGCAGGAGCATGGTCGCGCCATTGCTGAGGATTGGCGTCACCGCGTAATCCACGGTCAGGGTCTGGCCGGTGAGGGCGGTGAGCATCGCTTCGCGTTTGGTAAACGGATGCGCCTGTTCCACGGCCTGGCGCAGGGAATTCAGTGCCTCGGTGGATTCGGTGAACAGCTCGCTGATGAACTGCCCATGGCTACGCTGCCCGCTGATGGCGAGCAGCATCTCCGCCGCCGGGTTCATGTACTCAAGGCGCAATTCGGCGTCGAGCAGAATGGTGGCGGTGGTCAGATTGTCGAGCAGCAAACGGTGGATTGCGTCGCTAATAGTCATCGGAGCCTCTTTTGGGGGCGGAGCGTGCGCAACAAGCAAGCGTCGGTGAACGGAAAATGCAAAAACCAAACCAAGGCTCCGAAAAGAAGCGTTCATCGCCTGAAACAGGCGTTTGACGCTCGTTTGCGTGGCAGTCGGCCAGCACGAACGGGAAGTTTCGAACCAAAATGGGTTGGAATCTGAGTACGGTGCAACCTATTGCACCAATATAGTGCGCAAAGCTGAACGGCGTTAGAAGAAACGCAGGAAGGGGCTTTTCGGTTCTTCGGGCTTGTCTTTCAGCGGACATTCGGGCCGCACGCCGTCTTCGGCGACGCAGGGTTTGACCTGGCGTTTCTGCGCGAGGGAGATGCGCAGCATGTGGAAGGGCTGGTTGGCGGTGCGTTCGACCGTGCGGCCTTCAGCGTCGAGGATTTCCACCGAAAGGTTGTGGCTGCCTCGATCAATATTGTTCAGCGGGAAGACCGGGCTCAGCCCTGGTTCACCCGTGGCTTGGCCATCCAGCAGCAGGCGATAACGGTGGCCGCGTTGCAGGCCGGGTTCGCTGGTGACGCTGACGATGATTTCACCAGCGCTGCTGCGAATGGTTGCATCGGGCTCGGGCACCAGAATGCGCAGCATGTCGTAGTGGAAAAGCGGCTGTACAACGGATTTTTTCGCCGTGGTGATCGGCGCAGCGGCGGTGGGGTTGGCCGACATGCGATTGCTGGTGGCGATCGGCACGCGTTTGGCGTTGCCGCGCGGTTGATCGGTGTAGACGCGATTGCCTTGCGCATTGGTGTAGGTGAAAACCTCTGCCGCAGCGTGCAGCGACATCAGCGCCGACAGAACGAACAGCCACGCGCGGATCATGGTGTGTGCACCCGTTGCACGCTGAGAGGGACTGGCGGGCTCTGCTGGATGATCGTCTGACCGTCAATCACCTGCACTGCAAGTCGATGCTCGCCGCGGTCAACGTTAACTAACTGCAGAATCGGCACGTTGCTCGGCTGGCCATAGGGCATGTCATCTAGGACCAGTCTCAATTGATGCGGCGGTTGCAGGCGCGGCTTGATCAGCACTTGGACGGTGAACGTGCCGTTATTGGCGCGCAGGGCTTCTTCCGTTGGCAGGCCGGCCAGTTCGAGAATGTCGTAGGCGTTGCGCGCAGGCTCACGGTTGTCGGCTTCGGGCGCGGGTGGTGCGCTGGGCGCCTGAGGCTCGACACGGTTGAGCGGCGGCAGCTCCACTGGCTGCGCCTGCACACCGTCTGGCGAGTGATCGCTGTACACCGTGTTGCCGTTGGCATCGGTGTACTTGTAGATCTGCGCGACGGCGGGCAGGGCGATCAGCAGCAGAATGGAGAGAAAGGTGCGACCCATGAAATCGACCGGGATTGAAAGCGATGGGGTGCAGCATAGGACAGACGCGGCGGTTGGCCCAACCCTGCACACATCCAGAGATCATTCAGACATCAAAATCCCCCTGTTGATCGTTCACACGTTCTGCGTGGGAACGCCTCAAGGGACACTCCGCGTCCAGTGACGCGGAGCGTGGGAACGATCAGCCAAAAGATCGCAGCCTTCGGCAGCTCCTACAGGGATCGATGTAGGAGCTGCCGAAGGCTGCG
>NZ_RWIM01000175.1 GCF_009764645.1 Pseudomonas sp. PB106
GGCACGGGGAATGCCGACAATGCTGATGCTGGCACAGGGAAATCATGTTGCGAACGCGCAACGCCTGGCGTGCTCAAGGAGAATCCTCATGTCGTATTCCCAAATGGTTAAAAAATTCAAAGCCGAAGGCTGCGATCTTTTTTTGCGGGTTCAACTTTTGCTTTTGCGTGCCGTTAAAGCCTTTAACCACGCCAATAAAATCAAAAGAGTGAGCCCCTACAATGCGCCTGAGCCTCAAGGCTAAAGTCCTGTCCCTCGCCGTTCTTCCGGTGTTGCTCTTTGCGCTGGTCATCAGTCTGACCACGCTGTTCATCCTCCAGGAACAAGCACACAAAGAGGTCGAACAGACCCGCGAGCGCCTGCTCAGCGACGCCAAAGCCACCCTGCAAAGTTACGTTGCGGTGGCCATGACCACGATCAAACCGCTGTACGACGCTGCCGCCCCCGGTGACAACGAGGCACGCGCGCAGGCGATCAAATTGCTCTCCGGCATTCGCTACGGCAAGGATGGCTACTTCTTCGGCTACGACTCCGAGACCGTGCGCCTGTTCAAAGCCAACGATCCCGACGGCGTGGGCAAAAGCTTCAAGGACAACCGCGACCCCAACGGCGTTTACGTCAACCAGGGGCTGGTCAAAGTCGCGAAGGACGGCACCCACTATCTGCAATACAGCTCGCCGCTGCCGGGCAACGCGCAGGTGCTGGTGCCGAAACTCGGTTACACCGAATACCTGGCGAGGTGGGACATGGCGGTCGGCACCTCGGTCAACCTCGACGGCATCGAAGCGCAAGTGGCGCTGGTCGAAGCACAGGTGCAGGAGCGCATGCAAGGCGTGGTGCTGAGCATCGTCGGCGTGGCGGTGGTGGTGTTGTTGGTGATTGCGGCGGCGGGGATGTTGCTAGCCAATACCATTCTGCGTCCGCTGACGTTGATGAAAGCCAACCTCGACGACATCGCCGCAGGTGAGGGCGATCTGACCCGCCGCCTGAACATCACCAGTCAGGACGAACTCGGCGAACTGGCCGGTTCGTTCAACCGCTTCGTCGACAAGATCCACGGCCTGGTGCGGCAGATCACCGAAATGACCACGCAACTCACCGGGCTGGTGACGCAGGTTTCAGATCAGGCGCAGCGCTCGGATCAAGCGATGGAGCGTCAGCGCCACGAGACCGATCAGGTTGCCACGGCGATCAACGAGATGTCTGCCGCCGCACAGGAAGTGGCCAAGAGCGCGCAGAACGCCGCCGTCGCCGCCCAGCAGACCGACGAAGAAGGGCAGAGCGCCAAGCGTGTGGTGGCCGGCAGCATCAAACAGATTCATGCGCTGGTCGATGACATCCGCAGCAGCGGTGTGTCACTCGACAGTCTGCAGCAGGACGTGAGTTCGATTGTCGGCGTGCTCGCGGTGATTCGTTCGATCGCCGAGCAGACCAACCTGCTGGCGCTGAACGCCGCAATCGAAGCGGCGCGCGCTGGCGAGGCCGGACGCGGCTTTGCCGTGGTCGCGGACGAGGTGCGGGCGTTGGCCAGCCGCACGCAGATCAGCACCCAGGAAATTCAAGGCATGATCGATCGGTTGCAGGCGGGCACGCAGCAAGCGGTCGAGGCGATGCGCCGCTCCAGCGAGGCTGGTGACGGCACTTCGCAACAGGCCAATCAGGCCGGGGCTTCGCTGGATGCGATGGCCTCGTTGATTGCGACGATCAACTCAATGAACGCGCAGATCGCCAGCGCGGCGGAAGAGCAGACGGCGGTGGCCGAAGAGATCAACCGCAGCGTGCATCAGATTGCGGTGGCGGTGGATAACGTCGCCGATGAAACGCAGTTGGGCGCGCAGACCTCGCGGAGTCTGGCTGAGCTGGGGCAGCGCTTGGGCAAACTTGTGGGCCAGTTCCGCATCTGACGCGCTGTTCAGATCCACATAAATCCTTGTGGGAGCTGGCTTGCCAGCGATGGCGTCCGGTCAGTCGACATCAATGTCAGATGTTCCGGCCTCATCGCTGGCAAGCCAGCTCCCACAGGGATTGTGGTGTTTGATCTACTTCGGTCTATCCCAATAGGGCACTTCGCCGAAGCACTCAATGAAGAAGTCGATGACCGTGCGCACCTTCACGGACAGCCTGCGACTCCCCGGCCACAGCACTGCAATCTGCTGCGGCTCCAGACTGTTCGACACCTGATAGTCCCCCAGCACCGGCACCAGCGTGCCTTCACGCACCGCTTCACCAATCAACCACGACGGAAACATCACCAGCCCCAAACCCTGTTCGGCAGCTTGGGTGAGGGTGTCGGCGTGGTTGCCAGTGATCGGGCCTTTCACCGAGTAGGGCGTCCAGTCCTCACCCTCGCGGCGGAAAAACCAGCGCTGCAGACCGGCCGCGCCTTTGTAGGCCAGGCACTGGTGCTGGGCGAGGTCGTCGGGCTGTTGCGGTGTGCCGTGGCGCTTGAGATACGCCGGGCTGGCGGCGACCTGAAAGCGGTGCGGCGCCAGAATCCGCGCCTGCATGCTTGAGTCGTGCAGCGCGCCGATGCGAAACAGCAAGTCCGCGCCTTCCTGCAACGGATCGACGTAGTGGTCGGTCTGCTGGATATCCAGTTGCAGCTTCGGATAGCGCGCGCACAACTGGCCCAGCCATGGGGTCAGGTGGCGTTGGCCGAACACCACGGGGGCGTTGATGCGCACCAGCCCTGTGGGTTCGCTTTGCTGTTCCTGCAACGCCTGTTCGGCTTCCTCCAATTGCACCAGCACCAGCCGCGCATGATGGCCGAGCATGCGCCCGGCCTCGGTGGGCGTGACGGCGCGGGTGTGACGGTAGAGCAATTGCTGATTGAGCGCCTGTTCCATCAGCTGAATCTGCCGCGAGATCGACGAGGGCGCCACGCCTTCGCGACGGGCGACTTCGGAAAAGCTGCCGTGGTCGAGCACGGCGACAAACAGTCGTAGTGCCTTGAATCCGAGTTCGTTGAGCCCGTGCATGGTCTGTCCTGCTGTGCGTGTTGCGCAAAAGTGTTGTCCGGATGCTCCCATTTATCGCACAGCGACACCAGCCGATAATCCGCGCCTTCGTTAATCTGTGGAAGTTGGTTATGCAAACGTTGGATGAAGCGGCTGTTGAAGCGCCGGTGGCGAGGTCATGGTTGCGCTTGTTGCTGCTGCCGCTGGTGATTCTGGCGGGCATGGGCTTGTCGGTGGAGGCGGGGTTGCTCGGGCCGTTGGGTGTGCAGGTCGGGCACCTGTGGGCGACGTTGAGCATTTTTGGCGTGGGCTCGGCGATTCTGTTTTTGCTGCTTCTATTCGCCGGCCCGCAGAAAGGCCCGGCGCTGAACACGTTGCCGCGCTGGCAGTTGATCGGCGGCTTTCTTGGGCCGATCTACGTGGTGGTACTGACGCTGGCCACGCCGCACATCGGCATTGCCATGACGATGATCGCGATCCTCTCGGGGCAGGTCGGCAAGAGTGTGTTGATCGACCATTTCGGCTGGTTCGGCGCGGCGCGCAAGAAGGTCAACGCTGAGCGCTGGCTGGCGTTGGGGTTGATTGTGGCGGCACTTGTTCTGATTGCTCGGGGTTGATGATGAGTCTGATTATTTTGTTGGCCGTGGTCGTCGCGGCAGGCGCGGTTTTGAGTGTGCAGGCGGCGATCAATGGGCGTTTGGGTGAATCCGTTGGGGTGTTGCGCAGCAGTCTGCTGACGTTTGCCGTTGGGGCGGTGGTGACCGGGTTGCTGATTTTGTTTTTCGAACCGGCGCATGCGGTGGGGTTGCTTGATGTGCCGAAGTGGCAGCTCAGCGGGGCGCTGTTTGGCGTGGTGTACATGATTGTCATGGTCGGCGCGGTGCCACGGGTTGGCACGGCGGTGGCGACGGTGGCGGTGATTGTCGGGCAGTTGGGGATGGGGATGTTGATCGATAATTTTGGTTGGCTCGGTAATCCGGCGATTGAGCTTTCTGGTTCGCGGATTCTGGCGATGGTTTGTTTGGCGTTGGCTTTGGTGTTTATGTATCGGAGTAGTGTGCGTTCGGTTGATTGATTGATTGATTGATTGATTGATTGATTGATTGATTGGGTTTGGGGGCATATCCGTTGCTGCGGTGACGGCTGCTTAGGGTTCCGCCCTTACGGCGGGTCACTTTTTCCAGACGCCGAAAAAGTAACCAAAAAGGCTTGCTCCTACGTTCGGCCCGCTCGCTGGGGCTCGGGGTTCCTTCGCTGCGGGATCGATCCGGGGGCAGCGCCTCCGGTTTGCTTCGCTGCACCTCCTCTCGCTGTGTTTGGCTGCGCCAAACGGTCGCTGCGCTCCCACCCCCGGATCAATCCCTCCACTCAGCCTTCCGACGTCGCCTTACAGATCAAAA
>NZ_RWIM01000176.1 GCF_009764645.1 Pseudomonas sp. PB106
GGCACGGGGAATGCCGACAATGCTGATGCTGGCACAGGGAAATCATGTTGCGAACGCGCAACGCCTGGCGTGCTCAAGGAGAATCCTCATGTCGTATTCCCAAATGGTTAAAAAATTCAAAGCCGAAATCGCTTTCTTCAAAGGTCTGGCCAAAGATACCGAAGGCGCATCAGCCATCGAATATGCTCTGGTCGTCGGCCTTGTAGCGCTGGTGATTGCAGCTTTCGGTAACGGCATCGGCACCCAGGTCACCGCGATACTGACTGCCATCCAGACCGCACTCACACCGACTCCCTGATCGGACCGATAACTTGTCAATGCAGCCATTGGGTTCTAACGTCAGCACTCAGTCCATTGCAGGTGTTGCCTATGAACTCTCCACACACTTCTCGCCAGCAGTTGCTCCTCGTCGACGATGAGGAGGACGCACTGCTGGAGCTGGCGGAGTTGCTGGAGGGCGAAGGCTTCACCTGTCATACCGCAACGTCGGTGAAACTTGCCTTGCACCACCTGACTCGTCATCCCGATATCGCCCTGGTGATTACTGATCTGCGCATGCCGGAAGAAAGCGGCATGTCGCTGATCAAGCGCCTGCGTGAACATACTTCGCGTCAGCATCTGCCAGTGATCGTGACGTCCGGGCATGCGGATATGGAGGACGTCAGCGATATGCTGCGCCTGCAGGTGCTGGACCTGTTCCGCAAGCCGATCTATCACGTGCGATTGCTGGAAACCCTGGACAACCTGTTTCCCAAGTCCAAGGCTCACAGCGGTTGAGGTTTTGCACCCCGGCGGTGGCCGGGGTCAATGGCGTTCAGTGCGCAGTCACCCGTTGACGCATGCCCGAGTTGTTTGGCGATAACGCCAGGGCCAGTTGGGTGCGGTTATGCATGTGGGTCAGGCGCAGCACTTGCGAGACATAGAGTTTGACCGTGTTCTCGGTGATCCCCAGTTCACAGGCTATCTGGTAGTTGGTCTGGCCTTTGCCCACCAACCGCGCAACATCGAGCTGGCGTGGCGACAGCTGATTGAAGATCGCCGGGATCTCCACACCTTCGCCCTCGCCTTGCGCTTCTTCGCTGGCGGGTGCGGGACCACGGCGGACTTTGTCGAGGTCCTGATAAAGATCGTCGATCGACTCGGAGAGGTATTGCAGCTTCTGATTCAGGTGGCCGAGTTGCAGGGTTTTCTGGCGCTCCGCCAATACCGCTTCCTGGCGGCGCAGCCCTTCAAGCAGTTCGTCCAGATCCACCGGTTTCTGGTAGTAGTCGGCGATCCCGGCACGCAACGCTTTGATCACGTCCTGCTTGTCGGCACGCCCGGTCAGCATGATGGCTTCGAACATCCGCTGTTTGCCTGCCAGCCGTTGCAGTTCCTGGACAAGCTGAATGCCATCCATGTCCGGCATGTGCAGGTCGCACAGCACCAGACCGATGGCGGGATCCTGGCTGAATTGCTCGATCGCCTGTTGGCTCGATTCGCACGGCACGCAACGGTAGCCGCTGCTCTCGATAAATTCGCAGAGTTCTTCAACGATCAACGGCTGATCGTCGACAACCAGAACTTTCACAGCAGACGTAAGCTTGTTCACTTGCCACTCCATGCCCAGGCCAAAGGCTGACCGTTCCTGTAATAACGCTGATTTGAAAGTAGACCCACTTTCCGACTATGTACATAGAACTAATCACATGAAGCGACTAGTGGATCCAAATCAGGGTCAGGATTGTCCCCATCAGCACGAACGGTGCAAATGGCAGCTTTTTTGACATTTCAGGAGCTAGATATCGAAGATATTCCCTAAGCCGTTGACTCATATGCAGCCAGAGTTTTGGCACGGTTACGATCCACAAGGCACTGACGAGCGCCGCGCCGATAAACGCGCCGAGCAGGTGGATACCGTCCGTCGCAAGGGCTAAAGCTGTCATTAGTTTCACATCGCCAGCGCCGAAACGCTTCAGCCAGTAACCGGGCAGCGTCAGCAGCAGCGCCAGTAAAAGGGCCCAGCCACCCTGCACCGCTTCGGCACCCAGCCAGGTGTGGCCAGTGACCAACAGATACACCGCCGCCAGCCCACCAACACCCAGGGTCAGCACATTGGCGATATGCCGCTGACGAGCATCCTGCGCCGCGCAAAGCGTCAGCCAGATCAGAAGGACAAAGCAGTGCATGCGGTAAAAAAAGTCCGTTTTGGCTGAATGATTCTATGCTGGTATTACGTAGTGATTGTCAGGGTAGACGCACTCATGAAATCCGGCCTCCCCCGTAAACAAAAAGGCGCTGTCGCGATCGAATTCGCCTTGGTGTTCGTGATCTTTTTCGCCGTGTTTTATGGCTTGGTCAGCTACAGTTTGCCGCTGTTGTTGATGCAATCATTCAACGAGTCCACCGCCGAGGCTGTGCGCCGCAGCGTGGCGCTGGATCCTGCCTCGGCGAATTATTCGACCGCCATTACCACGACCGCGCGCACCGAACTCGGCCGGCAATTGGCCTGGCTGCCCGCCGCGCTGAATTTCAATGCCGCCACTGACAGCACCATCACCTATACCGGCGGCGTGCTGACGGTGACCATCAATTACCCCACAAGCAAATTGAATCAAGCGCTGCCGTTTCTGGTGCTGCCCGGCGTCGGCACGGTGCCGCGTCTGCCGGCGACACTGCGCGCTTCGTCGAGCCTGCAGTTTTGAGTTCCGGTGACAAGCTGTTCGGCCGCCTGCTCAATCGACCTCTCGGCGCTTCCCAGACTCAGCAAACGGCGGTGGTGCAAAACGTCGGCCTGCAGCTGTATCTGGACGGCGAGGGTTACGTCAATCATCTGAGCGGGCCGTTGCGCCATGTGTTGGCCACGCAGCTGTCGAGTGCGCAACCCGCGCATCTGTTGACGTATTTGCTGCCGCACAGCAGCCTGAGCGTCGAAGGCCAACCGGCCGACTGGCAAGGTCAGATGCTCGATCTCGATTTTTTCAGCCAGGCCGGTCCGCCTCTGCACTTACGCGGTTGGGTGCAGGCGCACGACGGCGGCTGGCTTCTGCAACTGCTCGACATCGGCGACTTGCTCGGTGAGCGACGCCAGGCGCGCAGCCGCGAACAATCACAATGGCTCGCCACGCAGATTCGCGATCAGTTACGCCTGTGCAGCCTTGCACGTCTGCCTGATGCGCTGGGCGAGCAATTGCAACGGCTCAGTCAACACTTGCATACCCCGTGTCTGGCCGTGGCGCTGCTCGATGAGCAAGGCCTGGGCTGGCAGATTCATCAGCATTACACGGCATTGAATGCGCCGCGCCTGTGGCGAGAACAGCAACATCTGGGCACCGGGCTCGACAGCCTCGACGGTGCGTCGCCCCAGCGTTTGCTGGCCAGCGAACAGCCGCGCCTGAGCGCCATTTTCGGTTTGAACGAAGGTTTTGCCGTGCCCTATCGCGACGCGCAGGGTGTGGCTGCCTGGCTGTTGTGCGGTGACTATAACGTGCAGCAACTGGCGCCTGACCTCAGTGATCATGACTGGCTTCTACTCGCCGCCGCCGTGGCCGCGCCGTTACTGGAACGGCTGCGCGAGCATCGTCATCAGCAGCAACTGGAACGTCTGGAAACCCTGCAAGCGCTGCTCGGCACCGGTTGGTGGGAAGTGTTCAGCGACAGCAACCAAGTGCAACTGGCGCCGACACTGGCGCACAGTCTCGGCTTGACGACAACGCAGTTGCCGGTTCAGGACTGGCTCAATCAGGTGCATCCCGCCGACCGCGATGAGCTGCGCAGTCGCCTGCAAACTTTGCAGGATGAAGGCGCGCCGCTGGAGGTGTGCGTGCGCTGGCACACCGCCGAGCAGTCGTTGCCATTGTGGTATCGCTTGCAAGGCCAGTCTTTGGGCATCGGTGCCCAGCATCGACTGGTGGGGTTCATGCTCGACATCAGCGACATCAAGAACCAACAGCAACAGGCGGCCGCCGCCCATGCGCGGCTGGACAACCTGATCGCCAGTTCACCGGCAGTGATCTACGTACAGCGCTACGTGGCAGGCGCGCTGCAACCGAGTTTTTTCAGCGCCAGCCTGCAAGCGCTTTTAGGCTGGACTCTCGTCGATTGTGACGACGGTCGACTGGTTGAACACGTGCACCCGGAAGACCGTCCGCGCTATTTCGAACGCACCCGGCAGTTGCTGCGCGAAAGTTCGGTGAGCGCACGCTATCGGGTGCTCGACCGCCAGGGCAATGTGCACTGGCTGCTCGACGAGGCCAAATTGCTGCGCGACGATCTCGGCTTACCGGTGGAGGCCGTCGGTCTGTGGCTGGACGTCACCGAAGCCACCCTCGCCGCCGAACAGATCAAGGTCAGTGAAGAGCGCTACCGGATGCTGGTAGAAGACTCGCCCGCGATGATTTGCCGTTACCGCCCCGACCTGACTTTGACCTTCGGCAACCGGCCACTGGCGATGTATCTGGAGTGCGCCCCCGAGCAATTGCCTGGGGTGAATCTGGGCAGCTGGATGTCGGATGAACAGCGCGAGGCTTTCGTGCAGCGCCTGGCACAGCTGACGCCGGAAATACCTGTCAGCACCGCCGAAATCAATCTGCGTCTGCCCGGCCGTGAACACGCCTGGTGGATCTGGTCCGATCGCGGCGTGTTCGATGAGCACGGCACGTTGGTGGAGGTACAAGCGGTGGGCCGTGACAACACCGAAGTGCGGCGCTCGCAGCAGCAACTGACGCAAAGCGCAAAAATGGCCACCCTTGGCGAAATGGCCACGGGGCTTGCCCATGAAATCAACCAGCCGCTGAACGTGATGCGCATGGCCATCGTCAATGTGCTCAAGCGCTTGAGCAACGGCGATGTGCAGATCGACTACCTGACCGACAAACTCAAACGCATCGATGCGCAGGTGCAACGGGCGGCCCGAGTGGTGGATCACATGCGCGTGTTCGGGCGACGCTCGGAAATCGAACAACATCCATTCAATCCGCTGGAGGCGATTGAAGGCACGCTGTCGCTGCTGTCGGAAGGCTTGCGCGGCAAAGGCGTGGAATTGCGGATCAAAGAAGCGGACTTCCAGGTTCAGGTGCGCGGCTACGTCGATCAGCTCGAACAAGTACTGATCAACCTGATGGTCAATGCCCGCGATGCGCTGCTCAGCAAACGCGAAGCCAATCGCGATTTCCAGCCGTGGATTGCCTTGCATGCCGAGTGCGACGAGCACGTGGTGCGGCTGTGGGTCGAGGACAACGGCGGCGGCATTGACCCGCGTTTGCTGGAGCGGATTTTCGAACCTTTTTTCACCACCAAACCGGTGGGTGTCGGCACCGGTCTGGGCTTGTCGGTGAGTTACGGCATCGTCGAAAACATGGGCGGACGCCTGAGCGTGCGCAACGGTGATGAGGGCGCGCGGTTCTGCATCGAACTGCCGATTGCGCTGCCCGATTAGATCGCCAGCATCGGTTGCCCGGGTGGCTTGCAACTGAGGTTGGCGCCGACGTCGACCTTGTTCAGGGTGATGCCGAGGTTGGCCAGCAAGCCATCGAGTATCGGGTCAAGCACCGGGCTGAGCAGGTTGTCGATGACCACGCCGAGCGTGCTGTTGACGCCCGCCAGCACGTCCGCCGTGGTCGTGAGCAAGCCACCCAACAGGCTTGAGCCGGTGGGTTTGTAGGCCTGCACCTGAACCCCGCTCAACGTGCCTTTCAAACTGTTGACCACGCTTTGTGTGCCGAAGCTGTAGGTCATTGGCGTTTGCTTGATTTCCGGTGGCTGGTTGTAGGTGTGAATGTTTTGCATGCTCGCCACGGAGGCATCAACTTTCACCCCCAGACCGCCGCCATAAAACGCTTTGCGCGTGCTCTGATCGCACGTCGCCGAGCCTAGCCCGAGCAACGGAATGGTGCAAGTGATGACGCCTACATCAATCAATGCCAGCGGCTGTACGGTGACATCCGCCGAGGAGGAAAAGGCATTGGCGGCGTCGATCTTGCCGACCTTGAGCTTGACCAAGGAGGAGTTGGTCTGGGTGGCCAGGCTTTTGCTCGCATCGGTGACGCAGTTGAAATCGGTGACGTGGCTGTCGGCGGCCGCAGCTTCGAGCAAGATGTCGATGCTGGAAGTGGGCAGAATCTGCAGATTGGTGCGCTGACAGGTGCCGCCCAGGGCGCAGAACAACGAGTTCAGCGTGCCGGCAATGTTCAGGTGCAACAGGTTGTTGAGGGTATCGGTCAGCCCGCCCACCAGCGGGGTGCTGACAATGGCATTGGCCAGGCCGGCCACCCCGGACAGCACCGGCAGATTCAGCGAAATCAATGTGCGTACCTGCGCGGTTTTCACGTAGATGCGGTTGGCGCCCATCGGGTCAGCCTTGGCCAGCGCCGGGTTGCCGACCGCCGATAACTGCGGCGGCTGGATCACTTTGACTTTCACCGAGCCGTTGACCAGCCCGGGAATGCTCAGCGGCACGCTGGCCGTCAGGGCGTTCTGACTGTTGGCCAGTTGCACCACGGCTTCGAGCAACTGGAACACTTGCAGATTGGCATTGAGCGCGGCCGAGGTGGCGCCGGTCTGCAATTGCAGCAATTGCCCGAGCACCACCGAAGTGTTGCCGACGATGGCTTTCAATCCGACCAGTCCACTGACCGCGACACTGGTGGTGGTACCGCCCTTGGTCAATACGGTGATGGCGGTGTCGAGCAGTTGGTTGATCTGCACGCTCTGACTCAATACCTGCGTGTAGTTGCCGGCGTCCACGTGCAGATCGAGTGCCAGTTGGTTCAGGTAACCGAGCAGACTGATATTGGTGTCGACCAGGCCTTGCCAACCGGCAACGCTGAGGTTGAGGCTGCCACCGAGCAAGCCGCCCCACAGCGCATTCAACGCCGCCGACTTGCTCGCGTCGACCGTCAGTGCGGTAGTGCCAATGGTCAGTTGCGCCAGCGGCGGCAGAATGGCCGAAGTGCCGACCGCCGTTGCGTGCAGACGTGTCGTTGGCGACACCCTGCCCGGCTGGAACAGCGCATACAGAGCGGCAGCCACACTGGTGGGCACCACGCGTGTAGCGACGACGCTGATTGCTGCTTTTTTGCTCGCATCCATTGTGAAGGCGCGCAGATTGTTTGCACCGGGCTGCACGGTGCCACAGGTGACAGTGAGGGTTGTATCCGCTGCCACGGCAAAACCGTTGCGCGCCGCACTGGCGGTGGCATAAGCCGCCGCGCTGAGCCCGGTCAGGCAATCACCGCTGCGCGAGACCGCCTCGAGCGCGGCGACATCGACCACTCGCTGCAAGCGCCGTTGTTCCATGTACAGGCGACCGCTGTCGACCACCAGCACCATGCACACCAGCGCGAGACCGAGGGTCAACGCCGCCATCAGACCGATCGCCCCGCGTTGCCGGGCCGGGCCGTTGAAATGCGAGCGAGGCGACATGGCGCACTCCTTTGCCGTTACCTCCATTGATGCAGTTGAGTGTAGACGGGCTCAGTGAAGCTGCTGGCAACGCGCCAGCCATCAACACACATTTTTTGAACAACTCAAAACCTGTGGGAGCGGGCTTGCCCGCGATGGCGGATTGTCTGACACATCAAGGTTGGATGTGCCGCCGTCATCGCGGGCAAGCCCGGCTCCCACAGTGACCGAGGCGACCTCAGGATTTGTATTTCAGCGCGGTGGATAGTTGGTGAGGATGCGGGCGACCGTCTCGCGGATGGCATTGCTGCGATCTTCTGGATTCGGTTTGCTGGCGAGCATCTGCTCATCGCTGCCACGCCACACCAGTTTGCCGTCCTTGCCGTCGAGCAGGTCGATCTGGATGGTCGCGACCTTGTAGGTGATGTTGCGCGTTTCGTTGTACATCGGCGCGCCCCAGTAGCCATTCCACGGGCCGCCCCAACCGCCGCCGTAATTGGTCGTCACTTGCTGCTGGCGATCCTCGACGATCAGGTAAGTCTGCACGCTCAAATCACCCTTGGCGCCCGCAGCCGCCGGGCGCAAGCCGCGTTGATCGAGCTGATCGGTGACGGCCTGACGGATGCGTTGCTCGGTCAGGTCGCTTTTGATCCGTGGGTCATCGGGGCGATATTGCAGGGCGGGGTCTTTCCAGCTCCAGCTGCGATAAGCAGCAAAGTCGCGGCTGGCGTCGAAGTCATGATTGACCTGATTGGCGGCGCAAGCACTGAGCAGCACGGCCATGGTCAGTAATACGAGACGGCGGAACATGGTTTTTCTCCGGTTGAAGACATGAACCTGCTAGAGCTTCTCATTTGCCGGAAGCTAACTGGGAGGATACGCCGACATGGCCTTTTCCACAGCCTCGCGAATCGCATCCGTGCCATCGATCTGATTGCCCTTGGCGCCGGTTTCAGCGCTGGCACTCCACACCGGTTGGCCGGTGCCGGCGTCGAACAGATCGACCTGCACGACCACAACCTGCTCCGAATACGTGCGCACCACCGGCACGCTGTTGTACATACCGACACCGCGGCCATAACGATCATAGCCACCGTAGCCGCCGCCGTAGTAACCGTAATCGTCATGAACCTGACGCAAGCGGGTTTGCAGACTCAGACGAGCGCTGACCAACAGGTCGGCCGGACGGTTGTCGTGCAGCGGGCGCAGGCCGCGCTGATCGAGCGCATTGCTCACGGCTTCGGCGACTTGCGCCGAATCCGCCCACGCGGTGCCCGGCGGCAACTGCCCGTTGAGCCAGGCCCAACTGCGGTAGCGCCCGTAATCGCGTGGCGGCGCCGGGTAGGCGCTGCGATCAAAGGTCTTGGCCGCTTGCGGCGGTGCCGGCGGCAAGGGCCGCGACTGCGCCACGTAAGGGTTGCTGCCCTGGCAGGCGGCCAACCCCAGACAGATCAGCAATAACCCGGATTGAGCTTTCATTTCGCGCTCCGATCAGATCGGCCGACAGATCCAGTGCAAGTAACGCCCAAGCCCGGCGAAGCTTGGGTGGCGACGGTGAGCGAGCTCCATCTCGAGCAAATCGACGAGTTCGGCGCGGGCCTGGAATTCCACCGGCATGTAGTCGTGAAAAACCCGGATCCCACTCTGGGTTTCGACCTGCCACAAGCCGTCGAGTTGCGTTGCCAATTCCCGTGGATCGAGGGGCTGTTGCGGGGTCAGGCTCTGCTTCTCACCGGCCATGTCGTTCTTGCGCATTTTCTTGAAATGGCCTTTGAGCAGGTTGCGGTAGATCAGCGCGTCGCGGTTGTAGAACGCCAGCGACAACCAGCCACCGGGCTTGGTCAGTTGATGCAGCACCGGCAGGATCGCGTGGGGTTCGGCGAGCCATTCGAGCACGGCGTGGCAAATCACCAAGTCGTAAGGCTCGGTGAGTTGCCCGAGCAATTCCTGCCACGGCGCCTGAATGAAAGTCGCAGTTTGCCCCGCCTCGGCGAATCGCTGGCGGGCGCCTTCGAGCATCGGTTCCGCCGGTTCGGTGAAGGTCACTTCGTGGCCACGTTCGGCCAGCCACAGCGACATGTGGCCGAGACCACCGCCGATGTCGAGCACCCGCAACGGGCGATCCGGCAGGGCTTCGGCAAGGTCGGCCTGCAGCACCGCGAGGCGGATCGCGCCTTTGGCGCCACCGTAGATTTTTTCGGCGAAACGCGTCGCCAACTGATCGAAATGCCGGTCGCTCATCAGCTGAACCGCCGTTCGCTGTCGGCGAGCTTGGCGCGCACCACTTCATTCATGTCCAACCCCAACTCGCTGCACAGCAGCAACAGGTACAGGACGATATCGCCGACTTCCTGGCCAGCATGGGCGAGTTTGTCAGCGGGCAACTGGCGCGACTGGTCTTCGCTCAGCCACTGGAAGATTTCCACCAGTTCAGACATTTCGACGCTGGCGGCCATGGCGAGGTTTTTCGGGCTGTGAAATTGCCGCCAGTCATTGCGGTCGCGAATGGCGTGAAGGCGCTCGGTCAGTTCAACAAGGTTCATCGGGTTCTCCTGAAGGCGTATAGCTTCGGGGGGATGGTGCATGAAGGCAAGCGCAAACCGTCTATCATGCAGGGGAACTCGGCCACCCGCGCTGTGGCCCAAGACTCAGCTCTTTCATCAGGATGAACTCATGCAGGTAGAAAGCTTTTTCGAATGGCTCGGCCAGGCGCTCGGGTCGGTCATCCGCTTTATCGTTGATGGCCTCAGTGGACTTTTCAACATTCTGAGCAATGCTGGCGGCAACTTTGTCGACGGCTTGGCGAAGACGCTGGGCATGGACACTTCGATCATCAGCATCATCGCGCTGATCGTCGGTTTGATGCTGCTGTGGTCGGCGATCCGGGCGTTCATGAATGCGTCGATCATTGCCGGGATCATCTGGTTGCTGTTGGGGTTATGGTTGCTGAGCTGGATCATCCACTGACCACACTGGATCGCGTTAATCGCTACAATCCCCGCTCCTCCAAGGAGCCCGCATGTCCACTCTGATTGCCGACTGGCGCGACCGCCCGACTCACCGCAAGGTCTGGGCGCTCGCCGCGCCGATGATTCTTTCCAATATTTCCGTGCCGCTGGTGGCGCTGGTCGACAGCACCGTCATCGGCCATTTGCCCCACGCCCATCAATTGGGTGCGGTGGCGGTCGGCGCCAGCCTGTACACCTTTCTCGCCTGGGCCATGGGTTTTCTGCGCATGGGCACCACCGGTTTTGCCGCGCAAGCGGCCGGGCGCAGCGATGGCGCGGCGTTGCGGCAGATTCTGTTGCAGGGTCTGCTGCTGGCGATGGGCCTGGCGCTGGTGCTGGGCACGCTCGGCGTACCGTTGAGCGGGATCGCGCTGCACTTCATGCAGCCGTCGGCGGAACTCGATCAGCTCACCCGTGATTTTTTCCACACGCGGTTGTTCGGTCTGCCGGCAGCCCTGGCCAGTTACGCACTGGTCGGCTGGTTCCTCGGCACGCAAAACGCCAAGGCGCCGCTGGCGATTCTGCTGACCACCAACCTGATCAACATCGTCCTCAACCTGTGGTTCGTCATCGGCCTGGATTGGGGCGTGGTCGGTTCAGCCCGGGCCTCGGTGATTGCCGAGTGGAGTGGTGCCCTCCTCGGCCTGCTGCTGACCCGCAAGGCACTGCGCGCGTATCCGGGGCATATCGTCTGGGCTGCACTGAAAGTCTGGCAGAGCTGGCGGCCGTTGCTGGCGGTCAATCGTGACATCTTCATTCGCAGCCTGGCGCTGCAGTCGGTGTTTTTCATGATCACCGTGCAAGGCGCACGGCTGGGTGATGCGACGGTCGCCGCCAATGCGCTGTTGCTCAACGGTTTGCTGCTCACGGCTCACGCACTGGACGGTCTGGCGCACGCCGTTGAAGCGTTGTGCGGCCACGCCATCGGCGCCCGTGATCGCCTGGCCCTGCGCCGCTCTCTGGTGGTGGCCGGTGGCTGGTCATTGATCGCCAGCGTGGGGTTTGCCGCGCTGTTTCTGCTGGGCGGGCACCTGTTCATCGAGATGCAAACGGATATCCAGAGCGTGCGCGAGACCGCGTTCATCTACCTGCCCTACCTCGCCGTGCTGCCGTTGATTGCGGTGTGGAGTTACCTGCTCGACGGACTGTTCATCGGCGCCACCCGCGCGCGGGAAATGCGCAATGGCATGCTGCTGACCGTCGTCCTGCTGCTGCCGTTTGCCTGGGCACTGCAAGGTCTGGGCAATCACGGCCTGTGGCTTTCTTTTCTGCTGTTCATGGTGCTGCGCAGCCTGACCCTTGGGGCAATGGCCGGGTGGCTCAAACGCAACGATGGCTGGTTCAGCGGCGGCGCTCACTGACCGGGCGTGTGCTTGATGAAGCCGACGACCTGCTCAAGCACCGGCGCCAACCGGCGCAATGGTCGCGACAGCGTCGCCACCAATGTGATGTGGCTGGGCCGCGAGTAATACAGATCCTGCACCGGCACCCCGGCTTCGCGCAGCTTGCTGGCGAGGCCGCCGGTATTGCGTGTCGGGTTGACCAGATCATCCTCGGTCGCAGCAATCAGTAACGCAGGCGGTGCGCCGCGAGTGACATGATGGATCGGCTGCGATTGCGGCGGTGAGTCGGGCCAAAAGAATACCGGACGCACATCGGGGTTTTCGATTGGCAGGAAATCGTAAGGCCCGGCCAGTCCGATCCAGCCACTCAAATCCCTGGGTGACATCCCCACCGCCGCGAGCCATCGCGCGTCCAGCGCCAGCATCGCCGCGTTGTAGGCGCCAGAGCTGTGGCCCATCAGATACAAGCGTTGCGGGTTGCCGGAAAACTGGCGAATGTGCGTCCGAGCCCACGCCACTGCCTGCGCACCGTCCTCCAGGAACAATGGATAACGTACCTGCGGATACAGCCGATAATCGGCAATCACCGCGACAATGCCCTGCGACGCCAGGGCCTCGCCGACGAAGGTGTAATCCTCGCGCCTGCCACTGTTCCAGCTGCCACCGTAAAAGAACACCACCACTGGCGCGTCTTCGAGCGGATGCCGGGGGACATACACGTCGAGCTTCTGCCGCGGATCTTCACCATAGGCAATGCCCGCGGTCCGGGTAAAAGACGCTTCCGGGGTCAGGGCGTTGAGCAGCTTCACCGGCGAACAACCGCCAAGTGCCAGCAACACCAGTGCGCTGATCATTGCGCCGAACCATTGTCGGTAGGTACGTGCCATATCCGTCCTGTCTTAGTGATGATCCTGCTGCCAGTGTCGACGCAGATGCTCGAGCCGCTCGTACTGAGTCAGCCCTTCCGGCAGCGGCGGCAACACCTCACGCGGATGCTGCAAGCGTAGCCATAGCCAGTCATCGAGCACGCTGCGATCAGTGAATCCCAGCACCAGACCCTGCTGGACGTGCCGCCACAACAGTGGATAAGCGACGTTGATCGATTGACTCCAGCGGTAGGCATGTTGTTCCAGCAAACAGCTTTGCAGGCGTTCGCGCTGCCGACGGCTGAGAGATTCTTCAATGCCCAGCGGGGCAACGGCCAAGCGTGGATTGCGCAGCTGCTGCCAGCCTTCACTGCCGATCGCACGGTCCGCCCAGGTGCCGCCAAACCACTGCAGTTGCTCGATAGGCCCGAGCCAGCGACTCAGTTCGCGGGCATCGCAGGCATCGAAAAAATAGCTGGCGGTCTGACGGTTGTAGTAACTCAGCAACGCGCGGTGGCTGAGGCCGAAGGAAACCGTGAGCATGCGGCGCAAATGCCCGAGCAATTCCTCGACCGGCGCTGGGCTTTGCAGCAACAGACCACGCCAGGTCTGTGGATCACGCTGACATAACGCGCTCAGCGCCGGGCAACCTTGCAGCCTGATCAACAGCGGGCCGAGTTCGCGCGACGACTGAAACTCGGTAGCGTCAAACAGCCAGAACCATTGCACACCGGCGAAGCCCTGACGCAGCGTGCGCATGGCCAGAGAGGTCTCCACGCTGTCGAGCAGCAGCCACTGCGCAGAGGCGTCACACCTTGCGCCGCTCATCGTCCGCCACTCTGTTCAAGGGCGGTGACCAATCGGCAGGTGCACACCGATTGTGCACAATGAGCGAAACTGCCGCCTCCGGGCATCAGGCACAACAGCAGCAACGGTTCGGCCGATTGCAACAAGCGCCGCGTGCCCTCATTCATCGGCATCGGTGATGTCGGCACGGGCGGTGCCTCTTCGGGGTCGGACAGGGCGGCGGGACGGTGCAGGACGCCACTGATGACCGGCTGATCCGGATCGCCCTCAAGGAAACTCACCACCACTTCGACGCCTTCGCCCAATGTAGCGATCGGCGTTTGTGCCAGTGCCGGCGTCAAGGGCAGCCAGCAATGGCTGGGGGCGGCGCCTTCGCCTTGGTACAACCAGTCGAACTGCACGGCAACCGGACGCGAGCGATCCGGGCGCGGCTCGTCGACCGCTACAACCCAGGCCCGTTGCAGACTGTGCATGCGTCGCCTCGGGGGCGCATTCACCCCCCACTCCGAGGCGTGTTCAAGCGCAAAGATGCGGTTGCTGTAGGCGGGTTCCTCAAGCTGATCGGCATGATGCTCGACTCGGGTCAGCAACCAGCGCCGATTGCACTCGGTGAACGGATGGCCGGTCAGTGGCAACCATTGACCGCTGCGCAGCCCCGCCAGATCGGTCTGCCCCTCAGCGGTACGCAGCATTTGCGTTGTCTCGGCGCTCGACACGTTGTCTTGTAATTGCCATTGCCGAACAGCCGGCAAGGCGTCTTCGTCAGCTACGGCAAACCGCGCCACCGCCGTTTTCGGCAAACCGGCAGGGTCATCGCCAAACACCAGGCAATGGCCATCGCGGCGGTGTTCGAAGTGATAGTGAATATGCGCCTGCCCGCATAAGCGCTGAACAAATTGCAGATCCGATTCGTGATACTGAGTGCAGAACGCGCGGGGCAAGTGTTCGGTGGAGCACTCGAAGCGGCGCTGGCTGCCGACAATGCCGTGCTCCTTGAGTACCTGTTCAAGGATCTGCACCACGGACCGACCGCTGAAGATGCGTTGACTGCAACGCAACGCCAGACAACTCAACTTTGGCCCGAGCTGCACCCGGCACAGGCGCGAACCGCTGGCATGTTCATACTGGATCAGGCTCTGCAACTGACCGTGCACCCCCTCTTGCGAGGCGCCAAAGCACAGAAACGCCGACCGGTACAACAAACTGGCAAGGTCCAATTGCGGATCGTCGACCAAGACGTCGATTTCAAACGCGAACGGCTCACTGAGAGCCTCGTTACCGGTAAAGGCCAGGACTTCGAAGGGGTCGGACAGACCCGCTACATCGAGACGAAACGACGGCTCGTTGGTGGGATCGAACATTGGCGGAATCTCTACAGGAGGGGCGGTCGGGGATTCTCGCCGAGAGCCATGGCTGAGTAGAGAGCGCAACTACAACTTAGGAAATGACCTACGCGAAAAGCAGACCGAATGACTTTGCTGGCCAGGGCCGACCAGTATTTCGCGTGGATTTTGGGAACTGTCCCACCGAGTCATCCGAAATTTCCGCAGCTTGCGGGAAAATTTCATACAACCCGGTGGGCAGACAACCTGACGTCAGGAAGACAGGTAGGAGGAACGGGTCAGGCCCAGACGCAGGGCATCGAGGAACTGCGTGCGCTCGCTGGCACTGATGCGGGCACTGGCGCACTTGTCGCGGTAGTGGGTCATCAGTTCTTCCGGCGACAAGTGCACGTAACGCAGCATGTCTTCGATGGTGTCGTGGGTCTCGATGCCGGCGTGATACACGCTGCCATCGGCGTTCTGGTAAATGTTCACCGAGTCGGTGTCACCGAACAGGTTGTGCATGTCGCCGAGGATTTCCTGATAGGCGCCGACCAGGAACACGCCCAGCAGGTAGTCTTCGCCTTCATTCAAACCGTGCACCGGCAGGCTGGTTTCGATGCTTTGCTCGTCGACGTACTGGTTGATCTTGCCGTCGGAGTCGCAGGTCAGATCCTGCAGCACCGCGCGGCGCAGCGGCTCTTCGTCGAGACGGTGCAGCGGGATGATCGGCAGGACCTGATCGATCGCCCAGGTGTCCGGCAGGCTCTGGAATACTGAGAAGTTGCAGATGTACTTGTCGGCCAGTTTGTCGTTGAGCTCATCGAGCACCTGACGGTGCGAACGCTGACGCGCTTTCAGCGAGTTGTGCAGGCGACGGCACACGGCGAAATAGCACTGCTCAGCCAAGGCTTTTTCGGCCAGGGTCAGCTTGCCGTCGGCGTACTGCGCAGCGACGTCACTCATGTAGTGGGTGGCGCGCCAGTAGGTCTCGGTGACCATTTCGATGTCGGTCGGGCCGAGCAGGTCAACCAGCCACTGCACGGTTTCCGGCAGCGCTCCTTTATTCTCGATCTGCGGGATTTCGTCGTTGTGCTTCTCGACGTCGGTCACCTGCACCACCAGCATGGCGTGGTGTGCGGTCAGCGAGCGGCCGCTTTCGGAGAAGATGTGCGGATGCGGCAGCGCCTGCGCGTCGCAGAACTCCTTGAGCATACCGACCACGACACCGGCGTAATCGTCCATGTCGTAGTTGATCGAGCTGGCGTTGCGCGAGTGCGTGCCGTCGTAATCGACACCCAGACCACCGCCAACGTCGATGTGGTCGACCGGCAGACCAAGATTGCGCAGCTCGCCGTAGTAACGGATCGCTTCTTTGAAGCCGTGCTGATAGTCAGCGAGGTTGGCAATCTGCGAACCCATGTGGAAGTGCAGCAGGCGAATGCCCTGATCCAGACCGGCCGCGCGGAAGCGCTCGACCACCGACAGCAGTTGCGCCGCCGACAGACCGAATTTGGATTTCTCGCCACCGGTGTCCGCCCACTTCGACGAGGCCAGCGACGACAGACGCACGCGCAGGCCGACCTGTGGCTTGACCTTGAGCGAGGCGGCTTCTTCGATCACCAGAGCGACTTCGGATTCTTTCTCGATCACGATGAACACATTGTGGCCAAGCTTCTGGCCCATCAGCGCCAAACGGATGAACTCGCGGTCCTTGTAACCGTTGCAGACGATGGTGCCGCCCTTCGGGGCCAGCGCCAGCACGGCCAGCAGCTCAGGCTTGGAGCCGGCTTCCAGACCGATGGACACGTCCTGGGTGGCGATGATGTTCTCGATCACCGCTTCTTGCTGGTTGACCTTGATCGGGTACAGCGCGGTGTATTTGCTCTGGTATTCCAGGCGTTCGATGTTCGCATCGAAGGCACCGGTCAACTGGCGAACGCGGTCTTGCAGGATGTCAGGGAAACGGACCAGCAACGGCAAGGACAAACCACTTTTGCGCAGTTGGTCGACTTGCTCGAACAGGTCGATAGGCGAGCTGTTCGGGCCGTTCGGACGAACTTCGACGCGACCGGCTTCATTGATCGCGAAATACCCGGCCCCCCAATGGCGAATCCCGTAAACACTGCGGCTGTCCGCAACTGTCCATTGGCTGCCATCGTCTTTGCGTGTGCGTCGTACGGACATCGAAGTCCCCTATAAAGAAGTCATAGTGCGTCGCCTGATCTCAGGCCGGCGCAGTCTAAAGAATGAAAATGACGATTCGTCAGCGCGGCGGTAGACCGCGCTGACCGCGTGGAGTTTAGAAACCGGTCATGAACAGGCTCTGTGAAAACCATGGAGACGACGCCGGATCTGAATGAATTCAGCGCCGGATCAAGCCGCAGATGGATTTCACAGAGGCTGCTAGCCGCCGGACTTCTTCGCTTTGAAACCGTGCTTGATCAGCTCAGCCAAGAGTAGCTCGACATGATCGCCCTGGATTTCGATGATGCCGTCTTTCAACGCCCCGCCGGTACCGCAACGTTTCTTCAACGTCGTCGTCAACTCTTTGAGCGCATCTTCGGCCAGTGGCACGCCGGTGATGGTGGTCACCGTCTTGCCGCCACGGCCCTTGCTCTCGCGACGCACGCGAGCGATGCCGTCGCCGGCCGGGATCACGGTTTGTTTGCAGATACAGGCGTCCACCGGCTTACTGCATTCCGGGCAATGACGACCTGCGTCGGTGGAAAATACCAAGCCACCAAGGGCGGCGAAGGATGCGGCTTTTTTGGCCACCGGCAATCCTCTTGGGAGGACAAAGACTGATCGCAACCTTGGGCAAGGTCAGCGACCGCGAAGCCCCACTCAGGCAGGGGCAGCGCTACTGCACCGGATATCGATTCCTGGACTGCTCAATTGCTGAAATGTAGGAGCTGCCGAAGGCTGCGATCTTTTGATCTTTTTTAAAGGCCAAGAT
>NZ_RWIM01000019.1 GCF_009764645.1 Pseudomonas sp. PB106
AGCCTTCGGCAGCTCCTACATTGGAATGCATTTCCCTGTAGGAGCTGCCGAAGGCTGCGATCTTTGCTTTTAAGGATGCTTGAGGCTGTTAAGCGTCATCGAGCCAATCAACAACTCAGGGCTTTCCAGCTCTGCCAACCCGGCCGTGCTGACCCGCTCCGGCGGATGCCCGGCGCCATGCTGCAGATAGCTGAGCAGATTGCCCACCAACGGGTTGTGGCTGACCAGCAGCACGTTGCTCACCGACACCAGTTGATCGGTGACCTTGTCCGGGTCGACCTCCGGCGTCAGCCATTCGACCGTGCGAATCTCCGGTTCGAAGCCCAACGCTTCGCGCACAATCTGCGCGGTCTGCTGCGCCCGCAGATAAGGGCTGGCGTAGATCGCCGTCAACGGCTGGCCAATCAAATGCGCGGCGCTGCTCAAGGCTTCTTTGCGACCGTGATCGGTCAGCTCCCGCTCGGAGTCGGGGCACGAGCCGTAAGGCACCGCCTCACCGTGACGCAATACCCAGAGTTTCATAGTTTGGGTTCCTCATCTCGAACCGGATGCGGTGCAGGCGGCACAGCGTGTGGCGCTTCACCTTCCGGGGTACGCGGCGCAGGCCAGTCGGCGAACGGCCAGGGTTTCTGGTCGCTGTGAAAACTGCCGAAACGGCCGATCTGGGCCAGAAACTGGCTCAGGCTGTCGCCGAAATTCATCAGGCTGGCACTCGGGGCGCCATAGATCAAACGATAGATCAGTTGCACCAGCACCACCGCGCCGAGGATGAACTGCGCCACTTGCCAGACCAGCACGTAGACGATCATCCACAACACCCGCAGGAGAATGGATTCGTACTTGGCTTCGGTTTTAGGTTCGTTCATGGCTTGCTGCTCCCGGCTCAATCAGTTGAAACCACTGGTGGAAATAAAGTCGACGTCGGTTTTCGGCTCGGCACGCATCAGTAGACCGATCACCTGCTCCAGCGTGCGTCCTTCGAAGAGGATCGCGTGCAGCCCGGCGACCAGTGGCATGTACACGCCAACTTCCTGGGATTTGGCCTTGAGCACTTTCAGGGTGTTGACCCCTTCGGCAACTTCGCCAAGACGCGACACCGCTTCGTCGAGGCTCAAGCCCTGACCAAGAGCGAAACCGACCTGATAGTTGCGGCTCTTCGGCGAAGAGCAGGTGACGATCAAATCACCGACACCGGCCAGACCGAGGAAAGTCATTGGGTTGGCGCCCTGATTCACCGCAAACCGGGTCATCTCCGCGAGTGCGCGGGTGATCAGCATGCTCTTGGTGTTCTCGCCCATTTCCAGCGCCACCGCCATGCCGGCGATGATTGCGTAGACGTTTTTCAACGCCCCGCCCAGCTCGACACCAAAACGGTCGGCACTGGCGTAGACGCGGAAGGTGCGCCCGTGCAGCGCGGCTTGCACCTGTTTGCACAGTTCTTCGTCCTCGCTGGCGACCACGGTCGCGGTCAGCGCATGTTCGGCGATCTCACGCGCCAGATTCGGCCCGGACAGCACGCCAATGCGCGCTTGCGGGGCGATCTCTTCGAGGATCTGGCTCATCAGCTTGAAGGTGTGCGCCTCGATGCCTTTGGTCAGGCTGACCAGCATCTTGCCGCTCAGGCGCTCGGCGTGGGCGGCGAGCACCGTGCGCAGCGCGCTGGACGGCAGCGCGACAAAACACAAATCGCAGGCGTCGAGGGTTGCTTGCAGGTCAGTGACGGCGGTCACGCCCGGCAGAATCTTGATGCCTTTGAGGTAACGCGGGTTTTCGCGATTGACCCGGATGGCCTCGGCCTGTTCGGGGTCACGCATCCACTGCAGGACTTGATGGCCGTTCTCGGCCAAAAGGTTGGCCACGGCGGTACCAAAACTTCCGCCTCCCAGGACCGCAATCGGGCGCTGTTCAGTCATATGCAATCCGTTAATCCATACCAGTGGCGATGCCGGCATTATACGGGGCGACCCGGTCGCGGCCAGCCCCAGCAACAATTACCGACACTTGTAGGAAGAAGACCAATAAAAGCTAGGAAAATGCCTGCAACGTGACTGGAAAAGTCGCTGCCCTCGGTTAACATGCGCGCCAAATCTTTTCTCTATAGGCGGCGTTGTGCTTTTTGGCCCTCCTTCACCGCGTTCGTCACTGCTGCTGGCGCTGTTGTTCAGCCCGGCGTTGCTGGCGGACGACCTGTTTGTCGACAGCGAAACGCTGCCGCAGGTGCTGACGGCCACGCGCCTGAAACAGACGCCGGCGGAAGTGCCGGGGAGCATGACCGTTCTCGACAGCGCGTTGATCCACGCCAGCGGCGCCCGCGACATCAGCGAATTGCTGCGACTGGTGCCGGGCATGATGGTCGGCAACATCAACGGCAATCAGGCTGCGGTCAATTACCACGGCACCAATGCCACCGAAGCACGGCGCATGCAGGTTTTGATCGATGGCCGCTCGGTGTACCGCGCGGGTCTGGCCACGGTGGACTGGAGCGATATCCCCGTGGCCATGGAGGACATCGAGCGCATCGAAGTCTTTCGCGGGCCGAACACCGTCAGCTACGGCGCCAATGCGCTGATGGCGGTGATCAACATCATCACCCGCAACCCGGCGGACAGCCACGGCACACGGCTGAAATACACCCGTGGCCAGCGCGGCATCAATGACTTCTATGCCAGCCAGGGCACGGGCTGGAATGGCGGCGATCTACGCTTGTCGCTTTCCGGCCAGGAAGACGATGGCTTCGACACCGATCGCAGCGGCGCCGACTACCGCGACAGCCGTCGCCTGACCCGTTTCAATCTCGCCGTCAGCCACAGCCTCAGCGACGACCAGAGCCTCGACTGGCAGCTCAATGCGAAAGACGGCAGCAATCAGCGTCCCTACACCTACCGTCCGGTGTTCTCCGGGATTACCGATGCCGGTAACAATTCCGACGTGGTCGCCAAGGATTACGCCGGTTCGGTGCGCTGGAACCTCGACATCAATCCCGATCACAGCCTTTATATACAGGGTTCGGCGCAACACTGGGATCGTCAGCAGGTCTGGCGCGCCTGCGATGCCGAGGTGTCATTCAGCCCCGAGTTGACGCAACTGTGGCAGCTCAACCCGAATTACACCGAACGCCTGGCGCGCAACATCACCCAGTTCACCGGTCCCGGCGCAGCACCGGGCACGCCGCAGGAAATGGCCCTGGCCAATCAGGTGCTCGATCAATGGCGCAAAGGCGCCAGCCAGACCTTGTGCGGCGACATCGATCAGAGCGCTCGGGAATCACGGTACGACCTCGAATTGCAGGACACCCTCAGCCTGTCCGACAGCCTGCGGCTGGTCAGCGGCATGAACTATCGTTACGACCGCGCCAACTCCGAAACCTATTTCAACGGCACGCTGGACGACACCACATGGCGCGCCTTCGGCCAACTGGAATGGCGTGCCACGGAACACTGGCTGTTACAGGGCGGGGCGATGTTCGAAGACACGCAACTGATCGGCAGTTCGCTGACCCCGCGCTTCGCCGTCAATTATCTGATCAATCCGCGTCACGGCCTGCGCGCGGTGTATTCGGAGGCGATCCGCTCGCCGGACATGTTCGAGAACAACGTCAACTGGAGCTATCAGGTCAGCAACCTGCGGCCTTCGGCTTACGGTCAGTCGTCGGCGCGCTACTTCGTCAAGACACGTGGCCCCGGCGACCTGGATCAGGAACACATGCGCTCGCGGGAGCTGGGCTACAACGGCTATTTCGCCGAGCTGGGTCTGGCCCTCGACGTGAAGCTGTTCTACGACGAGATCACCGGCATGATCAGCGAGCCGCTGCGCAACAATCAGTACATCGCCAGCAACGCCAACAGTTCACGCTTTCGCGGCACCGAAACCCAACTCGACTGGCACGTGAGCCTGGCCGACCGCTTGCGTTTCACCTACGCCTTCGTCGACGCCGAGGCGAGCAACCCGCTTGATCAGCAGTTCACCTCGCGCAACAGCGGTTCGGCCGGGTGGCTGCGCGATTGGGGCCACGGCTGGAACAGCGCCCTCTTCTATTACGGCGACAACGCCCTCAACGGTTACCGCTTCGAACGGGTCGACACACGCATCGCCAAACGCATCCCGCTGGGCAAGGCTCAGTTGCAATTGGCCGGCGTGCTGCAACAGCGCCTCGACCATGAGCCGACCACCTTCGCCGACAACAATTACGACGAACGCCGGGTGATGTATATCAGCGCCGAGCTGGAGTTCTAGGATGGGTTACGGGCAATCACGGAAGATGCCAACCCTTGGCCACTGGCTGGCCGGGGTCTGTCTGTTTCTCACTGCATGGCTGCACGGGGTGGCCGTGCAGGCCGCCGACATTCTGCTCACCGGCGCCGAGGAAAGCCCCGGTGTCCAAGCTTTCGTGCAAGCCCTCAGCGAATTGCGCCCCACCGATAACGTGCGTTTTCAGCCGCTGGCCAGCCTGCCGGCGCCGGGCAAACTGCCGGCCAGCCTGCGTCTGATTCTGCTGGACTTGCCGGCCCTCGACTGGCGCCTGCAGGATTCCCAAGGCCCGGCAACGCTGGTGCTGCGCATCAGCCGTTTGCAGGCCCGGCAGCGTTTCGGTGATGCACAACCGGCGCGCCTGAGCCTGCTGTGGAGTGATCCGCCGCTGAGCCGGCAGTTGCAGCTGATCCGGCGGATATTGCCGCAGGCTCGGCGAATCGGCGTGCTGTTCGATCAGCACAGCGAGTTTCTGCTCAAAGAGCTGCATCAGTCCGCGCAACCGCTGAATCTGGAAATCGTCAGTCAGCGCTGGGACAACACCCACGACAGCCGTCCCCTGCAAGCGGTGCTGAAAAACAGCGATGTGTTGCTCGGTCTCGATGATCCCGACCTGTACAACCCCAAGACTGCGAAAAACCTGCTGCTCAGCAGTTATTCACGGCAGGTGGCGTTGGTCGGACCGAACATTGCCTTTGTCCGTGCCGGCAGTCTGGCCAGCACCTACAGCGACCAGAACGACTGGTTGACGATCCTCGATCAATTGCTCGATCAGCCCACCGCAAGCTGGCCGCGAACGCTCTATCCCGCACACTTTAAAGTCTCAAGTAATGCGCAGGTCGCTCGTTCATTAGGCATCGAACCCCTGAATGAAGCCTCTGTCGCCGGCACGCTGGCCGAAGGAGAACGCCGCCCATGAGTTTTCGTCGACGTTGGGACATCAATACCCGCACCCAGCTGATCAGCCTGGGCCCGGCGCTGTTGCTGACCTTGTTGTTGATCAGCTTCTTCACCTTTGTGCGCATCCAGGATTTGCGTCAGGAGCTGAACCACACCGGTCAATTGATCGCCAACCAACTGGCGCCCGCCACCGAGTACGGGGTGATTTCCGGCAACAACGAAGTGCTGGAAAGTTTGCTCAAGGCCACGCTCGCCACGCCCAACGTGCGCTTTCTGGAAGTGCAGGACAGCGCCAACCGGATTCTGGTCTACGTCGAACAACCGGCGGCCAGCCACAACCGTCCGCATCAGGTAGAAGTGTTTCAGGCCCCGGTGCGGCTGCAGAAAATCGCCCTGCACAATGATTTTTTTCAGGATGGAAAAGGCAGTAATAACGGCGCCAGTGAGGATTATCTCGGACGGGTGATCGTCGGTCTGTCCAACGATGCCTTCAGTCAGCGCCAGCAGGAAATCCTGCTCAAGGCCGGGATTCTGGCGTTGTTCGCCCTGCTCTTCACCTTTGTTCTGGCACGGCGCTTGGCCGGCAGCCTGTCGCAGCCGATCCGCGATATTGGCGATGCGGTCAAGGCGATTCAGGACGGCGACTACAAAACCCCGCTGCCGATTGTCGATGACACCGAACTCGGTGCGCTGTCGCAGCACATCAACAACCTCGCCCAGGCACTCGAACAAGCCAGCCGCGAACAGCATCAGGCGATGGCGCAACTGATCCAGACCCGCGAGGAAGCGGAAAAGGCCAACAACGCCAAATCCGATTTCCTGGCAATGATGAGCCACGAGTTGCGCACGCCCATGAACGGCGTGCTCGGCATGCTGCAATTGCTTGAAACCACCGAAATGACCGAAGAGCAGGTCGAATACGCTGCGCTCGCCTCGGAATCCACCGAGCATCTGTTGAAAGTCATCAACGACATCCTCGACTTCTCGCGCATCGAGCGCTCGGAGCTTGAGCTGGAGCACATTCCGTTCAACCTCGCCGAGCTGATCGGCGCCTGCGCGCAGTCGTTCCAGCACAGCGCGGTGCAACGAGGGCTGGCGCTGAACTTGCGCATCCCGGACGACATGCGCGGTTTGCAGGTGCAGGGCGATCCAACGCGGATCCGGCAGATTCTGGTTAACCTGGTCGGCAACGCGCTGAAGTTTACCGAGCAGGGTCGGGTCAGCATCGAAGCGCAGTGGCAGTCGCTGGATCACGAACTGCTGTGGTTCACCTGTTCGGTGCGCGACAGCGGAATCGGTATCTCGCCCGAGAGCCTGGAGCTGATGTTCAATGCGTTCCAGCAGGCCGATAGCTCGATTTCGCGGCGCTATGGGGGCACCGGCCTCGGTTTGCCGATCGCCCGCACCCTCGCCGAACGCATGGGCGGCACATTGCGTGCGCAGAGCGAAGAAGGTCGCGGCTCGGTGTTCACCCTGGAAATTCCGCTGGCACTTTATAAGCAGGCGATGCCGGCACTCGCCGCGCCACGTGCACTCAATGGCAACGGCCATGGTGAAGGACGCCATGTCTTGCTGGTCGAAGACAACCCGGTCAACCAGACCGTTATCGAGGCGATGCTGCGCAGTCTGGGCTTTACTGTCAGTGTGGCCACCGATGGCGCGCAAGCGGTGCGCAGTGCCGAGGGCGGCGAATTTGAAGCGATTTTGATGGACTGTCGTTTGCCGATCATCGACGGTTATGAAGCGACCCGGCAGATCCGCCGTTTGCCCGGACGCGTGGACGTGCCGATCATCGCGCTGACGGCCAATGCCTTGCAGGGCGACCGCGAAACCTGCCTGGCGGCCGGCATGAACGATTATTTGGCGAAGCCGTTCAAACGCAATGACCTACAGCAGATTCTGCAGCGCTGGGTGCAGTAGTGACGGCTTTTCGACCATCTGTGACTGGCGTGAACAGCGAAAGTGCGGCAGTCTTAGGCACCCGAACGGGCCTCAAAAGGGGCTTGATTAAAAATTTCAGTGCACAAGTGTACATTCATGTCCTTGGTGCTGTGACTTTCACCACAACGCAATAGTCTATGAGTAGGCTGCCGGTTCGAGGCATGAACGCTTCGAACGGTCGGGAAGATTTGCCCCACCTGCCGCATGGGATTATTGAGGAGCTCGCATGACCAAACAAAACGCCTTTACTCGGGAAGATCTGCTGCGCTGCAGTCGCGGTGAGCTGTTCGGCCCAGGTAACGCGCAACTGCCCGCCCCGAACATGCTGATGGTCGATCGCATCACCCTGATCAGCGAAGAAGGTGGCAAGTACGGCAAAGGTGAATTGGTCGCCGAGCTGGATATCAACCCTGACCTGTGGTTCTTCGCGTGCCACTTCGAAGGCGATCCGGTCATGCCGGGCTGCCTGGGTCTGGATGCCATGTGGCAACTGGTCGGCTTCTTCCTGGGCTGGCAAGGCCTGCCGGGCCGTGGCCGTGCGCTGGGTTCGGGCGAAGTGAAATTCTTCGGTCAGGTACTGCCGACCGCCAAGAAAGTCACCTACAACATTCATATCAAACGCGTCCTCAAGGGCAAGCTGAACCTGGCCATTGCCGATGGTTCGGTGACTGTCGACGGTCGCGAAATCTACACCGCCGAAGGCCTTCGCGTCGGCGTGTTCACCTCCACTGACAACTTCTAAGGGTTATTCGCATGCGCCGCGTCGTTATCACTGGTCTGGGCATCGTTTCGTGCCTGGGCAATGACAAAGAGACCGTCTCCGCTAACCTGCGTGCAAGCCGCCCTGGCATCCGGTTCAACCCGGAATACAAGGAAATGGGTCTGCGCAGCCAGGTTTCCGGCTCCATCGACCTCAACCTTGAAGAACTGATCGACCGCAAGATCTTTCGCTTCGTCGGTCACGCGGCAGCTTATGCCTACCTGGCCATGGCTGACGCCATCAAGGACTCCGGCCTGACCGAAGAGCAAGTGTCCAACCCGCGTACCGGCCTGATCGCCGGCTCCGGCGGTGCTTCGACCCTGAACCAGATGGAAGCGCTGGACATCCTGCGCGAGAAAGGCGTGAAGCGCGTGGGCCCGTACCGTGTAACGCGGACCATGAGCAGCACCGTTTCCGCTTGCCTGGCCACGCCGTTCAAGATCAAGGGCCTGAACTACTCCATCGCTTCTGCCTGCGCCACCAGTGCTCACTGCATCGGTACCGCCATGGAACAGATCCAGATGGGCAAGCAGGACATCGTTTTCGCCGGTGGCGGTGAAGAAGAGCACTGGAGCCAATCGTTCCTGTTCGACGCCATGGGCGCTCTGTCCAGCAAGCGTAACGAAACGCCTGAGCAAGCTTCCCGTGCCTACGACGCCGACCGTGACGGTTTCGTCATCGCTGGCGGTGGCGGCATGGTCGTGGTTGAAGAGCTGGAACACGCTCTGGCCCGTGGCGCCAAGATCTACGCCGAAATCGTTGGCTACGGCGCGACGTCCGACGGCTACGACATGGTTGCCCCAAGTGGCGAAGGCGCGATCCGCTGCATGCAGATGGCGATGTCCACCGTTGATACCCCGATCGACTACCTGAACACCCACGGCACTTCGACTCCGGTCGGCGACGTTGCGGAAATGAAAGGTGTGCGTGAAGTGTTCGGCGACAAGGCACCCGCGATCAGCTCGACCAAGAGCCTGTCCGGTCACTCCCTGGGCGCCGCCGGCGTTCACGAAGCGATCTACTGCATGCTGATGATGGAAGGCAACTTCATTGCCGGTTCCGCCAACATCGACGAGCTGGACCCAGCAGTGGCCGATCTGCCGGTGCTGACCAAGACCCGCGAGAACGCCACGATCAACACCGTGATGAGCAACAGCTTCGGCTTCGGCGGCACCAACGCCACGCTGGTACTGAAGCGCTGGGAAGGCAAGTAATTCCCCGCTGCTGAGCCACACATGAAAACGCCCCGACTGGTTCGGGGCGTTTTTTTTGCCTGCAGCAAATGGCCCAGGTACACCACAAATCCCTGTGGGAGCTGGCTTGCCAGCGATAGCGGAGTATCAGGTAACAGAGATGTTTGCTGTGCCGACGTCATCGCTGGCAAGCCAGCTCCCACAGGGTTCCAAGCTGTTCTGGAGATGAAACTTCTGTCATGAAACTTTGCCCCCTGCGACTGAATGTCGCGGTTTCAGCGGGCTGCAGCACTGTTGCAAAAAACGCAACAACACCTTGCACAAATCAGCCGTTTACTTAGCAAGCTAACAAATCATATAAAAGAGTCCTGCACACGCCTTGCTGCAGATAACTTGAGATTTGGAGCTAGCAGATGAGTGTAAAAGTAACTGAACGCGACGATTCACACATGTCCCACGAAGGCGTAGCCGCCGGTATCCGTATCTGGGACGTGCATCAACAAGACTTGCTGGTCGGCATGTTTCATAACGAGATCGACGCCCACAACTACAAGGCCGAACTCGAAGTGCAAGAACAGCAGCGGGACTTGAAATCCGCCTGATCCACCACTTTTCATGGTTGCAGCCTGCTCACTCACAGGGTGACAGGCTGCAACAACATCATGATCATCACGCCACGCGAATAGCACTCAGATACAGGTCGTCGTCGATTTCAACCGACGCGACCGCATCGACGATCTTCCCGTCTTCAAGCTTGACCACCTCACATGCACCCTCCCCCATGCCGTCATTCCTGATCGAGTACTGGACGGAGGTCGGGTGCCGCTTGCGATAGTCAAAGGGCATGCCGCAAGCAATCAGAAAGTCGATCTTCACCTCGGGAATTTCAACTTCCTTGTCACGCTCCCGCTCTCTGAGCACCGCATAATCGAGGCACACGTTAATGCCGAACGGACATCCCGCAACCAGGCTATTGATAAACAGCCCGTCGTAACCGTCGAAGTAACTGTGTTCCGCGCTGACCGCACTGTAATCCTTGACCTTGATGACAAATTCATCAAACAGTCGGAAAAACCAGAAGCCCTCTTCACTGCCAATATGCTGACCAAAATCGATGCCGGACACATAACGCTTCGGCCACATCGACATCAGCGGCATGTCGGCCTCATATTCCTTATTGGTAACGGCCAGCAAATAATTGATGACGTCATAATAACTTTCGTCACCCTCGCCGACTTTGATCAACGTCGCACAACTTCCCGCCAACAATACAATCTTGCCATAGCGTTCCGTGGGCATATCTTTCATTAATGACGAAACGTAAGCGGGCACTTTTTCCAGGTAGACGGTCGTTAGTTCATGCAATTCTTCCTCGCTGTCGACTTCGCGCCAAGGGATATTCCAGAAGAACTCTGGCAGAGTGAAGAAGAGACACTCCGCGCCAGCGTGATCAGCGGCTGCGGCCTTTGCTGCGATCCTGATTTTACGGCGTACGTACTCGACCCGCGCATCCAGTTCGCTGATCACGTAATCGGTAATCGACTGGCCAGGTGCCCGCAACTGAAAAAACTGCGGATTAAAAGTAGGTTGGCGCAACGAAGCAATGCTTAACAACATCAACAATATCCTTATTCATTTAATTTAATTCCATTTATTCTCCCCCACACAAAAATACTTATATAAAAGCGCAACGCACTGCGCATGAGCAGCGCAAAATTTCTACACTTAAAAAGTTAATTTCCGCCAAAAGAAAACCCGCCGATCGTATCGATACGAATCGGCGGGTTCAATATATAAAAACTTTCAAAGTACTAGCAAAAGTGTAGGCCGCTAGAACAATAAAGCGATTACCACATCAGATCATCAGGGATTTGATACGCCGCATACGGATCGTCCTCGGTGCTGACCTCTTCGGTCTGCACATTGAGCTGGACGATGCGCTGCGGGTCGCGTTCCTGGATCTTCAGAGCCGCTTCACGAGGGATCACTTCGTAGCCGCCGGCATGGTGCACGATCGCCAGCGAACCGCTGCTGAGCTTGTTGCGCATCAGCGTGTTGACCGAGATGCGCTTGACCTTCTTGTCGTCGACGAAGTTGTAGTAGTCCTCGGTCGTCAGCTTCGGCAGGCGCGAGACTTCGATCAGTTGCTTGACCTGAGCGGCACGCGCCTTGGCTTCGGCTTTCTCTTTCTGCTGACGGTTCAGCTCCTGATCGCGCTTGACCTTCTCGGCCATGGCTTCCTGAGCGGCGCGTTGCTGCGAATCATCCAGCTCGACCTGACCTTTGTGGGCCAGACGCTGCTGCTTCTGCTTGTCTTTGCTGACCTGCTTGGCCTGCTTTTGGTTGACCAGGCCTGCTTTGAGCAACTGGTCGCGAAGGGAAATACTCATCGGGCTTACTCACTAGGGCAGTTGCTCAGCCGCAGCTGGGCGCATTCTTTTCCTGACGTTTGGCTTCACCCCACAGGGCGTCCAACTCTTCGAGGGTGCAATCTTCCATGGGACGGTGGGTGTCGCGCAATGCCTGTTCGATAAAACGGAAACGTCTTTCAAACTTGCCATTGGCGCCACGCAGGGCAGCTTCCGGATCGACCTTCAGATGCCGGGCCAGATTGACCACGGAAAACAGCAGGTCGCCGATCTCGTCAGCCACCGCGACAGGATCGTTTTCGGACATGGCTTCGAGCACTTCATCGAGTTCTTCGCGCACCTTGTCGAGCACCGGCAAGGCGTCCGGCCAGTCGAAACCGACCTGCCCTGCGCGCTTCTGCAACTTGGCCGAACGCGACAAGGCCGGCAGCGTGGCCGGTACGTCATCGAGCAGCGACAGTTGCTCGGGCGCGGCGGATTTCTCGGCGCGTTCTTCGGCCTTGATCTCTTCCCAACGCTGCTTGACCTGTTCTTCGCTCAAACGCGGCACGTCGAGCGGCGCGTACAGATCGCCCGTCGGGAACACATGGGGATGACGACGAATGAGTTTGCGGGTGATGCTGTCGATCACCCCGGCAAATTCGAAACGGCCTTCTTCCTTGGCCAACTGGCTGTAATAGACGACCTGAAACAGCAGATCGCCGAGCTCGCCTTGCAGATGATCGAAGTCGCCACGCTCGATGGCATCGGCCACTTCGTAGGCTTCTTCGAGAGTATGCGGAACGATGGTCGCGTAGGTTTGCTTGATGTCCCACGGGCAACCGAACTGCGGATCGCGCAGACGGTTCATCAGGTGAAGCAGGTCTTCAAGGCTGTACATCATTTCTCAGTCTCACCACAAAACCCTGTGGGAGCTGGCTTGCCAGCGATGCGGGCACCTCGGTGTCTCAGGACAATCGAGGTGATGCAATCGCTGGCAAGCCAGCTCCCACAGTTGATCGGGTTGGTCATCACGGCGTACGGTTACGCCGCGTTTCGATGATGTTCGGTAACTGCGATATGCGTCCCAGCAACCGGCCCAGCGCGTCCAGACCCGGGATCTCGATGGTCAGGGACATCAACGCTGTGTTGTCCTCCTTGTTCGAGCGGGTGTTGACCGCCAGCACGTTGATGCGCTCGTTGAGCAGCACCTGCGAGACGTCACGCAGCAGACCGGAACGGTCGTAGGCGCGGATGATGATGTCCACCGGATAGGTGAGCACCGGCACCGGGCCCCAGCTGACCTGAATGATCCGCTCTGGCTCGCGCCCGCCCAGTTGCAGCACCGAGGCGCAGTCCTGACGGTGAATGCTCACGCCACGGCCCTGGGTGATGTAACCGACGATCGCATCGCCCGGCAGCGGCTGGCAGCAGCCGGCCATTTGCGTCATCAGGTTGCCGACGCCCTGGATCTGAATGTCGCCGCGCTTGCCTGGTTTGTAGCCGGTGGCCTTGCGCGGGATCAGTTCCAGCTGTTCGTTGCCGCGTTCCGGTTCGACCAGTTGCTGCGCGAGGTTGACCAGTTGCGCCAAGCGCAAGTCGCCGGCACCGAGGGCGGCGAACATGTCTTCGGCAGTTTTCATGTTGGCCTTGTCGGCCAGCTTGTCGAAGTCCACCGCGGGCAGGCCGAGGCGCGTCAGTTCGCGTTCGATCAGGGTTTTACCGGCGGCAACGTTCTGGTCGCGCGCCTGCAATTTGAACCAGTGAACGATCTTCGCCCGCGCCCGCGAGGTGGTGACGTAACCGAGGTTGGAGTTCAGCCAGTCGCGGCTCGGCGTACCGTGCTTGCTGGTGATGATCTCGACCTGCTCACCGGTCTGCAGGCTGTAGTTGAGCGGCACGATGCGCCCGTTGATCTTCGCGCCACGGCAGTTGTGGCCGATCTCGGTGTGCACGCGGTAGGCGAAGTCCAGCGGCGTCGCGCCCTTCGGCAAGTCGATGGCGTGACCGTCAGGGGTGAAGATGTAGACCCGATCCGGTTCGATATCGACGCGCAGCTGTTCCGCCAGTCCACCGATGTCGCCCAGCTCTTCGTGCCACTCGAGGACCTGACGCAGCCAGGAGATTTTCTCTTCGTAGTGGTTCGAACCGGATTTGACGTCGGTGCCCTTGTAGCGCCAGTGCGCGCAGACGCCGAGTTCGGCTTCTTCGTGCATCGAGTGCGTACGGATCTGCACCTCGAGAACCTTGCCTTCCGGGCCGATCACCGCGGTGTGCAGGGAGCGGTAGCCGTTCTCTTTCGGGTTGGCGATGTAGTCGTCGAATTCTTTCGGGATGTGCCGCCACAAGGTGTGGACGATACCGAGCGCGGTGTAGCAGTCGCGCATTTCCGGCACCAGCACGCGCACCGCACGCACGTCGTAGATCTGGCTGAATTCCAGACCCTTGCGCTGCATTTTGCGCCAGATCGAATAGATGTGTTTGGCCCGGCCGCTGATGTCGGCGTCGACGCCGGTGGCCTGCAATTCGTCCTTGAGCTGGGTCATCACGTCGGCGATGAAACGCTCGCGATCCAGCCGTCGCTCGTGGAGCAACTTGGCGATCTGCTTGTATTGATCCGGCTCCAGGTAACGGAAGGACAAGTCCTCCAGTTCCCATTTGATATGGCCGATGCCGAGGCGATGCGCGAGCGGCGCATAAATGTCGAAGACTTCGCGGGCGACACGGTTACGCTTTTCGTCGTCGGCGGTTTTCACCGCTCGGATGGCGCAGGTGCGTTCGGCGAGTTTGATCAGTGCGACACGCACGTCGTCGACCATCGCCACGAGCATCTTGCGCAGGTTTTCCACCTGCCCTTGCGTGCCCATGACCATCGACTGGCGCGGGCTGAGGCTGGCACTGATGGCCGCCATGCGCTGCACGCCGTCGATCAGTTTGGCCACCACCGGGCCGAAGCGCTGGCCGATGGCCGCGAGTTCGATCTGACCCTCGCGTACGCCGCGATACAAAACCGCCGCGACCAGCGAATCCTGATCGAGCTTGAGGTCGGCGAGGATCTCGGCGATCTCGAGTCCCGTGCTGAAACTGCCGGAGCCTTCGGCCCACAGATTCTTCTTGGCATTGGACTGCTGTTCGGCCTCGCGAGCGAACTCGCAGGCTTCCTTCAAGGCTTCGCGATCCAGTGCCAGATCGACACTGACCGCATGATCGAGCCAAGCCTCGAGATTGATACTGCCGTCATTGTTGATCGGCTGGTGTGCTCTCACCTGTACCATCTTGCTTTACCTTCCCTACGACGCAGATTCAATGCGTCAAATCGCTGACCTCTACTGTCCGTTTGCGCTCGCGGGGCTAATGCGAGCGCTGCGCGGACAGGTCAGGCGGATTCAGACGAGCCATCCTGGCTCGCTTCAAATAACGCCATGGCCTCGACATGTGCCGTCTGAGGAAACATATCGAGAATCCCGGCACGTTTTAACCGGTAGCCCTGCTTGATCAATTCGACCGTGTCGCGCGCCAGCGTTGCCGGGTTGCACGACACATACACCAACCGTTTGGCACCCAGGCTCGCCAGCTTGCGTACCACCTCGAAAGCACCGTCACGTGGTGGGTCCAAGAGTACCGCAGAAAAGCCGTTTCCGATCCACTGGGCATCGGTCAAAGGCTGGGATAAATCGGCTTGAAAAAACTTTGTGTTATGCAAATTGTTACTGGCAGCGTTCGCTTCTGCACGATCAACCATGGTCTGCACGCCTTCCACCGCGACAACTTCGCGCACGGCTTTAGCCAGCGGCAAAGCGAAGTTGCCCAAGCCGCAGAACAGGTCCAGCACACGCTCGTCGCTACCCGGTTTCAGCCAGTCCAGCGCCTGCGCCACCATCGCTTCGTTGACGCCGGCGTTGACCTGGATAAAGTCGCCGGGCCGATACGCCAAATTCAGATCCCACTGCTCCAGACGATAGCCCAGCGACTGGGTCGCATCGACCGGTTGCGGCTCGCCTTCGCCATGCAGCCACAATTGCGCCTCATGGAACTGGCAGAAGTCCTTGAGGATGTTCAGATCCGCGTCGGACAACGGCGCCATGTGCCGCAGCAACACCGCCAGTGACGAGCCACTGAACAATTCGACGTGACCCAACGCCTGCGGTTTGCTCAAACGACGGAGCATCTCCGGCAAACGGGTCATGATCGGTTGCAAGGGCTGTACCAGCACCGGACATTCGCTGATCGCGACGATGTCCTGACTGCCGGCGGCGCGGAAACCGACTTCGAGTTTCTTCGCCTTCATGTCCCAGCGCACCGCGATCCGGGCGCGACGGCGATAGCCGAATTCGGGTCCGGTCAGCGGTGCTGCCCATTCTTCAGGTTCGACACCGGCTACGCGCGACAATTGCTCGGCGAGCATGCGCTGTTTCAGGGCGAGCTGTTCGTCATGGGACAAATGCTGCACGCTGCAGCCGCCGCAACGGCCGGCGTGCTGACACGGCGCCGGGCGGCGCAGTTCGCTGGCCTTGAACACGCGCTCGGTGCGCGCTTCGACCACTTTGCCGTGGGCGCCGAGCACCCGCGCTTCGACCTCTTCACCGGCAAGGGCGCCGAGGACGAACCAGGTTTTGCCTTCGAAAAACGCGATGCCGCGACCGTCATTAGCCAAGCGCTCGATGCTCAAGCGCTGCTTTTTGCCGGTCGGGATTTGCGCGGCCTTGCTGCCACCCGTGGGTTGGAAGCGCAGGCCTCTCTCGTGCTTGGCCATCAGTTGGGCGCGTCGAAAATGCCGGTCGACAGGTAACGGTCGCCACGGTCGCAGATGATCGCGACGATCACCGCGTTTTCAACTTCTTTGGACAGGCGCAGCATCGCTGCGACCGCACCGCCCGAGGACACGCCGCAGAAGATGCCTTCTTCGCGGGCCAGACGACGAGTGACGTCCTCGGCCTCGCTTTGCGCCATGTCGACGATGCGGTCGACGCGGTCAGCCTGATAAATCTTCGGCAGGTATTCCTGCGGCCAGCGGCGGATGCCCGGAATGGCCGAGCCTTCCATCGGTTGCAGGCCGACGATCTGCACGCTGTCGCTCTGCTCTTTCAAGTAGCGCGACACGCCCATGATGGTGCCGGTGGTGCCCATCGAACTGACGAAATGGGTGATGCTGCCCTGGGTCTGACGCCAGATTTCCGGGCCAGTGGTGGTGTAATGCGCTTCAGGATTGTCGCCGTTGGCGAACTGATCGAGCACCTTGCCACGGCCTTCGGCTTCCATGCGCTGCGCCAGATCGCGCGCGCCTTCCATGCCTTCTTCCTGACTGACCAGAATCAGCTCGGCACCGTACGCGGTCATCGCCGCTTTGCGCTCGGCGCTGGAGTTGTCCGGCATGATCAGGATCATCTTGTAACCCTTGATCGCGGCAGCCATGGCCAGCGCGATCCCGGTGTTACCCGAGGTCGCCTCGATCAGCGTGTCGCCAGCGTGAATCTGCCCGCGCAATTCGGCACGGGTGATCATCGACAGCGCCGGACGGTCCTTGACCGAACCCGCCGGGTTATTCCCTTCGAGCTTGAGCAATAGGGTGTTGCTGGTTTCACCGGGCAGGCGCTGCAAACGCACCAGCGGAGTGTTGCCGACGCAATCGGCGATGGTTGGGTACTGCAGGGTCATGGCGTATTCGCAATCCAGACGTGCGGGGGCGCCTATCATACCGGCAAACCCGCGCAGGCCATATCACGCAAAGTGCGGTGCTTATGGTTTATGGGAATAAGGGATTAAAAGTCGCACCAGTGGTGCGACTAATTGCGGTGGATCATCTTGAATGGCGGTGACGCAAATGGCATCTTCGCTGGCAAGCCAGCTCCCACAGTGTCCAGTGCTGATCCATCATCGTGTCAGCAGTGCTGACCCTATTTGGATTGCTCACACAATCTGCGGGTGAAACACCTCCACTGTGGGAGCTGGCTTGCCAGCGATAGCGTCGAGACTGACAGCGCAATTATCAGCGATAAGTCGCAGATTCAAACGCAACCCCGCCCCACCATTCTCCGCCCACAAACTCCCGCCCTGACGCTGCACGGCATTGCGCGCGATGCTCAGCCCCAAGCCAAAACCACCATCACCTGGCCGCGAGCCGTCGAGGCGAGTGAACGGCAAGAAGATCCGCTGCAGATCCGCTTCAGCCACCCCGCCGCCCTGATCTTCCAGCCACAGGTGCCAATAATCGCCATCGCGCCGCCCATCGAGGCGGACGAGCCCGCCCTCCGGCGAATGCCGAATGGCATTGCGCAAAATGTTCTCCAGCGCCTGCGCCAGCGTGTTCAGGTTGCCGCGCACCCAGCACGACGAATCCACCGCACACTGCAACTGCAAACTCGGCCAGCCGCTTTCGTAGCAGGCGTTGTCGGTGAGCATTTCCCACAGTGCCTGGATCTGGATCGCCTCATCCGGCAGGGGGGTGCGATCGGTGTCGAGCCAGGCCAGTTGCAAGGTGTCTTCGACCAGCCGTTGCATGCCGTCGACTTCACGGCCAATGCGTTCGCGCAATTGCACCAGCCCCTGCTCACTTTCGCTGGCCACGCGCAGTCGGCTCAGCGGCGTGCGCAATTCATGCGACAAGTCGCGCAGCAATTGTTGTTGCAGGCTGACTGTCGATTGCAGGCGCTCGGACATGGAGTCAAACGCGCGGGCCAGTTCGCCGAGTTCGTCCGGACGCTGGGTGATGCCGCTGGACAGTCGCACATTCAATTGATCGGCACGCCAGGCGTTGGCCTGTTCGCGCAGGTTGTTCAGGGGCACCACCAACAAGCGATACAGGCCGACACACAGCAACAACGTAAACAGACCGGGAATCACACCGTTGGTGATGACCCGCCACAACACTCGATACTTGCCCGGCAAAAAGCGCTCGGGCAACTCAATGACCAGACTGCCCGCAGCCGGTTCTTTAGGAAAAGGAATGCGCAACCACGGCCGGCCCTGTTTATGAATCGGCCAGTCGAGCCCACGCAAGAATGTCAGGCGCTGCAGCTCTTGTTCGTTCAGCGGCTCATTGCTCAGCGACTGCAAATTGCCGCCGATCACGCCGACCCAACTGGCCTCGCGCAACTCCATGCTCTGCAACCAGTCATCGATGCCGCTGCGGCCGCCGCGCTGCCACGCCTGTTCAGCCTGTGAGGCGTAGCGGCTGAGGGTGCCCCGCGCTTCGTCGGAGAGAAACTGATTGCGCTCCTCCATATAGCGGCCCCATGACCAGCTCAGCCAGATCATCAACAGGCAGAAGGCGACCAGCAAACACGCCAGTTTCCAGAACAGTGAATGCCGCCCCGGCAGTTCAGAGCGTTTCATCGGCGGCACTCAACACGTAACCCTTGCCCCACACGGTGCGCACTTCGCGCTCGGTATAACCGATGGCCTTGAGTTTGCGGCGGATCTGGCTGATGTGCATGTCGAGGCTGCGATCATGGGCCGCGTAGCCGCGCTGCAACACATGCTGATAAAGGAAGGCTTTGCTCAGCACTTCTTCATCATTGCGATTGAGGGTTTCCAGCAGACGGAATTCGCTGCGCGTCAGCCCGGCAGGCTGATCACGAAAGAACACCTCGCACTGCTCATCGTCGAAGCGCAACGTGCCCGTCGCCACCGGCACGGCGAGCGCCGCCGGACGACGATCCAGCGCGACCCGGCGCAGGATCGCTTCGATGCGCACATGCAGTTCGGCCATGCTGAACGGCTTGGGCAGGTAATCATCGGCGCCCAAGCGGAAGCCACTGATGCGGTCGGCTTCGGCACCGAGGGCCGACATCAGCAGCACCGGCGTCGAATGGCTCTGGCGCAATTGCGTCAGCACGTTCAAGCCGTCCAGGCCCGGCAGCAGAATATCCATCAGCACCACGTCGAACGGCTGGCGCCTGGCGATGCTCAGGCCTTCCTGGCCGTTCTGGCACCAGGTCACCTGAAAGCCGCTGCGGCCCAGATGCTCATGAACATAGGCACCGAGGACTGGATCGTCCTCGATGGAAAGAATGCGTGGCGGGCCAACGGGAACAGGAGTCATGAGTATCTGCAAGTAATTCTCAGTTGAGCGCGATTATTCAAGATTGTCCGACAGCGGGCAACACAAGGTTGGCCTATCGGACAAACGCGCAGCGGCGCTCAGACCCATCCCGAGAGCATTTTTCCGGAGATTGCCCGCGAGCAAATCGCTACACTGCGCCCATGTCGCGTGCCGGATGCACGCATGAGTCAACAGATCAGCGGGATGCAGGAGAGAGGCGTGCTCAAGAAACTGGGAATCAAAGGTCGAGTGTTATTGCTGACCTTGTTGCCGACCAGCCTGATGGCGCTGGTGCTGGGTGGCTATTTCACCTGGACGCAGCAGTCCGACCTGCAGAGCCAATTGATGCAGCGCGGCGAAATGATCGCCGAGCAACTGGCGCCGCTGGTGGCGCCCGCCATGGGCCATGGCGACAGTGATCTGCTGGAACGCATCGCCACCCAATCCCTCGAACAACCCGACGTACGCGCGGTGACCTTCCTCGCGCCCGACCGCTCGCCCTTGGCCCACGCCGGCCCGACCATGCTCAATCAGGCGCCGAGCGGCGACAGCGGACATCTGCAACGGCGCAGCGGTAACGACGCGACGCGCTACCTGATGCCGGTCTTCGGCAAGCACCGAAATCTTGCCGGCGAACTGATCCCTGAGGAGTCCGATCGCCTGCTTGGCTGGGTCGAGCTGGAGCTGTCGCACAACGGTATGTTGCTGCGCGGTTATCGCAGTCTGTTCGCCAGCCTGCTGCTGATTGCCGCCGGTCTTGCCGGAGCCGCGCTGCTGGCGCTGCGCATGGGCCGCACGATCAACCGGCCGCTGAGCCAGATCAAACAGGCCGTCGCGCAGCTCAAGGACGGCCACCTGGAAACCCGTCTGCCGCCGCTCGGCAGTCAGGAACTGGATGAGCTGGCGTCGGGCATCAACCGCATGGCCGGCACCCTGCAGAACGCCCGCGAAGAACTGCAGCACAGCGTCGATCAGGCCACCGAAGACGTTCGGCAAAACCTGGAAACCATCGAGATCCAGAACATCGAACTGGATCTGGCGCGCAAAGAAGCGCTGGAAGCGAGCCGGATCAAATCCGAATTCCTCGCCAACATGAGCCACGAAATCCGCACGCCACTCAACGGCATTCTCGGCTTCACCCACCTGTTGCAGAAAAGCGAACTGACCCCGCGCCAGCTCGACTATCTGGGCACCATTGAAAAGTCCGCCGACAGCCTGTTGGGCATCATCAACGAGATTCTCGACTTCTCGAAGATCGAGGCCGGCAAACTGGTGCTCGACCACATTCCGTTCAACCTGCGCGACTTGCTCCAAGATACCCTGACCATTCTGGCCCCCGCCGCGCACGCCAAACAGCTTGAGCTGGTCAGTCTGGTCTATCGCGATACGCCGCTGTCGCTGGTCGGTGATCCGCTGCGCCTCAAGCAGATTCTGACCAACCTGGTGAGCAACGCGATCAAGTTCACCCGCGAAGGCACCATCGTTGCCCGGGCGATGCTCGAAGAAGAACACGACGACAGCGTGCAACTGCGCATCAGTATTCAGGACACCGGTATCGGCCTGTCGAGTCAGGATGTGCGCGCGCTGTTCCAGGCCTTCAGTCAGGCCGACAACTCGCTGTCCCGTCAGCCGGGCGGCACCGGTCTGGGGCTGGTGATTTCCAAGCGGCTGATCGAACAGATGGGCGGCGAAATCGGCGTCGACAGCACGCCGGGCGAAGGCTCGGAATTCTGGATCAGCCTGAGTCTGCCGAAAACCCGCGACGACGCCGAAGACCTGCCGGCCGCGCCGCTGCTCGGACGCCGTGTGGCGGTGCTGGAAAGTCACGAACTGGCCCGTCAGGCCTTGCAGCATCAACTGGAAGACTGCGGCCTCGACGTCACCACCTTCAATACATTGGAAAGCCTGACCAATGGCGTCACCGGCGCTCACCAGACCGATCAGGCGATCGATCTGGCGGTGCTCGGCATCACCAGCAATGACATGCTCCCCGAACGCTTGAACCAGCACATCTGGGACCTCGAACACCTCGGCTGCAAAGTGCTGGTGCTGTGCCCGACCACCGAGCAGACGCTGTTTCATCTGTCGGTGCCGAACCCGCACAGCCAGTTGCAGGCCAAACCCGCCTGCACGCGCAAACTGCGCCGCGCCCTCGCCGATCTGGCCAACCCGCGCCAGCCGCGCAACGAGCCGGGCGAGCAGTTGTCGAGTCGGGCGCCGAAAGTACTTTGCGTCGACGACAACCCGGCCAACCTGTTGCTGGTGCAAACCCTGCTCGAAGACATGGGCGCCAAAGTGCTGGCGGTCGAGAGCGGTTACGCTGCGGTCAAAGCGGTGCAGACCGAATCATTCGACCTGGTGCTGATGGACGTGCAAATGCCGGGCATGGACGGTCGCCAAAGCACCGAAACCATCCGCCAGTGGGAAAGCGAACGGCATTGCACGCCGCTGCCGATCGTCGCCCTCACCGCCCACGCCATGGCCAACGAAAAACGCGCCCTGCTGCAAAGCGGTATGGACGATTACCTGACCAAACCGATCAGCGAGCGGCAACTGGCTCAAGTCGTATTGAAATGGACCGGTCTGGCCTTGCGCAACCAAGGTCCAGAGCGGTCCAGCGAGAACGCGGGCGTCAGCCACGAACTGCCGGTGCTCGACCACGAGGAAGGCTTGCGTCTGGCTGCCGGCAAGGCGGATCTTGCCGCCGACATGTTGGCGATGCTGCTGGCTTCACTGGAAGCCGATCGCGAAGCCATCCGCGCCGCCCGCGACGCCCATGACCAGAATGCGCTGCTCGAACGGGTCCATCGTCTGCACGGCGCCACCCGTTACTGCGGCGTACCGCAATTGCGCGCAGCCTGTCAGCGCAGCGAAACCCTGCTCAAACAGGATGACCCGAAAGCCCTGATGGCCCTTGATGAACTGGAGCGGGCGATCAATCGCCTGGCCGCTCAGGCGAAGATCAGCGCCTGATCCACGGCAATGCCGGTAACGCTCAAGACCGCTAACCTTGTCGCGGGTCATTTGCGCCCGTGTCATTGCTCCAGGAGGATTTCATGCGCACGCTCATTTTCAGCAGCCAGACTTACGACCGTGACAGCTTCCTCGGCGCCGATTGCCCGGCCGGGATCGAACTGCACTTCCAGCCAGCGCGGTTGAGTCTCGACACCGCCGCACTGGCCGACGGCCACGAAGTGGTTTGCGCTTTTATCAATGATGATCTCGGTGCACCGGTGCTGGAGCGTCTGGCCGCCGGCGGCACGCGCCTGATTGCCCTGCGCTCGGCCGGCTACAACCATGTCGATCTAGCCGTGGCGAAACGCTTGGGGCTGACCGTCGTGCGCGTTCCGGCCTACTCGCCGCACGCTGTCGCCGAACATGCCGTGGCGCTGATTCTCGCCCTCAATCGACGCTTGCACCGCGCCTACAACCGCACCCGCGAAGGCGACTTCAGCCTGCACGGCCTGACCGGTTTCGATCTGGTTGGCAAGACCGTCGGCATTGTCGGCACCGGACAGATCGGCGCGACGTTCGCGAAAATCATGCACGGTTTCGGCTGCGAATTACTGGCCTACGATCCTTATCCACACCCTGAAGTGCTGGCCTTGGGCGCGCGCTATCTGAGCCTGCCGGAACTGCTCACGCAGTCGCGCATCATCAGCCTGCACTGCCCGCTCAACGCGCAGAGCAAACATCTGATCAACCGCGATTCGCTGGCCCACATGCAGCCCGGCGCGATGCTGATCAACACCGGTCGCGGCGGACTGGTCGACACACCGGCGCTGATCGACGCCTTGAAGGACGGGCAACTGGGTTATCTCGGGCTGGATGTGTACGAAGAAGAGGCGCAGATATTTTTCGAGGACCGCTCCGACCTGCCGTTGCAGGACGATGTGCTGGCGCGATTGCTGACGTTTCCTAACGTGATCATCACCGCGCACCAGGCGTTTCTGACCCGTGAGGCGCTGGGCGCGATTGCCGCGACCACCCTGCACAACATCGCGACCTGGGCGGCTGGGGCGCCGCAAAACCAGGTCGAGGGTTGAGGCTTATTTTGGCGAGAGCGAAGACGCCAGAATCAACAGCGCCAGCCAGCCGAAACCGAACAAGCGCTGTTTCAGCGAATGGCCGTTGCGCAGCAGGAACCAGACAAACACCATCGGCAGCAGAAACACCATGATCTTCAACCAGCCTTCCACCGGGCGGCTGCCATCGGCATTGATCTGCGGTTGAGTCGTCGGTCGCGTTGCCGTTTCAGCCTGCTGCCGGCGTAGGCGCCCCGCCGCTGCTGGCATGACTTTGGGCAAAGGTTCAGGGGTCGGCGGCAAGGCAACCGCTTCAGGCACGGCCTTATTGCGTGGCAGGCTACCGAACGAAATCGTCGACGTTTGCGCCGATGCGGTGACGGGGTGCGCTTGTGTATGAGCGGGTTGTGCCGGAGCCCCGCAATGAATGCACGCCGTGGCTTCGGAGCTGATGCTCCGCTTGCATTCATAACATTCGATCAGCGCCATGTTCCGTTCCTTCAGAGTCGAGGCCGGCAGTTTGCCATGAGCGCCCGTCGATTTGAACCGGATCGAAGGTCGCACGCGCGCATCATTCTGCAATCGAGCCCGTGCTAGCATGTCGCGCATATTTGGAGGACCCATGGTCGAACACGATTTCCGCTACACCCTGATGAACCCGCAACACACCCTCACCGAATGCCGCGCCCTGGTTCCGGGCCGTTATCAGGTCACCGGAAACGGTGGTTCGATCCGCATTGGTGATGTCCTGTTGGTCACCCTCAAAGGCAGCAAGGATTTGTCCATGCGCCTGACCGTCGACACCGTCCGCCACCTGATCAACCCGCCGGGCCAATGGACCGCGATGACCACAGGCCCGGTGTTCGGCGAATTGGCCATCCACACCTGGCAGGTCAATTGCGACAGCTGCGCCAAAGAGCTGAGCTTCGAATTCGCGGTCGACTCCAAGCTGGGCAAAGCTGCGGAAAAACCGGCCGCCACGGCCCGCATCGCCGAGTTGGGCTGGAAAGCCGTGGGTGACAAGCATCTGTGCCCGCAATGCCCGGAGCCGGCATGATGAAACGCCTTGCCCTGACCGCTCTGGTCGGCGCTGGCCTGGTGGGCTGTGCCGCAGAACCTGTGCAACTGCAACAGAACCGCAGCTACATTCTGGAGTGGATCGGCGAACGCCCATTGATGGATTACAGCCACCTGACCATCACCCTTGGCGATGATGGCCGTGCCTACGGCAACGGTGGCTGCAACCATTGGTTCGCGCCGTACACCCTCGAGGGCGACAAGATCACCTTCGGCAAGATCGGCAAGACCCGCAAGCTCTGCGCGCCGGCGCTGATGGAACAGGAACAACGCTTCCTGCAGGCGCTGGAACATGTCCAGCGCTGGGACATCTCGCCGATCGAGCAGATGCGTCTGTGGCCGGCTGAAGGCAAGCCGTTGCGTTGGTGGCTCGAAGAGGGTTGATTGTTCAGCCGCAAAAAAGATCGCAGCCTTCGGCAGCTCCTACATGAGTCCGTGTACACCCTGTAGGAACTGCCGAAGGCTGCGATCTTTTCTTTCACAACAACCTATTTGGTTGCTTGCAACGCCTCAAGCTTGGCCATCACCCCCGCCGCCGTCTGCTCGCCCATCAACTGTTCGCGCACTTTGCCCTTGTTGTCGATGATGTACGTCACCGGCAATGCCTCGCTGCGCGGCACGTCGAACAGTTCCGCCGGATCCTGCGCCAGCACGGTGAACTTGATGCCGAGCTTCTCGCTCGCCTCTTTCAGCTCCGCGCCCTGCACATTGTCGAAGTTGACCCCGAATACACCGACGTTCTTGCCCTTGAGTTCATCGGCCAAATGGTTGAGCTCGGGAATCTCGGTGCGGCATGGGCCACACCATTCGGCCCAGTAATTGAGCACTACCCATTGCTTGTCCAGACGTTCGGAGGCGACTTTCTGCCCATTCTGGTCGATGCCGTAGTCGTTGCCGCAGCCCCCCAGCATCAACGCCCCGATTACCGTCAATGCCGCTGCCAATCGCCGTGTCATGTCATGTTCCTTGTGAAAATTTAACCGCGTCTGCGACCCATCGCCTCTGACGGTTCTGGATTGCGCGCTGCACAGTTAGAATAGCCGCCACTTTACGCCAGAAGCGACCCGCCATGACCGATCTGACGCTTTATCACAATCCGCGCTGCTCGAAATCCCGCGGCGCGCTGGAACTCATCGAAGCCCGCGGCCTGACGCCAACCGTCGTGCGTTACCTCGAAACCCCGCTGAACGCGGGGCAAATCAAGGCACTGCTCGGCAAGCTCGGGATCAGCGCACGGCAACTGCTGCGTACCGGCGAAGATGAATACAAAATGCTTCAACTGGCTGACGAAAGCCTCAGCGAAGCGCAATTGATCGACGCCATTGCCCAGCATCCAAAACTGATGGAGCGGCCGATTCTCGAAGTCGGTGACAAAGCCGTCATCGGTCGTCCGCCGGAAAATGTATTGGAGTTGTTGCCGTGAGCGCGCCCTACATTCTGGTGCTGTATTACAGCCGCAACGGCTCGACCAACGAAATGGCGCGGCAGATCGCACGCGGTGTCGAGCAGGCTGGCCTCGAAGCGCGCCTGCGCACCGTGCCGGCGATCTCCACCGAGTGCGAAGCGGTGGCAGCGGATATTCCCGCTGAAGGCGCACTCTACGCAACGCTGGATGACCTGAAGAACTGCGCTGGCCTGGCGCTGGGCAGCCCAACGCGTTTCGGCAACATGGCCGCGCCGCTGAAGTACTTCCTTGATGGCACCAGCAATCTCTGGCTGACCGGCGCGCTGGTCGGCAAACCGGCCGGCGTGTTCACCTCGACCGCCAGTTTGCATGGCGGCCAGGAAACCACCCTGCTGTCGATGATGCTGCCCCTGCTGCACCACGGCATGTTGATCACGGGCCTGCCGTACAGCGAATCGGCATTGCTGGAAACCCAAGGTGGCGGCACGCCTTACGGCGCCAGTCATCACGCTGGGGCTGACGGCAAAAAAGGTCTCGATCAGCACGAAGTGGCGCTGTGCCGCGCGCTCGGTCTGCGCCTGGCCAAGACTGCGCAGAAACTGGAGGGCTGACAGTGGCGAAGAAGCCGAAAGTCCTGCCCTCGGTCGAGTGGCTCGAGCCGCGCGTGAAAGCCATGCGGGTGGTCAGTCTGCTGAGCTTTTTCGCTTTGGGCGGATTGCTCGCGGCTTACTATCTGCTTTTCGCCGATCTGCACGGCGCGCGGCCGTGGGTGATTCTGCTGGTCGAGTTGATCCCGTGGCTCGTCCTCGCGCCGGCGATGATCATGGGCAGCGCCCGTGGCCATTCATGGATGTGTTTTGTGGTGAATCTGTATTTCATCAAAGGCGCACTGGCGGCGTATGACCCGAACCGGCAGATGTTTGGTGTGCTGGAGATGGTCGCGAGCCTGGCGGTGTTCTGCTCGGCGCTGCTGTATGTGCGGTGGCGGTATCAGCTGAATCGTAAACTGGCAGGTGAAGGCGAAATCTCCGTCGCCTGAAAGGCCGCCATCGCTGGCAAGCCAGCTCCCACAGGTTTTTGCGTCGATCACATAAATGTGTTTCAACAAAGATCCTGTGGGAGCTGGCTTGCCAGCGATTGGGGCAACTCGGTCTTAATGGTTGACGGTGTACGCGAGCATCATCGAAATCTGGCTCATCGGCCGCCCGCCACTCTGTTCATGCCACTGGTTGAACGCATCCTGCACAATCTTCAGATCGCGCTGGCTGGTCGGCACCTTGTCGACGATCTTCTGCGCATTCAGCGCCGCGACCACGTCGTAGCTCGGCACAAACGTATCCTTGCCGACCATGCGCAAAAAGCGTGGCGCCGAGAGCCCGCCAAGTTGGTGGCCGTGCTTTTTCAGGTACGTCCAGAGACCGACAATATCGGTCACCGGCCAGTCGGCAATCAGTGCGCCGAAACTGCCCTTGTCCTGTTCCACATCGAGAATGAACTGCGCATTGCGCGGCACGCTTTTCAGTTTGCCGAGGTGGCGAATGATTCGCGCGTCCTGCATCAGGCGCTCAAGGTGCTCGGCGCTCATCAGCACGACTTTTTCCGGGTCGAACTTGAAGAACACTTCTTCAAAGGCCGGCCACTTGGCGTCGACCAGACTGTGCTTGAGACCGGCGCGGAACACGCGCAGGGCCATGGTCGAGAGGTAACGGTCGTCGCTGATCTTGCGCAATTGCGCGGGAGTCTTGGGAACGGGCAGATGGGCTTCCAGTTCAGCCGCCGAACCGAAGCGGTTCAGACAGTATTCGTGCAGCCACTTGTAATCGCGCATGCCCTCTCCTGGGAAATGAAAATGAAATTCTATCTTTGAACACAAAACACTGTGGGAGCGAGCTTGCTCGCGAAAGCGGTATGTCATTCAACATGGATGTCGGCTGACACGACGCCTTCGCGAGCAAGCTCGCTCCCACATGAGTCGGGTTTACAGGTTGACGACGTTAACGAAGCGCGAAGCCGCGGTCTCGTCGATCTTGAGGCTGGTGAAGTCGAACAGGTTGCGGTCGGCCAGTTGCGACGGAATGACATTCTGCAGGCTGCGGAAAATCGATTCGGTACGGCCCGGGGTCTTGCGCTCCCAATCAACGAGCATTTCCTTGACCACCTGACGCTGCAGGTTTTCCTGCGAACCGCAGAGGTTGCACGGGATGATCGGGAATGCCTTGAAGTCCGAATAGGCCTGAATGTCTTTCTCGTTGCAGTACGCCAGCGGGCGAATCACCACGTTGCGACCGTCATCGGCGCGCAGCTTCGGCGGCATGGCTTTCAGCGAACCGTTGAAGAACATGTTGAGGAAGAACGTCTCGACGATGTCGTCGCGGTGATGACCGAGGGCCATTTTGGTCGCGCCGATTTCGTCAGCGAAGGTGTACAGCGTGCCGCGACGCAGGCGCGAGCACAGCGAGCAGGTGGTCTTGCCTTCCGGAATCAACTCCTTGACCACCGAGTAGGTATCTTTCTCGACGATGTGGTACTCGACGCCCAGCTCTTTCAGATAGGCTGGCAGCACATGCTCGGGGAAGCCCGGCTGCTTTTGGTCCATGTTCACGGCGACGATTTCGAACTTGATCGGCGCAACCTTCTGCAAGTGCAGCAGCACGTCGAGCATGGTGTAGCTGTCCTTGCCGCCGGACAGGCAGACCATGACCTTGTCGCCGTCTTCAATCATGTTGAAATCGGCGACCGCTTCGCCGGCCAGGCGGCGCAGGCGCTTTTGCAGTTTGTTCTGGTTGACCGTAAGAGTGCCCATGACGCGAGATCCGTGAGGTGTGACGAAAGGCCGGCATTTTACGCAAAAACCCGGCGTGGGCGAAGCATACCGACCGGTCGCATTCTGCGATGCATATTCATGTAGGAGCTGCCGAAGGCTGCGATCTTTTGATTTTGATTTTAAAAACACGATCAAAAGATCGCAGCCTCCGGCAACTCCTACACGGTCGAGAATCATGTCAATCAAGACTGAGCGGCGATTACCCGCCATGTTTACAGCGCGATTTGCTCTAAGCCCCTAATACCTGTGCGGTTAAGTCCTTTCTATACTGCGACATAAGGTCGCACACATCTGAAGACCTGTATTTGCTCGGCCACCTTGGCCCGTAGGCGCTCCGTTGGGGGGCGATGGCAATAACAAGAGGAGTGACTGGCATGATCCATCACGTAGTGGGACTTTTCACCCACCCCGATCAGGAATGGAAGGAAATCCGTGGCGACCAAGAGGAAAGTATCAGCCACATGTACCTCACCCACACGCTGATTCTCGCAGCGATTCCCGCCGTCTCGGCGTTTATCGGCACCACGCAGGTTGGCTGGGTGATCGGCAACCGCGCGCCAGTGATGCTGACTGTTGAAAGCGCGATCTGGATGACCGTCATGTCGTATCTGGCGATGCTCGGCGGGGTCGCGGTCATGGGTGCCTTCGTGCACTGGATGGCCCGCACTTACGACGCCAATCCGAGTCTGGCCCGTTGCGTTGCTTTCGCCACCTACACCGCTACACCGTTGTTTGTCGGCGGGCTGGCGGCGCTGTATCCGCATATGTGGCTGGGAATGATTGTGGGGACCGCGGCCATCTGCTACACGGTGTATCTGTTGTACGTGGGGCTGCCGACGTTCATGAATATTCCGTCGGATGAAGGTTTTCTGTTCTCAAGTTCGGTGCTGGCGGTGGGTCTGGTGGTGCTGGTCGCCATCATGGCCTTCACCGTGATTGTCTGGGGGCTGGGCGTAGGGCCCGTTTATACCAACTGACTTGATTGGCTCAATACAGGCCGCCGCAAGGCGGCCTTGTCGTTTGGCGGATGACCATTCGGCAGCTCGACGATTCGCAAGTCTGCGGCGTTGCGGCATACTCGACGCCTCTGGAGATCCATCAAGCATGCCCGAGCAACTCAATACCCGCGTCGAAGACTGTTACCAACTCGCAGAATCCTTTTTCAAACGTTCTTTCCCACGCCCGGTCGTCAGCCTCAAGCTGCGCGGGCAAAAAGCCGGTGTCGCGCATCTGCACGAGAACCTGCTGCGCTTCAATCCGCAGCTGTACCGGGAAAACGCCGAACACTTCCTCAAGCAGACCGTGGCCCACGAAGTCGCGCACCTGATTGCCCATCAGTTGTTTGGCGATCGAATCCAGCCCCATGGCGAGGAATGGCAATTGATCATGCGCGGCGTTTACGAACTGCCGCCGGATCGCTGCCACACCTACGAAATCAAACGCCGCAGCGTGACCCGCTATATCTACAAATGCCCATGCGTGGACAGTGACTTTCCGTTCTCGGCGCAGCGCCATAGCCTGGTCCGGCAGGGACGGCGGTATTTGTGTCGCAGATGCCGCAGTACCTTGGTGTTCAGTGGTGAGATGCGCGTCGAATAGTCAGCTTGTGTTGCCCTGACTGGCCCCATCGCTGGCAAGCCAGCTCCCACAGGTTCAGTGAGCACCTCGAAAACTGTGGGAGCTGGCTTGCCAGCGATGAGGCCAGAACAGGCACTAGAGAATGACTTTGGCAGAACGCAATTCTGCAATCCGCTCAGTACTAAACCCCAACTCCGCCAACACCTCATCCGTATGCTGCCCCAACCCCGCGCCAACATGCCGCGGCGCCGGCAACGCTTCAGAAAACTTCAACGGACACGCCATCTGCGCCTGCGTCGTGCCATCCCCACGCGGCACTTGCGTCACCAGTTCCCGCGCCTGCAACTGTGGATGGCGCACCGACTCTGCCAAATTCAACACCGGCTCGACACACGCATCGATCCCGGCAAACAACTCGCACAATTCGGCAAAGTCATGTTTTTCAAACTCGACCGTCAGCGCGTATTTCAACTGTCGCTGCTGTTCAGGCTTGGGCGACAAACCCAGCGCCGCCAACTCCGGCCGCCCCAGCGCGGCACACAACTGCTGCATGAACGCCGGCTCCAGACTGCCCACCGACATCCAGCGCCCATCCCGCGAGCGGTAATAGTCGTAAAAACTGCCGCCATTGAGCATCTGATCTTCCCAGCCCGGTTCTGCGCCACAGGCCAGATACCCGGCGCCGGCCATGGCATTAAGGCTGAACGCGCAGTCGGTCATGCTCACGTCCAGATGCGTGCCCTGCCCCGTCTGCTGTCGGGCAATCACCGCCGCCAGCAGGCCGATCACGCCGTGCAGCGAGCCACCGGCAACATCCGCCACCTGCATGCCCAGCGGCAACGGCCCGCTCTGCGCACGGCCGGTGTAACTGGCCAGCCCCGCCAGCGCCAGATAATTGATGTCATGCCCGGCGCGCTCCTTGTACGGCCCGGTCTGGCCGTAACCGGTGATCGACACGTAGATCAACCTCGGGTTGATGGCTTTCAACGCCTCGTAACCCAACCCCAAGCGCTCCATCACACCGGGACGAAACTGTTCCAAAACAATGTCGTATTCGCCGAGCAACTGCTTGACCACCTCCAGCGCCTCGGGCTGTTTCAAGTCCAGCGCCAGACTGCGCTTGTTGCGGTTCAGGTAAGCGTGACTGGCTGATACGCCGCCATCATGGGGCGGCAATACCCGCAGCAGATCCAGGCGCGTCGGGGATTCGATGCGCAACACCTCGGCGCCCATGTCCGCCAGCAACAGCGAGGCAAACGGCCCCGGCAACAAGGTCGAGAAATCGAGGATCTTCAGTGAGGCCAGCGGTGCAGACATGGGCGAACTCCTTGTGCGATGCACTCAGCCTAGGCAGGCATTGCCGATGCAGCAATCACCGGAAATGTCAGCGGGTGTGACCGTTACGCTCAAATCGCAGGCATGAAAAAACCCGCCTAAGCGGGTTTCTTCAATGCAAGCAGCGCTTACTTCACGTTGCTCGGGGTTGCGCCTTCAGCGACACCCAGGTCGTCTTCAGGGCGGGTATCAATGATGCCGCGACCGCCAGAAGCCAGTTCGGCGTCCAGTACGTCGGTGTCCAACTCTTTCACCCACTTGGCAACCACGATGGTCGCAACAGCGTTACCAACGAGGTTGGTCAGTGCGCGGGCTTCGGACATGAAGCGGTCGATACCGAGGATCAACGCCAGACCGGCCACCGGCAGGTGACCTACCGCCGACAGGGTCGCTGCCAGCACGATAAAGCCCGAACCGGTCACACCGGCTGCGCCTTTGGAGGACAGCAGCAACACCACCAGCAGCGTGATCTGGTGAGTGATGTCCATGTGCGTGTCAGTTGCCTGAGCAATGAACACCGCAGCCATGGTCAGGTAGATCGCAGTACCGTCGAGGTTGAACGAGTAACCGGTCGGGATCACCAGACCCACCACCGATTTCTTCGCGCCCAGACGCTCCATCTTGATCAGCATGCGTGGCAGTACCGATTCCGACGACGAGGTGCCGAGTACGATCAACAACTCTTCACGGATGTAACGGATCATCTTCAGCACGCTGAAGCCGTGCATGCGAGCGATACCGCCGAGCACGATGAGGATGAACGCCAGGCAAGTGATGTAGAAGCAGATCATCAGTTGACCCAACTGCACCAGCGAGCCGACACCGTAGGCACCGATGGTGAAGGCCATGGCACCGAAGGCACCGATTGGCGCGAGCTTCATGATCATGTTGATGATGTTGAACATCACGTGAGCGAAGCGATCGATGAAGTCGAGGATCGGCTTGCCGTAGGCACCCAGGCGATGCAGGGCGAAACCGAAGATCACCGAGAACATCAGCACTTGCAGGATGTCACCGGTGGCGAACGCGCCGACGATGGTGGTCGGGATCACGTTGAGCAGGAAGCCGACAACGCTTTGGTCAGCGCCAGCGGCAACATAGGAAGCGACTTTCGAAGCATCAAGGGTGGCGACGTCGATGTGCATGCCGTTGCCCGGCTGTACAACGTTGACCACGACCAGGCCGACCAGCAGCGCGATGGTCGAGACGATTTCGAAGTAAAGAAGTGCGTAACCGCCGGTCTTGCCGACCGACTTCATGTTCTGCATGCCGGCGATGCCGCTGACCACGGTGCAGAAGATGATTGGGGCGATGATCATTTTGATCAGCTTGATGAACCCGTCACCCAGCGGCTTTACTGCCACGCCGAACTGCGGGTAGTAATGACCGAGCGCGATACCGATGATGATCGCGATGATCACCTGGAAATACAGGGATTTGTACAGTGGCTGACGAGTCGTCATTGCAGATTTCCTCAAGAGCCTCGCGTGGCAACATCCATCTGTTGACCGCGAAACCTGAATTGCGAACCCTCCTGCACTGGAGGGATTTGTTGTTGGAGCGGCGCTTTCCGGTCGGGAGAAACGCACGCTTCTGTCGCTCTTATCGCAAACGCCGTGCCACTTTGGTGCATATGGCTGCAAGCCTTTTGATATCAAGGCCTGCAGGTTTTTTACTGTCACCGACTGGTTACTTGAGTGTGGCGGATTTCCGCCAACTCGCCACTTCTCGTCCTACAATTTGGCGGAAATCCGCCTTGTTGCCCGTATCCCCCCCGGCTACCATCCGGCGCTTGAGGAAGGATCTGCCGCTTATGCGCGAACGCACCATTGCCAGTCATTTCGCCCGCGCCGCCCTCGGTGGCGCGCGCCGTCTGGGTTTCGACTATTCGGGCCTGCTGCTGCAATTGGGCATCAGCCCGGAATTGCTCGACGAGCCGCGCGCGCGCATCCCCCCCGAACAATTCACCCAACTGATCCAGAGCCTGTGGCTGGCGCTCGACGACGAATACCTGGGTTTCGGCCAAGCGCCGAGCAAACCCGGCAGCTTCGCGATGATGTGCCACGCCTCGATCCACTGCCGCAATCTGGAGAAGGCTCTGCAACGCGGTTTATTGTTTTATAGCCTATTCCCCGGCGCCCCGCGTCTGACCCTGACACGCGAAGACGAATGGGTGCGTTTGAGCCTCGACGATTCGCAGTTATGGGACCCGGATCACTTTTTAACGGAAAGCCTGCTGGTGATCTGGCATCGCCTCGGCAGTTGGCTGATCGGCCAGCGTATTCGCCTCGAACAAGCCTCATTCAGCTACCCACGCCCGGAACACGGCGCTGAGTATGACTTGCTGTTCCCCTGCCCCCTGACCTTCGGCGCCGAGCAAAGCAGCCTGTTGTTTCACAGCCGCTACCTGCCGATGCCGCTGTTGCAGGACGAACGCACGCTCAAGCACTTTCTCGAACGCTCCCCCGCCGACCTGCTCTCACGGCCGGACGATGGCGATAGCCTCAGCAGTCGCTTGCGCCGCCTGCTCAGCCGCGACAGTGCGAACTGGCCGGATCTGGAAGCGGTGGCGGCGCAGCTGCACATCAGTCCGCAGACCCTGCGCCGGCATTTGCGTGAGGAAGGCACCAGTTTTCAGGAATTGAAGGATCAGCTGCGGCGGGATATCGCCATCTATCATTTGGGCCGGGCGGATTTGTCGTTGCAGCAGATTGCCGAGCAGTTGGGGTTTTCCGAACCGTCGGCGTTTCACCGGGCGTTCAAGAAGTGGACGGGGCTGACACCGGGGGCTTATCGCGCGCAGGAGCATTGAGGCAATCAACAATCTTGTGGTGAAGTCACTGGCCCCATCGCTGGCAAGCCAGCTCCCACAATGTCCGAGTCGTACATAAAATTCATGTAAACCTCAAAACGTGTGGGAGCTGGCTTGCCAGCGATAGGGCCAGAAAGGCCAACACCTAAACCGCCGGAAAATGAATCCTGAACGCCGCCCCGCCCATCGGCGAGTCACCCAGCGCCAGTTTGGCGTTGTAGCTTTCGATGATGTCCTTGACCACCGCCAGTCCGATGCCTTGCCCCGGATGCTGGGCATCCAACCGTTCACCGCGCTCGAGAATCCGCGCACGCTGATCCTGCGGTACCCCCGGCCCGTCGTCTTCAACACACAGCTCCACCCCGGCCAAGGTTTCGCGCACGCTGATGCGCACTTCACCCAGGCACAGGCGATAGGCGTTTTCCAGCAGGTTGCCCATCATCTCCAGCAACGCACCCTGCTCGATCGGCACATAACAATGCTCGGGCAGATCAAAGGCCACGCGCACGTGTTTATCGCGGTAAACCTTGTCCAGCGTATCGCAGAGACTTTTCAACACCGGTTGCAGGCGCACCTGATGGCGCACCAGACCACTTTTGCGCAGGCTGGCCCGTTGCAGTTGATAGCTGATCTGCTGGCTCATGCGCTCGATCTGGCTTTGCAGCACCCAAGCCTGGTCGCGATCTTCCGGGCGCTGGGCCATGTCTTCGCTGACGCCTTGCAGCACGGCCAACGGGGTTTTCAGGCTGTGCGCCAGATCGTCGAGGGAGTCGCGGTAACGGCTGCGCTGCTGACGCTCGCTGTGCAGCAAGCGGTTGAGCGAGCCGGTCAAACGCAGCAGTTCGCGCGGGTGCTGTTCGGTCAGGCTCTCGCGAGTGCCGCCTTCGATTTCATCGAGTTCCTGACTGAGTTGCCGCAGGGCTTTAAGGCCCCAGGTCAGACCGATCCACAACAGCGCCAGCAGTACCAGCAAAGCTGCGCCGAAACCGAGGTAGAGATTCTCGCGCAGGCCTTCGAGGGTGGTTTCGTACTCGCGCACCGGTTGCAGGGCGACGATGCTGAAGGCTGCACTTTTGCCGCCGAGCAGTTTGACTTCAACGTCGTAAACGAAGAATTCCTGACCGTTGGCCTCGCGGATCCGCGCGAACTCGTTGCCGAGACCGTCGTAGCGCGGCTTGTAGTTGATCTGCTCTTCCTGGGTAGCTTTCGAGCGCCAGACCAGATGCCCTTCGCGGTCGTAGATGTAACCGAGCAAACGGAAATCGGTGAGGTTGAAGCGCTCATCGGGCAACTGGTTGGGCATCACCAGTCGGCCGTTCTCAATGCGCGCCGCCGAGATCAGCGTGGTGACGTCAGAGGCGAGGCGCTGCTCGATCGAGTCCTGCAGCGCGAGACTGAAAGCGCCCTGCATCGCCGGCAGCAAGGCGAGCATGAACAACACCGCCAATGTGGTGGCGGCGAGCATCAAGCGAACGCGAAGAGAACGAATCAAGTGCAGCGCTCATTGAACAGGTAGCCGAGGCCGCGCACGGTGTCGATCGGCTTGAACCCGGCCGGGCCTTCGAGTTTGCGGCGCAAACGGCCGACCAGCACTTCGATGACATTCGGATCGCGCTCGTCGTCGTCCGGGTAGAGTTGCTCCATCAAACGATCCTTGGGCACCACTTGCTGATGGTGGCGCATGAGGTATTCGAGGATGCGGTATTCGTAAGCGGTCAGCGCCAGCGGCTGTTCGTCGAGGGTCGCCTGTTTGCGATTGAGGTCGAGCAGCAATGGACCGGCAACGATGGTCGACTGGGTGAAACCGCTGGAGCGGCGCAGCAAGGCATTCAAGCGTGCGTCGAGTTCTTCGAACTGGAACGGCTTGACCACGTAGTCGTCGGCGCCGGCAGCGAGGCCTTCGACCTTGTCCTGCCAGTTGCCGCGCGCGGTGAGGATCAGGATCGGGAAAGTCTTGCCGCCCGAGCGCAACTGGCGAATCAGGTCGAGACCGCCCATGCCCGGCAGACCGAGGTCGATGACCGCCAGATCAAAGTTGAACTGCCCGGTCTGGTACAGCGCCTCCTCGGCATTGGCCACGGACTCGACCACGTGACCGCTCTCCGTGAGGCGGGTTTGCAGGTGATGACGCAACAGCGCCTCATCTTCGACGACCAACAGTTTCATGACCTTCTCCTAATCACTTGAAATCTCCACAACCCCGTGGGAGCGAGCTTGCTCGCGAAGGCGATTATCCAGTCAACGATGATGTTGAATGAAACATCGCTTTCGCGAGCAAGCTCGCTCCGACAGGGTTCCAGGGCGACTCACTCCTTAGAAATTGTAGTTAGCCGACAGGTAAGTCTGTGCGCTGCTGTTCAGATCCAGCGAACCTTGCTTGCTGCCACCGCTCTCTTTCATTTCGGTGCTGGCGTTGCTCATCAGGTAACGGTAACCGAGTTCGACCGAGGTGTTCTGCGAGACTTGCTGCAACACACCCAACTGACCGCCGATCGCATAACCGATGTCACTGTCGCGGCTGTAGCCTGGCGAATCCTGAGTCAGCTTGGTCAAACCCGCCGTCGCACCACCGAACAGCTTGGTGCTGCCACCCACCGGGTAGAACAGATCGTAGCTGCCCAGCAGATTTTCCTGACGCAGTTTAATGCCATTGTGCGAGCCCGACACGTTGTCGTAGGTGGCGTAGTAGCGACCCTGGCTGTTTTGCTGGCCGAGGCGGACGCCGTAGGTGTTGTTGCCGTCGATCGCGCCAGTGGCATTCGGGTGGCCGAGGTTGTCATTCAGTGCGCGGGACTTGTCGATCTTGTCGCTGGTCTGGCCGAACGTCAGGCCGGCGAAGTTGGTTGTGTCGTCGGCGTTGGCCGCGATGCTGGAGCCTAACAAGGTAAATGCCAGCAGCAGTTTGTTAAAACGAGTCATGGGTATTTCCTCTTTCACAGTGCTGTTTGGGTATGGCGCAAGGTTACTGACCGCCCCCTGTACAGCCCCTGAACCGTCTCTGAACCTCACCTGAATCAAATCGACTAGGCTGTTTTGACCACTTTCGATAAGGAGACCCCGACCATGCGCCTGTTCCTCGCCCTCACTTTGCTGGCGGTCAGCAGCCTCACCCAAGCTGCGATCAAGACTGAAGAGATTCCCTACCAGAGCGCCGACGGCACCAAGCTGATCGGTTACTACGCCTATGACGACGCGATAAAAGGCGCGCGCCCCGGCGTGGTCGTGGTGCACGAATGGTGGGGCCTGAACGATTACGCCAAGCGCCGCGCCCGCGATCTCGCCGCACTCGGCTACAGCGCACTGGCAATCGATATGTACGGCGAAGGCAAGAACACCGAGCACCCGAAAGATGCGATGGCGTTCATGCAGGCCGCGACGGCGGACGCCGCTGCTTCCAGCAAACGTTTCGAGGCCGGGCTGAACTTGCTGAAGAAGCAGCCGCAGACCGACGTCAATAAAATCGCCGCCATCGGTTACTGCTTCGGCGGTGGCGTGGTGCTGAACGCGGCGCGGCAAGGTGAGCCGCTGGCGGGCGTGGTGAGTTTCCACGGTGCGCTGGCGACCAAGACCCCGGCAACGCCTGGCAGTGTGAAGGCGAAGATTCTGGTCGAGCACGGTGCGCTGGACAGCATGGTCACCCCGGACAACGTCACCGCGTTCAAGTCGGAAATGGACAAGGCCGGGGCAGACTATAAGTTTGTCAGTCTGGATGGCGCCAAGCATGGCTTCACCAACCCCGATGCCGATCGCCTGAGCCATGGCGAGCACGGCGGCCCGGACATTGGGTACAACAAGGCTGCGGATGAAAAATCCTGGGCGGACATGAAAGCGTTCTTCCAGAAAATCTTCAGCTAACCCATCCGCACCTGATCGTTCCCACGCTGATCGTCCCCACGCTCTGCGTGGGAATGCAGCCCGGGACGCTCCGCGTCCCAAGAGCCGAACGCAGAGCGTCCGATAAGGCATTCCCACGCAGAGCGTGGGAACGATCAGCCTACGAACTCGACCTTGCCACGACTAACCGGCAAAATGCCCGCCATGAATCTCACCCCCGCCCTCCCCGCCTGCTGCACCGCGCTCGACAGCCATTGGCCGTTGCCGACGGTATTGCCCGACACCGTGCTGCTCGGCACCCACTTCGACCCGGCGCGATTGCTGGGCGACGACTTCCTGCGCAGCGCCATCGAGGCGCCGCCAAGCATTCAGCGCTCAGTGGCCAAACGTCAGGCCGAGTTTCTCGCCGGGCGGATCTGCGCCCGGGCGGCGTTGCAGCAACTGGAAGGCTCCAGCGTAGTGCCGGCGATCGGTGAAGACCGTGCGCCGATCTGGCCGGCGCACATCTGCGGCTCGATCACTCACAGCACCGGTCACGCCGCCGCGATTGTCGCCAACAAGCAACATTGGCGCGGCTTGGGCATGGATCTGGAAAATCTGCTCAGTACCGAGCGCGCCGAGCGACTGGCCGGGGAAATCCTCACACCGGCAGAAATGCAGCGCATGGCGGCGGCTTCGCGAGAGCAGTTGGCGTTGTGGGTGACGCTGACGTTTTCGGTGAAGGAAAGTTTGTTCAAAGCGCTGTACCCGATTGTGCAGCAGCGCTTTTACTTCGAGCACGCTGAGGTGCTGGAGTGGACTGAGGCGGGTCAGGTGCGGTTGCGGTTGTTGACGGATCTGTCGAGCGAATGGCGCCACGGCACCGAGCTTGATGCGCAGTTCGGGGTGCGGGATGGGCAGTTGTTGAGTCTGGTCAGTATTCAAGCCTGAGGATTTTCATTGGCTGTCAGGCCTCATCGCTGGCAAGCCAGCTCCCACAGTTTCCGTGGTGAGCACAAATTCAAGGTACACCCCTGAAACCTGTGGGAGCTGGCTTGCCAGCGATGGGGCCAGCAAACCCACCACACAACTCACCGGCGCTCCTGATTCCTCGGCCAACTCAGGCTGAAACACGCCCCACCCAGACTTTTGCTCTTGCCAATGATCGCCCGGCCGTCATGCCAGTGAATGATCCGCCGCACGATCGACAACCCCAGACCATGCCCGCCCGACGCGCGCGTACGGCTGTCGTCCAGACGCAGAAACGGCGTAAAGATCCGCTCCCACGCCACCTCAGGCACGCCGGGCCCGTCGTCCTCGACATCGACCCGACAGCGCAACTGCCCGACCTGATAACTCACCGTCACCTTCGAACGGGCATGGCGCATGGCGTTGCTCACCAGATTCTGTAAGGCGCGGTGCAAGTAACGCGGCTCGGCTTCGACCCAGGCATCGTCGTTGTCCGCCGCCGACAGACACAAACCACGCTGCACCGTGACCTCGGCACGCAACGGCGCCAGCTCTTCGATGACCTGATCGACCAACGCATCCAGGTCGATGCGCTGGAACGTCAGCGCCGGCGAGCCTTGCTCCAGTCGCGCGTAGGTGAGCATTTCATCGACCAGCTTATCGAGGTCCTCGATGTCGTGATCCATGCCTTCGCGGTACTTTTCCAGCGCTTGCGGGGTGGTCGCCGAGCCGATCATTTCCAGGCCAAAACGCAGGCGCGCCACTGGCGTGCGCAACTCGTGGGAGACCGCGCGCACCAGTTCGCGCTGGATCGCCAGGAGTTGCTGCAAGTGCTCGGCCATGCCGTTGAACGCCGAGGCGAGGCGCCCGACCGAATCAGCACCGCGCGCCGGCACGCGGGTTTCCAGGCTGCCCTTGGCGATGCGCGTGGCTGCCGCTTCGAGGCCGCGCAAACGCCGTTCGAGCTGGCGCACCAACAGATAAACGATAAGGCCAATCAGGCTCAGCCCGAGCGCGGCGATCAACACCAGCCACTCCGGCGGATACGGATTCATCTGGTACAGCGGGCCGATCTCCAGCACCCACGGCGTGCCAACCATGCCGGCAAACACGCGGATCGAATCACCGCCCTTGCCCAGCGCCATCACCGTATCGCCTTCGGCCACGCGACGATTCTGATCCTCGTCCATGTCGGCATCGTTGACCGTGACCAGCCGCAGGTCAAAGCCGAAGCCCTTCTCTTCCTTTATCTGCGCCAGTCGTTTCGGCTGCTCGCCGACGGGCACCCGCACCAGCTCATCGGCCAACAGATAAATGGTCGCGCGCGCCAGTTGTTCGCTGATCTGCTGCACTTCTCCCACCAGAACTAGCTGTTCCTTGTCGCTGACCATCCGGTAAACCTTCGCCGCGTGCGGGCCGGTCTGCTCGACCAAGGCCTGACCGCGCTGCACGCGGGTACGTTGGGACAGGTCGAGATCGGTCTCGGCGAACTTTTTCAGCGCCAGCGGAATCCCGAGCAAGCGTTCCCACACCAGCAGCGCGCGATGGCGTTCGGTTTCGTTCATCGGCTGCAGGTTGCTGGCCATCAGCGAGAATGTGCCGTGGGCCAGGCGCTCGCGATACTGCTCGCTGCGCACCTGATTGAGCAGGTTCAGCGCCAGCACGCCGAGCACCGCGACCAGAATGATCGCAGCGCACATGCCGCCGTAGATGCGCAGGAAGATCGAGTTCACAGCGGCAGGTCGACGCAGGCTTCGGGGACAAACAGATAGCCTTTGCTGCGCACGGTTTTGATCAGGCGTGGATGATCTGGGTCGTCACCGATTTTCGGGCGGATTCGCGAGATGCGCACATCGATCGAGCGGTCCTGGCCGTCGTAGCCGATGCCGCGCAGGGCGGTAAAGATTTCTTCGCGGGACAAAATGCGCCCGGCATTGGAAACCAGCAGCCACAGCAGGTCGAATTCGGCGCTGGTCAGCTCGATGCCGTTGTCACTCAGCCAGGCTTCACGCAAAGCGTTGTCGACTACCAACGGACCGAATTGCAGACGACGGGATTTTTCCGTGATCGGTTCCGCGCTGTCACTGCGCCGCAGCAACGCCTGAACCCGTGCCAATAACAAGCGCGGGCGCACCGGTTTGCACACGTAATCGTCAGCGCCAAGATCGAGACCTTGAATCTGATCGGCGTCATCGGTGCGCGCCGTCAGCATCAGGATCGGCCCGTCGTACTGATTGCGCACCTTGCGGCAAATGCTCAAGCCGTCTTCACCGGGCAGCATCAGATCGAGGATCACCAGATCCGGTTGCTCCTTGATGATCCGCGCCGCCGCCAGCGCACCGTTGCCTTCGATGTCCACGCGCAATCCATTGGCTTGCAGGTAATCGCGCGTGAGTTCGGCCAGTCGCTGGTCATCCTCGACGATCAATACCTGCCAGGCTTGTTGCTCCACCGGTGACCTCTGCTTTCTATTGTTATTAAGTAAGGAAGAACCGTATGACTCAGTACAAATCATGTGGGAGCGAGCTTGCTCGCGAATGCGTCAGATCAGTCAACATTGATGCTGAACCTACCGACGCCTTCGCAAGCAAGCTCGCTCCCACAGTTTCAGATCCTCCGGTCTTTTTGTCATGTTTAAAGAGGATAAGAATGCGTACGAACAGGTCGATTGTATAAACGGCGTACAGCCAGAACACAAGTCGGTAAATGCGTTCGGACGAGGCGGTTTTTTGTGATAGGGTTCGCGCCCTTAAAAATCCGCTGAAGCGTTTTTCCGGGTGAATAAACAGTGACAAACGGTCTAGGTCAGCAGGTTCGCGGCCTACACGGGAATTCCTTGTTTCTTACACAATTTACGCACAGGTTTATCCACAGGTAGTACGTTGCAACACCCCTCAAAACGCATTATCTTGTAGCACGGCGCGGGGAGAGACCCTACATATGGGGTTTTCCACTCAAACGCCCAACCACATTTAGGGCCTGAAACTCAAGTGCTTTATTGCCAGTTTCCGGTTGAACCAAGCAAGTTTTTCAAAGCCCAAACCGCACTTGCGGATGGCACCGTTTTTTAGGTCGGAAATGACCGGAACGGTACGGGTGTTGCAGTCATTACTGTCACCTTGGAAGGAATCCGGCTCGAGCCTTGGCTCGCGGCCAAAAACTTCGGCAAGGATGCGGCGCTACAAGCCTTTTTCCTACTGTTCCGAAGTTGTTACGCCGACGCTTGTCGGTTGCAGTGCTTCGGTACAGAACGGTGAGCACCATGACGGTGCCAAACAAACATAGAGAATGTGGAGACCACCCCCATGCAAACCGACACAACTCGCGAGAACCCGCAGGGCACCTTGCCGCAGGCCGCCGATTCGAATTCGGATCTGGCTGCTACCGCGCCTGGTCAACTGCGCGTGATCAAGCGTAATGGCACTGTCGTTCCTTACACCGATGACAAGATCACCGTCGCTATCACCAAAGCGTTCCTCGCAGTTGAAGGCGGCACCGCTGCCGCTTCGTCGCGAATCCATGACACCGTGGCCCGCCTGACCGAACAGGTCACCGCGACCTTCAAGCGTCGCATGCCTTCGGGCGGCACCATCCACATCGAAGAAATCCAGGACCAGGTTGAACTGGCCCTGATGCGTGCCGGCGAGCAGAAAGTCGCGCGCGACTACGTGATCTACCGTGACGGTCGTTCGAAAGAACGCGCTGCCCACGCCCCGGCGGAAGAAGCAGTCAACGCGCACCCGTCGATCCGCATCACCCGTGCCGACGGCAGCCTGGCGCCGCTGGACATGGGCCGTCTGAACACCATCGTCACCGAGGCCTGCGAAGGTCTGGAAGAGGTCGACGGCGACCTGATTCAGCGCGAAACCCTGAAGAACCTGTACGACGGCGTGGCACTGACCGACGTCAACACCGCGCTGGTGATGACCGCCCGTACCTTGGTGGAGCGTGAGCCGAACTACTCGTTCGTCACCGCCCGCCTGCTGATGGACACCCTGCGTGCCGAAGGCCTGGGCTTCCTTGGTGTGACCGAAAGCGCCACTCACCACGAAATGGTTGACCTGTACGCCAAGGCACTGCCGGCCTACATCGCCAAAGGTATCGAGTTCGAACTGCTGAACCCTGTGCTGGCCTCCTTCGACCTGGAAAAACTGGGCAAGGCGATCAACCACGAGCGCGATCAGCAATTCACCTACCTGGGCCTGCAAACCCTGTACGACCGTTACTTCATCCACAAGGATGGTATTCGTTTCGAACTGCCGCAGATCTTCTTCATGCGCGTGGCCATGGGCCTGGCGATCGAAGAGAAGCAGAAAGAAGACCGTGCGATCGAGTTCTACAACCTGCTGTCGTCCTTCGACTACATGTCGTCGACTCCGACCCTGTTCAACGCCGGTACCCTGCGTCCACAGCTGTCGAGCTGCTACCTGACCACCGTGCCGGATGACCTGTCGGGCATCTACCACGCGATTCACGACAACGCCATGTTGTCGAAATTCGCTGGCGGCCTGGGCAACGACTGGACGCCGGTGCGTGCGCTGGGTTCGTACATCAAGGGCACCAACGGCAAGTCGCAAGGCGTGGTTCCGTTCCTCAAAGTCGTGAACGACACCGCTGTAGCCGTTAACCAGGGTGGCAAGCGCAAAGGCGCTGTGTGTGCCTACCTGGAAACCTGGCACATGGACATCGAAGAGTTCATCGAGCTGCGCAAGAACACCGGTGATGATCGTCGTCGTACCCACGACATGAACACCGCCAACTGGATCCCTGACCTGTTCATGAAGCGCGTCTTCGATGACGGCAAATGGACCCTGTTCTCGCCATCCGAAGTGCCGGACCTGCACGACCTGACCGGTAAAGCCTTCGAAGAACGCTACGAGTACTACGAAGCCCTGACCGAATACCCAGGCAAGGTCAAACTGTTCAAGACCATCCAGGCCAAAGACCTGTGGCGCAAAATGCTCTCCATGCTGTTTGAAACCGGCCACCCATGGCTGACCTTCAAAGACCCGTGCAACCTGCGCAGCCCGCAGCAGCACGTTGGCGTGGTTCACAGCTCGAACCTGTGCACCGAGATCACCTTGAACACCAACAAGGACGAGATCGCCGTTTGCAACCTGGGCTCGATCAACCTGCCGAACCACATCGTCAACGGCAAGCTGGACACCGCCAAGCTGGAACGCACCGTGAACACCGCCGTTCGCATGCTCGATAACGTTATCGACATCAACTACTACTCGGTGCCACAAGCGAAGAACTCCAACTTCAAGCACCGTCCGGTCGGTCTGGGCATCATGGGCTTCCAGGACGCTCTGTACCTGCAGCACATCCCTTACGGTTCCGACGCTGCCGTCGAGTTCGCCGACAAGTCGATGGAAGCGGTCAGCTACTACGCGATCCAGGCGTCCTGCGACCTGGCAGACGAGCGCGGCGCGTACGAGACGTTCCAGGGTTCGCTGTGGTCCAAAGGCATCCTGCCGCTGGATTCGCAACAGATCCTGATCGAGGCTCGCGGCCAGAAGTACATCGACGTTGACCTGAACGAAACCCTGGACTGGGCACCGGTTCGCGCCCGTGTGCAGAAAGGCATTCGTAACTCCAACATCATGGCCATCGCACCGACCGCGACCATCGCCAACATCACCGGCGTATCGCAGTCGATCGAACCGACCTACCAGAACCTCTATGTGAAATCGAACCTGTCGGGCGAATTCACCGTGATCAACCCGTACCTGGTTCGCGACCTCAAGGCTCGCGGTCTGTGGGACTCGGTCATGATCAACGACCTGAAGTACTACGACGGTTCGGTTCAGCAGATCGAGCGCATCCCGCAAGAACTCAAAGAGCTCTACGCGACCGCCTTCGAAGTGGACACCAAGTGGATCGTTGACGCGGCCAGCCGTCGTCAGAAGTGGATCGACCAGGCCCAATCGCTGAACCTGTACATCGCTGGCGCCTCGGGCAAGAAACTCGACGTGACCTACCGCATGGCCTGGTACCGTGGCCTGAAAACCACCTACTACCTCCGTGCCCTGGCCGCGACCAGCACCGAGAAGTCGACCATCAACACCGGCAAGCTGAACGCTGTATCCAGCGGCGGCAACCACGGTGACGATTCGGTACTGGCAGCCCCTGCCGGTCCAGCGCCAGTGCCAAAAGCCTGCGCGATCGACGAGCCGGATTGCGAAGCTTGCCAATAAGCTGAGCTGAGTCAGGTGTCGAAAGACACCTGAACGAAAAAGCCCCTGACAGACCACTGGTTTGTCGGGGGCTTTTTTTTGCGTCCGTGTTGAGCCAGATAGATGTCGGTTGGCTGACAAACCGCTATCGCGAGCAGGGCGGGCTCCCACAGTTGGATTGGATGTTGTCAGCGAGAGATTGTTTGGTTCGTAAGCCGCTTTCGCGAGCAAGCTCGCTCCCACAATTCCGTGTTGCAAACACCCCACGCGGCAAAGCCGCCCCACTCAACACAATGAGCGCAAGCTCGAGTACCGCTCTTGATCTTGATCTCGGAGCCCGTCGGCAGGCTGAGTGGAGGGATTGATCCGGGGGTGGGAGCGCAGCGACCGTTTGGCGCAGCCAAACACAGCGAGAGGAGGTGCAGCGAAGCAAACCGTAGGCGCTGCGCCCGGATCGATCCCGGAGCGAAGAAACCCCGAGCATTAGCGAGCGGGCCGAACGTCAGGGCAAAGCCTTTTGGTTCCTTTTTGGCGTTTGAAAAAGGGACTCGCCGTAAGGGCGAAACCGCCAGTAGCAACAACCGAAGAAACGGATACACCCCCCCACCCAAAACCAAAAAAGCCCCTCAAAAAGAGGGGCTCCCTGACAAAACCAAAACCCAGAATCAAGTCATCTGAATAATGGTCTGCATGATGGTGCTCTGCGTGGAAATGGTCTTGGCGTTCGCCTGATAGTTGCTCTGACCCTTGATCAGATCAACCAGCTCATTGGTCAGGTTAACGTTCGACTCTTCCAGCGAGTTCGAAGCGATCGAACCCAAAGTACCGGTTTCCGGCGCATCGTAACCCGGGATACCCGAAGCAAAAGTCTCTTTCCAGCTAGTACCGCCAACAGCCTGCAGACCCTGTTCGTTGGTGAAGCTCGCCAGCGCAACCTGACCAATCGCCTTGCTCTGGTTGTTACTGAAGTTGGCAAACAGCGTACCGGTGCCGTCGATGGTCAGGTTAGTGATCTGGCCAGTGGCGTAGCCGTCCTGAGTCGGGATCGAACGCGCGGTATCAGCGTTGTACTGAGTGGTCTTGCCCATCGAAATGGTCACGCCCGCCGGGTTCGCCGCTGCGCCGTTAGCTTTCCAGACGCCATCGGTCACTGTACCCGGAACCCAACTTTTCAGGGTCAGGTCGCTGCTGATGATCGCCGCGCCGCCCAGCGGATTCGGAGTGCTGACCTGAGTCAGTTTGCCGGTCGCATCAAACGACAGGGTCGATGCCACGGGTGCAGTGACTTTCGGATCGCTGCCGGTTGCGTCGGCGTTACGGCCATCAACCAGGGTGTAAACCTTCCAGGTGTTGGCACCGGTTTTCACCATGTACTGATCCATGGTGTGCTGGTTGCCCTGGCTGTCATAGATTGGCGTGCTGAACGACTTGGTGTAGGTCGCGGTGTTGGTCGGATCAAACTTGCCAGCGGCCACTGTGTCGTCGATCGGCGTCGCCGTCGAGTTCAGGTTGATGGTCGAGGTCACGAGCGAGGTGGACTTCGGCGCCAGGTTGGAGGTGTCGATCTTCAGGTCGGTCAGGACGCCGTTGATGATCTTGCCGTTGGCATCCACACCGTAACCTTGCAGACGCGAGGTGTAGTCGGTGTTGGTGATGTAACCGGCATTGTCGACCTTGAACGTACCGGCCCGGGTGTAGGTGACCGAGCCGTTGTTGCTCATGGTGAAGAAGCCCGAACCGTTGATGCCCATGTCCAACACGTTGCCGGTGTTGTTGATGTCACCTTGGGTGAACTGCTGGGAAACGTTGGCCAGGCGCACGCCGTTGCCGATCACTTTGCTGCCGCTACCCAGGCGAGTGGCCGAGTAGACGTCTTCGAATTCTGCACGGGACGATTTGAAACCGGTGGTCGCGACGTTGGCGATGTTGTTGCCGGTCACGTCCAGTTGTTTGTTGGCTGCATAGAGACCGCTAAGGCCGATATTGAAAGACATATTCCACTCCTTTGTGCCGGTTAGTCGGCTCTATATACCAATGGTTTGTACTTTGGACAGGGCCACGGAGCCCTTGCCAGCCAGGTTGAGCATCAGCTCGCCACCCGTCTGACTGATCGTCACGCTATTGACGGTGGCCGGCAGATAAGTGACCAGGTCCGTCGCGGCGCCGTTGATTGGCGCGTTGGCCTTGAAGGTGTAAGTGCCGACAGGAACCACAGTGCCCGACGAATCCTTGCCGTCCCAAGTGAAGCTGGCATCACCGGCCGCGCGGCTGCCCAGATCGATGGTGCGAACAGCCTTGCCGTCCTTGTCGGTGATGGTCACGGTGCCTTCGGCGATGGACGACGGGACACTCACCGTACCGGTCAGGCCTTTTGTCGGATCGTCGAGTTGCGCGGTGTTGGTCTGCACAATCACGTTACGGCCCACCAGCGACGATGCCTGCAAGGCCTGCGACGAGTTGTAATTGCCGGCCAGCGAACTCACGGTGCTGTTCAGCGTGGTGATGCCTTCCAGGCTGCTGAACTGCGCCAACTGCGCCACGAATGCGCTGTTGTCCTGCGGATCGAGCGGGTTCTGGTTTTTCAGCTGGGTCACCAGCAGTTGCAGGAACGCGTCCTTGCCCAGCGCTTGACCGCCGGTTGCACTGTTGGTCGCCGAAGCGATGCCGCCGGTGGTGCTGCTGCTGGCCGTCTTCGACGAGTTGGCCAGGATGTCATTCATGCTCAGGGAGCTGGTGGTATCGGAAACACTCATGGCAGTCGCCCCTTATTACTGACCGAGGGTCAGGACCTTCTGCATCATGGTTTTGGCGGTGTTCATCATTTCGGCGTTGGTCTGGAAGGACCGGCTCGCGGAAATCATGTCAGCCATTTCTTCCACCACATTGACGTTCGGGTAGTAGACGTAGCCTTTGGCGTCGGCTGCCGGATGGTTCGGCTCGTAACGCGCTTCGAGGTTGCTCTGGTCTTCGACGACGCCGAGTACCTGCACGCCCTGCCCTGCGGCGTCCTGGCTCTGGAACAGCGAGTTGCTGCCGGTGTTCTGGCCGCCCTGGAACATGGTGGCAAACACCGGGTGACGGGCGCGGTAGGTCTGGTCGATGCTCGACGAGACGGTTTCGGCGTTGGCGATGTTCGAAGCCACGGTGTTCAGACGCGTGGTTTGAGCGCTCATGCCGCTGCCGGCAATGTTGAAAACGCTGGACAGGGACATGGATTACTCTCCGCGCAGGGCTGACACCAGCCCTTTGAATTTGCTGTTGAGCAGCGTGAAACTGGCCTGGAAGCCCACGGCGTTTTCCGCGTAGTTGGACTGTTCCAGTTGGGCGTCCACGGTGTTCTGGTCGATCGAAGGCTGCATCGGCGTGCGATACATCAGCGACTCGTCGCCGTTGCCCAGACCTTCAGCTTCGATGTGACGGCTGTTGGTCATGTTCAGGGCGATGGTGCCGTTGGCGTTTTTCTGGGTCTGTGCTTCCAGTACTTTGGAGAAGTCCAGATCCCGCGCCTTGTAGTTCGGGGTATCGGCGTTGGCGATGTTGTTGGCCAGCACTTCTGCACGTTGGGCGCGGAAGCCCAGAGCCTTTTCGTGAATGCCGAGCGCTTTATCGAAGCTGATGCTCATGTCGGGAACCTTCAGGTGACCGGTTTTTCGTAACTGAGCTTTAGCAAGCGCCGTGCCAATGCTCAAAACCCCCATAAACCGGGGCTTTGCGGGGTATCGGCAAAGCGGCAATGCCAGAAAAGCGGCAACCGGTTTCCGCCGAATGCCGCTTTTCTGCCGCTTGCCATCCATCTCATACACACCACGGCCCCCTGTAGGAGTGAGCCTGCTCGCGATGGCGGTAGCACATTCAACATCATCGGTGCCTGACACACCGCTATCGCGAGCAGGCTCACTCCTACAGGGATTTGTGGTGCATGAGGGAAATCATTCGGGCACAAAAAAACGGCAGACCTTTTGGGCCTGCCGTTTCATGTATTGCCGTTGCAATCATTTCGCCTGGTAAATGATCCCCGGGCTGCACTGCACCATCTGGTAATGGTCCGGCAAACCGTTCAACGCTTCGGAAGCGCCAAGGAACAGATAACCACCCGGCTTCAACGTGCTGTGAATACGCAACAGGATGTCCTTCTTCACTTCGGCAGAGAAGTAGATCAACACGTTGCGGCAGAACACGATGTCGAACTTGCCCAGCGCGGCATAGCTGTCGAGCAGGTTGAACGAGCGGAACTCCACCCGGCTCTTGATCGGCGCCTTGATCACCCAGCGACCCGGCCCTTTCGGGTCGAAGTAACGCTGCAGGCGTTCGGGCGACAAACCGCGACCGATCGCCAGGCTGTCGTACTCGCCGGTCTTGCAGTTGGTCAACATCAGGCCGGACAGATCAGTGGCAACGATCTGCACACCCATCTTCAATTGGCCGAGGTTACTGCGCTCGAACTCGTCGATCGACATCGACAGCGAGTACGGTTCCTGCCCCGACGAGCACGCCGCCGACCAGATCCGCAGACGCTGGTTGGGGCTGGCCTTGATCGCTTCGGGCAGCACCTTGTTCTTCAAGACTTCAAACGGATAGGTGTCACGAAACCACAGGGTTTCGTTGGTCGTCATGGCATCGACCACTTGCTCGCGCAAACCGCTGCGCGGCTGGGTCTGGATGCGCTGGACCAGCTCACCCAGGGATTTGATGCCTTGCTGCTCCATCAGTTTGTTGAGACGGCTCGAGACCAGGTACTGCTTGTTTTCACCGAGCAAAATGCCACAGGCTTTTTCCAGGAAGACCCGGAACTGTTCGAAATCCAAATTACCCGTAGACAATGATGCCGCCTCTTAAATCGTGTTGACCGCCAGGGACAAAGCGCCCCTAGCTGATATCTGCTGCTTTGATCCGGTCGACTACCCGGGATGCCAGGTCATCAGGACGGAATTTGGCCAAAAAGTCATCGGCGCCGACTTTCTTGACCATCGCCTGATTGAATACCCCGGACAACGAAGTATGCAGGATGATATGAAGCTTTTGCATGCGTGGGTCAGCGCGGATTTCCGCCGTCAGGGTGTACCCGTCCATCTCCGGCATCTCGATGTCGGAGATCATCATCAGGAACTCTTCTTCCGGCTTCTTGCCCTCATCGACCAGCTTGCGCAGGTAATCCAGCGCCTGCTTGCCGTCGTTCAGCGCGACCACTTCGACACCGACCGTCTGCAGACAACGCGTGACCTGCTTGCGCGCCACCGACGAGTCATCGACCGTCAGCACCCGCAGCGACAACGCTTTGGTCTGGGTCTCGACATCGACCACGCCCACCGAAATCGCTTCCGGTGTCGGCGCAACTTCCGCCAGCACTTTCTCGACGTCGATGATTTCGACTAACTGATTGTCCACCCGAGTCACAGCGGTCAGGTAATGATCGCGACCCGTGCCCTTGGGCGGTGGATGAATCTCTTCCCAGTTCATGTTGACGATGCGCTCCACCGAGCGGACCAGGAAACCCTGGGTCTTGGTGTTGTACTCCGTGATGATCACGAACGGGTTTTTCTTGTCCTTCAACGCACCCGAGCCGGTCGCCATTGCCAGATCAAGGATCGGAATGGTTGCCCCCCGGATATTTGCCACCCCGCACACGACAGGACTGGACTTGGGCATCAACGTCAGTGACGGGCACTGCAACACTTCCCGTACCTTGAACACGTTGATTCCGTAGAGCTGCTGACCGTCGAGACGGAACAACAACAACTCCAGGCGATTCTGCCCCACCAGTTGCGTGCGCTGGTTTACCGAATCCATTACACCAGCCATGCCCAGACTCCTACACCAACGCCAAGTGTTGTTGCGACGCACATTCATTGCTAAACGGCACGGCGCTTGCTTTTTAACTCGTATGAACGCTCAAACGACATTTTTCCGACACCTGACCTCCCGCACTCGCCAAAGCCTGTGCGTGCTGTCCGCCGTCTGCTTGTTTTCCGCTGGCAGCCCTGCCGTTGCTGATACGGTTACCTTGCCTGACATGCTTATCGGCGTCACTCAGGGCTTTCTTGAGTTCACCGTAGAAGACTATCTGGCCACCAGTCAAACGGAAGGCCGCTATGAAATCGAGGTCAAGCAACTCGATCCGCGTATGCGCATGCCCATGTGCGACAAGGAATTGACAGCGTCGCTGGAGAGTCCGGCACGTCCTTTGGGGCGGGTCACCGTCAAGGTTCGCTGTGAGGGCGCATCGCCCTGGACCGTGTTCGTGCCCGCTCAAGTCCGCCTGTTTCGCGAGATTGTGACGACCACCCGACCACTCAAGCGCGCCGGGATTATCGAGCCGCAGGACGTGACCTTGCGTGAACGCGATGTCAGCACGATCAATCAGGGCTTTCTGACCTCGGTAGACGAAGCGATCGGGCAGAAATTAACCCGACCAACGGTCGCCGATCAGGTGATTACCCTGGTGCATCTGGAGCAGGCTGAAGTCGTGCGCAAAGGCGATCAAGTGGTCATCACCGCTCGCAGCGGCACGCTCGCCGTACGCATGCCCGGCGAAGCCCTGGCCAATGGCGGTTTGAAAGAACAGATCCGGGTGAAAAACCTCAACTCCCAGCGAGTCATCAAGGCGCAGGTCATCGCGCCGGGCCAAGTTGAGGTGGCCATGTAAAAGCCTCAGGAGAAAACTGGCGCGGACCCCGTCGCTTCCCTAAACTGTGCCGCAGCAGGACACGCGTCGGCGCATGCAAGGCATATTGGTATAAATGTGCCTAAAGTTTTCCAGGGGATGGCCGAAAACATGGCAAGCGTCCAAATTCCCAGAGGTTTTTATCATGGTCATCGATTTCAGCCGTTTGAACAGCTCCTCGTCACTTACGGGCAGTACACGTACCAGCAACGCCAAGGAGACCGCTGAAACCGGTACTTCCGCGCCGCTGAATACCCCGGCCGAACAGGCCAGTACCGCAAAAAGCGGGGAATCGGTACACCTCAGCAATGAGGCTCAACAGTTGCAGAAGGTCACTGACAAGCTGCGCGATCAGCCTGCTGTCGACAAAGCCCGTGTGGCCGAGTTGAAAGCCGCGATTGCCGATGGCAGCTATAAAGTCGACAGCAACCGTGTAGCCAGCAAACTGCTCAACTTCGAAGCCCAGCGCTAGGCTTTTGCCGGCGCCAGGCTTTTGGACGCTTAAAACCCAAGGCCATCCATGCACGACACTAATTTATTGCAACTGATCAACGACGACTTTGCTCCAGCTCAACAATTGCTGGAGTTGCTGCAAACCGAATCTCTCGCTTTGCACGGTCGCGACATGCCCCTGCTGGAAGAAATTCTGGCGCACAAACAGGCATTGATCATTCTGCTTGAACAGCATGGCCGCAAGCGCAGCGAAATCCTCGCCAGCCTCAACTTGCCGACCGATCGTAGCGGTCTTGCGCAACTGGCCAGCCACTCGAGCATTGGCGACCAGTTGCTAACGCAAGGCGATGCATTGACCGATCTGATCGCGCAATGCCAGGCCGCCAATCTCAAGAATGGCCAGTCGATCCAGATCCAGCAGGCCGCCACGGCCAATCAACTGAAGATCCTTACCGGTGGTGAAGCGCCAGCGCTTTACAACGCCAGCGGTACGTTTGCCAAACCCGCCGTACCGCGTCCGCTCAGCCAGGCATGAGTCGTTGATGCGTCAGCTCTATCAACCCGCGGAACATGCTGGCAAAATGCTGGCTAGTCGTCATATTTTGTCTGGAGATTGATAAACCGTGTCCAACGCCCTCAGCGCGGATGATGCTCCGCAGCCACCAAAGGTGCTCACCACGCCACTGGAAATCTCCAGCAACCTGCGTCAGCTGCAAGACAGCCACGATCCTTTGATCATCACGTTCCACGAGCGCAGCCAGCGCTTTCAGAGCTACTTGATCAAAGTTGACCGCGACACCGCTTCGATTGCACTGGACGAAATGATCCCGCGCGATGGCGAACGTTTCCTGTTGGCCGGCGAGCCGTTCAAGGTTGAAGGTTTTCACGAAGGCGTGCGCATCGCCTGGGAATGCAACGGCACGCTGAACATTGAAGAGTCCGAAGGCGACCGTTTCTACACCGGCGAGCTGCCGACCGAAGTGGTTTACCACCAACGCCGCAATGCTTTCCGCGCCGCGCTGAAACTCGCTGATCTGGTCAGCGTTGAACTGGGTGGCGAAAAGCTCAAGGCGCCGATCAACGGCAAGCTGCTGGATATTTCCGCGACCGGTTGCAAGCTGCGTTTCGAAGGTGACATCACTGATCGCTTGCAACTGGGCCAGGTCTACGACCGCTTGATCGCCACGCCGCTGTTCGGCAATCAGCCGACCGCCGTCGAACTGCGTTACTTGCACTTCGAAGAAAAACTCAACATCACCTTCGCCGGCCTGCGTTTCCACAACATCAGTGGTCAGGCGGCGCGCAACGTTGAGCGTTTCGTTTATCAGTTGCAGCGTGAAGCACGTCGTTTCGATAAAGACGATATGTGATTTGTAGCGACCAATAAAAAGGGCAGTCTTTGGCGGGACTGCCCTTTTTTATGCGCGGTGTTTTTGGTTCAGCTCAAGGTCGGCCGCCACTGAGATCCGGGGTCGGTTTGTCATTATCGTTGTCGGTGTCCGGCTCGCCCTCTACAGCAGGCTCGACCGGCGTATCGGTTTCAGGCGCTGGTTCGGGAGCCGGCGCTTGCACAGGATCCTGCACCATCTGCTCCTGCACCACCTGCTCGTCGACCCGAGGGTCAAGCGCCGCCACCAGCGGCGAGCTGGACATGCTGTCCGGCATGGCGACGTGGTGCAGCGGCGCGTCGTCGACCTGGTGCAGATTGGTCACGGCTTTCGGACGAATCCGCCACACCAGCACCAGCGCAAAGAAGCTGAAGAACGCATACAGACTCTGGCTGCCGAGAAACTTCATCAACACACCCGCCAGCAACGGCCCGATGCTCGCGCCGACACCGTAAGTCACCAGCAGCATCGCCGTCAGCGACACCCGCCGATCCCCCTCGACGTGGTCGTTGGAGAACGCCACTGCCAGCGGATACAGGCAGAACTGCACCAGCGAACACAGGAAGCCCACGCCGAACAAGACCTCCAGCGGCACGTGCGGCAGCACCGCCAGAGGCAACGCGGCCACCGCCAGGAACCCGGCGAAACAACGAATCAACAGCGCCCGATCATAACGGTCAGACAACCAGCCCAACGGCCACTGCACCAGCAACCCGGCAAAAATGCAGCTACCCATAAACAGACCGACCTGCTCGGTCGACAGCCCCTGCTGCGAGGCATACAGCGGTGCCAGACCGTAGAACGAGCCGATGATCAGGCCGGCCCCGAGCACCGTGCTCAACGACTGCGGGACTCGCTTGATGAAGAAGCGCGGCTCCATCGGCGCCGGATGCAAAGGCGCCGGGTGAATGCGCCGGGTCAGCGTCACCGGCACCAGACACAGCGCAAAGCACAGGGCGACCAGCATCAGCAGTTCCAGACCCAGCCCCGGGTGCATCACCAGAATCAGTTGACCCAGCACCAGACCCAGATACGAAGCGATCATGTACCCACTGAACACCAAGCCACGCTGATTGGCGTCGGCCTGCTCGTTGAGCCAGCTCTCGATCACCATGTATTGGCACATCATGCCCAGACCGACGATGGTCCGCAGCACCAGCCACGCTGGCAGCCAGTCCACCAGACCATGGCCGAGCACCGCCGCGCCGACGATCCCCGCACATGCCGAGTACGCACGGATATGCCCGACGCGGGCGATCAACCGGTGGCCGATCTTGCCGCCTAGCACCAGGCCGAAATAGTTGGCCGCCATCAACGCACCGACCCACAGGCCGTCGACGTTGTCAGCGGCCAGGCGCAAGGCTAGATAGGTCGATAGAAGGCCCGAGCCGATCAACATCATCAGCGAGGCGAAATACAGCGCTCGAAAGGATTTCCAGATTTGGCGCATCGGCGTTCCGAGCGGCTCCTTGCAGTAAAGACCGGGCTACCAAAACGATAGCCCGATGGCGACGATACGTCAGGCCTGGGCTGCTAGAACACGCCGTTCCCAGGGAGTGATTTCATCAAAGAAGCTGGTCAACTCCATGGTCTTCGAAGCGATGTAGCCTTCGATGAACTCCTGTCCGAACAGTTCCCTCGCCAATTGGCTACGTTTCAGACGCTCAAGCGCAGCATGCAAGGTACATGGCAACGAGAGGTTGTCCGGCACCTCGAACTCGCCCTGAATCGCTTCCGTCGGCTCCAGTTCATGCTCGATGCCATGCAAACCCGCGGCCAGACTGGCAGCGATCGCCAGATACGGATTGGCATCGGCGCCGGGCAAACGGTTTTCGACCCGACGCGCAACCGGCGAACTGGCGGGAATACGCAAGCCGGCGGCGCGATTGTCATGGGACCAGCACGCGTTGTTCGGCGAAGCGTACGGATGGCACAGACGCTGATAAGAGTTCACGTTGGGCGCAAACAGTGCGGTGAACTCCGCCATGCCGGCCTGCTGGCCACCGATGAAGTGGCGGAACATTGCCGTCGGCTCGCCGTGCTCATCACTGAACACGTTCTTGCCAGTGTTGATGTCGACGATGCTCTGGTGAATGTGCATCGAACTGCCCGGCGTGTGCGCCAGCGGCTTGGCCATGCACACCACGGTCAGGCCATGCTTGAGCGCGACTTCCTTGAGCAGGTGTTTGAACAGGAACGTCTGATCGGCCAGCAGCAGTGGATCGCCGTGCAGCAGATTGATCTCGAACTGGCTGACGCCCATCTCGTGCATGAAAGTGTCACGCGGCAGGCCGAGGGCGGCCATGCATTTGTAAACTTCGTTGAAGAACGGCCGCAGCCCGTTGTTGGAACTGACGCTGAATGCCGATTGGCCATCCTCGCGACGACCATCAAGGCCCACCGGCGGACGGAACGGTTGGGTCGGATCAGTGTTCGGGGCGAAGACAAAGAACTCCAGCTCGGTCGCCACCACCGGCGAAAGGCCGCGCGCGGCGTAACGGGCGATGACTTTTTTGAGCTGACCCCGGGTCGACAGGTTGGAGCTTTCGCCGGTCAATTCATCGGCGTCGCAAATGGCCAAGGCACGCGGCTCGTCACTCCAGGGCAGCGGATGAATCATTGTGGGTTCGGCTACCAGCGCCAGGTCGCCGTCATCGCTGCCGTAAAAGCGCGCCGCCGGATAACCGCCCATGATGCATTGCAGCAGCACTCCCCGCGCCATCTGCAAACGCCGCCCTTCGAGGAAACCCTCGGCGGTCATCACTTTGCCTCGCGGCACGCCGTTCAAATCCGGCGTGACACATTCAATCTCATCAATGCCCGTCAGTCGCTGCGCGAGTGAACGCTGGCCATCGGTTGTCATGACGCAATCCTTGTTATTGTGCGAGCCGCGAACGGCGACCCGTACAAAATAGGCTTCGGCTGTTCGGAATATCAAGCAGCGTCAAAACAAAAAAACAAACAACGCGAATACTCCCTGCAGGAGCTGCCGCAGGCTGCGATCTTTTGATGTTGTTTTTCCAGAATCAAAAGATCGCAGC
>NZ_RWIM01000177.1 GCF_009764645.1 Pseudomonas sp. PB106
TTCGGCTTTGAATTTTTTAACCATTTGGGAATACGACATGAGGATTCTCCTTGAGCACGCCAGGCGTTGCGCGTTCGCAACATGATTTCCCTGTGCCAGCATCAGCATTGTCGGCATTCCCCGTGCCTACAACTGTAAGAACGAATTAACCCGAAAGTAGTAGTTGGTCTAATTACAGTAAAAAACCAAGTTTGGCGCTTTAGCCTCCTACTTTCGTTGGATATTTAACCGCTGTTAATGGCGTTTTGTTCGCGCTGGACTACCGTCAAATAGCGAAATAGTTACTTGTTCATTGCTGCCTGATTGCGAATTTATCTCGTTGAAAGTGACGGGTCATTGCATAAGAAAGAACGCGCAGCGGGAAAGGGAGAGCCGTCATGAACAGTCGCGTCACTCTGGGCCTGGCCGGCTTGTTTTTGCTGGGTGCCATCATCGCCGGATATTGGGGGCTGACCTTGAGCCGTCAACCGGCCGTCGAACCGGTCGCAGCACCCGTTGCCGTCACCCCGGACGCAACGCCTGCCGTGCCTGCGCAACCTGTTGAAGATCCGACCCGTCAACCCGTGGTGGTATTGCTGCGCGACATCGCGCCCTTCGTGAAAATCACCGCCGCCGACGTCACCGTGGAAAAACTGCGCACCGCTCCCGTTGGTAGCCTGGCGAATGTCGATCAAGTCATCGGTCGTACGCCGTGGCGCCCGTTGAGCGCCGGCAGTTGGCTGAATGAAGAAAGCTTCGAACCGGGCAGCCAACTGGCACGGATGATCCGTCCCGGTGAGCGCGCACTGGCGGTGTCCGTGGACGAAGTGATCAGCGTCGGCGGACAACTGGCGCCGGGCGATTACGTCGATGTGCTGCTGTTTTTGCGCAAGGACGAAAACAATCCACAGCCGTCAGCGCAGTTGGTGGTGCCGGCGGTGCGCGTGCTGGGTGTCGGCAGCCAGATGGGCCTGACCAACGATGGTCAACCCGCCAGCCCCGCGCGCAGCGACGATGAACGACTCAAGCAGGAACAACAGCGCATGGCAGCGCGCAGCGTGGTGCTGGCGGTGCCCGAAGCGTTGCTCAGCCGTTTGATGCTGGCCTCGGGTGCCGGTGTTTTGCGCCTGGCGGTTCGCAGCGCTGACGAGCAGCAACTGGCGAAGTATTGGGCCGGCGAAAACGATGTCGCCACGCAGCTCGATACGCCGCGTCGCGCGTTGCTCGAGTTCAGCCAGTTATCACTGTCGCCCGCGCCCAAACCACTCGCCGTAGCCGGGCAACCGACGGCGCGCAAAGCGACCGTGGAAGTCATTCGCGGTGCCGAAAACGCTCAACCCACTCCCTGATTCGAGCAAGGACGCCTTTACATGCGCACACGCTTCACGCCCCTGTTCAATGGCTTGCTCCGGGCCTCGCTGCTGAGCGTTGCTTCGATCGGCACTGCCCTCGCAGCCGCTGGCAACTGCGCTGCGCTCGGTTCGTTGCCGGCAACACTGGAAGTCGGCGAAGGTCTACAGCAGGCGCTGCAATCACCGGTGCCCATCACTCGGGTGGCGGTGGGCGATCCGAAAATCGCCGACGTGCGAGTCACCGGTGATCAAGGCGTGCTGCTCACGGGCGTTGCGCCGGGCGCCACCACATTGATGATCTGGAGCGCCTGCGCCAGCGCGCCGCGCCAGAGCATGGTGTTCGTGCAGGGCAAGGCGAGTGCGGCGATGACGGCGGTGGCGCTGCCGGCGACAGGTGATCCGACCTTGCCGTCGCAAGTGCAGACCGACATCCGTTTTGTCGAGGTCAGCCGCACCAAACTGAAAGAGGCGGGCACGTCGATCTACGGCAAGGGCTCCAACAACTTCCTGTTCGGCGGCCCGGGCACGGTGCCGGGTACCGGCGTCAGGCCGGGCACGGTACCCATCGTGGCACCCAGCATTCCGCTGGCCAACGACATGTTCAACATCGTCTGGGGCGGCGGCAGCAGTAAATTCCTCGGCATCGTCAATGCGCTGGAGGGCAGCGGATTCGCTTATACCCTGGCACGGCCAAGTCTGGTGGCGTTGAGCGGGCAGAGTGCGAGTTTCCTCGCTGGCGGGGAAATCCCGATCCCGGTGCCGAGTGCCAACAGCAACAGCTATTCCATTGAATACAAAGAGTTCGGTATTCGCCTGACGCTGACCCCGACCGTGGTCGGTCCTGATCGCATCGCGCTCAAGGTCGCGCCGGAAGTCAGCGAGCTGGACTACAACAATGGCGTGACCATCGGTGGCACCACCGTGCCGGCCTTCACCATCCGCCGCACCGACACCAGCATCTCTTTGGCCGATGGCGAAAGTTTTGTCATCAGCGGCTTGATCAGCACACAGAATGCGTCGCAAGTGAACAAGTTTCCCGGCCTGGGCGACATCCCGATCATCGGGGCGTTTTTCCGCAACTCGTCGATCAATCGTGAAGAGCGCGAACTGCTGATGATCGTCACGCCGCACCTGGTACAGCCGCTGGCCGCCAACGCGCCGCTGCCGTCGCTGCCGGGTGAAAAACTGCGCAACTACGACCCGAACTGGTATCGCCTGTACTTCCTTGAAAACGGCAACTTCGATAAACGCAGCGGGTTATCGCAATGAGCCAGAGCCTCAGCCAGACCTTCCTCGCCATCACCCGTAACGACACCGATCTTGAGTGGTTGCAAGGTGCGCTCGCGCCGCTCGGTCAGGTGGTCAGCGCCGGTGGCGGCAGCCTCGACGAGTTGCTCGCGCTGGTCGACGTGACCTTCGCCAGCCTGGTGTTCGTCGGGCTTGATCGCGATCATCTGGTCGCGCAGAGCGCCTTGATCGAAGGCGTGCTCGAAGCCAAACCGATGCTCGCCATCGTCGCGCTCGGCGACGGCATGGACAATCAACTTGTACTCAACGCGATGCGTGCCGGTGCGCGAGATTTCGTCGCTTACGGCTCGCGCTCCAGTGAGGTCGCCGGGCTGGTGCGGCGCTTGAGCAAACGCCTGCCAGCCGTCACACCGAACACCCAGCTCGGCGGTCTGACCGTGCTCTATGGCGTGCAAAGCAACGCCGACGGCGCGCTGTTGGCCAACCACATGGCGCTGGTGGTGCAGAAGAGCGGGCAGCAGACGTTACTGCTCGATTTGGGCTTGCCCCGTGGCGACAGCCTGGCCTTGCTTGGCCTGGAAAGCTCGTTCCATTTTGGCGACGCGCTGCGCCACTTGCGGCGTCTCGATGCGACCCTGATCGACAGCGCGTTCACCAGTGCCGAAGCGGGCCTGCGCATCCTCGCTTACGCCGCCGGTGACGAGCCGCTGGAGCGTACCAGCGCCGCCGAGTTGTACATGTTGCTCAGCGCCTTGCGCCAACACTTCCAGCACATCGTCGTCAACCTCACTGGGCAGCCCGACAGCGAAGCGCTGCGCACCTTCGTCAGCCATTGCGACAAGCTGCTCTGGTACACCGATCAGAACGTGCTCGACTGCCGGCGCAATCTTGCCGTGCTCAATCTGTGGCGCGAAAAAGGCATGAAACTCGACCATGGCCGGCTGCTGATCGACCGCTATCTGCGCAACGTCGCACCGGATTCCGACACCCTCGGCAAGACCTTCGGCCTGGAGGTGATTGCCGTGCTCGCCTACAGCCCGGAGATCCGCCTCAACGCGAAAAACCAGGGCGTGACGCTGTTCGAACTGGCCCCGCGTGAAGCCATCAGCCAAAGCCTGCGCACCCTCGGCGAGCGCTTGGCAAAACGCTCCGAAGGCCTGGCCAAACCCAAGGCCAGCTGGTTCGATCGCCTGCGAGGTACATCATGAACGGCGAGCAACTGTTCGGTGGCCCGCAGCGCCACGCGAGCGGCAACACCGACCACGATGGCCTGAAACTGGTATTGCACCGCTACATCATCGACGCCATTGAAGAGTCCGGGAAAAACCTGCTTGAGGGTTCTCGGCAGGTGCTCTCGCAATTTGTCATCGACAAAGTCGCCGAATACATCGCGCGTCTGCACCTGGCGATTTCCCGTTATGAAATGGAGCGGCTGGCCGAAGAGATCGTCGACGAACTGACCGGTTTCGGCCCGCTCGAAGTGCTACTGCGCGACAGCGCCGTGACCGAGATTCTGGTCAACGGCCCGCACCGGGTGTTTATCGAACGCGATGGCGTGCTGCACTTGAGCGACCTGCGCTTTATCGATGCGCACCATGTCGAGCGGGTCATGCAGCGCATTCTCGCGCCGCTGGGGCGACGTCTCGACGAATCGTCGCCAATGGTCGATGCACGCCTACCGGATGGCAGTCGGGTCAACGCGATCATCCCGCCGATCGCCCTCGACGGGCCGTGTCTGTCGATCCGCAAATTTCGCAAGGACATGCTCAAAAGCAGCGACCTGATGGCGATGCAAACCATCGATCAGGCGATCTACGACTTCATCGAAGAAGCGGTGGGCAAGCGCTGCAACATTCTGATCAGCGGCGGCACTGGCACCGGCAAGACCACGTTGCTGAACATTCTCAGCCAGTTGATCAACCCCCATGAACGACTGGTGACCATCGAAGACGTCGCCGAACTGCAGCTCGGCCATCCGCACGTTGTGCGCCTGGAAACCCGTCCGCCGAATGCCGAGGGCCACGGCGAAGTGAAGGCCAGCGACCTGATCCGCAACGCCCTGCGCATGCGCCCCGACCGCATCATTCTCGGTGAGATTCGTGGTGTCGAAGTGGTCGATGTGCTGACCGCCATGAACACCGGCCACGACGGCTCGATGAGCACCGTACACGCCAACAATGCACAAGACGCCTTGCTGCGTCTGGAAACCCTCGTCGGCCTCACTGGCCGCACCATCGCCGAACGTACGCTGCGGCAGATGATCTGCGCCGCCCTCGACGTGGTGATTCAACTGACGCGCATGCCCGATGGTCGTCGCTGTGTCAGCGAAGTGGTGGAAGTGGTCGGCGTACGCGACGACGTCTACGTGACCAACACGTTGTTTCGCCTCGACCGGCGCACCGGCTTCGGCTTTCTGCGCGAAGCGGTCAACCCGGCGGGCGACAAGCTGCGTCGCGAACCGACGCTCGCGCACTGAGGGCCACGGCATGCTCAAACCGCTGCTGCTGATCGTGATTTGCCTGACGCTGCTGGGGTTGTCACTGCGCCTGTTCTACAACGGCTGGCGTCAGGGCGGTGCCGAGCGCGTACTCGATCGGCTCAATCAAGGACAGCCGCAACTGGCGGCGGAAGCGCCACGCTGGGTCGGCCTTGAGCGAGCGTTTTTACGTGCCGGGCTCGGTCGGCCTACAGACCGGATTGGCTTGTGGTTACTGTTGTGGGCGTTCGGCGTGCTGATCGGTTTCGCCCTCGCCGGGGTGATCGGTTTGCTGGTGCTGCTCGTGGTGCCGCCGCTGGCTCTGCGCCTGTTTGTCAGTTGGCGCTATCAACGTCGGCTGCGGCGGATGATCGAACAATTGCCGCAACTGCTCGATTACACCGTGCGCAGTTTGAAGTCCGGACGCACCCTCGCGGATGCCGTACTGGGTGGCATCGACACCAGCGAAGATCCCTTGAAAAACGCCATGGGCCGGGTGCAGCGCAACGTGCAGTTGGGCGTGAGTCTGCCGGATGCGGTGTCGGATCTGGCCGAACTGTACGAACGTGATGAATTTCGCCTGTTCGCCCTCGGCCTCAAGGTCAATCACCGTTACGGCGGCAACGCCAGCGAGCTGCTGGAAAACCTCATCAAGATGATTCGCGAGCGCGATCAGGCCTCACGCCAATTGCGCGCCATGACTGGCGAAACCCGCCTCACCGCGTGGGTGCTGGGTTTGCTGCCCATCGTCATGGCTGGGTATTTCCTGATGGCCAATCCGATTTATCTGGTCGCCATGTGGCACGACCCGTCCGGGCAGCGAATGCTGGCCACGGCGTTCGGCATGCAGGTGATCGGCAGTCTGTTGCTCTGGCGGATGTTGCGCAGCCTATGACCACGCCCTTGATGATCAGCGCGCTGCTTCTGCTCGGCGCCGCCGCCTTACTCCTCACCAGTCTGCTGGAGCAGCGCCGGCGGGCGCGGCAGATCAGTCGCCGATTGGAGGGCGACCTGATCCGCGAGAACCGTTTCGGCAACCTGCTGCAAGTGCTCGGCGACAGCAAGGTCGGTCAGCACAGCGTCAAACTCGACAACGAAACCCAGTCGCTGCTCAACCGCCTCGGCTGGCGCAGTGCGCGTCAGCGTTCATTGTTTGCCGCGTGCCAGATCGGCTCGCCACTGTTGCTGCTGGCGCTGACGCTGCTGCTGCAATCGGTGTTTTTTCCTGCCGTGGAAAAACAATGGATCGCGCCGTTGTTCGCCCTCGGCGTCGGCTATCTGTTGCCCAAACGCCTGCTGGTGATCGCCGTGACGCGTCGGCAGAAACAACTGGCCAGCGAGATCGGCACGTTCATTCCGCTGCTGCGCATTCTTTTCGAATCCGGCATGGCCGTGGAGCAGGCGTTGCGTGTGCTCAGTCATGAAGGTCAGGCGCTGTTGCCGGTGCTGACGTACGAATTGCGCCTGGTGCTGAGCCGCGTCGACTCCGGTCTGGAGCTGGGCGAAGAACTGAACAAGGCCACGCAGTTATTGGCGGTGGATGAGTTCACCGATACCTGCGTGATTCTTCAGCAGTTGCTGTATCAGGGCGGTGGGGCGATGAAGTCGCTGCTGGCGCTCAAGCAATTGCTCGATGACCGGCGCCTGACGCGCCTGCAGGAATACATTTCCAAGATGTCCGCGAAAATGTCCGTCGTGATGATGCTGTTTCTCTTCCCGGCGTTATTGATTGTCCTGGCCGGCCCGGGCTTCACCGCCCTGGCGAAGGCGCTGGGAGCCTAGAGGGATCGTGATGAAAGCAATGATTGCAGGTGCCTGTTTTCTGCTGCTCGGCGGTTGTGCCAACACCGGGCAAACGCCGTGGGATGCGCTGACCAATTCCGCCAGTTGCGGCAAGTTGAGCTCCGATCAACAACTGTCACTGAACCTGGCCGACGACATGGCCAACGACGGCAAACTGCACGCCAGCCTCGCCAACCTGCAGAGCCTGCCGGACAACATTGCCGACGTACGTCTGCGCAAGGCCAAGGTCTATCGCTTGCTCGGTCGCAGCGAGGCCGAGCCGCTGTACCGCAGCCTGCTCGGTTCGTGTCTGGCGGCGGAGGCGGAACACGGTTTGGGGCAGCTCGCTGCGGCCAAATCCGACTACGGTCAGGCGCAGGCGCATTTGCAGCGCGCCGCGCGTCTGGCGCCCACCGACGAAAAAATCCGCAATGACCTCGGTGTGGTTTACCTCAATCAGTTGCGTCTTGAAGATGCGCGCTTCGAGTTTCTCACCGCCATGGAGCTCAAGCAGAGTGATCAGTTGGCGGCGCTGAATCTGGTGACGTTGTTGTTGTATCAGGATGACTGGAATCGTGCGGCTGAGCTGGTTAGTCGTCTTGGCCTTAGCCCGGCGCAATTCAGCGAGGCGCAGGGGCGTGCGGAGAAACTCAAGCTGCCGAACCGATCCACTGTCGCCGTCACGGCGATGCTCAAGTAGGGGGCGCGATGATGAAAGCCATTTTTGTCTGTCTTGGTTTGTTCGCGGCGCCGTTGACCGGTTATGCGATTGATGCGGGGCCGGCTTCGGCTCAGCAGCAGGAAACCGAGGGTTGGTTGCAATTGCAGGCGCGTAACAAGGTTGCTTCGCCGACTCTGCAGACGTTGACTCCGGCGGAGCGGGAGTTGGTCATGCAGCGGTGGTTGAAAAGTTATCAGCATGAGATTCCGGAGTTTTTTGATCAGGAGCAGGGGGGGAAGGTTGATAGTGGTTCTGGCAGCGGCGGTTGACCTATGTAGGAGCTGCCGAAGGCTGCGATCTTTTGATCTTTTGATCTTTTGATCTTTTGAGAGGGGGATTGAGTACATATCCGTTGCTGCGGTAACGGCGGCTTAGGGTTCCGCCCTTACGGCGGGTCACCTTTTCCAAACGCCGAAAAGGTAACCCAAAAGGCTTGCTCCTACGTGCGGCCCGCTCGCTAGAGCTCGGGGTTCCTTCGCTCCGGGATTGATCCGGGCGCATCGCCTCCGGTTTGCTTCGCTGCACCTCCTCTCGATGTGTTCGACTTCGTCGAACGGTCGCTGCGCTCCCACCCCCGGATCAATCCCTCCGCTCAGCCTTCCGAAGTCGCCCGTGGATCAAGATCAAAAGCGAGGCGAGCTGACACTCGGCCTATTGGCTGACTTCACCCAATCCCTGTGGGAGCTGGCTTGCCAGCGATGGCGGCCTGACAGTCGACCATGCATTCGACTGAATGCACTCGGTTTAATTGTGGGAGCCAGCCTGCTGGCGATGGGGCCTGACAGCCGACCATGCATTCAGATGAGTGCACTCGGTCTAATTGTGGGAGCTAGCCCTGCTGTCGATGAGGCCAGTCCATCGATCCAATGACTTGAGCCTGTTTAATTCTGTGTCAAACAAGCAGAACCTTCCCACAAGGTTTTCAGGTTGTCCGTCAGACGTGCGTTCTCTAGCCTTTGGGTTGTCGCTGAATGCTCAGCGGCCAGGTGTGGAAACCTGAAATTCAAGTAGATGCACAGCACCACCACCGTAATCATTGTCGGCGACTTCTTTCGTCTGCAAACTGTGTCGCGGCGGCTGTGCGTGGGCAGGCTTCGGTCTGGCCGGTTGCCTACTTATCGGTATTTCCACCCTGCGCATAGCTGCCACCTTTTGTTGTGTGGAAACGACAAGAGATGGCTTCCACAGCCAAGTAGGAGTTATTAATGGACAAGCTGATTCCCGACCCGCCCCCCGAAACCAGCACCCCGCTCGAAGACGCCATACGCTTCGACGATCAACTCAAAAACCGCGAGGCCATCAAGCGCGCTCTCGATTTCTACCTTTGCCCCAAGCCTTCAAAACCTTACCAGCCCAGTACGATGTTCCTCGTGCAGCCGAACATCGACACCGAAAGTTTGCTGGCTCATGCCTGTGAGTCCCTGGCGTCGGCCAACGTCATGGCCAGTGATTTTGCCGACCAGCTCAGTCGCCCGCAGCGCAACACGGCGCTGGCGATTCAGCAGATTGTGATGCTTGCTGAGTTGGCGGTGAGCCGGGCGCTGGACCGGATTGATCCGCGAACCTGAGCCAATCCCACTCTGGTGCTGTTGCTCCAGAGTGGGGGCGGGTTATAGCTGATAGCTGAAGCTGATGCTGTAACGCGCTCGACGATTGAACGTATCGAACGCTTCATCCGACATCGCTTTCGCCGCCTCCAGCGCAATGTTGTAGTACTTGGCATCGCCGAAGCGCAGTCCGATCGCTGCCGATGACAGGCTGTTCGCTTGTACCGGCAATTCATTGAACCAACTGCGCGAGCGGTCCAGCACGAAGTACGGTTGCAGGATGCGCACCCAGTTGCCATCGCGGTTGAAGCTGTAGTTGACCTCGTACGCCACGCCCCAGCCTTTGTCGCCGGACGCTTGGTCATCGGGATAGCCGCGACCGAAGTTCTGTCCGCCGAACACGGCGCGTTCGCTGTCGGGCAAGGTGTCGTCGCTCCAGTACAACGCCGCCGACAACACGCCCTGCCAGTTGTCGAGGAATTTGTTGCTCTGCACGCCGGACAGGCGCACGCGGAAGAAGTCGAGGTCGATGGCGCTGTTGTTGGTTTTCGCGCCCATGCCATCGATGCCCTGGTACACACCACCACTCAAAATCCGCAGTTGCCGGGCATCGGCTTTGCGCCAGTCGCTTTCGAAGGCGAGGGCGCGGATGTCGGTGCGTTCCTCGGCGCTTAACGGGTAGCCGACTACCTTGTAGCGGGTTTTGTCGTTGACTGCGTAAAGCCGTGAGCCGGCGGTGAGCAGTTCATTGGAGGCGGCAATCAGCGGCAGGTTGAAGCCGATTGAATAGCGGTCGTTCTCGCGATGGGGCTTGAGCTCCAGGCCGTTGTCGAGGAACAGGCTGGTGCCCGGGTCGGCGCGGTAGCGCGAAGCGGACAGGGCCAGTTGCGCACCTTCGCTGTTGATGAATTGGTTGTAGTCCAGGCGGTAGTAATGCTCGTGATCATCACCCGGCGGGAACAAGCCGCTGAGGGTCAGTTGCTCGCCCATCGACGTCTGCGAATTGCTGCTGACACCGAGCAAGGCCTGGGTGCCGTTGCGGTTGTCTTCGGTGGTGCTCAGGGTGCTGGTGAACGGTTTGCGACTGGCTTCGGCGACCAGCGTGGTCGCGCCGTCGGTGGTGCCCGGCGGCGGCACCTGCGCCTGAATCGTCACGCCGGGGATGCGCGTCATCAGCGTGGTGTAGCGTTCGAACGTCTTGCGGGTCAGCGGACGTTCAGCCTGGATCTTCGCGGCCAGCTCATCGATCAGGCCTTTGACCCGACCGATGTCGCCCTGCATCTGCACGTCGCGCACGTAACCTTCAACGAGCACCACCCGCGCCACGCCGTCGTCGAAATTCTGTTGCGGCAGGAACGCGTAGGACAGCAGATAACCGTCCTGCTGATAGCGTCGGGTGATGTTGCGCGTGGCTTCGATCAGGTCGGCGAGGCTGGTTTGCTGGCCAATCAGCGGTTTGTAATTCTCCGCCAGTTCGGTCAGCGGGTAGATCGTGCCGCCTTCGATCTGCACGGTTTTCAGATTGACCTTGGTGCTCATCATCAATGGCTGCGCAGCGGTCGCTCCGGCCTCCGGTACTTGCACCGGCGCGGCACTCGGGCGATAGGCATCGGCCGGCAAGTTGGGCACGGGCAGGTTGCGGATGGTTTCGTTGCTGTTGAGAAAGCTGGGCAGGGTGTCGGCGAGGGCAGCGGAACTGAGGCTGAGGAACAGCAAAGACGCCATAACGCGCATAGGACACTCCATGGTCAGGTCACAGCTTAAGGCTGTTTTTTCCTAAGAAAAAAGCGGAAGACTCGTGGGAATCTTCCGCCCTCAACCAAGCGTAGGCGCTGTAGGTAAGGCCGTCGAATCGGCCAGGTGCAATTTAGCGTTTGTTGCCTCCCAGAGCGCCGGTCAGACCGCCGACGAGACCGCCCAGCCCGCCGCCCACACCACCGGTGGCGCCCCCGCTGGCACCGCCGTTGACCAGGCCGCCGACTGCAGCGACGGTACCGCCGACGTTGTTGACCAGACCACCGACTGCCGTGGTCACTGGATTGTTGGTGGCGGCGATGGTGTTGCCGATGCCGCTGACCGCCGCGCCGACCTGGCCAGTAAGGCCGGCGACTGGCGAACCAAGACCGGTAGCGGCGCCCAGTTGTTGAGTCACGTTGGTGACGCCGCTGGTGACCGGGTTCAGCGCTGTGCCCAAAGTGGCGCCGACGCTGGCCAGTGGTGAAGTCGTAGCGGTAATCGGTGAGCCCGAGCCGCCCAATGCGGAGTTCAGCGAAGCGACGGCAGTACCCAGGCTACCAACGGTAACGCCGCCGGCGCTGACCACACCATTGCTGCTACCGGCATTCAGACCTGCACCGACATTGACCACCGCGCCTCCGACAGTTTGCAGCAGACCCGTCCCGCCGAGGCCTCCACCGAGACCACCGCCAACACCGCCGCCAGTACCTGAACCGGTGCCGTTGGACACCAGCCCGCCGGCCTTGCCGACCGCAGTTCCGGTATTGCTCAGCGCTCCGCCGAGGGTGTTGGTCAGCGCATTGCCATTGCCCGCGTCGGTGACTTTGTCGCCCACGCCGTTGACGGTATCGCCGACTTTCTGAATCACGCCTTTGAGCGGATCACCCAGACCGGTCGCGCTGCCGAGTTTGTCGGTGGTGCTTTCGACCATCGCAATCACCGGCACCAGATTTTTGCCGAGCTGGTTGGTCAACTGGCTGGTTGGGCCATTGGTCAGCGTGGTGTCGAGGGTATTGCCGAGCATGGTGACTTTCACGCCAACGCCATCCAGCAGCGGCGCGACTTTTGTCACCACGCCGCCGACCACTGGCACGCTGCCGGTGGCGGTCGCCAGTTTACCGCTGAGGTCGGACACGCCGTTGCCGACATCGGTGACCACGCCGCCGACCGAGGCGACGGTGGTGGTCAGGCCTTTAGGATCGGTGGCCAGTTTGCCGATGCCGTTGGCGACGCCGTCACCCAATGTGCTAACGGCATTGCCAGCGGTGTTGGCCACGCTTTGCACAACGCCACCGACCACCGGGACGGTGCTCAACGAGTCGCCAATCTGACCGACGCCATCGCCCACGCCGGCGACGGTAGTGCCGACATCCTGCACCAGCGTGGTAGTCACCAGTGGCGTCGGCGTTGGGTTGGTCGGGTTGGTTGGATCTGTAGGGTTGGTTGGATTCGTCGGATTAGTCGGGTTAGTCGGATCGGTTGTGCCCGTGCCGCCGGTGCCACCGGTTCCGCCAGTGCCTGCGGTATCACCCGTGCCGCCAGTACCACCGGTGCCACCTGTTCCAGCGGTGTCGCTGGACGGCGAAGAACTGCCGGAACTGCTGTGATGGCCGCCACCGCCGCTGCTGCAGCCAGCGAGGCCAAGAGAGAAAATCAATGCCAGAGCGATTGCTGATTTGCACCACACGTCTTGAGTTTTCATGATCGAGATTCCTTGCACCTGTCACAACGTTCGTTGCCTTCGATGGCTCACCGATCTGTCGTCGGTGATGCCTCGTCCGTGGCTGTAATTTCAGTCGGTGCGCGGATTTCAACCATTCTCAAGTTGGTATTAACGCCTTTATATATAAGCGCCTGTGCAGTGCGTAATGACTAATACCGAGGATATAGACGGGCAAAAAAAGGCCTTGAAAATCAAGGCCTGGGGTTTTTCGGAAAGGGCGGGGAACGCGAGGAAAACTTAAGTGATATATACACAATTTACGGGTGTCCGGCGGTCTCCCGGAGCGTCAGGCAATCGGTTGCCATTGACCCGCCATGTGTTCCAGATCGCCCGCGCCCATCAACTGCAACTCGCCACTGGACCCCGCAGCGCTGGCCAATAACCTGACCTCGCTGGGCAGGCGCACTGGTTTGCGAAAATGCACGGCGATTTCCAGATTGGCCTTGGGCAACTGATCGGCCAGCGCTGCCAGCGTGCGTGCCTTGTTCCACAAACCATGGGCGATGGCGGTGGGGAAGCCGAACAGTTTTGCGCTCGCCGCGCTCAAGTGAATCGGGTTGTAGTCGCCGGACACTTTGGCGTACTGCCGGCCAATGTCGGCCGGGGCTTGCCAGTGCGCCACTTCCGTCAGCGCCTGGCTCGGCTGCCACTCCTGCTCGAGCGCCTCGCCTTCGAGTTTCACCCCGCGACAGAGCATTTGGCTTTCCGCCTCCCACAGCGGCCCGAGTTGATCATCGAGCGTGGTCAGCAAATCAAACGTCGCGCCTTTGGGATGCGGCTGCAGGTTGTGCACCCGCACGCTGACTTGCGCGCGGCTGATCCCGCCCATCGGCCGCAGCACGCGGATGCGATTGCTCAGGTGAATCAGCCCCAGCAGTGGAAACGGAAAGTCCTTGTCCGTCAGCAATTGCATCTGCAAAGCGAAAGCGAGGATGTGTGGATAAGTCGGCGGCAACAGGCCGTCATCGGCAAATCCGCAGACCTTGCGATACGCCGCCAGACGTTGGCCATCGACATCCACCCAGCAACGCAAACCGCTGTCGGGCAGTTGCGTGCCGGTGATTTTGCGTCGCGTCGCCGCCCGCGCGTAGAGCCCGGGCAAACTCGGTTCGCGATCCAGTGTGTGCCATTCGATGCTCATGCCTTAAGCCCCCAGAACACTTTGTCCACAGACCCGCAGCGCCTGCCCGGTGAAGGCGCCGGTGCCCGGTTGCGCCAGCCACGCAACGGCTTCGGCGACGTCTTGTGGCAAGCCGCCCTGGCCCAGCGAACTCATGCGCCGACCGGCCTCACGCAGGCCAAACGGAATGTGCGCGGTCATCTGCGTTTCGATGAAACCCGGGGCCACGGCGTTGATGCTGATGCCGCGTTCAAGCAGCGTTGGCGCCCACGCTTGCGCCAGACCAATCAATCCAGCCTTGCTCGCCGCGTAGTTGGTTTGCCCACGGTTTCCGGCGATACCGCTGATCGAGGCGAGCAGCACCACCCGTGCGTTGTCATGCAGCGTGCCGCTGTCGAGCAGGGCTTTGGTCAGCACTTGCGGGGCGTTGAGGTTCACCGCCAGCACCGCGTCCCAGAATTCCGGGGTCATGTTGGCCAGGGTTTTGTCGCGGGTGATGCCGGCGTTGTGCACCAGGATGTCGAGGCCGTCGGGCAACTGTTCGATCAGTTGACTGGCAGCGTCTTCGGCGCAGATATCGAGGGTGATGCTGCGGCCACCGAGGCGCGCGGCGAGGGCGTCGAGATCGCTTTTCGCCGGCGGCACGTCGAGCAGGATCACCTCGGCGCCATCACGCGCCAGGGTTTCGGCAATCGAGGCGCCGATGCCGCGCGCCGCGCCCGTGACCAGCGCCTTGCGCCCGGCCAGTGGTCGCGTCCAGTCCGTCACCGGAGTCGCACAGGCTGTGAGGCGAATCACCTGGCCGGAGACGAAGGCACTTTTCGGTGAGAGGAAGAAGCGCAGCGGCCCTTCGAGTTGATCTTCGGCCCCTTCGCCAACGTAGATCAGTTGCAGCGTGCCACCGCTGCGTAACTCCTTGGCCAGTGAACGGGAAAAACCTTCCAGCGCTCGCTGGGCACTGGCGGCGAAAGGCTCGCGCAGGGTTTCCGGGGCGCGGCCAAGAATCACCAGGTGCGCGCTGGACTCAAGATTCTTCATCAAGGGCTGGAAAAATTCACGCAGCTGCTTGAGCTGGTCGGTGTGCTGCAACTCACTGGCGTCGAACACCACTGCTTTGAGTTTCGGACCGTGGCCGGGAATCCACGCGGTGGCGGCTGCAGGCTGTTCGCCGTAGCGATAAATGCCATCGGTCAAACGGTTGGCGAAGTGGCTGATGCGCTCGGCCAGCGGTCCGCCGCCGATCAGCAGCGCGCCCTCCACCGGACGCAGACGCCCGGCTTGCCAGCGTTCCAGCCGCACCGGCGACGGCAGGCCCAGTGCCCCGACCAGACGATGGCCGATGGACGAGTTGGCGAAGTCGATATAGCGGTCAGACATGGAACGCTCTCCAGAAGTTGGGGTTCAAAGTGTGGACTATCGACGGCAATCAATCGTTCGATCCACGCAATACGGCCTACGCTAGAACAGCAGAGTAGACCACCGACCCTGTGGGAGCTGGCTTGCCAGCGATGGCGGAGTGTCAGCCACTGCAGAGGCTGGATGTGCCGGCCCTATCGCTGGCAAGCCAGCTCCCACAGGGATCTCAATGAATCCGGATCAACAAGGAGTTATGCATGAGTCAGCTGCGCCGCGTCGCGATCATTGGCGGTAACCGTATTCCTTTCGCCCGTTCCAACGGGCCGTACGCCACGGCCAGCAATCAGGCGATGCTCACCGCCGCCCTTGAAGGTTTGATCGAACGCTACAACCTGCACGGCCAGCGCATCGGTGAAGTGGTGGCCGGTGCAGTGCTTAAATTGTCACGGGATATGAACCTGACCCGCGAATGCGTACTCGGCTCGCGTTTGTCGCCGTCGACGCCTGCGTACGATATCCAGCAAGCCTGTGGCACCGGTCTTGAAGCGGCGATCCTGGTGGCGAATAAAATCGCCCTCGGCCAGATCGACAGCGGCATTGCCGGCGGCGTCGACACCACCTCGGACGCACCGATCAGTGTCAGCGAAGGCCTGCGCCGAATTCTCCTGCAAGCCAACCGGGGCAAAACCACCGCTGACAAGCTGAAAACTTTTCTGCAGCTACGGCCAAAACACTTGATTCCCGAATTCCCGCGCAACGGCGAGCCGCGCACCGGCCTGTCGATGGGGCAGCACTGCGAGCTGATGGCGCAGACCTGGAACATTCCCCGCGAAGATCAGGATCAGCTCGCGCTCGAGAGTCATCACAAACTGGCCGCGTCCTACGCCGAGGGTTGGCACAACGATCTGATGACGCCGTTTCTCGGCCTGACCCGCGATAACAACCTGCGTCCGGACCTGACGCTGGAAAAACTCGCTTCGCTGAAACCGGCCTTCGAGAAAAGCGCCAAAGGCACGCTGACGGCGGGCAATTCCACACCGCTGACCGATGGCGCCTCGGTGGTGCTGCTGGGCAGTGAAGAGTGGGCGAAGGAACGCGGTCTGCCGATCCTCGCGTATCTGCGCGATGGCGAAGCGGCGGCGGTGGATTTCGTCAACGGTGCCGAGGGCCTGTTGATGGCGCCGGTGTACGCCGTGCCACGCTTGCTGGCGCGCAATGGACTGACCTTGCAGGACTTCGACTACTACGAAATTCACGAAGCGTTCGCCGCGCAAGTGTTGTGCACGTTAAAAGCCTGGGAAGATCCGGAATACTGCAAAACCCGCTTGGGCCTCGACGTTCCACTGGGCTCGATCGACCGCAGCCGCCTCAATGTGAAGGGCAGTTCGCTGGCGGCGGGGCATCCGTTTGCTGCCACGGGTGGACGCATCGTCGCCAATTTGGCCAAACTCCTCGATGCCGCGGGCAAGGGCCGAGGCCTGATTTCGATCTGCGCCGCCGGCGGTCAAGGCGTCACCGCCATCATCGAACGCTGACCACATCCCCTGTGGGAGCTGGCTTGCCAGCGATAGGGCCGGCACATCCAGCCTCTGCAGTGGCTGACACTCCGCTATCGCTGGCAAGCCAGCTCCCACAGGTTTACTGGTGCTATGGCAAAGCAGATGTCAGATTCTGTCGCAAATGCCCTCGACGGCCGATAACAACAAGTGACCCGGGCTCGGCTATGATTCGCAACGGTCGATTTTTTCGGCACAGTGTGTGCATTCATAGGGTTCACAGGTCGGCAACCCCTCCCCGTGGTGCGAGGATTGCCGTATAACGAGTGACATTCGCGTGTTTGGTAATAAAGGACCCACAATAAAAGCTGATGAAGACTCCAAAACGCATTGAACCCCTGATCGAGGACGGTCTGGTCGACGAAGTGCTGCGCCCACTGATGAGTGGCAAAGAAGCAGCTGTTTATGTAGTGCGCTGCGGTAATCAGTTACGTTGCGCGAAGGTCTACAAGGAGGCGAACAAACGCAGTTTCCGCCAGGCGGCCGAGTATCAGGAAGGCCGCAAGGTTCGCAACAGCCGACAGGCGCGGGCGATGGCCAAGGGCTCCAAGTTCGGTCGCAAAGAGACCGAGGACGCTTGGCAGAACGCCGAAGTGGCGGCGCTGTTCCGTCTGGCCGGTGCCGGTGTACGGGTGCCCAAACCTTACGACTTCCTCGACGGCGTGCTGTTGATGGAGTTGGTCGCCGATGAGTTCGGCGACGCGGCGCCGCGTCTGAACGACGTGGTGCTGGAGCCGGATCAGGCGCGTGAGTATCACGCGTTCCTGATTTCGCAGATCGTGCTGATGTTGTGTACCGGTCTGGTGCACGGTGACCTCTCGGAGTTCAACGTGCTGCTGACACCGACCGGCCCGGTCATCATCGACTTGCCTCAGGCAGTGGATGCAGCGGGCAACAACCACGCGTTCAGCATGCTTGAACGTGACGTTGGCAACATGGCTTCGTACTTCGGGCGCTTCGCGCCGGAGTTGAAGCAGACCAAGTACGCGAAAGAAATGTGGGCGCTGTACGAAGCGGGCACCTTGCACCCGGCCAGCGTGCTGACCGGTGAGTTCGATGATCCGGAAGACCTCGCTGATGTCGGTGGGGTGTTGCGCGAGATCGAAGCGGCGCGCCTCGACGAGGAACGCAAGCAGGCGATCCGTGCGGCAGACGACGAGCCGAAAGGCAAGTCCGACGAACCACCGCCACCACCGTGGATGCAGTGATCGCTTGATGAGAAACCCGGCTTCGGCCGGGTTTTTTGTGCCCTGCAGTTCTCCAGAGATCACCAAAAAAACCTGTGGGAGCGAAAGGGCTATTACAGGCAACACATCTTCTCAGGCTGAACCACCGCTATCGCTGGCAAGCCAGCTCCCACAGGGGTAGTGGTGTTGCTGAAAGTTGTGTGGGAATCTGACCGGCCTCCGCACACTCAAGGATTGAATGTGACCACCCCGCGCAACACCCAACTGATCGTCACCGCCCGATTGATCTCCGATTTTGGCGCTTTCCTCAACATGGTCGCGCTCGCCACTTACGTCTACCTGCTAAGCAACAGCGCCATGAGCGTCGGGATTTTTCTCGCCAGCCGTGTGGGCGGAGGGATTGTTGCCAGCCTGATCGGCACCGCGTTTTACCGCCGTTGGGGCGGGCGCCTGCCGTTGATTGCCTTCGATCTGCTGCGCGCCAGCCTGCTCGGTTTGCTGCTGATCGTGCCCGTCGCACAACAGGCGATCTTCTTGCCGGTGGTTGCCTTCGGTCTGGGCCTGGGCAATTCGATGTTCGCCATCGGCCTCAACAGCCAATTGCCGCGTTTGATCCCCAGCGATCAATTGCTCAAGGCTAACGCCTGGATCACGGCGGCCTCTTCGGCGGCGATGGTGGGGGGCAGTCTGGTTTCCGGTTTGCTGGTGGCCGCTTTTGGTTTCGAGACGGTGTTCGCCCTGAATGCGCTGACCTACCTGTTGGCGGCCGTGCTGATCGTGCCGCTGCGTTTCGAAAAAAACACCGTCGACGAAAAAACTGATCGCAGCGAATGGTCAGCCTTGATGCACTGCCTGCGCAGTGCGCCGGTGATTGCTGCGATGCTGGCGGTGAGCATGGGCGACACCCTCGGCAGCGCGGCGCACAACGTCGGTTTTCCGATCATCTCGAAATTGCTCTCGCCGGATTCGGCGAGCACCACGTTGGGCCTGATGCTCGCGGTGTGGGCCAGCGGCAAATTGCTCGGAGCGCGAATCGCCAGCCGCCTGAAGGGCTCGGACAACGTTCATCTGGAGCGCCGATTCTTTTTCGGTGTGGCGCTGATGTCCTGCGGCTTCATCCTGATGTTTCAGCAGCACAGCCTTTTCGGTTTGCTGCTGTTTTCGCTGCCGGCAGGGCTGGGCGACGGTTTTTCCGAAGTCGGCCTGATGTCACGTCTGCAGCGCGAACCGGAATCTCTGCGCCTGCCGATTTTCAGTTTTCTGACGCTGCTGCAAATGACCGGGTTGGGTGTCGGCATGCTGATCGCCGCGCCGTTCTACGCCTGGTGGACGCCGGGTGCCGTGGTCATGCTATTCCACGGCATTCCCCTCGGCACTTTGCTCGCGGTGAAGTGGCTGGCGCTCAGGCGCGGGAGGGTTGCGCGCAGCAGCCCGACGCCAGTTCCTTGAGGATCGGGCAGTCGGGGCGATGGTCGCCGTTGCAGTGTTCGACCAGGTCTTGCAGGGTGTCGCGCAGTTCTCCGAGTTCGCGAATCTTTTGATTCAACTCGTCGATGTGCTGGCGCGCCAACGCCTTCACATCGGCGCTGGCGCGTTGCCGATCCTGCCAGAGGGTCAGCAGTTTGCCGACCTCTTCCAGCGAAAAGCCGAGATCCCGCGAGCGCTTGATGAACGCCAGCGTGTGCAGATCGTCGTCGCCGTAGACGCGATAGCCGCTGTCGGTGCGATGGGCCGCTTTGAGCAGGCCGATCGATTCGTAGTAGCGGATCATTTTCGCGCTCAGGCCGCTGTGTTTGGCCGCTTGACCGATGTTCATCGGTGCTCCTCCAGATCCTTGGGTTTCCAGGTTTTCAACAGTAGCGCATTGCTCACCACGCTGACGCTCGACAGCGCCATCGCCGCGCCGGCCAGCACCGGATTAAGAAAACCGAACGCTGCCAGCGGAATGCCTATCAGGTTGTAGACGAAGGCCCAGAACAGGTTCTGGCGGATCTTCGCGTAGGTCTTGCGGCTGATCTCCAGCGCCGCCGGCACCAGCCGTGGATCGCCGCGCATCAGAGTGATGCCCGCCGCGTGCATGGCGACGTCGGTGCCGCCACCCATGGCGATGCCGATGTCGGCAGCGGCAAGGGCCGGGGCGTCGTTGATGCCGTCACCGACCATGGCGACCACGCCGGTTTTTTTCAGCTCGGCGACGGTCGCGGCTTTGTCCGCCGGCAGCACTTCAGCGTGAACATTACGGATGCCCAGCGCCTCGGCGACCACCCGAGCGCTGCCACGGTTGTCGCCGGTCAGCAGGTGGCTGTGGATATCGCGCGCGGCAAGTTGCTGCACAGCTTCCAGTGCGCCGGGTTTCAAGGTGTCGCCGAAGGCGAACAAACCGAGCACTTTCGGTTCAGGACTTTGCTCGATCAGCCACGACAGCGTACGACCCTCGGTTTCCCAGGCGGTGGCAGATTCGGCGAGGTCACCGGCGCTCAAACCGCTCTCTTCGAGCATCCGCCGATTGCCCAGTGCAAGGCGTCGGCCGTCAAGATTGCCGGCGATGCCGCGCCCGGTCAGGGATTGGCTGTCGCTGACATCCGGGACGGTCAGTTCACGTTCGGCTGCAGCATCCAGCACCGCTTTGGCCAGCGGATGCTCGCTGCCACGTTGCAACGCTCCCGCCAGTTTAAGCAGATTGTGTTCATCTCCATCTACGGCACTGAAATGGGCAACACGTGGCGTGCCGGAGGTCAGCGTGCCGGTCTTGTCGAACACCACGCTGCTGACTTCATGGGCACGCTCCAGTGCTTCGGCGTCCTTGATCAGAATGCCGTGGCGCGCCGCGACACCGGTGCCGGCCATGATTGCGGTCGGCGTGGCGAGGCCCAGTGCACACGGGCAAGCGATGACCAGAACAGCGACGGCATTGATCAGCGCAATTTCCAGCGGCGCGCCGTACAGCCACCAGCCAATCAGTGTCGCCAAGGCAATCAGCAACACCGTCGGCACGAAGATCTGGCTGACTTTATCCACCAGTTTCTGGATCGGTGCCTTGGCGGCTTGAGCGTCTTCGACCAGGCGAATGATCCGCGCCAATACCGTCTCCGCGCCGAGCGCCTGTGTGCGTACCAGCAAGCGACCTTCACCGTTGATCGCGCCACCGGTGACCTTGTCCCCCGGTTGTTTCGGCACCGGCAGGCTTTCGCCACTGATCAGCGCTTCATCGGCGTGGCTCTGGCCTTCGATGACTTCGCCGTCCACCGGGAAGCGTTCGCCGGGTTTCACCAGCACCAGATCGTTAAGGCGCAGGGCGCTGATGGCGACATCCTGCTCACGGCCGTCGATGACTTGTATCGCCCGCTCCGGGCGCAATGCTTCTAGGGCGCGGATGGCACTGGCGGTCTGGCGTTTGGCGCGACTTTCCAGGTATTTGCCCAGCAGCACCAGAGCGATGACCACCGCCGAGGCTTCGAAATACAAATGCGGCATACGCCCGGCAGCGGTCGCCCATTCATAGAGGCTCAAGCCATAACCGGCGCTGGTGCCGAGGGCGACCAGCAAGTCCATGTTGCCGGCGCCGGCACGCACGGCTTTCCACGCGGCGACATAAAAGCGCGCACCGAAAATGAATTGCACCGGCGTGGCGAGGGCGAATTGCGCCCAGGCCGGGAGCATCCAGTGAATGCCGAACGGTTGCAGCAACATCGGCGCCATCAGCGGCAGGGCGAGGGCGATCGCGCAGATCAGCGCCCAGCGTTCATGCGTGAGCTTCTGCTGTTGGGTATCGGTTTGCGGATGTTCGGCTTGCCAGACGCTGGCGGAGTAGCCGGCCTTGGTGACGGCGTCGAGCAGGGTTTGTGAATCGACCTGACCGAGCAGTTCGAGGTGCGCGCGCTCATTGGCCAGATTAACGCTGACGCTTTTCACGCCGGGGACTTTGTTCAGGGCGCGCTCGACGCGACCGACGCAGGAGGCGCAGGTCATGCCTTCGATGTTCAATTCGATAGTTTGCTGCGGCACGCTGTAACCGGCGCGCTCAACCGCGTCCATCAAAGCCGCAAGACTGTCGACCGGCGCCTGCACTCGGGCCTGTTCGGTGGCGAGATTGACGCTGACGGCACTGGCGCCGCTGACTTTGCTCAAGGCCCGCTCGACCCGTCCGGCGCAACTGGCGCAGGTCATGCCGGCAATCGGCAGGTCGAAGGTGATGGAATCTGACATCGGTCGTACTCCCTGTAGTAGATGCCTACAAGGATCAACCTTGCCATGCGGGCAAGGTCAAGCGCCAATCTTCCTACCGTGATCGTTCCCACGCAGAGCGTGGGAATGCCTCCTGTGACGCTCTGCGTCAGGCATCGGGACGCGGAGCGTCCATGGCTGCATTCCCACGCAGAGCGTGGGAACGATCAAAGATCGCAGCCTTCGGCAGCTCCTACAGAGAATTGCATTCCAATGTAGGAGCTG
>NZ_RWIM01000178.1 GCF_009764645.1 Pseudomonas sp. PB106
GGCAGCTCCTACATTTGGGATGCGTTCCACTGTAGGAGCTGCCGAAGGCTGCGATCTTTTTCTATCTGTCGACGCGGTCTCAGCGACGACCCGCAATCACCGCATCCCGGCGACTGCCCGAGACCTTGCGGCAGTGCACCAGTGCATCACGAATCATGAAATTGACCAGGGTCGGCGACACGCCGAGTTCCTTGGCGATGTCCTTTTGCGGCACGCCGTGCAGACGGTACATCTCGAACGCATAGCGAGTGCGGCTCGGCAGCTCGGTCAGTGCGTCGGCGATGTGTTCCAGGGTCGAAAAGTTGATGTGTGAGGTTTCCGGCGAAGCACCCTGAATGACCACGTTCAGCCCTTCCTCTTCAGGGCCTGAGTATTTCTGTTCCAGCGCCTGTTTGCGGTAGTGATCGATGGCGAGGTTGCGCACGATCTGGAACAGATAACTCAATTGCGCCTTGATCGACGACGTGATCGGTGGCGCCGACTGCAGTCGGAAAAACGCATCCTGCACCACGTCTTCGGCACGCGAGCGGCAGCCGGTAATGCGGGCTGCAATCTTGACCAGAATCAGTCGATTTTCGACGAATGCCTGAAGTAGCGGTGAATCGCACCTGCTTGTGGATACTTGTTCCGTCATGGAAATCACCTTGCTGCCAATAGGTTTGTGGGACGCCTGGGGGAGGGGGGCGTCCTACACATCGAGCGACAAATTATGTTGAATGATAATGATTGTCAAATGAGAAAAAGAACTAATGATCCAAATCGGTGCGTTGTGAGAACTGCGACACGCCGCCACACCCCGGCCCCATTGGCGATCCAGCCTGCCGACTAATTATTTCAAGACGTCATCCGTTCTCATTGGTGAATGGTTCCGGGTACCGAGTCCCGGCCAGACAGCATTCCAGTGCCTTGCGCGGTCGGCGTAGACCGCGCCCTGCATGCCCTTGAAGGGCGTGACACAGCAACCCGATTCCCCTCGCAAGCCGAATTCAGGCAGGAAACCCCATGACCGACGCGTTCGAACTCCCCAGCACCCTGGTCCAAGCCCTCCAGCGCCGCGCGGCCCTGACGCCGGATCAACTGGCCTTGCGTTTTCTCGCCGAAAACGAAGAGCAGGCTGTGGTACTCAGTTACCGCGAACTGGATGAACGCGCGCGCACCATTGCGGCTGCGCTGCAGGCTCAGGCGGAGTTCGGCGATCGCGCAGTGCTGCTGTTTCCCAGCGGCCCGGACTATGTCGCGGCGTTCTTCGGTTGCCTGTACGCAGGCGTGATTGCGGTGCCGGCCTATCCACCGGAGTCCGCCCGTCGTCACCATCAGGAGCGTCTGCTGTCGATCATCGCCGACGCCGAGCCACGCTTGCTGCTGACCAGCGCTGACCTGCGGGATGCCTTGCAGCAGATCGAAGGCGCGCCGCCGCTGTTGTGTGTCGACACCCTCGACAGCGCCCTCGCTGAACGCTGGATCGAACCGAACCTGCCGCAAGACCACATCGCCTTCCTGCAATACACCTCGGGCTCGACCGCGCTGCCCAAAGGCGTGCAGGTCAGCCACGGCAATCTGGTCGCCAATGAATTGCTGATCCGTCACGGTTTCGGCATCGATGTGAACCCGGACGACGTCATCGTCAGCTGGTTGCCGCTGTACCACGACATGGGTTTGATTGGCGGCCTGCTGCAACCGATTTTCAGCGGCGTGCCGTGCGTCCTGATGTCGCCGGCATATTTCCTTGGCCGTCCATTGCGCTGGCTCGAAGCGATCAGCCAATACGGCGGCACCATCAGCGGCGGGCCGGATTTTGCCTACCGCTTGTGCAGCGAACGGGTCAGCGAATCGGCGCTTGAACGTCTCGACCTGCGCCGTTGGCGCGTGGCTTATTCCGGCTCCGAGCCGATCCGTCTCGACACCCTCGAACGCTTCGCCGAGAAGTTCACCGCGTGCGGTTTCAGTGCCGACAATTTCATGGCCTCGTACGGTCTGGCCGAGGCGACGTTGTTCGTCGCTGGCACTCCACGCGGTACCGGCATCCCGGCATTGCGCGTGGATGATCAGGCGCTGGCGCAAAATCGCGTCCAGCCGGGCGAGGGTAGCCCGATCATGAGTTGCGGCATCAGCCAGCCGGAACACGCGGTGCTGATCGTCGAACCTAATTCCCTCGAAGAACTGGCCGACAACGCTGTCGGCGAAGTCTGGGCCGCCGGCCCGAGCATCGCCCTCGGTTACTGGCGCAACCCGCAAGCCAGCGCCAAGACCTTCGTCCAGCACGCCGGCCGCACCTGGCTGCGCACCGGCGACCTAGGCTTTATGCGTGACGGCGAACTGTTTGTCACCGGTCGCTTGAAAGACATGCTCATCGTGCGCGGTCACAACCTGTATCCGCAGGACATCGAGAAGACCGTTGAGAACGAAGTGGAAGTGGTGCGCAAGGGCCGCGTCGCTGCATTCGCCGTCAGCCAGAACGGTGAAGAGGGCATCGGCATCGCTGCGGAAATCAGCCGCAGCGTGCAGAAAATCCTGCCGCCGGAAGCGTTGATCAAAGCCATTCGCCAAGCGGTGGCCGAGGCCTATCAGCAAGCGCCGAGCGTGGTGGTACTGCTCAATCCGGGCGCATTGCCGAAAACCTCCAGCGGTAAATTGCAGCGCTCGGCGTGCCGCAATCGTCTGGCCGATGGCAGCCTCGATAGCTACGCGGTGTTCCCGTCGGCGGCAGCCGAAATCCAACAAGCAACCACCAGCGCGTCCGAACTCGAAGCCTTGATCGGCAAGATCTGGGCCGAGCAACTCAACGTCAAACAGGTCAACGCCGACGACCACTTCTTCCTTCTTGGCGGCAACTCGATCGCCGCCACGCAAGTGATTGCCAAGGTTCGCGATGAGCTTGGCCTTGAGCTGAACCTGCGTTTGCTGTTCGAAGCGCCGACGCTGGCTGAGTTCGCCGCAGCCGTGGCGCAACAGCAACAGGACGGCGGCAGTGCCCAAGGCGCAATCACCACGCTGTCGCGCAGTGAGCCTATGCCACAATCGCTGGCGCAAAACCGCCTGTGGATCACCTGGCAACTCGACCCGCAAAGCAGCGCCTACAACATTCCCGGCGGCCTGCGCTTGCGCGGCGAGCTCGACGAAGACGCCTTGCGCGCCAGTTTCCAGCAACTGATCGAGCGCCACGAATCCCTGCGCACACGCTTCTTCGAACGTGACGGCGTGGCCCTGCAACACGTCGATACCGCCGCTGAATTCAACCTGCAACTGATCAACATCAGCGACCTGCCGGCCCATGAGCGCGAAGCCCGCGCCCTGCAAATCCGCGAAGATGAAGCACGCACCCAGTTCGACCTGGAAAAAGGTCCGCTGCTGTGGGTGACGCTGGTGCGCCTCGACGACGAAGATCACCAACTGCTGGTGACGATGCACCACATCATCGCCGACGGCTGGTCGCTGAATGTATTGATCGACGAATTCTCGCGCCTGTACGCCGCCGCTTCGCAAGGCGCGACTGCCAGCCTCGCGTCGCTGCCAACTCAATACGCCGACTACGGCAGTTGGCAGCGCCAATGGCTGGCGCAAGGCGAGGGCGAACGGCAACTGGCGTATTGGAAAGCGCAGTTGGGTGACGAACATCCAACGCTGGAACTGGCCACTGATTACCCGCGTTCGGTTCAACACGTTCACAGCGCCGCCCGCCACACCGTGCGTCTGGGCGTGGGCCTCAGCGATGCGATCCGCAACACCGCGCAGGCGCATCAATCGACGCCGTTCATGCTGCTGCTCTCGGCTTTCCAGAGCCTGCTGCATCGCTATAGCGGTCAACGCGATATCCGTATCGGCGTACCGAACGCCAACCGCCCGCGCCTGGAAACCCAGGGCCTGATCGGCTTCTTCATCAACACCCAAGTGCTGCGCGCCGAGATTGATTCACGCCTGTCATTCGTCGAACTGCTGGCCCAGACCCGACAGGCCGCACTCGGCGCGCAGGCGAATCAGGATCTGCCGTTCGAACAATTGCTCGAAGCCTTTCCGCAGGCCCGCGAACAGGGTTTGTTCCAGGTCATGTTCAACCACCAACAGCGCGACTTGAGTGCGCTCAAACGCCTGCCGGGTCTGCTCGCCGAAGAGCTGCCGTGGCACAGCCGCGAAGCCAAGTTCGACTTGCAACTGCACAGCGAAGAAGACCGTAACGGTCGCCTGACCTTGTCGTTCGACTACGCCAGCGAATTGTTCGCCGCCGCGACCATCGAACGTCTGGCCGAACACTTCAGCAACCTGTTGCGTGAAGTCTGCGAGCATCCGGAACAAGCGATTGGCGATCTGCAATTGCTCACCGTCGGCGAGCACGATCAGCAAGAAAACTGGAGCGTCGCACCGTGCACTCCGGCGCAACAATGGCTGCCGGAACTGCTCAACGAACAGGCCCGCCAAACCCCGGAACGCACCGCGTTGGTGTGGGACGGAGGCAGCCTCGACTTCGCTGAATTGCACAGCCAGGCCAACCGCCTCGCGCATTACCTGCGCGACAAAGGCGTCGGCCCGGACGTTTGCGTGGCCATCGCCGCCGAACGTTCGCCGCAATTGCTGATCGGTCTGTTGGCAATCATCAAGGCCGGCGGCGCCTATGTGCCGCTGGACCCGGATTACCCGGCCGAGCGCCTCGCCTACATGCTCCGCGACAGCGGCGTCGAACTGCTGCTGACCCAGACCGAATTGCTCGGTCGCTTGCCGGCCAGCGACGGCGTCAGCATCATCGCCATGGACGCGTTGCACCTGGAAAACTGGCCGAGCCAGGCACCGGGCCTGCACCTGCACGGCGACAACCTCGCCTATGTGATTTACACATCGGGTTCCACCGGTCAGCCGAAAGGCGTCGGCAACACCCACGCGGCACTGGCCGAACGTCTGCAGTGGATGCAGAACACTTATCGCCTGAATGAAACCGATGTGCTGATGCAAAAGGCGCCGATCAGTTTCGACGTGTCGGTGTGGGAGTGCTTTTGGCCGCTGATCACCGGCGCGCGCCTGCTGATCGCCGGCCCCGGGGAACACCGCGACCCGCATCGCATTGCGCAACTGGTTCAAGCCTACGGCGTGACCACGCTGCACTTTGTCCCGCCGCTGCTCTCGCTGTTCATCGATGAACCGCTGAGCGCCGAATGCACCAGCCTGCGCCGGGTATTCTCCGGCGGTGAAGCGCTGCCCGCCGAACTGCGCAACCGCGTCCTCGCACAACTGCCAGCGGTGCAATTGCACAACCGTTACGGCCCGACCGAAACCGCGATCAACGTCACCCACTGGCATTGCACCACGGCCGATGGCGAACGCTCGCCGATTGGCCGTCCGCTGGGCAACGTGATTTGCCGCGTGCTCGATGCCGATCTCAATCCAGTGCCGGCCGGTGTGCCGGGTGAACTGTGCATCAGCGGCATTGGTCTGGCTCGCGGTTATCTCGGTCGGCCATCGTTGACCGCTGAACGCTTTGTGGTCGATCCATTGGGCGAACAGGGCGCGCGTTTGTACCGTACCGGCGACCGCGCACGCTGGACATCCGATGGCGTGATCGAATACCTCGGCCGTCTCGATCAGCAGGTCAAACTGCGTGGCTTCCGCGTCGAACCGGAAGAAATCGAAGCGCGCTTGCTCGCCCAGGACGGCGTCGCCCAAGCCGCGGTGCTGGTGCGCGAAACCGCTGCCGGCGCGCAATTGATCGGCTACTTCACCACGACCGATGCCAACGAAGACCACGACGCGCAAATCACTCGCCTGAAAAGCGCATTGGCCGACGAACTGCCGGAATACATGGTCCCGGCGCAACTGATGCGCCTCGACGAAATGCCGCTAAGCCCCAGCGGCAAACTCGACCGTCGCGCCTTGCCCGAGCCGCAATGGCAAGTACGTGAACACGTCGAACCAGTCACTGAACTTGAGCAACAGATCGCCGCGATCTGGCGCGAAGTGCTCGGCTTGGCGCAAGTCGGTCTGCGCGACGACTTCTTCGCCCTCGGCGGCCACTCGCTGCTGGCCACGCAAATCATCTCGCGCACCCGTCAGGCCTGCGACGTCGAACTGCCGTTGCGAGCGTTGTTCGAGCACAGCGAACTCGGTGATTTCGCCGAGCAGATCCGTCTGATTCAAGTCAGCGGCCGCACCAACAAACAGCCGCCAATCGACAAGGTCGACCGCAGCCAACCGGTGCCGTTGTCGTACTCGCAACAGCGCATGTGGTTCCTCTGGCAGATGGAGCCGGACAGCCCGGCGTATAACGTCGGCGGCATGGCGCGCCTGCGTGGCGTGTTGCATGTCGAGCGTTTCGAGGCCGCGTTGCAAGCGCTGATCCTGCGCCACGAAACCCTGCGCACCACGTTCCCGAGTGTCGACGGCATCGCCCGTCAGCAGGTGCATGCCGAAACCGGCGTGCGCATGGGCTGGAAAGATTTCTCGAAGACTGCTGCCGATCTGCGCGAGCAACAGGTTCAGCAATTCGCCGATGAAGAAGCGCATCTGCCGTTCGATCTGGAAAGCGGTCCGCTGCTGCGCGCCTGTCTGGTGAAAACCGCCGAGCAGGAGCATTACTTTGTCCTGACCCTGCACCACATCGTCACCGAAGGCTGGGCGATGGATATCTTCGCCCGTGAACTCAGCGCGTTGTATGAAGCTTTTGTCGATGATCGCGATTCGCCGCTGCAACCGCTGCCGGTGCAATACCTCGACTACAGCGTCTGGCAGCGCAACTGGCTGGAATCCGGCGAGCGTCAGCGTCAACTCGACTACTGGACCGCGCAACTTGGGCGTGAACATCCGCTGCTGGAATTGCCCGGCGACCGTCCGCGTCCGCCGGTGCAAAGTCATCAGGGTGAACTGTTCCGTTTCGATCTGAGCGACGACCTCGCCGCACGGGTTCGGGCGTTCAATGCGCAAAACGGTCTGACCCTGTTCATGACCATGACTGCCGCGCTCGCCACGCTGCTATACCGCTACAGCGGCCAGACCGATCTACGCATCGGCGCGCCGGTGGCCAACCGCATCCGTCCGGAAAGCGAAGGGCTGATCGGTGCATTCCTCAACACCCAAGTGCTGCGCTGCCAGCTCGACGGCATGATGTCGGTCGGCGAATTGTTCGACCAGGTGCGCCACACCGTGATCGAAGGCCAGTCCCATCAAGATCTGCCGTTCGATCATCTGGTTGAGGCCTTGCAGCCGCCGCGCAGTGCCGCGTACAACCCGCTATTCCAGGTGATGTGCAACGTGCAGCGCTGGGAATTCCAGCAGAGCCGCAGGCTCGCCGGCATGACCGTGGAATACCTGGCCAACGATGCGCGGGCGACCAAGTTCGACCTCAACCTGGAAGTCACTGACCTCGACCATCGCCTCGGTTGCTGCCTGACGTACAGCACCGATCTGTTCGATGAGCCGACCATCGCGCGCATGGCCAAACATTGGCGCAACCTGCTCGAAGCGTTGATCGCCGATCCGCAACAGCGCCTCAGTGAACTGCCGCTGCTCGATCAACCGGAACAACAGCAACTGCTCGACAGCCTCGGCATCGAGCCGGGCGAGCATCGTCTCGATCAGTGCATTCATCATCTGTTCGCCGAGCAGGCATTGGCGCGCAAAGACGCGCCGGCCCTGACCTTCGCCGGGCAGACCCTGAGCTACGCCGAACTCGACGCCCGCGCCAATCGCCTGGCCTGGGCGCTGCGTGAGCGTGGCGTCGGCCCGCAAGTGCGGGTTGGTCTGGCGCTGGAGCGTTCGCTGGAAATGGTCATCGGCCTGCTGGCGATTCTCAAGGCTGGCGGCGCGTATGTGCCGCTGGACCCGGAATACCCGCTCGACCGTCTGCATTACATGATCGAAGACAGCCGCATCGGTCTGCTGCTCAGTGATCGCGCCATGTTCAAAGCGCTCGGCGATCTACCGCCGAGCGTGGCGCGTTGGTGTCTGGAAGAGGACCGCGCGGCACTCGCCGCTTACCCGGCCACCGAGCTGCCGTTTATCAGCCTGCCGCAGCATCAGGCGTACCTGATTTACACCTCGGGCTCGACCGGCAAGCCGAAAGGCGTGGTGGTCTCCCACGGCGAAATCGCCATGCACTGCCAAGCGGTGATCGAGCGTTTCGGTATGCGCCCGGACGATTGCGAATTGCATTTCTATTCGATCAACTTCGACGCTGCTACCGAGCGTCTGCTGGTGCCGTTGCTCAGCGGCGCGCAGGTCGTATTGCGTGCGCAAGGTCAGTGGGACGCGGAAGAAATCTGCGGCCTGATCCGCACGCATAAAATTAACGTACTCGGTTTCACCCCGAGCTATGGCAGCCAGTTGGCGCAGTTCCTCTCGACGCAGAACGAAATCCTCCCGGTGCGGATGATCATCACCGGCGGCGAAGCGTTGACCGGCGAACATCTGCAACGGATTCGTGCAGCGTTCAAACCGGCGGTGTTCTTCAACGCCTACGGCCCGACCGAAACCGTGGTGATGCCGTTGGCCAGTCTGGCGCCGGAGGTGCTGGAAGAGGGCGCCGGCAGTGTGCCGATCGGCAGCGTGATCGGCGCGCGTGTTGCGTACATTCTCGACGCCGATCTGGCGCTGGTGCCGCAAGGCGCGACCGGTGAATTGTTCGTCGGTGGTGCCGGTCTGGCGCAGGCCTATCACGACCGTCCGGGCATTACCGCCGAACGTTTTATCGCTGACCCGTTCGCCACCGACGGCGGGCGCATGTACCGCACCGGTGACCTGGTGCGCCAACGCGCCGATGGTCTGGTCGAGTACCTGGGCCGGATCGACCATCAGGTGAAAATCCGTGGTTTCCGGATCGAACTGGGCGAAATCGAAACGCGCCTGCTCGATCATGATTCGATCCGCGAAGCCGTGGTGCTCGCACTCGATGCGCCGAGCGGCAAACAACTGGTGGGCTATCTGGTCACCGAGGTCGCCGAGCACAGCGAAGCCAAACAGGCTGAACTGCGCGACGCGCTCAAATCGCACCTCAAGGCACAACTGCCGGATTACATGGTGCCAACGCACCTGATTCTGCTGGCGAGCATGCCGCTGACCGCCAACGGCAAACTCGACCGCCGCGCCTTGCCGGCGCCGGATCCGGAGTTGAATCGTCAGGACTACGTCGCGCCGAGCAACGAACTGGAGCAAACCCTGGCGCAGATCTGGTGCGCGGTGCTCAACGTCGAACAGGTCGGCCTCAACGACAACTTCTTCGAACTCGGCGGCGACTCGATCCTGTCGATTCAAGTGGTCAGCCGTGCGCGCCAGCAGGGCATTCATTTCAGCCCGCGCGATCTGTTCCAGCACCAAACCGTGCAGACCCTCGCCGCTGTGGCCAGCCGCACCGAACAGGTGACGGCGGAGCAAGGCTTGGTCGCTGGTGAATCGCGTCTGACGCCGATTCAGCATTGGTTCTTCGACACGGAAATCCCTGAGCGTCAGCACTGGAACCAGGCGCTGTTGCTGGAACCGACCGTGACCCTCGAATCGCATCGTCTGGAGCAGGCGCTGCTGACGGTGATCGAGCAGCATGATGCCTTGCGTCTGCGCTTCAGCGAGACCAACGGCCAATGGCAAGCAACGCATCAACCCGTTTCCGATGCGGCGGTGTTGTGGCAAGTGCGCGTGACCTCGATGGACAAGTGCGAGGCACTGTTCGCCGACGCCCAGCGCAGCCTCGATCTGGAGCAAGGCCCGCTGGTGCGTGCGGTGCTGGTCGATGGCCCTGAAGGTCAGCAACGCTTGTTCATCGCCATCCATCACTTGGTGGTCGACGGTGTGTCGTGGCGGGTTCTGCTCGACGATCTGCAAACCGTGTATCGCCAACTCGACGCCGAGCAAGCGGTGAAACTGCCGGCGAAAACCAGTGCCTTCAAGGATTGGGCCGCGCGTTTGCAGGCCTACGCTGGCAGCGAATCCCTGCGCGAAGAGCTCAATTGGTGGCAGACCCAACTGGCCGGTTCGAGCGCCGAACTGCCGTGCGAAAACCCGCAGGGCGGCCAGCAGAATCGTCATGCACAAACTGTCAGCGTGCGCCTCGATGCCGAGCACACCAAACAGCTGCTGCAACAGGCGCCGGCGGCTTATCGCACGCAGGTCAACGATCTATTGTTAACCGCATTGGCCCGCGTGCTGTGCCGTTGGAGCGGGCAGCCATCGGCACTGATTCAACTGGAAGGCCACGGCCGCGAAACCCTGTTCGACGAGATCGACCTGACCCGTACCGTCGGCTGGTTCACCAGCGCCTATCCATTGCGCCTGACCCCGCACAACATCGAAGAAGCCGCCGGGCAGGGCGCTTCGATCAAAGCGATCAAGGAACAACTGCGCGCGGTGCCGCACAAAGGCCTCGGTTATGGCGTGCTGCGTTATCTGGCCGATGACCTCAGCCAGCGCAGCATGGCGGCGCTGCCGAATGCGCCGGTCACCTTCAACTACCTCGGCCAGTTCGACCAGAGCTTCGGCAGCGATGCGCTGTTCCGTCCGCTGGATGAGCCGGTCGGTGCCGCCCACGATCCGCAGGCGCCGTTGCCGAACGAGTTGAGCGTCGACAGTCAGGTTTACGGCGGTGAACTGCTGCTGCGCTGGACCTTCAGCGCCGAGCGTTACGACGTGCAAACCATCCACGATCTGGCCGATGCCTACCTCGGTGAGCTGCAAAGCCTGATCGGCCATTGCCTGCAAGACGACGCCGGTGGGCTGACGCCGTCGGACTTCCCGCTGGCGCATCTGACTCAGGCACAACTCGATGCCTTGCCGGTGCCCGCCGCGCACATCGAAGACGTCTATCCGCTGACGCCGATGCAGGAAGGCATGTTGCTGCACACCTTGCTCGAACCGGGCACCGGTCTGTACTACATGCAGGATCGTTACCGCATCAACAGCGAACTCGACGCCGAGCGTTTCGCCCAGGCGTGGCAAGCGGTGATCGCCCGTCACGAAGCGCTGCGCGCGTCGTTCTGCTGGAACGTCGGCGAAGACATGCTGCAAGTGATTCACACGCCGGGTCGCACGCCGATCGAGTATCTGGACTGGAGCGCCATTGCTGAAACCGAGCAGGAGCCGAAGCTGCAAACGCTCCTGAAAAGCGAGCGTGAGGCCGGTTTCGATCTGCTCAATCAGGCACCGTTCTACTTGCGCCTGATCAAGGTCGGCGCGGCGCGGTACTGGTTCATGATGAGCAACCACCACATCCTCATCGATGCCTGGTGCCGTTCGCTGCTGATGAACGACTTCTTCGAGATCTACACCGCGATGGGCGAGGGTCGTGAAGCGCAACTCGCCGTGCCGCCGCGTTATCGCGATTACATCGGTTGGCTGCAACGCCAGAGCCTCGCCGAAGCGCGCCAGTGGTGGCAGCAGAACCTGCAAGGGTTCGAGCGCACTACGCCGATCCCGAGCGACCGGCCATTCCTGCGCGAACATGCCGGCGAAAGCGGCGGCATGATCGTTGGCGACCGCTACACTCGCCTCAACGTCGAGGACGGTGCGCGTCTGCGTGAACTGGCGCAGGCCCATCAACTGACCATCAACACCTTCGCCCAAGCGGCGTGGGCCTTGGTGCTGCGCCGCATGAGCGGTGATCGTGACGTGCTGTTCGGCGTGACCGTGGCCGGTCGCCCGGTGGACATGCCAGAGATGCAACGCACCGTCGGCCTGTTCATCAACAGTATTGCGCTGCGGGTGAAGATGCCTGCGGACGATCAGCGCAGCAGCGTGCGTCAGTGGCTGAGCGCTTTGCTCGACAGCAACATGCAGCTTCGCGAGTACGAATACCTGCCGCTGGTGAACATCCAGGAACAAAGCGAATTGCCGAAAGGCCAGCCGCTGTTCGACAGCCTGTTCGTCTTCGAAAACGCACCGGTGGAAGTCTCGGTGCTCGATCGTGCGCAGAGTCTGAATGCGACCTCGGATTCAGGTCGTACCCACACCAACTTCCCGCTGACGGCGGTGTGCTACCCGGGTGATGACCTCGGCTTGCACCTGTCGTATGACCAGCGTTACTTCGACGAATCGACCATCGAGCGCATGCTCGGCGAGTTCAAGCGTCTGCTGCTGGCGCTGGTCGATGGTTTCCATGGCGACATGGCCGATCTGCCGCTGCTGGGTACCGAGGAAGAGGATTTCCTCCTGCACGGTTGCAACCAGAGCGCCCACGACTATCCGCTGGAGCAGAGCTACGTTGCGCTGTTCGAAGCGCAGGTTGCCGCGCATCCGCAACGCATCGTCGCGACGTACCTTGATCAGCAACAGAGCTATGCCGAGCTGAACCACAACGCCAACCGTCTCGGCCACGCACTGGTCGCGGCCGGGGTGCAGATGGATCAACCGGTGGCATTGCTCGGCGAACGAAATCTCGATCTGCTCGGCATGATCATCGGCAGCTTCAAGGCCGGCGCGGGTTATCTGCCGCTGGATCCGGGCCTGCCGAGTCAGCGTCTGCAACGCATCATCGAACTGAGCCGCACGCCGGTGCTGGTGTGCACTCAAGCCTGCGTTGAACAAGCGCAGACCTTGCTGGATGAGTTCAGCTGCGCCAATCGCCCGCGCTTGCTGGTTTGGGAAGAGATTCAGGCAGCGGCGACATCGGCGCAGGACTTGGGTATTTACAGCGGCCCGGACAACCTCGCTTACGTGATCTACACCTCGGGCTCCACTGGCCTGCCGAAAGGCGTGATGGTCGAACAGCGCGGCATGCTCAATAACCAGTTGAGCAAGCTGCCGTACTTGAATTTGAGCGACGCCGACGTGATCGCCCAGACCGCATCGCAAAGCTTCGATATTTCGGTCTGGCAGTTCCTCGCCGCGCCGCTGTTCGGCGCGCGGGTGGACATCGTGCCGAATACCATCGCCCACGATCCGCAAGGTTTGCTGGTGCACGTGCAGACGCAGGGCATCACCGTGCTGGAAAGCGTGCCATCGCTGATTCAGGGCATGCTCGCCACGGAGCGACTGAGCCTCGATGGTCTGCGCTGGATGTTGCCGACCGGTGAAGCCATGCCGCCGAAACTGGCGCATCAATGGCTGCTGCGTTACCCGGACATCGGCCTGGTCAACGCTTACGGTCCGGCGGAGTGCTCGGATGACGTGGCGTTCTTCCGTGTCGACATGGCCTCGACGCGCGGCAGTTACTTGCCCATCGGTACGCCGACCGACAACAACTTGCTCTATCTGGTCGATGGCGCGCTGGAGCTGGTGCCGTTGGGTGCGGTGGGTGAGTTGTGCGTCGCAGGCACGGGCGTCGGTCGCGGTTATGTCAGCGATCCGTTGCGCACTGCGCCGGTGTTTGTGCCGAACCCGTTCGGTGCGCCGGGCGAGCGTCTGTATCGCACGGGTGACCTGGCCCGGCGCCGCAGTGACGGCGTGTTGGAGTACGTCGGCCGGGTTGACCATCAGGTGAAGATTCGCGGTTACCGCATCGAACTGGGTGAGATCGAAGCGCGCCTGCATGAACAGCCGGAAGTGCGCGATGGCGCGGTGGGTGTGCAGGAAGGCGTCAATGGCAAGCATTTGGTCGGCTATCTGGTGGCGCCGGATTCGGCACTCAACCCAAGCGAACGTCTGGAGCGAATCAAGCAGCGACTGCGCGCCGAACTGCCGGAATACATGGTGCCGCTGCACTGGTTGTGGCTCGATCAGCTGCCGCTGAATGCCAACGGCAAACTCGACCGCAAAGCCTTGCCGGTTCTGGAAATCGGCCAGTTGCAGAGCCAGGATTATCTGGCTCCGCGCAATGAACTGGAGCAGACGTTGGCCGATATCTGGGCCGAAGTGTTGAAGGTCGAGCAGGTCGGCGTCCGCGACAACTTCTTCGAGCTGGGCGGACACTCGTTGCTGGCCACGCAGATCGCTTCGCGGGTGCAGAAATCCCTGCAACGCGACGTGCCGCTGCGGGCGATGTTCGAGTGCAGCACGGTGGAGGAATTGGCTGAATACATTGATGGACTGGCGGCGAGTGATATCACTGAAGAGAAGGTTGATCGGTTGAATGATTTGATGGCGGAGCTGGAGGGGCTTTGATTTTCTAGCGTCTGCACTGGCCCCATCGCTGGCAAGCCAGCTCCCACAATTTCCTGATGTGAACACAAAACTTGTGAACACCTTCGGACACTGTGGGAGCTGGCTTGCCAGCGATGGCGTCAGTGAATTCAACAGATTTAAACCGGCACATTTGCAGACAATTCTCGATTGACGATCAGAAACCGGCAGCTCAGTCTGCCGGTTCTGTTTTTTGTCGCGAGGATGGTCGATGCCTTTTTTCACGGTTGACGGACAAGCACTGCATTACATTGATCAAGGCACTGGCCCGGCAGTATTGCTGGCTGGCAGTTACTTGTGGGATCAGACGATGTGGGCGCCGCAGATCGCCGCGTTATCGCCGCACTACCGGGTGATTGCGCTTGACCTGTGGGGGCATGGCGAATCCGGCCAGTTGCCGCAAAACACCACATCACTGGATGACATTGCCCGACAGGCGCAGGCCCTGCTCGATCATCTGGACATCGATCAGGTCACGCTGGTTGGCCTGTCGGTTGGCGGCATGTGGGGCGTGCGTCTGGCGCTGTCGGCACCGCAGCGGATCAATGGTCTGGTACTGATGGACACTTACGTCGGCGTCGAACCGGAACTCACCCGTCAGTACTACTTCTCGCTGTTCAAACAAATCGAAGACACCGGCGAAATCTCCGAACAGTTGCTGGATATCGTCGTGCCGATTTTCTTCCGTCCGGGCATTGATCCGCAGTCGGCGTTGTATCAGGACTTCCGCGCCAAACTGGCGGCTTACTCCGCCGATCAGCTACGCGAAAGCATTGTGCCGATGGGGCGCATCACATTTGGCCGGGATGACGTGTTGCCGCGTCTGAGCGAACTGAGTGCCGCGACCACGCTGGTGGTCTGCGGCGATCAGGACAAACCACGGCCACCGTCGGAAGCCAAGGAAATGGCCGAGTTGATTGGTTGCCCGTGGGTGCTGGTGCCGGAGGCGGGGCATATTTCCAATCTGGAGAACCCCGAGTTTGTGACGCAAGTGTTGTTTACCTTCCTGGCTGAACGCCATTGAAAAAATCGCAGCCTGCGGCAGCTCCTACAGAAAACGCGCTCTTATGTAGGAGCTGCCGCAGGCTGCGATCTTTTGATCTTGGTTATTTCGGCCCAAGAATCTTCGTCAACTTGTCCGGCGAAGGCGCGCCTTGCTGCTGTTGCAACTCGCCTTTGTCATCCAGGTAGAAAATCGCCGGCGTGGCCTGCAAATCGAGGTCTTCCATCAACTGCATGTTCGCCGCCAGTTTGGTCTGCACAGCGACAGGGATATCTTTCAACGCTTTGAGCGAGCTGCCCTTGCCAGCCTTCTCGTGATCTTCCAGCGCTTTGGCCGGGTCTTTCGCGGCCAATAGCGCCGCTGATTTGCCCGGGCTGTCTTCGCGGATGATCCCGACCATGATGTGCCGCAGCTGCACTTTGCCGGATTTCACCCAGGGCCGCGCCTGTTCCCAGAACATGTTGCAGTATGGACAGTTCGGATCACTGAACAGGTACACGGTGCGCGGAGCATCCTTGTTGCCGTCCTGAATCCAGTTGCTCGCATCGAACTTGGCCCAGACTTCTTTGGCCATCGGCGCATACACCAGTTTCTGCAGCGGCTCGCTGCTCAGGTCTTTGCCGTCGGCGTCGTACAGATTACCGAGCAGTACGTGCTTGCCATCCGGGGTCAGGTACAGCGCCATGCCGCGGTTCTGATATTGCGCTGCGTAACCGCGCAGGCCATCGGGGGCGTCGAACTGGCCGACGATTTTCGCGCCTTTGGCTTCGATCTTTTTGATCGCCGCAGGCAGTTCTTCTGCGGCCTGCACCGACGGCAAGTGCAGCAGGACAGAGCCCAGAGTCAGCGTCAGCAGGTGGCGGAGGCGGGGCATGGCAGTTTCCTTGAAGAAGTGGCCGGTGCGATGGCCTGATTCGGATTTGAAGACGGCACGTCAAAATTTTCCAGAGCGCGGGCCAGGCTAGCGTTGGACAACTCGCCAAGATGACTGGCCAGCAGACGCCCGTCGGGGCTATAGAACAGCGTAGTCGGCAATGCCATGGAACCCACCGCCTGACCGAGCTGGCCGCGACGATCGAACAGCACGTTATTCAGGCTCAGGCCCTGGGTTTCGAGAAACGTCGCCACGCTTTGCATGCTTTCGGCCTGATTGACGAACAGAAAGGTCAGGTCCGGGCGTTGTTGCTGGGCGCTTTCCAGCACTGGCATTTCACGGCGGCACGGCGGACACCAGGTGGCCCACAGGTTGATCACCAGCGGGCCACCCTGATAGTCGCTGAGCTGGATGGTTTCCCCGGCGGCATTGCGCAGAGAAATGTCCGGCAAGCGTGTGCCTTGTTCGTAGATGTTCAAGGACAAAGTCGCCATCAACCAGAACGCCACGCCACTGGCCACGCCAAAGCCCAGCGGACGACGCAGGCCGAGACGGCGCCAGCCGCGATAGAACGCCGCCAGCAGCAGAACGATCACCCCCGGCCAAGCGAGAAAACCGCCGTCGCGCAAGTCGACGATCTGCCACGGATCGTTACGGTAATGGCTCCAGTACAGCGCGACAAAGGCGATGCGCGCCGCCAGCATGCCGAGCAGAAACAGGCTGAACAGCGCCGACTCGGGGTTATCGCCGCCGCGCTTGGCGACCCGCCAACCGACAAACGTCGCCAGCGCCAAAGCACTGATCAGCAGCAGGTGGTTAAGTGCGATGGCGAAGGTGCCGAGGGTGAAAGTCAGCATTAATTGGCGTCTCGGGTGGCAGTCCAGCGTTGCAGGAACGTGTCGGCGTCGACTTCACCGGTGATGCGCTGGCTGCGACGTTCTTCGCCGTCCGTACCGATCCACACGAAGCTCGGTGGCCCTGGCACTTTGTAGCGGCTGAGCAGTTCGCGACTGGCAGCATTGTCGGCGGTGACATCGAGTCTCAGCAGACGCACGTCGCTCAGCGCCTGCATCACCTTGTCCTTGCCGAACACCTGTTTCTCCATGACTTTGCACGACACGCACCAGTCGGCGTAATAATCGAGCAGAACCCATTGGCCCTGAGCTTTTGCCGCATCGAGTTCGCGTTGCAGTGCAGCCGGTTCCTTGAGCGTGGTGAAGGCGTCATGGCCCGTTGGCGTCGTACCAACGGCGCGACCGGCGCTGTAAACCTGCAATGGCTGATACGGATCATCGCCGCCGCCCGCCGCACCAATCACCAGCAGACTGCCCCACAACCCCAGCAACAGCGAGGTGGCGCCGAACAACTGAGCGACGCGGCCAAAACCTTCAGACTGTTTCCAGGCACAAAACGCGGCGATCAACAGCAGCGCGCCGCACAGACCCAGCCACAATGACGCGTCCAATACCGGACGCAGCATCAGCAACGCCGTGGCGAGGAAGAGGAAACCGAACACGCCCTTGAGCAGGTTCATCCACGCGCCGGGTTTGGGCAGGAAGCGGTTGCCAACGGTGACTAGCAGCAACAGCGGTACGCCGATGCCAATGCCCAGCGAGAACAAAATCAAACCGCCGTGCAAGGCGTTGCCGCTCTGCGCGATATAAAGCAGGGCACCGGCCAGCGGTGCGGTCATGCAAGGGCCGACCAGCAATCCGGACAGCGCGCCCAGTACACCGGCGCCGATCAGGCTGCCACCACTGCGACTGCGCGAGGCGTGTTCCAGGCGATCACGCAGCGCCACTGGCAGTTGCAGTTCAAAGAAACCGAACATCGGCAACGCCAGCACCACGAAGATCGCAGCGAAGGTGCCGAGCAGCCAAGGGTTCTGCAGCCATGCTTGCAAATTCGCGCCGAGCAGCGCAGCAATCACGCCCATCGCGGCATACACCAGCGCCATGCAGATCACATAACTGCCGGCCAGCGCAAAACCACGACGTGGCGTGGCGCCGCTACCCACGACCATGCCGGCCAGAATCGGCAGCATCGGCAACGTGCACGGAGTGAACGCCAACAACAGACCTAGGCCGAAAAACACCAGCAAACTCCAGCCTAGCTCTCGCTGTTGCAGGCTGCTGGCCAGGGCTTGATCCGGTGCCTCTGTCGCGGTTGCCACCGCTGCCTTGCCACCGAGGTCAATCACTCGGGTTTGCGGCGGATAGCACAGGCCGGCATCGGCACAGCCTTGATAGCTGACCTTGATCTGACCGCTGGCCGACGCCGGGATTTTCACTTCCAGACCCTGTCGGTAAACCGGCTGCTCACCGAAAAACTCATCGCTGTGGGATTCACCAGCGGGCAGCGTCGGTTGCTGTTCAGCTGTCAGCCCATCGAATTTCAGGCGTTTCTGATACAGGTAATAGCCATCAGTGATCTGCCAGAACAACTGGGTCTCACCGCTTTCCAAACGCTCGGACGTCAGGACAAATGCCTTGTCGACCGGCAGAAACTCGGGTTTTGTGTCGAACGGATTATTGCCGGCCTGGGCCAGGCTTGAGATCAGCAGAGCAAACAATAGAAAAAAACGACGCATGGAGGAGCCTTGTCCCTGTGCAAGTGAGGTGCATGGTGGTGGGTGGCGATTAACCGATGATTAACCACGCTCGACAGGTCGTAAAGCCCTGAATCGTACTCGCCGCATCCGCCTGAACAAGGAATTTGCGTCTGCGACCGTGACACCTTGTTTTTTTGATTAACTGCAACAGATGAATGCGGCTCGACGCGTTATGAGCTCGAAGTAAGCAATCCGGGCCAGGATCCCTCGTCAACGAGTCGTGGGCCAGATATGAGTTTGAATGTCATGAGGTTATATTTTATGTATTCATTATTCGTGAGAAAAATGTAATACACGCTATCAGTCAGTGTGCCGTCAATTTGTACCGCGGTAATTATTCTATCGGCGTAGGGTTGTAAACCTGGCCAGCCTACTTTGGAAATGATCGGGCGATCGATTTTGTGCATATCCAGTGTGATTTGCTGGCCATCGTTCAACAGAAACTCGAAATGGCGCCGGCGGATTAACGTCAGACGCCATGTTCCGGCAACGATCCGATCAAAGTAAGGCGCCAGTGCTCGCCACGGCGATTCATTCAGGCTCATGGTACTGTCGACATCGTCGATGTCCTGGTCGTATTTGCAGACCATCGGTCGATCTCCATCGTAGTAAAACAGCCACAGAACATCCGAATCGAACCCCAGAGGCTGAGGCGTCGGCAGGAAGCCGGTGGTCGTAAAGCCGAATCGAAGATGGCGCGCATGTTGATGAAAACGACCCCAGCTCTTGTTCGTTACTTCTTTCGGGTACCCTTCAAGGATTCTGTTTTCGGCATTATCAAATCGAGAGTAAGTGTTGGTGTTCTTGAAAAAGAAATAGGTTTGGTCAGGTCCGCTGCGCCAATCGATGGCGACAAAGTTATTAAGTGTTGTCATGGGTGAGCCTTGTGAAGTTTGTGTTGTTAATGTTGTTCAAGGCTAACTTCAAGTTGTTGTTTGATGAATAAGGCAAGTGCTGCCTTTTATGTCCGACTTGCCAGCGGTTAACCCCGAAGTGCATTTAAATCCGCAACCGCAGGTCGCGCCTGACGAGCTATCATCTGCTCGACGGCCCACGCTTCTCGTGGACTGTGTGCCTTGCCATAATTGCTGCTTAATCCTCAGCTGCTTCACTCGGGTTTTTTCTCACGGAGCTCCCATGCACGTACTGGTTTGCGAAGACGACGAGTTGATCGCCAGCGGCATCGTTGCCGGACTGACGGCGCAAGGCTTGACCGTCGAACACGTCAACAGCGCTTCCAAGGCGCGAGCGATGCTCAAGGTTGCCGAGTTCGATGTGATGGTGCTCGATCTCGGCTTGCCGGACGAGGACGGTCTGAAGCTGTTGCAGCAACTGCGACACGGCGGACTGGAAATCCCGGTGCTGATTCTGACCGCGCGTGACTCTGTGACTGATCGTGTCGATGGCTTGCAGGCGGGCGCCGACGATTACCTGCTCAAACCATTCGATCTGCGTGAGCTGTTCGCGCGTTTGCAAACCTTGTTGCGTCGGGTCGCAGGGCGCAGCGTCAATCTCATCGAACACGGCGCGCTGACTTACGATCCGAGCAGTCGCGAAACCATGCTGGCCGGACAGCCGGTGGACTTGTCACGCCGCGAGCAGTCTTTGCTGCAAGCGCTGCTGCACAACCGCGGCCGGGTCCTTTCCACCGAGCAATTGAAGGACAGCGTTTACGGATTCAGCGATGAACTGGAGAGCAACGCCCTCAACGTGCATATCCATCACCTGCGCAGCAAACTCGGTAAAGGCATTGTTGAAACCGTGCGCGGCCTTGGCTATCGCCTCGGTCCGGCCGACGGTGGGGATCAAGGCAAGTGATGAGTCTGCGATTGCGGCTGAGCCTGACCCTCGGCGCAGCCTTCGCGCTGATCTGGGCGCTGGCGGCGGCCTGGATGCTCAGCGATCTGCGCAATCAGATGATGTTCTCCCTCGACCAGCGTCTGGTGGCTTCGGCGCGGATGGTGGCCGGGTTGCTGGAGCAGCTGCCGACCTTGCCGAGCAAAGGCGAGGGCACGCATTTCAGTGCCGAACAACTGAACATTCCCGGCGGCATGGCCTGTCAGGTCAGTTCGTTGCGCGGGGAGATCCTCGCCCGCAGTCACAACAATCCCGAACAAGCGCTGGAAGCCGAAAAAATGGGCTTTCATGATCAAATGATCGACGGCGCGCCGTGGCGCAGCTTCACCCTCGCGCGCGGCGATGTGCGCATTACCACGGCGGATCGGCAGATCGAACGCGAGGCGCTGAACATGTCGATCCTGCTGGCGGCGTCGGTGCCAGTCGGCGTGGCGTTGTTGGGTTGCCTGTGCCTGTTGTGGCTGGGCATCGGACAGGGCCTGGCGCCGCTCAATCGTCTGCGCGAGGCGTTGATGCGGCGTAACGCCGACTCGCTCGAACCGTTGCAGTTGCAGTCATTTCCCAGCGAGCTGAAGCCGCTGCTGGAAACGCAGAATCAGTTGTTCCAGCGCATCGGCAAAACCATCGAACGCGAACGTCGCCTGACCGGTGATGCCGCCCACGAACTGCGCAGCCCGCTGACCGCGATCAAGACCCACCTGCAAGTGGCGCGGATGACCGATGGCAATGCCCGCGATCAATCGCTGGCGCGGGCCGAGGAGGGCGCCGACCGTTTGCATCGGACCCTTGAGCAATTACTCTTGCTGGCGCGCGTCGAGGGCAGTCTGTCGTTCGATGACGGCTCGCAATGCAGTGCCGAACAAGTGGCCAGACTGGCGATCCAGGATGCCACCGGCGGCGAGCGTCTGAGAATCAAGCTGCAACTGCCTGCCGAACTGTCGGCGGCACCGTTGCAGATGCCGGCGGTGCTGTCGATTGCGGCCTTGCGCAACCTGCTGGATAACGCCTTGCGCCATACGCCTGAAGATTGTGCAGTGGAGCTGAGCCTGGAAACCATCGGCAACCGCGTGCGCTTTATCGTGCGCGACCATGGCCCGGGCATTGCGCCGGACGATCTGCAGCATCTGACGCAACGCTTCTGGCGCAACGGGCAAAGCACCGGTTGCGGCTTGGGGCTGGCGATTGTTCAGGCGATCGTCCAGCGTTGCGACTGTGCGCTGCATTTCGACAGCCGCCCGGATGGCTTGCGGGTCGAGTTGACCATGCCGTTGCAGCCGGTCTGATATTGCGGCACATCAAATGTAACCTCTCTCCATTAGTCTTCCAGTCTGGGCAGGGGTAAGGTCAGCGCTGCTTTGACTCAAAGGATTGAGGGGACAGCGCCATGGAAGCACGCATCAGTATTCGTCAGGCCGCACTGGCTGACGCCGGTATCATCCACCGCATCATCGAACGTTCGATCCGCATCGGCTGTGCGCTCGATCACCGCAACAATGCACAGCAGGTCAGCGACTGGGTCGAACAGCACAATGCCGATCAGCTCTGTCGCTGGCTCGCCGATTCGCGCATATACCTCAATATCGCTCTGTTGCAGGACAAACCGGTTGGTGTCGGCATGGCGACCGCCGACGGCGACATTGCGCTGTGCCATGTCCAGCCCGAGTGGTTCCGCCGGGGTGTCGGGCGTGCGTTGATCGATGATCTCGAAGCCTGGTTGCGAATTCGCGGCGTGGCTGATGCTCACCTCAACAGCACCCGCACCGGCGAAGCTTTTTATCGACATCTTGGCTACCGCGAAACAGCGTCACCTCTGCTGCACAGAGGCCTGCGCACACTGCCGATGAGCAAACCGTTGCCGTCGTAGCGGTAACGAGTCGATCAAGGGCCTAAATCCTCGCTTCGCTTAAGCGTCTCCAGAACAGGAAAACCTGCAAGTGCGCCCCGCGACCGGAACGCGCACCTGTCCGGTGCTGTTTTGGTCACTATCCATAGCGAATTGAGGGGTCGAGAGATGTCAGTCGCCACCAGCCTTATTGAAGAGTCTTCGGCCCGGGTCTCCTCGGCTCCGGCCGAAGCCCTGTATCAGTTCAACGAGTCGCCGTTGCTCGCACGTCAGGCGCAGCAGGAATCCAATGCGCGCAGTTATCCGCGACGCATTCCCCTGGCGCTCAAACGCGCCAAGGGCCTGTACGTTGAGGACGTCGAAGGGCGCACGTTCATCGACTGCCTGGCCGGTGCCGGCACGCTGGCACTCGGACACAACCACCCGGTGGTGATCGAAGCAATCCAGCAAGTATTGGCCGATGAGTTGCCGCTGCACACGCTGGACCTGACCACACCGGTCAAGGACCAGTTTGTTCAGGACTTGTTTGCTCTGCTGCCATCGGCTCTGGCCGCCGAAGCGAAAATCCAGTTCTGCGGCCCGACCGGCACCGATGCCGTGGAAGCGGCACTGAAACTGGTGCGCACTGCCACCGGGCGCAGCACCGTGCTGTCGTTTTCCGGCGGTTATCACGGCATGAGTCAGGGCGCTCTGAGCCTGATGGGCAGCCTGGGGCCGAAGAAGCCGTTGGGCGCCTTGCTCAGCAGCGGCGTGCAGTTCATGCCGTTTCCCTACGACTACCGTTGCCCGTTCGGCCTCGGTGGTGCCGCGGGCGTGAAGGCCAATTTGAGTTATCTGGACAACCTGCTCAACGATCCCGAGGCCGGCGTGCAATTGCCTGCGGCGGTCATTGTCGAGGCCGTGCAGGGCGAGGGCGGTGTGATTCCGGCGGACATCGAGTGGTTGCGCGGTTTGCGCCGCATCACTGAAAAGGCCGGTGTCGCGTTGATCGTCGACGAGATCCAGAGTGGTTTCGCCCGAACCGGCAAGATGTTTGCCTTTGAGCATGCCGGCATTATTCCGGACGTGGTGGTGTTGTCCAAAGCCATCGGCGGCAGTCTGCCGCTGGCGGTGGTGGTTTATCGTGACTGGCTCGACACCTGGCAGCCGGGTGCCCACGCCGGCACCTTCCGTGGTAATCAGATGGCGATGGCTGCCGGTTCTGCGGTGATGCGTTATCTGGCCGAGCACAAGGTCTGCGAACACGCTGCAGCGATGGGCGATCGCCTGAGCGAGCACCTGCGCATCCTGCAACGCGACTTCCCGCAACTGGGCGACATTCGCGGTCGCGGTCTGATGCTCGGTGTCGAGCTGGTCGACCCGAACGGCGCACCGGATGCGCTCGGCCATCCGCCAGCGTTTGCCCGTCTGGCGCCGCTGGTCCAGCGTGAATGCCTCAAGCGTGGCTTGATTCTGGAGTTGGGTGGTCGTCACGGTGCGGTGGTGCGGTTCCTGCCGCCGCTGGTGATTACTGCCGCCGAAATCGACCGCGTTGCGGAAATCTTCGGTCGCGCTTTGGCGGCTGCGACGGCTGCGCTGTAAATTTTTCAGCGCGCCGAACGTTCTTTCTATATACCCGGCTGCACCCGTTGTGCAGCCCACCCTTACAACGATGGAGAACCAGCATGACGTCAGTATTCGACCGCGAGGACATCCTCTTTCAGGTCGTGGTCAACCACGAAGAGCAGTACTCGATCTGGCCGGATTACAAAGCCGTGCCGGAAGGCTGGCGCACCGTGGGCAAGAGCGGCCTGAAAAAGGAATGCCTGGCCTACATCGAGGAAGTCTGGACTGACATGCGTCCACTGAGCCTGCGCCAGAAGATGGAAGCACAGGCCGCTGCTCAATAAGCACACGGGCAAAAAGAAACCCGCTGGACCAGTGATGGTCAGCGGGTTTTTTCATGCCATGGTTTTGTGTTGCCTTTCAGGGCCCCATCGCTGGCAAGCCAGCTCCCACAGGTATCGGGGGGATTACAAAGTCTGCGTTCGCCGCGAACTCTGTGGGAGCTGGCTTGCCAGCGATGAACGATCACGCGGTACAACTGGAATTACGCCCCGCTCAACCCCTTGAGCAGCAAATCCACATTGCCTTCCAGCTCCGCCACCGGATCCGCCGCATCAGTGCTTAACACCACCAACTGGCTCCCCGACTCGGCAATCGCCGCTTTTACCGCTTCCGAAGGCTGCCGGTGGTGCAGCACCAGCGCCACGTCATTGTCCTTGAGCGTTGCCGTCAGCTTTTTCAAGTCTTCAGGTGTCCACTCCGCGTCCGGCCGTGGATCCTGCCCAACCAGCTCCAGGTTGAGGCTACCGATCAGATAGCCGAAGTGATCGCTCAAACTCATCACACTCAGGTTATCGGCACTGGCGAGGCGCGCCTCACTGTCAGCACTGAGTTTGAGCAGACGCTGTTTGAGCGCGGCGAGATTGGCCTCGATCTTCGGTTTGGCGCTCGGCGCCAGACGCACCAGATCCGCTGCCATCACGTCCGCCATCCGCCCCATGTTGTTGCTCGCCAGCCACGGCTGACTGTTCAGGCCATCGACTGTCAGATCCGGCTGCACAGCGATGCCGGGCAGGGCGCCATCCACCGGGCGCGCCGCGTCGACTTCGACGATACGGATGTTGCTGCGGCGGGCGATCGGGTACAGCTGATCGTCCGGCCACAGCGAGCGCACGCCGATGACGGCGTCGGCGTCGGTCGCCAGTTTGCTCAGGGCCGGTGCGCCACGACCGGTGAAGTAGGCGCTCTGCCGGCTGCCCGGCAGGTTTGCCGGTGCGGCGCGCTCGAGCTTGACATCAGTGCCCTTGAGCAGCACTTCGCCCAGCCCGTAGGTAATCGGTAACGAAGCCAGCACTCGCAGCGGTTTTGCGTTGTCGGCGGCCATCACCGGCATGCAGACCACGCCGCACAGCGCCATGGCCAGAGTCAGTTTGCGAAATGAAAAAGCCATTTATCCAAGGTTCCCTTTGAGGCTGGGGACGACGCCGCGCGCGATGGCGGCGAGGGCGAAGGCAATGCCGGCGACCAGAATGATCGCGGCGCCGGACGGAATCGGCAGGTCGAACACGATCGGCGCGAGAATCCCGCACAAGGTGCTGACGGTGGCGATCAATACCGAACACCAGAAAAAGCCCTTGAGCGACTGGCTGAGCAGACGCGCAGCGGCGGCCGGAATCACCAGCAGTGCACCCACCAGAATCGCGCCGATGACTTTCACCGCCGCCACGGTGATCAGCGTCACCAGAATCACGAACAGATAATCCAGGGTCTTCACCGCGACACCGCGCACTGCCGCCAATTGCGGGTTGAAGCTGGCCAGCATGATGCGGTTGTACAACGGCAGGGCCAAAGCCATGACCAGCGAACCGACGATAGCCAACACCGCCAGATCATTGCCGTTGACCGTCAGCACCGAGCCGAACAAGACGTTCTCCAGAATGTGCACGTTGATCTTGCCGGCCAGGATCAGCAGCAGACTCGCGCCCAGTGCCAACGACACCGAGAGGAACACCCCAATCAAAGTGTCCGGCGCCAGACCGGTGCGGTTGCGCAGGTAATTGAGCAGGATGCCGAACAACAGGCAGTAGCCGAACAGGCTGCCGTACGGGCCGGTGTAGGGTTCGCCGAGCAGAATGCCGATGGCCACACCGGTCAATGCGGCGTGGCCGACGGCTTCGGAGAAAAACGCGAAACGCTTGACCACCACCAGCGTGCCGAGACCGCCGAGTACCGGGCCGATCAACAAGCCAGCGAGCAGTGCATTGACCACGAAACCGTAGGCCAGCGCTTCCGGCAGATACCCGGACGAGGCCCAACCTTGCACCATCAAACGAAAGGCTTCGTAACTCATCAGACAGCGCTCCGTGGGTGAGTGGAAAACAGGGTCAGCAGGCGTTCCGGAGTGAGTGCCTGTTGTGGCGTCGCGTCGAACAACACACGGCGGTTGAGACCGGTAACGCGATTGGCCAGGCGGCCGACCGCTTCCAGATCGTGTTCGATCCACAGCACGGTGATGCCCGCCGCACGCCAGTCATTGAGCAGACGTTCGAAGACTTGAATCCCGGCTTCGTCGAGGGCCGACATCGGCTCGTCGAGCACCAACAGTTGCGGCGCCGGAATCAGGCCCTGCGCGAGCAGAACCCGCTGACGTTCGCCACCGGACAGCGCACCCATACGGCGCTTGCGCTTGTCCTGCATGCCGACGCGTTCCAGCGCTTCGCCGATGGCGCCGGCATAGTGTTTGCTCAATCCGAGAAATGCCGGGCGGCGCTGGCACATTGCAGCCATGAAATCGTCGACGGTCATCGGCAGACCGCGATCGAATTCCAGCGCCTGCGGCACATAACCGATGGTGCCGGGCTCGCCGGGCCATTGCAGGCTGAGTTGGCCCTGATGCGGCATCTGCCCGAGCAGGGTCTTGATCAGCGAGCTCTTGCCACCACCGTTGGGGCCGACCAGCGCGTGGACGGTGCCGGGCTGTACCTGAAACGTAACCTTGTCGAGAATTGTCGTGCGCCCGAGCGTCAGACAAACCTCCGCAAAATCCAGCGTCGGCCCCATACCCTGTAGGAGTGAGCCTGCTCGCGATAGCGGAGTGTCATCCAGCGAAGATGTTGCCTGAACCGGCGGATTCGCGAGCAAGCTCGCTCCCACAGGTTTTTCGCTGTTGTCGGCGATCAGGGTTTCCTTGGAGGTCATGCGCCCGACTCCTGAATCGCCCGAACCACGGTGTTGAGGTTGCCGGTCATTTCCTTTTCATATTTGTCGGCGGTGTATTCGCCGTAGGAAATGTGTGACAGCGGGTACAGCTTCACGCCGGACTCGCGCTGGATGGTTTCGACGTAGGTGGAGGGGAAATCCATCTCAGAGAAGATCACTTTCACGTCGAGTTCGCGCAGTTGATCGATGGTCTTCTTCAACTGGCTCGGGCTTGGCTCGATACCGTGGGCAGGTTCGACCACCGCTGTCACTTCCAGACCGAATTCGCGCAGCAGGTAGTCATACGCCGCGTGAACCGTGGCCACGCGCAGTTCGGCGTTCGGCGCCTGAGTCAGCTTGGCCAAAGCATCGGCGCGCATCTGTCGCAGGCGTTTGCCGTAGGCGCGGGCATTTTGCGTGTAGGTCTTGGCGTTGTCCGGGTCGAGCTTGCCCAGTTCGCGGGCGATGTTGTTGACCTGGGCGATGGAGGCGCTGATCGACAGGAACGTGTGCGGGTTGACCACTTTGCCGGCGCCGCGCGCGGCGACCCCGGTGGCAGCCAGCAATGGCACGTTTTCGTTGGCTTCGATGGTCTTGACGTTCGGCGTTTCGCTGGCGGCGATCATGCGGTCGGCGAAGTCGTCATGGCCGACGCCATTGAGCACGATTACGTCCAGCCCGCTGATGCGTTTGATGTCTTCGGCGCGAGGCTCGTAGGCATGGGGATTGAAACCGGCCGGGATCAACGGCACGACATCGGCCTTGTCACCGACGATGTTCGCCACGTAGCTGTAATAAGGATGCAGGGTGATGCCGATGCGCAGGCGTTTGGCCGGATCGGCGCTGACCAGCGGGCTCAGCAGGCTGGCACACAGACCGATCAGAAACAGGCGTAGCAAAGGACGGCGAGGCGATGAAATAGACATGGGCAAGCGGTCTTCTCTCGGAGAGGGGCGAGGAATCAATGGCGATGTTCGCGGGTAACACCGGCATCGTATTGCGCGACGATCTGTTTCCAGCCGGCAGCGGACAGAGCGGCGGCGGTGAGTTGTGCGGGGGCTTGAACGGCTGCATCACGGTTGAGCCAGATATCCGGCGCATCGGCGCTGAGCAGCATCACGAACGAACCCGCGACGGCAGGGACCTGGCTTTGACCGAAATACGCGGTGTCGGCCAACAACTGCCAGACATGACCGCCACGGCTGACCGAACTCGCATCCTGGGCAAACGGGGCAAAGCCTTCGTCCGCCAGATTCTGCGGGGTCGGCACGGCTTGCTGTTCGTCGCGCAGCAAGCGGATTTCGTCGAGGGTCACCCGCAGGTCGGCATAGATGCCTTGCTCGGCAGCACTGAGGTCGCGGCGCGCGTCGAGTTGATTGGTGGCGACCGGTTCCGGCTCATGGGAAACCCCGCGCCACGCGACGACCGAACCGGCAATCGCCAGAATCAACAGACACAACAGCAGCACATTGAGGGTTTCATGGCCGGCACCCGCCGGGCGCACAACTTGGGTGGTGGGCGTACTCATGGGGCTTCGATATCCGCTTGGTCGATTTCGACCACATGGCCCGGGCCTGCGTCGAACAGCACGTAGAATTCCGCGCCCGGCTTCTTGAATGTCAGGGTTGAATCGCTGCCGAGCTTGCCCGGTACCAGAATGGTTTCGTCGTAGCCGATCACATCGAGGGTCACCCCCGGCGCGCCGCTGCCGTCGGAGAAGCCGCCGGTGCATTTGATCTGCTCGGCATCGATGGCTTTGCATTCGCACATCGGGTTGTGGGCGAGGGCGCTGTCAGTGAAACCGGCGCAAAGCACCAGCAACACGGCGCTCAGCCGCAGGCGGGAAGAGCGTTGCGAGCGTGTCATGGTTTGGCTCCTTGTTGAGTCAGCCAGGCAGTGGTAGCGGGGGAGGCCTGGCTCAGGGGAATCGAGGCCTGATGCATGCTGCCGTCCCAGCCTTCCATGGTGATCCACAGTTCGGCGTCGGCTTTTGTTTTCTCCGGCACCGGCAACTGCGCGCCCATGCGATACGGCGCGCCGAAGAAAATCACCCCGGCGGCGCGCAGGCTGCGCGGTTTGCCGATGCGCAGATAAGTGGCTTTGACTTTGTCGATGCAGGCATCACAAAGCGCGGCGTTGAAACCTTTCATGTAACCGGCCGGGCCTTCCAGACGTGGTGCCTCGTTGCGCAATTCGGCGAGGCGCAGGCTCCACGGCCCGACTGCGATTTCGCCGACTTCGCGTTCACCGAGGCCGGCATCGCCGCGAAATAGCGCGACATCGGCGAAGTATTTCGGCATGAAACCCAGCGGTATCAGCAGCAACAGCACGTTGATGTGGAAACGCCATTTGTGCCAGAACACGCTCAAGCGCGACGGTTGCGGCAAAGCTGCGGACTTGCTCATGGATTGACCTCCGACGTTTCCCGGCGCATCGCCGGTTGCGCCTGCACGCGGTTTTTCTTCGATTCACGCTTGAGTGCATTGGCCGTGGCCAGCGCGGTGCGTTTGGTCCAGATCAACAAACCGCTGAGCACCATCATGCTTAGCAGTAGGCCGAAGAAGAACCAGATCAACTTGATCCACAACCCGCCAAAGTCGCCGGTGTGCAGCGGGCGCATGGATTCGGTGACGAATTCCAGCGACGTGCGGTCGCTCAACAAACGTGAAGTGGCCAACTCACCACTGTAAGGATCGAGCGTCGCGGTCTGGAACATCAACGGATACCAGCCGCGTCCGCCGACGTTCAGGTGGGTATAAGCGTTGGCCGGCAGGCTGACAAAGCTGACTTCGAGGCCGGGGATTTTCTCTTGGGCGATTTCAATGGCGCGATCCAGACTGATGCGCGGCGGCGGGCTGCCGTCGGCCGAGATCGGCACCGCTTCACGGGACATCGCCGGAATGACCGGTTCGCTGGAGATGGAAATGTGGTTGTCGAACAGCAGTGCCTGAATAAGGAACCAGGTGCCGGTGATCGAAATGACGGCTATAAACCAGATCGACCAGATGCCGCTCAGGCGGTGGAAATCCCCCCAGAAAATTCGCGCGCCGTGGCGAAAGCGCAGGGTTGGACTAAAAAATCCTTTCCAGAAGCGTTTATAAACCACCAGCCCGGTCACCAGCGAAGCCAGCAACGGCAGACCGAGGAACGACACCAGGTACCAGCCCCAACTGAAACCATTGGTGAACGGTACTAGCCACCAGCCATGCAGGGCGCGAGTGAAGGCCTGGAAGTTGAAATCGGGCGCGACTCCCTGAATCACCCCGGTATACGGATTGACGTAAACGGTCTGCTCGCGGCCGTCCGGGTAGCTGACCCGCACGTCCAAGGCAAAATGCGACTCATCCGGGCGGCTGATGCTCTCGACCACGGTGCGTGGTTCGGCTTTTTTGATCGCCGCGAGTACCTGGTCGTAGCTGAGCAGCGGTGCATCGTCCGACGGCTGGCTGGCACGCATCTGCGGGTTGGCAAGCCAGACGATTTCCTGGCTGACCACCGCCAATGTGCCGGTGACGCACACGATCAGCACGAAAAACCAGATCGGTAACGCCAGCCAGCTATGAACGAGGAACCACAGTTTGGAGCGGGATTTCTTCGACATGATTGAGCGTCTTTTATCCGGTGAAAGGGCGCGTGGCTACGGGCTTCGCAGCACGGGAATCCCCGAGAAGCCGTTCGTGGCTTTTGCCTACGCGAACGGCCTGCATCTCTATAAGACGAATGAGTGCTGAAAATCCCGAAAGAGGATATGAAAGCAAATGTTTCGCAATTCCCCGAACACCACACTTGTCTTGTGGGCGCGAGCTTGCTCGCGAAGGCGGAGGATCAGTTAACGCAGATGTGACTGACGACCGCCTTCGCGAGCAAGCTCGCTCCCCACAGGGTTTTCCTACAAGGTTTTCGAGATCAAACACGATTCATGCACGACGCCATCACTCTCTGCCAATTGATGCCCCGCCCGCGCTCCCTATCATGGAAATCACAATGAATGCCTGAGTGAGCGCTTTGATGACCGCCAGAACCCTCTACGACAAACACATCGATTCGCACACGGTGTGCCGCCTCGACGATCAGGGCCATGTCCTGCTTTATATTGATCGTCAGGTGATCAACGAATACACCAGCCCCCAGGCCTTCAGCGGTTTGCGTGAGGCGGGCCGTGGGGTCTGGCGACCGGAGACGGCGTTGGCGGTGGTTGACCACGTCAATCCAACCGCACCGCTGCGGGTGGCCGCGATGCCCGATGCCGGCGGCGCGCGACAGGTGTCGTATCTGGCGGAAAACTGCCGGGATTTCGGCATCGAGTTGCTGGATATCCTCGACAAACGCCAGGGCATCGAACATGTGATCGCGCCGGAGCAGGGTTTTATTCTGCCGGGAATGGTCATCGCTGCTGGCGACAGCCACACCACGACGTATGGCGCGCTCGGCGCTTTCGGTTTCGGCATCGGCACCTCGGAAATCGAACACCTGCTGGCCTCACAGACCCTGGTCTACAAACGTCTGAAAAGCCTGCGCGTGACCGTAGACGGTGAACTGGCGCCGGGCCTGACCTCCAAAGACGTGATCATGGCGCTGATCGGCCAGATTGGCGCTTCCGGAGCCACTGGTTATGCCATTGAATTCTGTGGCTCGACGATAGATGCCCTGAGCGTCGAGGCGCGCATGACCATCTGCAACATGGCGGTCGAGGCCGGTGCGCGTGGCGCGTTCATGGCGCCGGACGATAAGGTGTTCGCCTATCTCAAGGGCAAACCCCGCGCCCCCGAAGGTGAACGGTGGGAGCGTGGGCTGGAGAAATGGCGCGAATTGCGCAGTGATCCAGATGCTGTGTTCGACCGCGAAGTGCATCTGGATGCCAGCCGACTGGAGCCGATGGTCACTTGGGGCACCAGCCCTGATCAGACGTCCTCGATTGGCGAAACAGTTCCCGATCCGCAGGCGATCAGTGACCCGATCCTGCGTCAGGACATGCGCCGCGCCCTCAACTACATGGGCCTGGAAGCCGGCATGCCACTCAGTGAGATCGTCATCAGCCATGCCTTTATCGGTTCCTGCACCAACGCGCGGATCGAGGATTTGCGCGATGCCGCCCGTGTCGTGCGTGGGCAGCAAGTCGCCGAGCATGTGCGCGCGATGATCGTCCCCGGTTCCAGCGAAGTGCGCGCCCAGGCCGAAGCGGAAGGGTTGGCGCAGATTTTTATCGAGGCCGGTTTCGAATGGCGTCAGTCCGGCTGTTCGATGTGCCTGGCGATGAACGACGACGTACTGGCCCCCGGCGACCGCTGCGCGTCCAGCACCAACCGCAATTTCGAAGGACGCCAGGGCGCCGGCGCACGCACCCATCTGATGAGCCCGGCGATGGTCGCCGCTGCCGCGATCAGCGGTCGACTCACCGATATCCGCCACTTTGGAGTACGCCCATGAGCCTGCAACCCTTCACCCAGGTCAGCGGCCAGGCCGCGCCATTGTTGGCCGCCAACGTCGATACCGACGTGATCATGCCCAAGCAATTTCTCAAGGGCATCGACAGGAAAGGCCTGGATCGCGGTTTGTTTTTCGATCTGCGTTTTTTGCCGGACGGCACGCCGAATCCTCAGTTCGTGCTGAATCAGCCTGCGTGGCAGGGGGCGAGTTTTCTGGTGGTCGGGCCGAACTTCGGCTGCGGTTCCAGTCGCGAGCACGCGGTGTGGGGCTTGCAGCAGATGGGCATTCGCGCCTTGATCGGCAGTAGCTTCGCCGGGATCTTCTTCGATAACTGCCAGCGCAACGGGGTGTTGTTGATCACGTTGGAGGACGCGCAGGTGCAGCGAATCGGACGGCTGGTCGGTGAGCCGGAAACGGCGCGAATCAGTATCGATCTTGAGGCTCAGCAGATTGCTCTCGCGGATGGCAGCATGATCGATTTTCAGATTGATGGTCTGCGCAAAACTTCGCTGCTGCTGGGACTGGACGCCATTGGCAGCACCTTGCAACGCTGCGAACAAATCAAGGATTTCGAACGCCGGCATCTGGCCAACAACCCCTGGCTCTCCTGACCCACCGCTGGTCTCCTTGTAGGAGTGAGCCTGCTCGCGATGGCGGTGTGTCAGACAAAACAATGCTGACTGACCCACCG